>JBEKDB010000011.1:0-90319 GCA_050014575.1 Occallatibacter sp. | reverse complement strand
TGGCTCCCGCCCCGCCAGAAATGACCGCGCCAGGCCCGAAAATGGCCCGCAGTTCATCGGCGCCCGATTCGGTCCATTGCGGGATTGGGCCGTCCCGATTGAACAGCGCGGGACGCGGCCCGACAGGGCTCAAGCCCCTCGTTAATCAAGAACGGGGGGCAACTGCGGCGCCGTTCTCTGCAAACCCCATTCTTACGCTGCCATTTCCGATCACTGGATCTGCGGTCCTTGACTATGCGCTAAAATGATTGTGAGCCGGCTTGCACCATTCATCGTGCGGCGGTTCCGGATTCCGGCTGCCGTGTCTCGATGGCCCCTGCGGGAATGTGCGTCGAAGAGTTTGCAGCGCTATAGGGAGCGCATTTTTTGTGGTCCCGCAGAGCGCACATCCCGTTCGAATCACTCACTCCGAATGGAATACCCGTCTTCCCGAACGGAAGCGGCGCGGCAGCGGCCAATCCCGCGGCAAAAGGCGCCGGCGCGGTCTAACGATAGCCTCCGACCTCACCAGGGGAACACTACTGACGCCAACGCTCCCAACTCCGTCGGCCAAGGGTCATTGGAAAGCAGAACTGGCGTGTAAGTGATTCACAATCAGTATGGTGCGAAAGGGGGGACTCGAACCCCCATGGATCGCTCCGCCAGATCCTAAGTCTGGTGCGTCTGCCAATTCCGCCACTTTCGCGCCTTCCTGTAGTCTAGACCATTCTCGGTTGCATATGGCATTGCATTGGTTCTACGCGCGAAGCCGTACGGTCCGGTTTCGGTCCTGCCGGTGCAGGTGAACGAAAGCGGTCAAAGCCCAAGCGGGCAAGGAAGCGCCTATGGAACGAATTTCCGCGGCGGTTCGCGTAAGCTATTGAGAGAGCTGCCATGGAGGCTCCAAGGCAGTTGGGCATCCCCGCTGGTCTTCTCGTCCTACCCGGCGCGGGAGGGGCTTGCTAACGACTCTGGCGCGGCTCGTCAAACGGGGCGAGAAGCTGAAGCGGCTGTAAAGACCGGGAGATGCGAACGCGACCGTCACCAGAGCAACCCCCGGTTGCGGCCAAGATTGCAGAAGCCGCGGGGCGGCACGGCGCATCCCGCTGACAGGACCCAATGAATCCGAGCATTCCGGGCAATCCGCACAATCCGCACGAGCAGGCCCGCCAGCACGCCTTTCAGGAAACGCTCCTGAGCGCCCGCCGAACCATGCTGATGAGCGAGATTCTCAAGCTGGCCGTGGACAGCTTTCGGGCCAGCAAGGTGCGCTTTGCGCTCACCGCGCTGGGCATGGTCATCGGCACCGCCTCGGTCATCCTGGTGGTTACCATCGGAATGACGGGCAAGCAATACATTCTGGAGTTGATCCAGAAGATCGGCACCAACTCGGTGGAGCTTGAATATGCCGGCGGCGGGGTTACAGCCGCGGAGCGCGTGCGCTACAACGACTACCTCACCCGCGAGGACGAGAAGGCCGTTGACGCCCAAATGCCCGGCGTGATGTACTCCTCGCCGGTCCTGGAGATGCACGATCGCATCAGCTTTGGAGGCGGCGTGGTGAAGGATACGCTGGTTCTGGGCGTGAGCCCCCAGTACAGCAGCATCCGCAATCTGGTTGTAACTGTGGGCCGCTTCCTGGACGACGAAGACGACCTGGCCCACATCAAGTGCGCTGTGGTCACCGAAGTCTTCGCCAAGGAAAGGTATGGCAGCCCGGATGCGGCCGCCGGCCAGACCTTCGAGATCAGCGGCATTCCCTTCACCATCATCGGCGTTTTCAGAGAGAGCGTAGACGACTTCGGTCAATCGGAAATCCAGGACCAGACCATCCTGATTCCCTATTCGGTAGCCCGATACTTCACGGGAACCGAAAGGGTAAACCAGATTTATTTTTCCATGCGCAGCATGGACGAGGTGCCCGACGCCCAAAAGGACATCGTGCGCATCGTCCAGTCGCGCCACCGGTCCAACTCGGTCTATAAGGCGCAGACGCTCAAGCAGTTGCTGACCGTGGCCGCGCAGATAGCCGACGCTCTGACCGCCGTGCTGTTCCTGGTGGCCACGGTCACTCTGGCCGTTGGGGGCGTGGGCATTATGAACATCATGCTGGCCAACGTCCGCTCCCGGGTGCGCGAGATCGGCATCCGCAAGGCCCTTGGCGCCACCCGCCGCGAGATCAAGCTCCAGTTTCTTTCCGAGGCCATCATTATTTCCCTAGTTGGCGGGATCGTGGGGACGATTGTGGGGCTCGCCCTGCCGCTGTCGGTCCGCTTCTTCAGCGACTATGCCATACCGGTCTCGTTCTGGTCGGTCGTCGTGGCCCTCACTGCGGCCACGCTGGTGGGAGTAATCTTCGGCACCGTGCCCGCCACCCGCGCCGCCCAGATGGATCCCGTGGAGAGCCTGAAGTATGAGTGATCCCGAGCGCCCGCCAGACAGTCCCGCGTCCAATCCGAAAGACTCGCCCCAGCAGGGGCTCAGCCTGACGCTGATCTACAGCCTGATCGCGCTGGCCCTCATCGCCGCCATCGGCTTCGCCCTGATGATCGTGATGCCCTTCCATCACCGGCGATAAGACCCTTCTGCTGAACGGAGGATGCACTTTTGCCAACTCAAACCGAAAAAGCCTTGTGGTTCCAAGCCCTCCATCAGCGCCCTGAGATTCTCGTGGTGGCCAACCCGTGGGACGTGGGGACAGCGCGCATACTCACCAGTCTCGGATTTTCCGCCCTTTCCACCACCAGCGCCGGGCTAGCGAACTCGCTGGGCCGGCGCGATCGAACGGAAAGCGTGAGCCGCAAGGAAGCCCTGGACAATGCCCGATCCATTGTGGAAGCTACTTCGCTTCCCGTTGCCGCCGACCTCGAGAACGGCTATGGTCACAGTCCAGAGGCCGCTGCCGAGACAATTCGCCTGGCGGCGGAGACGGCCGGCCTTGTAGGCGGGTCAATTGAAGATTCGACCGGCAATCGAGAGCATCCGATCTACGACTTCGATCATGCAGTGGAACGGATTGCCGCTGCCGCTGCCGCAGCCCGTGCCCTGCCCTTCCCCTTCATGCTTGTTGCCCGGTCGGAGAACTATCTCCACAGCCGCCCCGATCTGGGCGACACCATTCGTCGCTTGCAGGCCTTTGAAGCCGTTGGCGCCGACGTTTTGTTCGCCCCCGGAGTCACTCGCGCAGAAGACATTCAATCTATCTGTGCTTCGGTCAGCAAACCCGTGAACGTGCTGGTAGGACTCAAGGGAGCGCCCGCGCTTTCAGTCTCGGAGCTTGCAGCTTTGGGAGTTCGCCGCATCAGTCTGGGCGCCGCCTTTAGCCGGGCCGCTCTCACGGCCGTCATACGCGGCGCTCGCGAAGCGCTCGATCAGGGGACCTTCTCATTTGCCGCCGAGGCGCTTTCCGGGTCCGAGTTGGCCAGTTTGTTCGGCGCTCCCGAAGATATGCGCCGATAATCACCCTATGAGCTATGAGCACCCAACACACGAGGAACTTGTCAAAGAAGCGCTTCTCCGGATGATGTCCGACCTCAGCGAGGACTGCTGGTGCGCCGGATAGATGACCGATCTGGAATTCACGCTATGGGAGGCGCTGACGACCGGTGCCCGAGAACTCGACTGGGACGGAATCGAAGAGCGCGACTTGTCCCGCCTGAAGCATTTGCATGAGATGGCGGGCGGTTGGTGGGTTTGGGACAAGAGCGAACCAGGTAATCGATTTGTGACCACTGAGGAGTGGCTTGCGATCCTTGCCGAGCGGGGCTTTGCCTAAAAGTACCGTTCTCGGCCGAGTTTTTGGGCTGGACGAAGAGTTCTTGGCAAGAACCGGGATTCTGCTTAGACGAAATGCATCGTTGTGAACAGAAAGACTGAGGTGGGGTGTGGATTTCGATTATGTTGTCATGCCGGCAATCATTCTGGCGATAGGCATTCTGGTGGTGTGGTTGAGTGCGCGCAGGATTCGCCTACTCCGGAAAAAGAATTTCCGCATATGGCGGAAAGTGGTCGAGTGCGTCGTTCTGTCGATAGTTGTTCTTGTGGCGGCTGCCGTGGCGGGAAGCAGTTCGTTCAACGCGATCGCCCGTCACCATTTCAGGGCAACGAATCCTCGTCCCGGAGCCTTTTACACCGTCAATGGCCACCGGATGCACATGAACTGCACAGGCAGCGGCTCACCCGCAATCATTCTGGATGCGGCAGTTGGAGACGATGCGCTGACCTGGGGAGGGGTTCAGCCAGTTCTTTCGGAGACCACCCGCGTCTGCTCCTACGATCGAGCCGGGCACGGTTGGAGCGAAGCACTGCCGGGTCCGCGCGACGCCGACCATATTGCCGCCGAATTGCACGGCCTGCTTCTCCAAGCCAAGGTCACCGGCCCCATAGTTTTGATGGGGCACTCCATCGCCGGACTTTATATGCGCGATTACGCCTCCCACTATCCGGCAGATATTGCCGGAATCGTCTTTGTGGATGTCTCCACGCCCTTACAGGACGAGAACCCCGCCGTGAAAGCTGCGGATCCCAAGGGGCTACGCCAATGGCTCTCGATGCTGCTCTTGAGGGCTCGGTACATAGCAGGAGTTCCGCGACTCACGGGCCAGTGCTCAGGCTACCTGCCGGGCTCTACAGGACAGGCCGGGATATTGCAGGCAGAAGACCTTTGTGATTTTCCCTTCCACGCCGTGGCTGCCGAAATGGACAGCTTCAACCAGTCGGGGCACGAGACAGTTCACACCGGCCCATACGGGGCACTTCCGATATTGATCTTTTCACAGGATGTAACAACGATGCGCCTGCCGGTCTCCGCTCAGCAGACGGCTGATTTGGCGAAGGCCTTCAGCCAAATGCAAGAAGACCTCAAGAAGCTTTCCACGCGTAGCCGCAGAATCATCGCCAAGGGCAGCGGGCATTATGTTCAACTCTTCAGGCGTGACCTGATTTGGAAAGAGGTGCCGCTGTTTATCGAGCAGATTCGCGGCACAGCTCCGCAACCCACAAATTACGGTTCCACGGTCACGGAGTAAAAACGAGATATTTGGGCAAGAAGGCCCTTTCTGCCACTCTTTAGGCAAAGCAGCCGAGCGGAGGAAACAGGTACCCGATGCTGAAGGTGACAGCCAGGCAGACGCGATCCTCCGCGCTGAAGACGCCTTCTGTCAGCCTGGCGTTTGCTCCCGCCCCGCAATCAGCACCGGAATTCCATCCACAACCGGATAGGCGCTGCCACAGCCGTTGCAGATCAGCCGGGCCTCATCCATGCGGAGATCGCCCAGGCAGGCCGGGCAGGCCAGTTGGCCAAGCACCCACGAATCCAACGCGCAAGGGCCGCTGGAGCCGGCCGCTATCGAAGCTGGCCTATTGGATGGTCGCATCGGGATTGGCCGCCGGATCGGCGTGTGGGGCTGAACCGGCCGCATGGCTGACCCGAGCGGGACGGCTGGCAAACTCGGCTTCGATGCGCTGGTTGGTTCCGGCCTTGGCAAACTCGTAAGCCACGCGAATGCCGTTGAAGATGGCGCGGTCGTTCGAGGAGCCGTGGCCGATGATGCACACTCCCCGCACCCCCAGCAGAATCGCCCCGCCGTACTCGGTGTAGTCCAAGCGGCGGCGGAAGTCGTTGAAGGCCCGCCGCGAGAGCAGCGCTCCAACCTGCGCGGTGACCGTGCGGGTGAGCGATTCGCGCAGCACGTCGCGCACAAAGCGTCCGACTCCCTCGCTGGTCTTGAGCGCCACGTTGCCTACGAAGCCGTCGCAGACAATCACGTCCGCGCGGCCGCTGAAGATGTCGCGGCCCTCCACGTTGCCGATGAAGTTGACTGGCAGCGCCTTGAAGAGCGGATAGGCCTCGTGGGTGAGTTCGTTGCCCTTGGTCTCTTCTTCGCCGATGGAGAGCAGGCCGACACGCGGCGAGTCGATCTTGAGCACGCTGCGGGCATACATCTCGCCCATCACCGCAAACTGAGCGAGATTCTGCGCCTTGCAGTCCACGTTGGCGCCCACGTCCAGCAGCACGCATGGGTTGCCCTTGGAGCTAGGCATCGGCGTCGCCAGGGCTGGACGGTCCACGCCGGGCAGCGCGCCCAGCACCATCTTGGCCGTGGCCATGGCCGCGCCGGTGTTGCCCACGGTCACAAAGCCGGCCGCCTTGCCCTCGTGCACCAGCTTTAGCCCCACGCGCAGAGAGCTGTCCTTCTTGGTACGCACCGCGTGGGCCGCCTTCTCCTCCATCCCGATGCGCTCCGAGGCATGGTGGATGACGATGGGCAGCTCTTCATTCTCAAGATATTCGTCGAGAAGATCGCGCAACTCCCCCTCGGGCCCGATCAGATGGACCCGCACAGGCAGAGCGCGGCAGGCAAGGATCGCCCCCCGGATCTCCGGCTCTGGAGCCTTGTCGGAGCCAACGGCGTCAAGTGCGATGTCGGTTAGCATGGGAGCTTTGACTATTTGGCAGCTTCCTTAACGTCCAGAACCGCTCGGCCCTTGTACGCTCCGCACTTGGGGCAGGCGCGATGGGGCAGCTTCTTCTCGTGGCAGCTGGGGCACTCGGAGACTCCCACGGCGGTCAAGAAATCGTGAGAGCGGCGATTGGCGGTCCGGCGCGTCGAGTGGCGCCTTTTCGGATTGGGCATAACAAGAATTCCTTTCGTGTCTCCGCCCGCTTCATCCCGGCTCCAGGCCGCACGCGGTCCTGGCTGCCTTCCGGCACTTGGCGGAGCACCCTCAATTCATCCAGAAAGCCTCTGGGGGCTTGTTTCTCAGGACTTGATCCGGTTGCGGAGCCCAGCCAGCGCCTCCCAGCGGAGGTCGCTCGGACCTGCTTCGCAGGAGCACGGCTGATTATTGCGGTTCGCACCGCAGCGCGGGCAAAGTCCCTTGCAGTCGAGCTTGCACAGCGTCCTGACCGGCAGGGACAAAAGCACCTGCTCACGCAGCACATCTTCAAGCGAAAGACTGTCCTTTTGATAATAACCGATTTCCGTTTCCGGCGCAGTAATCGACCGCTCCGTCGCCTCGGCATCGGCGGCCGCGGGGCGGAAGATCAGGTCGAAGTCGGCTCCCAGCGGAATCTCAACCGGCTCGACGCAGCGGGCGCACGGAACCTGGAATCTGCCCGCAAAGCGGCCCCTGAGCCGGATGTCGGCCACACTGTCCCTGGGCCCGCGATGCTCATGCAGCACCTCGGCCCGCCCGGCCGAGGCCAGTTGCCCGGCCTGTTCGGCCTCATCGCCGAAGTCCACCGCTCCCGGAGCCAGCTCCAGGTCGAAGTCGATCGGCTCCCTCTCCAGCTCACTTACCTTGAATTCCATGATTTGAGCCTACGGTGCGGACGGCACGCCGTCAATGAGGGATCATTTTAACGAAAAGGAAGAACTTCCGGCGGAGAGCGGCCTTAGAATGGCACGAAGGGGCAAGGAGCGCATGGGGGCCGCGCCTCTTCCGCCAAGGCCGGGACAAATGACCAAGCAAGCAGGTTCCACTTCGAAGCCCCATCTTCCTCCGGGTATCCGCCCGGCAACCGCCGCCGACAGAATGCGGCTGATTCCGCTCATCAACTCCGCCTTCTCCATCGAGACCTTCCTTGAGGGCACGCGCACCGACGAAGACCGCCTGGCGGCCATGATGCGGAAGGGCGAGATTCTGGTGGCGGAGGACGGCGCGGGCAAACTTCTCGGCTGCGTTTACACTGAGGTTCGCGGCGCGCGCGGCTACCTGGGACAGCTCGCGGTTGACCCCGCCTGCCAGGGTGCAGGCCTTGCGCGCAGGATCGTAGCGGCCGCCGAAGACAGCTTGCGACGCCAGGGATGCGAGGCTGTGGACATTACCGTCCTGAACATGCGTCCTGAATTGCCGCCCATCTACCGGAGATTTGGTTACGTCGAAACCGGAACGGGCGAGTTTCATCCGTCCCAACCGCTCAAATCGGGCGTAGAATGCCATTGTATCCTGATGTCGAAGCAGCTTTAGGGCGTCCCGGCCGCCGGGGGGTGCGGGATCGCCTCAACGAAAGGGCGAGGTTTGCGGCGGAGCGCCGCCTTACAATGGCGCCAAGAGGCCAGGAGCGCGAGAGGGCCGCGCTACTTGTGCCCAGGCCAGGACAATGACCAGGCAAGCTGTTTCCAATTCGAAGCCCTGTCTCCCTCATGGCGTTCGGCAGGCAACCGCTGCCGACCGAACGAGGCTGAGTTCGCTCATCGACTCCGCCTTCTCCACTGAGCCCTTTCCCGATGGCTCGGGCTCGGACGAAGACCACCTGGCGGCCATGATGCGGAAGGGCGAGTTTCTGCTGGCGGAGGATGCATCCGGCCAGCTTCTCGGCTGCATCTACACCGAGATCCGGGATTCGCGCGCCTATTTGGGCCGGGTTTTCGCCCGCGTCCGCGGGGAGTCTCGAAACGCGCGCGGATACCTCGATCGGCACGTCGTGGATCCTGAATCCCGAGGCGCGGGCATCGGGCGCCTGCTCATCGAGGCCGCCGAAGATTACCTGCGCTTCCAGGGTTGCGATGCTATCGACCTCACCGTCCCGAGTTTGCGTACCGATCTGCTGTCCATCTATCGCAGATTTGGCTACGTCCAGAACGGCGCGCAGGCGTTGCCTTCAACTCAGCCGCTCAAGCTCGGCATCGACCGCCGCTTCCTCGTCCTGTCGAAAGAACTCTAAAACGCTTTGGCCGCCGGAGCGTGCAGATACCGGCTGGCAAAGTCGAGGAACGTGGGCCAGTTCGGCGCCGGCGTGTGCCCGTGTGCTGCCGGAAGCCCAGCTCACCGCCGGTCAGCGCCGTCTCGATGGGCGGGAACTCCGCAGTTCCAAGGTCCTTCATGCCCAGCAGGCGATAGACCGGCCCAGCGCCAACTTCCGCCAGGAACATTCCCCGCGCGTCGGCCCATCCGTCTCCCGCTGTGGTTCCAGCGCCGATGAAGACCGGGCGCGGCGCAACCAGCGCAATCAGTTCGTGGCTATCCACCGGCAGGTCGCCGGGGGTGAGCGGCCCCGCATACTTGAGGAAGTTGCCGTCCATCCAGTGGTACTCGCCCGCCGCCGCCAGGTTCTCCAGTTGCTCGCCGAAGATATGCCGGTAGAGCTTGGCGCCGCCGGTGCCCGAGGAGCTGATATAGCCGATGGCGAAGCGCGGGTCGTAAGCCATGGCCACCAGCGCCGTCTTTCCAAACCTGGAATGGCCCTCAACGCCTACCTGCTTGGCATCGACGGCCTTGTCGGTCTCAAAGTAATCCAGCGCCCGGCTGGCGCCCCAGGCCCAGGCGCGCAGCGCGCCCCAATCGTCCAGCTTGCGCGGCTGACCCTTGTTCGCCAGGCCGATGATGCCTTCGGTCAGTCCAGCGCCGTTGTCCGCCTGGAAGCTGGTGGGGCTCAGAACCGCATAGCCCCACCCCCGCGCCAGCACCTGCCGCTGCCACGACGGTCCCGTGTTTCCAGGCCCTCCCGGCATCATCTCGGGAATGCTCTTGGCGATGGCCGCCATGAACTCATCGCTGAAGGCCAGTTCCATGATCACCGGGACCGGACCAGCGGCATTGGCCGGAGTGGTCAGCGTCAGATCAATGCTCACCGCTATCTGCGGCCAAGCCGAGTTGTCCACCCGGCCCTTCAGCCTCTTGGTCACCACCGGCACGTCGCCGATCGTCTCCGTTGTCTTGCTCACAACCTCCCAGGTCACTTTGGGCAAGTTGGCAGGGGCGCGGCCCAGAATCTCGCGATCGAAGTCCTCCACGATCTCCGGCCTGCGCTTCGTCCACCAGAGCTTGGCAGAGGTTACGCGCTTGCCGTTCTTCAGCAGCAGGGGGTCGGGCAGGCTGGGGTAGACATTGGCCTTCGACTCGTCGTAGTTGACCGCGGTGGGCGATTTGGGGTTATGTGCGTCGGCTCCCGGCCGCAGTTCCTTGATGCCCAGCAGGTCCATCAGGCGCTGATGGTCCTTCTCCGCGGCCGCCCGCATGGCCAATTGCTCGGGCGTGGGCGCGGGGCGCGCGGGGGCCGTGGGCGGCGGTGGAGTGGCGGGCGCCGTCTGCGCCGCCAGCCGCATCGCCCCGGAAAGCGCAAGAGATGCCAGCACCATCGCCGAAAGCCCGAGAGACACAATAAACCGCGAAATCGAATTCGAGGAAATCATGTCCTGAGCATATACAGCAAGGCCATGGTGCTGGCTAGAGCCTGGATCGTCGGGCTGCTATTTCACGGTCACCGTGTTGCCGCTCGCGGTCGAAATCACAGCCTCGCCGATCACGCCGATCGTTGTTCCGGAGCCCGTCTGGGCCTGCCACTGAATCAGGCCAAATTGTACCGACTTGGCGGCACAGGTCGGTCCTCCATAGTTGAGAACGATGTCAGAGGCAGAGAAACCGCCGGTTGCACCGTCCGCCAACGTGATGTACGGATGAGAAAGTCCGATCTGGTCGATGTATTGCAGGTTGATCCACACACTGCCGAATTCATTTGCTCCGACGGCCGCGGACGGGCTTGCGCTCGCCACCAATCCCTGGATGCAGAAGGGGCCGTTTTTTGAAGTGAAGGTGATGGTCGCGAGGGTTGGAGAGCCGCCGGCAACCGTCGGCCCCAGCGTCTTCGCGGGCAACTGCACCACGCTGAGTTCCGGCGGATTGGCTGCTCTGACGGACTGAGCGGTAGCCACATGAGAGATAACTAAGGCCGCAAGGCCCACGATACCGAGAATGGATAACTTGATCCACCTTTGCTGAAATGACTTCATAGTCGTTGAACTCTTCCTTTTGCATAGAAATCCGGTCGCCTGGACCGGGAGTGCCGAAATGAATTCGGGAACTGGCAACCAGCTATAACGCCATTGTTGCAATCCTGTGAAGCGAAGCCGATTCCCACGGCGCGAAAGGACGCGGAACTCCGGCGCTCGCCTGGCAAGACCGCAAACGAAAGTACTCAAGTCCGGCAGGCTTGCGCCGATGAAATGAGCGAACCACCCGAGAAAGGCTCCTGGCATGACCTGGCTCCGCAACCTCCCCGTCTCCCGGAAGTTCACCTATGCGTTCGGCAGTGTCTGCGGCCTGTGCATCGTACTGGGGGCCTACACTTTCATCGCGTTTCACGGCATCGCCGCCAAGAGCGCCGATGTGAGCGACAACTCCTTTCCATCTGTGCTGGCGCTGGCGGACATCCAAGGATCGACCAACACCGTTCGGCGCGAGGATATGGAGTTGCTGCTCTGCCAGACGCCGGCCTGCTCGGCCGACCACGGCACGAAGCGACAAAAGGCCATAGATGTGTATCAGAACGCTGTCCGGTCGTACGAACCGAGGATCGCCTATCCGGGTGAGCGCGAACTCTTCCAGAAGTTTTCCGACGCGTTCGCGCAGTATCTGGGCGCCAGCAATCGCGCCGGGTCTCTTCTGGCAGCCGTCAAGACCGGCGAAGCCCTGGACCTGTTGGCGTCGGACTCCGTCATGGCGAACTACAACGCGGCGCTGGCCGCCATCTCCGACGACCTCAGCCTCAATGCAAAATACGGCACACAGGAGTCCGCGACCGCAACTCTTGCCAGCGATCGCGCCACCTGGGTCAGTACAGGGGTCACGTTCTTCATCGTCCTGCTCTGCGCATTCATCGGCTTCCAGCTCACGCGGCTCATAGCCCCACCCCTGCAAGCCGCCACAGCGGCGCTGGAGCGCGTGGCAGAGAAAGACCTGACGGTCAGCGTGGCCGAGTCCGGCAGCGACGAGATCGGCCGGCTTTCCGCCGCCTTGAACACCAGCGTCGCTTCCATGCGCGGCGTTCTGCAATCCGTGGCCCAGGGCGCGGAGACGCTCTCCGCCGCCACCGCCGAGATCAGCGCCCGCGCGGTTGAGCAAGCCGGTAACGCCCACACCCAGTCCAGCAAGACCAACCAGATTGCCGCCGCGGCGCAGCAGATGACCGCTACGATCGGCGAGATCAGCCACAATGCCGAGAGCGCCGCCGGCGCCAGCCGGGTCTCGGCTGAAACCGCTGACCAGGGCGGCACCGTCATGCAGGCCGCGTCCATCACCATGGAAAAGATCGCCGCCGCTACCAGCACGGTCTCCGCGAAGATGACCTCGCTGGCCCACCGCTCCGAAGAGATCGGCAAGGTAGTCAACGTGATTCAGGAGATCAGCGAGCAAACCAACTTGCTGGCCCTCAATGCGGCCATCGAGGCGGCTCGCGCCGGAGAACACGGTCGTGGTTTTGCCGTGGTCGCCGGCGAGGTCCGCCGCCTGGCTGAACGTACCAAGGGGGCCACGGAAGAGATCGCCGGCACCATCCGCAGCATCCAGGAAGAAACCCGCCAAACCCTCCAGGTGATGCACGACAGCCGCACCGCCGTCGAAACCGGCATGGGTGAAACCGCCCACGCGCGCCGGAGCCTCGAAGCCATCATCGACTCCTCCAAGCAGGTCGAGCACCAGATTCACCTCATCGCCACCGCCGCCACCCAGCAGACCTCCGCCTCCGGCGAGATCTCCGAATCCGCAGGCCAAATCTCCCAACTCTCCATCGAGAGCGCGCAGGGCGCCGAGGAAGCCGTCGAGGCCCTCAAGAACCTCGCCTCGCTGGCCGCCGACCTGGATGGCATGATTCGCCAGTTCCGCCTGGAAGGCGTCGCGCACCCCGGCGGGACGCTCCGCACCCAGGGCCAGCCGGCCTTCCAGCATAGCATGAGGCCCGCGCATTATTAGGGCAAGCCTAAGGCTCACTTCGCGCCAAGCAATGATTCCTCGCGGCGACTTGGGCGGTTCTGAGGACCAGTTCTGCCGCCTTGGGAGTTCCCTTTACAGAGAAGCCCGGACTTGTTCAGTTTCCGTTTGCGATTAGGATCGGTCTTTCGGTTCCACCCCAACGGTCGCGAGAGATTCTATTCATAGCGCAACGCAACGACGGGATCGACCTTCATGGCGCGGCGCGCGGGCAAATAGCTGGCCGCCAGGACCACTGCGAGAAGAGCCAAAGGCACGGCAGTCAATACCACCGGATCAAAGAAGCTGACGCCAAAGATAGCCTTTCTGAGGACTTGCGAAACTCCGAAAGCGAGCACCGCGCCGATGCCGCCGCCGACGAGTAACAGTTGCAGGGCGCCGCCTGCGACCAGGCGGAAGATTTCCCGGCGCGGGGCTCCCAAGGTTATTCTCATCGCGAATTCGGCCGTGCGCCGGCTTGCCGAATAGGAGATGACGCCATAGAGGCCCGCGCTGCCCATGGCCAAGGCCACAAAAGCAAAGATCACCAGCAGAGACACGACAATGCGTCCACCCGCCATTGGACGCGACAGGCGTTCCTCCATTGTGCTTACCTCCGTCAGCGGCAGTTCCGGATCGATGGTGCGCAGGGCATCGCGGACAGACTCCAGAATCTGCTGTTCCGGGAGGCTGCTGCGAACGGCGAGGTACTCGCCGCTGGCGGGCGCCTGCAAGTAGGATGCGTATATTTGCGGATGAGCCGGTTCCATCAATCCAGAGCTTTTCAAATCGGAGACGATCCCGACGATCTCGAGCGCGGCTTGTGACTCGGGATCGCCTTCGCCATGGAGATGTTCCGCGATGAGCAGACGACGGCCGAGCGGATCACCGGCAGGGAAGAACCGCTCGGCAAACGCCCGGTTGACAACGACTGCACGGGCCGCCCCATGGCGGTCGTCTTCACTGAGTTCCCGCCCATTCAGGCGCGGCAGGCCAAGGACGCGAAAGTAGCTTCCACCGATGACCTGATAGTTTGCGGCAAAGGAGGCGAAAGAAGGGTCCGCGTTGATTCCTTCGATGCGAAATGGCTGATTGGCGAAGAAATGCGAGGGCGGAAGCTCGGAAGAGATCGCTGCGTTCTGCACGCCAGGGATCGCATGCACCTTTGTGAGCAGCTCGGAATAGAACGCCTGGACTCGGGCGGGGTCGCCATACCGCGTACTGGGCAGAGAAAGATGGGCGGTCAGCAATCCATCGCTGTGAAATCCCGGATCGGCCTCGGCGAGCCTCATCAATCCGCGGAGGCTCAGGCCCGCCGTAGCCATCAGTACCAGAGAAAGAGCCAGATTCGCAACCACCAGCCCACGGCGCAGGCGGCTGTGTTTCCTATCGCCCATCGGGCTGCCGCCAGCGGTCTTGAACTGCTCCAGCGGATTGACCGCACTGGTCTGCCACGCAGGCACGAGCCCGGCAAGCATGGTCGCGGCGAAGCAGAGCAGCGCAACAAATACCAAAACTTCGCAATTGATTTCGATGGGAGCCAAGCCCGGCGCCTGCAGGGCGGGGAGGGTTGCCAGGTACCGCATTGCGGCGAAGGCGAGTAGCAGGCCCAATCCTCCGCTCATCACCGACAACAGAAGAGTCTCCAGCAGCAATTGACGCATGATGCGCCAGCCGCGCGCCCCCAATGCGATGCGAACCGCGATCTCTTTCTGACGCGTAGTGCCCCGTGCAAGAAGAAGGTTGGCCACATTCGCGCAAGCCATGCACATGACCACGGAAACAGTCACCAAAAGCAGGAGGAACATTAGATGAACTCCAGGACCGGCCATAGACTCGAAGAAGTCCTGCACACGCGCGCTCCATTGCTTGTTGGTTGCGGGTGACTGACGAGCGACTCGCTCTGCCAGTACCCGCATTTCTTCCCCTGCCTGGGCAGCTTCGACTCCCGGCTTCAGCCGGCCCACTACCAGCAGATTGCGTTCCTGACGGTCGGTGTTTCCCGGAGAAAGAGCCAGAGGCAGCCAGATATCCTCATGCCCCATGAACTCGAAATCGGGCGGGGCCACGCCGATCACGCGATACGCCATGCCATCGAGAGCGACAGTTTTGTCCAGAATCGCCCGGTCTCCCGCAAAGCGCGTCTTCCAAAGCTCGTAACTCAAAACGGCAACGGCGCCTTTGCCCGGTGTAAATTCATCCTGAGAAAAGAAGCGACCCAGTCCGGGTTGCAAGCGGAAGGTGTCGAAGAACTTCGGCGTGACGGAGGCGCCATAAACGAGCGTCGGAGGGTTGCCGGAGAGGACGGCGCTCTCCATGCGAGCGGCAGTCAGACTCTCGAATACGTTGTTCTGATCGCGCCAGTCGTGGTACGTGCCCGCCGAGACGTTGCTTCGACTTCCATCGGGCCGTGTCTCCCACACCATCCTCAAGCGGTTCGCCTGTTCATAGCGCATGGGACGCCAGACCACGCTGAAGATGGTTGTGTTGGCGCCGATCGCCAGTGCAAGGGTGAAAATGACCGTGCCGGCTAACGCGGGATTGCGGCGAAGCTGGCGCATGCCGTACAACCCATCCCGCCAAAGAAGCTCGAAGGCTGCTCCGGCGCGATGATCGCGAACCGACTGCTTGACCTGTTCAACGCAGCCGGCCTCCGCGCACGCCCTGCGACGTGCTTCCCCGGCTTCCACTCCGGCAGCGATCAACTCGTCGGCAACCCCTTGCACGTAGGCGTGAATCTCCGCGTCCAACTCGGCTTCAACGCGCTCTTTGCGCAGCAGGTTCAAAACAGCCGCCTTCAGTCGCGATCCGATAACCATCTAGGCCTCCTGAGCATTCAGCGCGTTTGCCATGGCGCCGACGATCGTGCTCCATTGCTCTCTCTCTGCTTGAAGCTGGCGTGTCCCGGCCTTGGTCCGCCGGTAATACTTGGCCCGCCGGCGATTCTCCGATTCACCCCAGAGCGAAGTGAGCCATCCCGCTTCTTCCATCCGGTGGAGCGCGGGAAAGAGTGACCCCGGCTTGACTTTGAACGTGCCCTGCGTAATCTGCTCGATGCGCCGGGAGATGCCAAGCCCGTGAGCCTCTCCTTCACCAATGGCCTTGAGAATCAAGAGATCGAGGGTCCCTTGCAAAAGATTGGTCTGATTCTGTTCCATCCCGGAGTCTCCTATTGAATGTCTGTAGGAGCATGGCATGCACTCCTATCGAATGTCAATAGGAGCGGCGTCCAGTCCAAATTAGGCCCGGGCGTTGGCAGCGTGGGCGGGGTGCGCGGGTCAACACCGTTATGTCGGCAAGCGTCCACCAGCTTGCCCGCGGCCGAATCTCAACTCTCCGTCGCGGCGCGCGGCAACGGTTCAGCGGGCGCGGGCGAGAACCACGGTTACGTCGTCCGGCTGTTCAGCTCTGCCGATCCATTCCGTCACGGCGTTGGTAATGGCCTGACCGATGCGCGAAAGCGGCTCTTCGCGGTGCTCCTGAATCAACGCAATCAGGCGCTCCTCGCCGAATTCGCCGGAGTCGTTCTCCGGTTCTGTGACGCCATCGCTGAACGCGACCAGCAGGTCGTCCGGCTGCATCGAAACCGTGGATTCATCGTAGGTTGCATCGTCAAAGAGACCGGCGACGGTGCCGGATGCCGCCAGGCGCGAAATCCCGCCATCCCCGCTTAGCAGGATGGGCGGCACGTGGCCGGCGTTGCAGTAAGTCAACTCGCGCCTTGCCGCGTCGTAACAGCCCAGAAACATGGTTGCAAACTTCTCCGGCGGGGTGCAGCGAAAGACCTGGTAGTTCAAGGTAGCCATCAGCATGGCGGGTGAAAGCCGCAACTGGGCGGCGCCGTTCCCCGGAGGGTAAATTTGGCGTTCGATCTTGGTGAGCGCTCCCGTTTCCAGCGTCGCCGAGGTCAATTCCATATCCGGCGCCAGCGAGTAGGCACGGATGAACGCATGAACAGTGGCCATCAACAGAGCGGCAGGAACTCCCTTGCCGCTGATATCGCCCACCGCCAGCACCAGCCGGTCGCTGCCGAGGGGAATGAAGTCGTAGTAATCCCCGCTCAGCGAACGCGCGGGACGGCAAACGCCGTAGGTATCCAATGAGGCAAGTTCCGTGAACTTGTGGGGGAAGAGCAGGTCCTGCACTTCGTAGGCGAAGGCGAGTTCGCTCTCCATTCGCTGCTTCTGCTTCTGCTCCGCAACCAGCTTGACGAGCGATTCGGTCATGGAGTTGAACGACTGCTCCAATACCGCCATCTGGTCGCGCCCGCGAACTCTAATGCGATGCGTGAGATCTCCGCTGTTCACATGCTCGGTGGCGCGGTAGAGTTCCGCCACGGCGAGCGTAATGCTGCGCGTCAGCCGAAAACCGATAAAGAGCGCAGCCAGCTCCACCAGCCCAAGAAGAATTGCGATGGCGAGCAGTACGAATTCCACAACCTGCGCATTGTCGCCGAGCGAAGCGAACAAGGTGCTGTAGATCATTGATGGCCGGGTGACAACACGAATGGCGCCGTCCTGCGATTCTCCAGTTTCCCAGTCAACTGCGTTAAAAACTGAATAGGAGCTGAATGCACGATCAAACCGGTTGGAAGGCGCCGGAACGGTTCCGGCCTCCACGCGTTTGCGATCGGCCGGATTGGCGTTTGCCGGTCCTCCAACCTGGAAGTTGCTCCCAACGCCGGGCGGAAACAAGGTCACCAAGCCCAGGTTGGAAGTCGCCGACCTCAGCAGCTCAGGCGTCATGGGAACGCTGGAGATCACCGCGAGCCTAATGCCTTCCCGGTCGTAAGTCTTGACCGCCCGCAGGTACAAACTGTCGCCATCGACAACGAGACCGCTGAAATCTGGCTTGATAGCATCGGGTACCTTCGCGGGGGGAGCCGTGGTGAGAGCGCCTTTGCCGGAGAGCGTGAAGCCGTCTTTGCCTTGCCACACGGTGACGGTGCGCTGCGGAAACTCCGCGCGGGTTGAAGCGGCGAGTTCTCCGGCAACACTCCTGTCCAGCTTTGCGGAGCTGCCCTGAGTACTCAGTTGCGACGCCAGGACATCGTTGGCCGCTTTCAAATGCAGCGATACCGACTGCACATTCGAGACCGCGACATACGTGACAAATTGCCCGGCAAACAAGTATCCGCCCACACCGGCGAGGAGCAGCAGGAGCACGATCGGAATGACGCCTATGAAAACATAGGTCACGATCAGCCTATGGCGCAGCCGCCACATGATCAGCCGGTATGCCCAACGGAAGCTGAGCCAAAACGCGCAGAACGCGAAGATAAGGAAAAAGAACGCCGCAAAGCCGCCCAGCAAGGAATGGAACGCATAACCCGCGATCCAGCGCCGGGCGATGAGCAACAGGGTCAGTCCGCCGGACCACAAGGTGACGCGGCCCCACTTAGTGCGCGGACGCAGCATCCGCATGAAGCGGTTCCGGAAAGCATTTGACGCCGAAAGCCTGAACATTGTTGCCCCCTCAGCTTCCATTTCGCGTGCGACTCATAATAAGCGGCGGCTCGGATCTCATTCTATTTCTCAGCCGTTCCCCAATATATACGCCGAGGGATTCCAGCGCAGTATCTTCTCTTGGCTGGGTAGTGGCCGGAATATGAGAACTCGCGTCTCAGACAGGGTTGCATCCGGTTTTGAATTTATGGTATCGGGAAACTTGCCTGGCGGCGGCAGAAACGTTGGAGTTGCCTGCAAGGTCTCGTTGTCTATCGCTCCGATGCCGCGTCGATCCAATGGAGGGTTGGCGCTCTCGATCGCGTCTTCAGGCAGGCCGGCAGCCGGAACCCCGGTCTTCAACCCCGGCTGGCCGTCGCGCTTTCTCCATGCTGCCGTAACGTATTCCGGCGGCGTTTTGTTCCCGCCGCAAAATCTTCAAGCCCTGCTTGCTCCTCGCCGCCCCGCCCTATGGTAGCCTCCGGTTATGGGCCATCGCCGCTTCCCGCTCGGAGTCTTCGCGGCCAAGATCGATTGCACCCCTGGAGCAGAGACACTGGCATGAGCGCCGTCAAGTACGACCTGATCGTGGTTGGTTCCGGACCCTCCGGGCAGCGCGCCGCCGTGGCCGCCTCCAAGATGAAGAAGCGCGTGGCCGTGGTCGAGGCCCGCTCCGTCGTGGGCGGCGTCTGCGTCAACACCGGTACCATCCCCTCCAAGACCATGCGCGAGGCCGTCCTGCACCTCTCCGGTTACAGCTACCGGTCGATCTACGGCGTCAACTACCGGGTGAAGGAAAAGATCACCATGGCCGACCTGGCCTTCCGCGTGCAGGCGGTCATCAAGAACGAGATAGACGTGACCGAGGCGCAGCTTTCGCGCAACGGCATCGACGTAATCCATGGCATCGCCCACTTCGCCGATCCCCACACGGTCCGCGTCGAAGGCCCCGAGTCCGAGACCACCCTGGAGGCCGGCCGCGTCATCCTGGCCGTGGGCGCCAGGCCCGCCGGCTCGCCCAAGGTGCCCATCAACGGCCGCTCCATCGTCAACAGCGACCACATCCTCGACCTGCCCGCGCTGCCCCGCTCGCTCATCGTGGTCGGCGGCGGCGTGGTCGGCGTGGAGTACACCTGCATGTTCGCTGTCCTCGGCGTACGCGTCACCATCATCGAAAAGCGCGACCGCCTGCTCGAGTTCGCCGACCGGGAGATCGTCGAGGCCCTCAGCTATCACCTTCGCGACGCCCGCGTAACCCTCCGTCTGGGCGAAGAGGTCGAGAGCGTCGAGGAGCTGCCCAACGGCACCGTTGTCGCCAATCTGGAGAGCAGAAAGCGGGTCTCGGGCGACGCGCTGCTCTATGCCGTGGGCCGCCAGGGCAACATCGACGACCTCAACCTGGCCGCTGCCGGCATCGAGGCCGACAATCGCGGGCGCATTCCGGTCAACGAGCATTACCAAACCAAGGTCGAGCACATCTTCGCGGTCGGCGATGTGGTCGGTTTTCCCTCGCTGGCCTCGGTCTCCATGGAGCAGGGACGCATCGCCGCCGCGCGCGCCTTCGACGACCGCTCCGCTGCCTCCAACCCCAGCTTTTATCCCTACGGCATCTACACCATTCCCGAGATCAGCTTCATCGGCAAGACCGAAGAGCAGTTGACCGGCGAGGACGTGCCTTACGAAGTGGGCATGGCCTACTATCGCGAGACGGCCCGCGGCCAGATTCGCGGTGACACCACCGGCCGCCTAAAGCTCATCTTCCATCGCGACACCCGCACGATTCTGGGCGTGCACATCATCGGCGAGGGCGCCAGCGAACTGGTTCACATCGGCCAAGCCGTCATGACCCTGGGCGGCACAATCGACTACTTCATTGACACCGTCTTCAACTACCCCACTCTGGCCGAGTGCTACAAGGTCGCGGCCTTCAACGGCCTCGGCCGCCTCCACCGCTATCAGGCGGGGTGAGACGATTGGATGCCACCGACCGGCGCGCTCCGGGATTTGAAGGGCGCGGTTTTGCAGGCTGCGGATCCGCCCGCCGAGTGAATCGTCTGCTCGTTTTGCGCCAGACATGTAAGGTCCAGGGAACAAATCGCGTCCTGCGCGCGTAGATTAAGATTGGCGCGGCCGGGCACGGACCTGTGTCGCGCCGCCGATTGCAAAGGAGAATCCCATGCGAAAGTTTGTCAGCGTTGCCGGCTTGGCTGCATTGCTCTGTCTCGCGGTTCCCAGCGGTTTGGCCGCCACTCCCCCGGCCCCCAAGACTGGCTCGGCCACCATCGTGATCGTCTTCAAGGATGGCCACCGGCAGACCTTCAATCTCTCCGATATTTCCCGGATCGAGTTTCCCGCGGCCCCTGCCGTCGCCGCTGAAACAGCGTCTCCCAACCTCTCGCTGCCGTCGCGAGGCCGCTATTTAGGCAAATGGGAGGTTGGCGACGGCACCGGAAACAACTTCTACATCACGCTCGAGGAGACGGGCGACGCCATGCGCTCCCTCGGCAACGAGCACGGCAAGTGGGCCTATGTGAACGGCGAGGCGCTGGTAACCTGGGACGACGGCGCGCAAGACGCGATCCGCAAGACCGGCGCCAGGTTCCAGAAGTTCGCTTACGGAGAGGGCAAGTCCTTCACCGATGAGCCCGACAACGTCACCAGCGCCCACAACACCACCCCCCATCCCATCTAGTGTCTTGAGTCTGAAATGAATAGCATGAAGGAGCGCCTTTGCGCCGAAGCAATACTGGTTGCCCTTCTTGGTCTGATGCGTCTGGGGATCGCGTTCCTTCTTGCCGATCTTGGTCGACGCGGGAGCCGCGACGATGGTGGCATCCACAATCGTGCCCGTAGAGATGCGAATGCCATTGCTGTCCAGATATCAATTCACCGTATCGAGTATTTTGCCGCATAAGTCGTGCCTTTCAAGCAGGTGGCGAAAGGTCAGATGGGTGTGCTTCTCGGCGTATCTATTTGTCGTAAGAGTATATCTGTCTTATTTGCAAGTGGATGCATGGAGACATGAATCCCACTCTCCTTACGCGCTCATCCACTTGCGCAGTTGCCGCTGCGCCGGCTTCTCCACCACGTGCAGCGCAATAAGCGCCAGCGCAATCAACAGCACATAGCTGATCCACGGATCGTAACGCATCAGCCCCAGCCGTTCCAGCACATGCGAGTCGTGAATCAGGTTCCACAGGTTGAAGTGCAGCAGGTAGAGGCAGTAGCTGGCCTCGCCCACAAACACCAGCGGGCGCCAGCTCAGCGCGCGCGCCAGCGGGTTTTCCCCGGCCAGCCCCAGAATAATGCAGCCGAAGGGCGGCATCAGCAGCCCGTCGTGCATGATGGCGTAAGGCACTCGCGGACCCAGCCACAGAAGCCAAAAGGCGCCCGCAAAACCAACCACCCCAAGCAGCAGGCGCAGACGCCCGGCCCGCTCCACCATCTCATCCAGCTCGGCCAGCAAGATGCCAAAGACAAAGCTGGCCAAATGCGGCAGCGGCGTAAACTTTAACACCTGTAGCCATGGACCCCAACTCCAGCGGTCCGGATGCGCAATGCCATCCGGGTTGATCGCAATGTACAACGCGCCGGGGATCATCCCCAGCCCCCACACCGCGGCCAGTTGAATCAGGCAGCGCCAGGCCTCCGCGGGCTTCTTCCACTTGGCCAGCCAGGGAAAGAGCACGTAATAGAAGCTCTCGGCCGACATTGTCCAGGCCGGCGTATTCAAGAACGTGGCGACCGCAGGAACCCATCCTTGAAGCAGCAGCGGCGTCAGCGCCATGCCCGTCCAAAACATCTCGTGCGAGTGAGCGTGGTACTCCACCGTCACCATTCGCCAGGCCAGCAGCAGGCTGAGCAGGTAGATGGGGTAGAGGCGCGTGAACCGCGCCTTCCAAAAGCGCACCCGGTCCAGCTTCCCGGCCCGCGCCCGCTCCGCATAGTTGTACGCCAGCACGAAGCCCGACAGCAGAATGAAGAAGCTGACCGAAGCGAAGCCGGCGTTGACCACGGGCGCCAGCCAGCCAAACCAATTTGGATCGGAAAAATGGAAGAAGACGATATTGACGGCCGCGAAAGAACGCAGGCCCGTCAGTGCATTCAGCCGTTCTGGCTTGCGTATTTCCACTGGCTGTTAGACGCCTCCGATCGGCCTCCCGGTTCAGCCAGTCTCACCCTAGCCCCGCACCGCCCCTGACCCCTGACAACTGACCACTGTTTTTACGTCGTCACCAGCGACCCGACCTTTTCCCCCAGCACTACCCGCCGGATGTTTCCCGGCTGATTCATGTTGAAGACGATCATGGGCAGGTTGTTGTCCTTGCACAGGCTCACGGCGGTCAAGTCCATCACCTTCAATCCCTGGCGCAGGATCTCCATATAGGTGATCTCGTCGTACTTCACCGCATCCTTCATCAGCACCGGATCGGCGTTGTAGACTCCATCCACCTTGGTGCCCTTCAGCAGCACCTCGGCCTTGATCTCCATGGCGCGCAGGCTGGCTGTCGTATCGGTGGAAAAGAAGGGGTTGCCGATGCCGGCGGCGAAGATCACCACGCGGCCCTTTTCCAGGTGGCGCACGGCCCGGCGGCGAATATACGGCTCCGCAATCTGGTTCATGAAGACGGCGCTCATCACCCGGCACTGCACGCCGCGCTGTTCCAAGGCGTCCTGCAGGGCGATGGCGTTGATCACCGTCGACAGCATGCCCATATTGTCGGCGCTCACCCGGTCCATCTGCTTGGCCTGCTCGCTCACGCCGCGGAAGAAGTTGCCTCCGCCCACCACCACGCCGACTTCCACGCCCAGGGCGTTCAGGTCGGCCAGCTCGCCGGTAATCTCGGCGACTTTGGCGGCGTCCAGGCCAAAGCCGCGCTCGCCCGCCAATGCCTCTCCCGACAGCTTCAAAACAATGCGTTTATACATGCTTTTTCGAGTATCGCACACCGCCGGGACCGCCGGTCTCGCCCTTTGAAAGCGGCACGACCGCTCAATCTTCGATAGCATCGCGGCATCAGACAATCCAGCCCCCGCCGACCACCTCGTCGCCGTCGTAAAAGACGGCGGACTGGCCGGGCGTGACGGCGCGCTGGGGTTCGTCGAAGGTGGCCAGAATCTCGTCCGGTCCGGTGGGCGAGAGTGTGGCCCAGGCGGGTTCGTGGCGATGGCGAATCTTGGCCTGCACGCGCATAGGAGCAGTCAGCTCGGGGATTGAAATCCAGTTGAGCCGGCGGGCGCGCAGCGTTCGGGTGGCCAGTTCGACGTCGGCGCCTACAGTGACGCAGTGGCTGGCCGGATCGATGCTGAGCACGTAGAGCGGCGTGGGCGAGCTGACGCCCAGCCCCTTGCGCTGGCCCACGGTGAAGTTGAAGATGCCCTCGTGGCGGCCCAGAACCTCGCCGCTCGATGCGACCAATTCGCCGGCGGTCTCCGGAACCCGCTCGCCCTGCTCTTCGAGATACGCGGTGAGAAACTGCTTGTAGTCGCCGCCGGGGATGAAGCATATCTCCTGCGAGTCGGGCTTTTCGGCCAGCGCCAGGCCGTGCCGGCGAGCCGCTTCGCGGACTTGCGTTTTGGTCAGGTTCCCGAGGGGGAAGAGAGTTCGCGACAACTGCTCCTGGGTGAGGCCGAAGAGGAAGTACGTCTGGTCCTTGGCCAGGTCAGCGGGGCGCTTGAGAATCCAGCGGCCGCGCGCCGGGTCGAACTCGTTGACCGCGTAATGGCCGGTGGCGATCCGTCCGGCGCCGATGGAGCGCGCGGTCTGGAGCAACTGGTCGAACTTGAGGTGGTTGTTGCAGAGCGAGCAGGGGACGGGCGTGCGGCCGGCCATGTACTCCTCGACAAAGGGCCGCACCACATCGCGCTCGAAGCGGGCTTGCTGGTTGACGACGTAATAGGGAATGCCCAAGTGCTCGGCCACGCGGCGGGCGTCGTAAACGTCGTCGAGCGAACAGCAGCGGCCCGCCTTGGGCGCGTCGGGGATGCCGTGCTTGCCGGCCAGTCGCGTCTGGTCCCATAGCTGGAGGGTGAGGCCGACGACTGAGCAGCTCACGCCGGCGGAGCCGTCGCCCGAGTGGGCAAGCATGGCGGCAACCGTCGAGGAGTCGACCCCTCCAGACATGGCTACGGCGATGGTTTCGGGCTCGGTCATGGGGAAATCCTGATGCTTCCTAGAACATTGTCGAAGCGTTCGACCGGTGACTTGAGTAAGCTATCAGATGCGCGGCTTAGGCCATACTCTTTTGCCAGATGCTACCTCTTCTTCAGCCAACTCAGAGTCGTCTTCATTCGCCCACTTTGGCAGAGCGCAATTCTGACATTCCACGTGATTTCTGCCAAAGCGTTCTCCACACCGAGGACACTCCCAGATGTAATGGAGATAGGCAAAATACCCCGTTATGAACATGAGAGCAACGCCCGTGATAAATGGGAGCATGCTCAAGTGGTCAAGAAACCCGAACAAACCAAAGCGCATCAGGACGCCAGAAATTGCGATCATCCCAAAAGGGATAGCGATGAATGCGACAAGTGAGTAAATTCCCCACGTGCAGATTCGCCTATATTCGGCCCATTTCGGAGCATATTCGTTATTCATCGCAATCCCCAACGACTTACCCCGCCGTTCCCGCCGCCACCGGCGAAAGCGCGCGCAGGTGTTCCACGGCCTCGGGGACGACCTGCAAAACGTAATCCACATCGGCCTCGGTCGTGGTCTTGAGCAGGCTGAAACGCAAACTGGCGCGGGCGCGCGTCTTGTCCAGGCCCATGGCCATCAGCACGTGGCTGGGCTCGGTGGCTCCGGAGTGGCAGGCCGACCCGCCGGAGACGGCCACGCCCTTCAGGTCCAGCGCGATCACCAGCGCCTCGCCCTCCAACTGGTCGAACCAGATATTCGTTGTGTTGGCCACGCGGGGAACGGAATTGCAGCCATCCTCATGAACAAAACCGGTTGAGGTTCGAGGTATCCCACCCTTGCCGCAAGAACAAGTGCGCGGCAAGGATGGGGCACCCAGCATTTGTGGAATTAACGCTCCGTTGACGCCGGTGCCGGGAATGCGCAGAATTCCCGCTTCCAGCCGGTCGCGCAAGGCGGCCAGCCGTGGAATGGTTCCGTCCTCGAGCGACAGCATGGCCAGTTCCGTAGCCTTGGCCAAGCCCACAATGCCGGGCACATTCTCGGTGCCCGCGCGCCGGCGGCGCTCATGGCTGCCGCCCACCAGCAGCGGCTCGATGGGAGTGCCGCGGCGCACAAACATGGCGCCCACGCCCTTGGGGCCGTGCATCTTGTGGGCGCTGATCGTGGCTAGGTGGCATCCGAAGCGGCGGACATCGAGGCTGACCTTGCCCGCGCCCTGCACGGCGTCGATGTGGAAGAAAGCACCTCCGGTGCGGGCGATCTGGCCGATTTCTTCGACGGGTTGGAGCACGCCGGTCTCGTTGTTGGCCAGCATGACGCTAACGAGCCGCGTCTGAGGGCGGATGGCGCGGCGAATCTCCTCAGGATCGATCAGGCCGCTCGCGGCGGGCGCGACAAAGGTGGTCTCGATGCCCTTGCCTGCCAGCCGCTGGGCCGCCTCCAGAATCGCCGAGTGCTCGATCGAGGTGGTGACGAAGTGCTCGCCGGGGCGCAGCAAGCCGCAGATCGCCGCATTGTCTCCCTCGGTGCCGCCGGAGTTGAAGACCACCTCGGCGGCATGGCAGTTGAAGAATTCGGCCAGGGTTTCGCGGGCGCGGTCCACGGCGGCGCGCGCCTGCTGCCCATGCAGATGGATCGAGGAGGCGTTCCCGAAGCGCTCCATCCAGTAGGGGCGCATGGCCTCCATCACCTCCGGCAGCAGAGGGGTGGTGGCATTCGCGTCCATATAGACTCGGCGCACCGCGGCAGTCTCCTTGCTTTGGATTGTACGAGGAACCTGGATTTTTCGCCTTGTTCTCCGCTCTCAACGGAGGATTTGCGGGGCTGTGCTGCCGGGAATCGGCGGTGTTCGGCGCGCCCGCCTTGATCCGTTTCGGCGCGCGAAAGTTGGATCGGCTCACTTCCTTGCCAGTAGTTGCGCCAGCCTCGCCTCAGCCTCGTCGCGCCCGATTCCACGCAGCAGAAAGACCTTGCTCCGGGATAACTCTCCGGCCATCAACTCGACGGCATTCTTCGCCACTCCAAATGTCTCGGCCAGAAAGGCAACCAGCGCCGCGTTGGCCCGGCCCTCAAGTGGCGGCGCCTGCACGGCGATCTTCAACTGCGCCGCCGGCCCTTCGCCGTAGACGCCCGCAATCGCCGTCTTCTTCACTCCCGGCTGCGCGCGGACGGCCAGCGTGACGCCTGCTGAAGCAGCCCTCAGCATCACTCCCGCCTCGCATTGGGTCGGCGCTCGCCAAACAGCGCAGTCCCCACCCGTATCCGCGTCGCGCCCTCGGCGATGGCCAGTGCGAAGTCCCCGCTCATCCCCATCGAGAGCACCTCCAGCGCCAGCTTCGGATGCGCCGCCGCCCATTGGTCGCGCCACTGCCGCAAGCTGCGGAAGCAGGCCCGCGTCGCATCGTCCGCCGCGCCAAAGGGAGCGATCGTCATCAGCCCCCGCGCCTGCAAGTGCTCCAGGTCCGGCAGCCGCTCCAGCAGTGCGGCCGCCTCGGCCGACTCAGGCTCCAGCCCCGTCTTGGCCGCCTCGGAACTCAGCTTCACCTCGATCAGAATCGGCAGTCGCTTGCCCAGCCTGCCCGCCGCCTCGTTCAGCCGCTCGGCCAGCCGCAGCGAATCCAGCGAATCCACGGCGTCGAACAACTCCGCCGCCCGCGCCGCCTTGTTGGACTGCAAATGCCCAATCAGATGCACCCGAATGGGACTCGCCGACGCGTCACACCGCCGCAGTCCTTCCAGCGCCGGCGCCTTGGCCGCAAACTCCTGCACGCGGTTCTCGCCAAACAGCGCGATCCCCAGCGCAGCCGCCTCCGCCACCGTAGCCGCCGGACAGGTCTTCGAGACGGCCATCAGCTCGACCTCGCCACGCTGCCGCCCAGCCTGCCGGCACGCCGCCGCGATCGCCGCCTCCAGCCGTTCGAGATTTTCGCTGAGCGCTGTCATCGTGTTCCCGCTGAAACCCGGCCCACCCCGCCCGCATCCAATACGACCATGTGGACAGTCATCCTGCTCATCTTCTCCAACATCTTCATGACCTTCGCTTGGTACGGCCACCTGAAATTCCGCCAGGAAGCGCTGTGGAAGGTCATCCTGGTCAGCTGGGGCATCGCTTTCTTCGAATACTGCTTCCAGGTGCCGGCCAACCGCATCGGCGCCGACCGCTTTTCGCCCGTCCAGCTCAAGGTGATTCAAGAGATCGTTACGCTCGTCGTCTTCGCCGTCTTCACCCTCTTCTACTTCGGCGAGCATCTGCGCTGGAATCACGCCGCCGCGGGGGTCTGCCTGGTCGCGGCAGTCTTCTTCGTCTTCCATCAATTCTGAACGCGAGTGCCCTGGATAGCCCGAGTAACTTCACTGCTGCCATTCAGGGGACTCCGGAATAGTAAACCTCCACGGCATGGAATGTTGCCAGCGAGCCTTAAACTCTCGCGCCGTCATCGTACGCTCGATCTTCCCGCTCGGAAGATCCACCTCGTAGCCCATGACCTGACCCAGAATTCCACCGTAACTCCCGGACGGCGGCACCTCACCCATCACGACGACGGAATGATCTCCTGACCAATCCAATGCGGCAAAATTCAGCCAATCCTCATGCGAGGAGATTTGCTTGCATAAATTCTCATCCGCTTGAATTGCTCGGCAGGGCGGAAACCTGTGCAGCATATCCTCGAACGGCTCTCGGGCAGCATCGATCTCAACCGGTCCGGAGTCCGAAACCCGAAAAACCACCATCCCGTTTGTGTAACCGTTGGGATTTCCCGAGAGCACAATGAACCGCGAGTCGGGCGACCATAATACGTCGACATCAACCCAAAAAGGAAAGTTCAGATCCCATGTGCCTTTGGGTGTGATGACACGTACTTCAGCCAGATTCAGATGATCTTTGACGTCCCATTGAAAATCGCGCCGTACATTCATGGTTCCGTCGGGCGAGCGAACTGAAACAGGTCGGCAAGTTCTGCGCTCATCGCACCTGAGCGAAACCCTCGTTGCGGATCGCGAATAAGTTCCGGCCCTTGAGATCAACGGTGTCGAGCTCAACAACACTAGAACGAACAAAACGCGACACAACATATGCGGATGCTCCTGCAATCGTCTCAGTGCCCCTCCGCCTCGAGGAACTTCTCCGCCTCCAGCGCCGCCATGCACCCAGACCCGGCCGCCGTAATCGCCTGCCGGTAGCGCCGGTCCTGCACGTCTCCGCAAGCAAACACTCCCGGCACAACCACTCCATTCAAAGTGGTCAGCACGTTGCCCGTGGTGCGGATATAGCCCTCCGCGTCCAGGTCCATCTGCCCGGCAAACATCTTTGCGTTGGGCTCGTGGCCGATACCCAGGAACAGCCCGCTGACGGCCAGTTCGCACAGCTCGCCCGTCTTCACATCCTTCAGCCGCAGACCCTTCACCTCGCGCTCTTCCACGCCCAGCACCTCTTCCACGATGGTGTTGGGGCGCAGCTCAATCTTCGGATGGGCGATGGCCCGCTCCAGCATGATCTTCGAGGCGCGGAAGCCCTCGCGCCGGTGCAGCAGCGTCACCTTGGAGGCAAAGCGAGTCAGGAACAGCGCCTCCTCCATCGCCGAATCGCCGCCGCCCACCACCGCAATCTCGCGCCCGCGGAAGAAGAATCCGTCGCAAGTGGCGCAACTGGAGACGCCGTGCCCAATCAGCGCCTGTTCGCTCGGCAATCCCAGCCAGCGCGCGCTGGCGCCCGAGGCCACAATCAGCGTCCGGGTCAGAATCTCCCCCACCGAGGTCGTCAATCGGATCGGCCGGGCGCCTAGTTCGGCAGCGTTGAGATGCGCCGTCTGGAAGCTGGCCCCAAACCGCGCGGCCTGCTTCTTCATGTTCTCGATCAGCTCCGGCCCCTGGATGCCCTCCGGCCAGCCGGGAAAGTTCTCCACCAGCGTGGTCATCGAGAGCTGCCCTCCTGGCTCATGGCCCTCCAGAACCAGGGGTTTGAGTCCAGCGCGGGCGGAGTAAACGGCCGCCGTAAGCCCGGCGCAGCCGGAGCCAAGAATAACCGTATCGCGAATCTCTGTCATAAGCTTTCCTGTCTGGATTTTAGACGCCTTGTTCAACTTGCCCAGGTTTGTTCATCTTGCCCAGCCGCACTGTTCGTCCCCGGCCGCGTTCTTTAAGATGATCTTCATGGCCAATCTGACTCTCGTCTATGGACTGCGGCTCCTGCCCGAAGGCGAAGTCACCGAAATCCGCGACGCCACCCTCAAGCTGGCCACCGGCCACGAGGCTCACGTCACCATGCACCTCATTGAGGGCTCGCGCGAAGAGATCGAAGCGCAACTCAAGCGCTCGCTCGACGCCTTCTTCGACTTCTACCCCGAAATCTGAGGCCGCGCGCACCGCCGCGAGCTTCTCGTCGGCCCGGCCCCTGTTCCTTGCAAGCTCATCCTGCCCCTCCGTTCCGGTCGCCGGATGGCCGAGCGGGACCGGGTCTCAATCTCGGCGGCCAGCAATTGCGGCAGCATGCGAAGAGCGCGGCAGCGAACGGCGGGCTCGGGGGCGCGGCGCGAGCGTTCCAACAGGATCAGAACTTCGTCGCGCAGTTCCGGCTCGGCCTGGGCGAGGATGGCGAAGGCCTCCAAGGCAATGGCGCGCAGGGCGATACGCTCGTCTTCGACCATGGCGCGCACCAGGGGCGCCAGCCTCATGCGCTGCCCATGCGTGCGGGCGTTCAAAGCGGCCGCCAGGGTCACGTAGCCGCGGGCCGGCCACTGTTCCCGCGGAATCTCGGCGGCGAGGCCGATCAGTACATCGGCGTGCCGTCGCAGAATGCCCGGCTCGCGCGCGCTCACGCGGCGGGCCAGATCGGCGGCGTAGCGGCTGGCAAAGGGGTCCGGCGACAGCAGTTCCGTCATCAGGTCGCGGATGGCGGCCCGGCGGGGCGGGGGTTGGCTGAGAAACTCCCGCGTGGCCTCAACGCGATCGGCATCCTTCCAATTGCGCGGGGCGACCATTGATGCTGTTCTCGGCATTTGCCAACATTCTCTCACAGGCGCAAGACCGGCAAACCATCCATCGGCAGGCCGCGCGGCCGTGGGGGTATAGTCCTCCTCCAGGCATCGCAAAACGTATTGAGAACATGCCCTTTGGTAAGTATCTCTCGCTGAGCAAGCTGCCGTCGGCGGCCTGTGCTTGTAACCTTTCGGTTCTTTCCGGATATATAGGGTGAGCAGGAAAGGAGATGGGATGAAAACCGAAACAATCGCAACATTTGGGCTACCCGCTGTCGATCGTCCAGCGCCGGTGGCATTTCCGCTATGGCACACCGCTGGATTATTGACGATGCTTGCCGCGCTGGTTGGCTTCAGTATGCGGATCCACAGCGCGGGAAGCGCAACGGGAAGCGCGCACAGGATCGTGGGCTACACGATTATCCTTGTCGCCGAGTGGGCAATGGCGGGATGGATTGCCTGGGGCTGCGGCAGACAGCGGCAAAGCGTGAAGAGCCTGCTAGGTAGCTTCGAGTCCAGATTGCGCACAATGTTACACGACGCTGGGCTGGCAGTTGGCTTTCTGGTTGTTGCTAACATACTGCTATCGCTCGTCCGTCATCTGTTTCCCGCCGCGCCAAGCGAAGCGATCAAGAACCTGCTTCCGCACACGGGCCCGGAAACGGCCTTCTTTCTCGGTTTGAGCCTGACGGCGGCGATCTGCGAAGAATTGATGTATCGGGGATATTTGCAGCGCCAGTTCGCGGCGTGGACAGGAAGCGCCGCTGCCGGCATCATCCTGCAGGGAGCCGTGTTCGGTCTCTCTCATGCTTATCAGGGAACGGCCATGGTCGTTACCATTGGTGTTTATGGGTGCCTGTTCGGCCTGCTTGCGGCGTGGAGGAAAAGCCTTCGTCCGGGAATGCTGGCCCACTTCCTGCAGGACGGAATCGGCGGCCTGATGCTGGCAAGACTTGTGGTGAAATGAGCATGGCGCAAACGGAGGAGAAGACCATGAGCGACCTCGGCTCCTTTTACGAAAAGTACTCGGCGGATGTTTTCCGGTTTGCGCTGTACCTGACCGGTAACAGGATGGATGCCGAAGACATCGTTTCGGAGACCTTTGTCCGCTTATGGACTTCTTCCGGGACGATCCGGACCGAGACCGTCAAGGGCCTGCTGTTTACCATTGCGCGCAATTGTTTTCTGAAAGGCTTGCAGCAATCTTCAAAGCGTGCCCCGCTGGACGAGCAGATGGCCGACCCGGCGCCCGGATCGGATGCCGTTTTGGAACAGCGGCGTCAGGCGGCAGAGGTATTCAAGGCCATGGAAGATCTGCCGCCCGCGGATCGAGCGGCGCTGGTGATGCGGGCCATAGACGATCTTCCCTATAGCGAGATCGCGCGCGTTCTGGGAATCTCGGTAGTTGCGGCCAAGGTCAAGGTCCATCGAGCCCGGGCTGCATTGATGAATCTGAGGAGGGGTTGAAATGAGCAACGAAAAGTCAATGGGCGTGACGATGGTTGTGCCTCGCGAGGCGATTCTGGACCTCTTGCCGCTCTATGCCGCGGGCGAAGCAAAGGCGGAGACGCGCGCCATGGTGGATGCGTATCTTGAACAGGACGAGACTCTGCGGCTGGAGATCGAGCGCGATGGATTGGGCGTGACGCCTGAACTGCCGCTGCCGCCGCCGGGACCTTCCGCCGATACCGAGCTGCGCTCGCTTCGGCGCGCGCAGGGCCTCCTGCGCTGGCAACGGCGGCTCTATGCCTGGGCGCTGGCTCTTACCGTGGTCTCGCTCGGCGGCGTAGGTTGGATTCAGAACGGCAGGTTTTCTTTTCATTTCTTTCTTAGCGATTACCCGCAATTCTTCTATCCTTGTATCTCTATTGCAGCCAGTTGCTGGATCAACTACTTCATCTTTTTTGTCCTTCGCCGCCGGCTGCGCTCCCCCGAGAAGGAGTGATTAGGGCGTTGCATAGCGGGCATTCCTTCGCGAGCCGGATCCCGCACGCTTTGCCGGGCCGAACCACCTTGCGGGTTGGTTTCGTCTGTCTGGAATCGCGACAGCGCCGAATCGCCGCCGTGTAAAAACCGGCCACTTTTTGCACAGGCTGAAACACCGGCCATCGCCGCCTCGCTCCGCGTCTCTAATGAGATTTTCGCATCCTGGGCCACTTTCTGGATCCTATAAGTCGCATTTCGCTGCACATTGCCGTTCCAAGATACAGAACCGTAACTCTTCCATAAGATATTTCACCCGCCGGTTGCTTTTTTCCGATTACTTTCTGAAACTTCCATTCCACGGCGCGGGCCGATAACTCCTTTATGGCCGCCCTGAACACGGATAACTCGCCCTTGTCGGGCAGCCGCTCAGTTCGAGCCATGAGTTTTCAACTTGGAGCGCCCCGTGTTCCGCCCTTCATTCGTTCTAACTCGCCGCGCGGCCCTGGCCTTGCTCGCTTCGCTGGCGCTGATTGCGCCCGCGGCCATCCAGGCCGGCGGACCGAAGTACGTCGCCGGGGTCAGCTTCTTCAACCCCGGAGTCCTCGGCCAGCCCGTCCACTGGGCAGGCGGCCAGGTCAGTTACTACGTCGATCAGGGGCCGCTCAACAGTGGAATCTCAAATCAGCAGGCCACGGCGATGGTGGATGCGGCGGCGGCTCTATGGAGCGCGGTCCCCACCGCCGGAGTTACACTCGCCGACCAAGGCCCTCTGAACGAAGATGTCAACGGGGCTAACATCGCGGCGGCCAGCGGCGTCATTACGCAGCCCGCCGACGTGACGCCGGCGGCCACGAGTTACCCGCTGGGGATCATCTACGACGCCGACGGCTCGGTCATCGATGCCATCTTCGGCGTGGGCGCCAGCGATCCCACCAGTTGCCAAAACAACGGCGTGTGGGTTTGGATGGACAACGTCAGCCCGGATGCCACCATCGCCCACGGCATCATCCTGCTCAACGGCCTATGCGCCACTAACTCCAACCTGACTGAGATGATGAGTTACGAGCTGGAGCGGGCCTTCGGACGCATCCTCGGCCTGGACTACGCTCAGGTCAACCCCACCGCCCTTGTGGACGAAATCCCCGGCGGAACCGACGGCTGGCCGGTCATGCAACCCCTCAGCGGCGTCTGCACCCAGAGCGGCGGCCAGTGCATCCCCGAGCCCTCCATTCTCCACTACGACGACATCGCCGCCCTCAACCGTATCTACCCCATCACCGCCCAGAACCTGGCCAGCTTCCCGGGCAAACAGCTCACTGCGGCCAACACCGTTTCCATTCAGGGTACAGTCACCTTCCGCACCGGCCTCGGCATGCAGGGCGTGAACGTCGTTGCCCGGCCTCTCGACGCCGGCGGCAATCCCCTCTACCAGTACGCGGTTACCTTTGTCTCTGGCGGCTACTTCAACGGCAACCACGGCAATCCCGTCACCGGCTTCGCAGACTCGAACGGCAATCTCCTCACTGAGTGGGGATCGAACGATCCGTCCCTCCAGGGCTACTTCGACTTGAGCGGAATCCCGCTGCCGCCCGGCACAACGACGGCCAGCTATCAGGTCACCTTTGAAGCCATCAACCCCCTCTATATCCTCACCGACTCGGTCGGCCCCTATCTCGACGGCCAAGCGACCCCCTCCGGCACATTGCAGGCGGTCTTGGTCCGCGGACTGTCAGCGGGCATGGCGCAAACCCTCACCGTCGACGCTCCCGACTCGGCGGTTGGCGGCTATCAGGACGCCATCGGAACCCTGGCCGCGCCGCGCTCGCTGCCCGCAAGCGGCCTCTGGTGCGGACGCTTGAGCCAGGTGGGCCAGAGCGACTGGTTCAGCTTTCCGGTTCGCGGCAACCGCATCTTCACCGTCGTTACGCAGGCCCTGGACGAGACCGGCGCGCCCACTGAAGACAAAGCCATGCCCGCCATCGGCATTTGGGACGCCTTCGATCCCGTCGGCGCGCCCGCCATCGGCGCCGGCCCCGGCATGAACGGCCTGGCCGCCGGCGAAAGCTGGCTTCGGGTGGCCACCGCCGGCGACGATATGGTGCGCATCGGCATCGCCGACCAGCGCGGCGACGGCCGTCCCGACTACCCTTACAACGGCTGGGTGCTTTATGCCGATACGGTCCAGCCGCAGCGCCTGCCCGCCTCCGGAGGCCCAATCGTCATTCACGGCATGGGCTTTCGCCTTGCCGACACGGTCCTGGTCGGCGGCCTGCCGGCCGTGGTCACCAGCATCTCGCCCAACGAAATCACCGCCGTTGCGCCGCCCGCCGCCACCGGCGTCACCGGCTCCGTCGACGTCGAGGTGGACGACCTGCCGCTCTTCTACGCGGCGGCCATCGTCGCCGGCGGAGTCAGCTACGACTCCGGCGCGGGAGACGCGCTCACCCTGCTCACCGCGCCCATGAACACGGTGCCCATCGGCACGCCCATTCCCTTCACGGTTACCGCGCTGGGCCCCGATCTGACCCCGGCTGGCGGCGTCACCGTCATCTACACCGTCACCGGCGGAACCGCCACGCTCGCCTGCGGAAAGCCCGTCTGCTCGGTTGCGGCAACCGGCGACGGCCGCGCCACCATCAATGTGACAGCCGTCGATGCTACCTGGTCGATCGTGACCGCCGCGCTCACCAACGGCTCCAGCCTGCAGGCGCATTTCACCGGCGGAACGCCGCCCGTCCTGGCCTCCCTCACGCCCCAGCTTTCCCTGGCCGCCGGCGCAACCTTCACCTGGACGGTCCAGGCCCTGGTTCTCTCGAGCGGCCTTCCCTTGAGCGGCCAGTCCGTGGCCTGGCAAATGCCGTCGAGCGGGATCGGCGCGCTCGGCAGCACCGCCGCCATCACCGGCGCAAACGGAATCGCCGCGAAGATCCTCACCGTAGGCCCGCTCGCTGAAGGCCAGCAGGTCTCCGCCACTGCCTGTCTCAACGGCACCAGCCAGTGCATCGCCTTCAACGCCTTCGGCTCGCGCCCGGAGTACGGTCTTCTTGAAGCGGTCTCGGGAACCGCCCAGAGCCTTTCCATGCAATCCACTCCCAGCCAGATCACCCTGCGCCTTCTCGACATGGACGGCAACCCCATGGCCGGCGGCTCCGTGGAACTCTACCAGGCTCTCTACGCCTGGGCTCCGCCCTGTGCCGCGCACGGCGTCTGCGCTCAGGCTCCGCTGCTGGCCACCCAGTCCGCCACAGCCACCTCGGCAATCGACGGCTCTGTCGCCTTCACCCCGGCGTCGCTCCCCGGCGTGGCCACCAATCTCCTCGGCCTGGCCGCCTCCGGCAACGCCGCCACCGTCAACGTCGTCGTCGAACAGCATCCGTAGAGCAGCGCCCAGAGAACCTCGGCGCCGGTGTGTGCGTCCGGCCATCCATTGTCAAACGCACGTCCGGCCGCGCCGTGAGATGGTCTCCACAGTCGCGGCCGAGTTGGAAGCCTGAATGCCGCTCGGACTTCTTCTATTTGCGTTGCTTGGGCGCGAAGCCGAATGTCGCGGTGACCGCAAAGCTGCGTCCCGCCATGGGGCCAGGGGTATCGGCCCCGTTGATGGGGGTGGGACCGTTGGTGTTGAAAAGATCGGTGAGGGTCGTCCCTGGGATCGTTTCGGTGACGGCCGCTCCCGCCAGGCTGAGGCTTTGAATGTTGTGCGAGTCGAGAAGGTTGGTTGCGCTCAGCCTGATCTTGGTCCCATCGAAGATGGAGCGATTCCGGATGGTGTAGTTGATGTAGGTATTGACCGTGCTGAAGGGCGCGATGATGGCCTGGTTATGATAGGCCCCATTGTCTACCCGCTGCTCGCCGACACGGTGGTTGAAGATGCCCAGATCCAGGCCATGGCTCTGATAGGTGAGCCCTTGCTCTTCCGTGTCGGTGGGAGTCTGCGCCACCCACAGGCCGGAGGGGGCTTGTTCGTAATAAGGGGCGTCGATGGTGCCGGCATTCAGCGATCCCGAGTAGTAGGCATTCGACGCGGTCCCATTGAGATAGAGGTTGAGTCCCTGCATGAGGACCATGGTGGTCTCGAACTCAACGCCCTGCGTAATGGAGCTGGGCTGAAGGAAGTACAGGGTGTCGCCCAGGTCGACGTCTCCGACTGTTGTGTCTTCCGTGGAAGAGTAGCTGTTCTGGAAGCGGATGCGATAGGCGTCAGCATCCAGCGCGATCCGGTTGCCCTTGTAAACGCTGCCGGCTTGGTAGGTGGTCGATTTCTGCTGTTTTGGAGGCGTGGTGAGCTGCGGGTTGGGGACGGTTGCCGTCGGCGTCTGGTAGTAGTCGTAGACGGCGCTGGGAGGAACGATGCTGCCGGTTGCCGCCTGCGCATAAACCGACCAGTTGGGCTGGATGCGGTAGTTGAAATCCAGGGAGGGTAGCCAAGCGGTGAAGCTGCCTGTGTTGGTAACCGTGGCCGCGCAGGCAACGGTAGGGTTGGTGAGGGGGCAGGTCAAGGGGCCCACTGTCGCTCCGTCGTCGGCGTGGTGCAGCACATCGATGGTGTAGGCGGCGAACTTGGTTCCGGCCGTGACGTTGAACTTGGGGGTCGCGTGGAACTCATACTCCGCGTAAGGCTGATAGGAGTTGGTCCAGAACGACTCGTTGAACTTCGGCAGCGCCTGATCGGCCCATCCGTTGGCAGGATCGCTGGGATACTGATGCCGGTTGGTGTCCGCCCACTCATACCAGAGGCCGGTGCGCAAGACGCCCAGCTTCGAAGTCTGCGTGACCAGCAGTGTCTCGCCGTACTTGCGATAGCTGTTGTACTTGTCGATGCCGCAGGGAAGTGCAACCGTGGTTATTCCGGTGGTCTTGCTGGTCTTGCTGACCGCGACGTCGCAAGCAGCGACTGCTACGCCATCATAATAATCAACGGCTTTGGAGCCAGTGCCGATCACAATTGAGCCGGGAACCAGGGAGGGGTTGGCGACGGCCGCGGCTTGGGTAACCTCGGTGATCGGAGTGGCGTTGGAGTACAGTTCGCCGTTGTCGTAGTTGTAGGTGTACCCCTTTCCTTCCAGGTACCAGCCCTTGCCGAACTCGCTCTTGATGCCGACATATTCAAAGTCCGTGGGCACTTGGTAGTGGTTGTATTGGTAGTCGAACCAACTTGTGGGGTCGGAGTTGTTGGTAAGCAGGAACTTGAGGCCCGCACCGGTGTACGGGTTGAGTCCGTTCGCTGTATCGGCGTTGGCGCAACTGTAAGCGCCGGTGGCAGACACACCGTAGAGCATGCAGCGGGTGGAGCTGATGTTCGGCCCGTTGGAGGTAAGTTGGATCACGCCGCTGAAGCCCGTCAGCACGGTCTTGGGCGAGAACTGGTACTGGTAAAGCAACGAGCCGGCATCGCGCCTATTGAAGTTGAAGCTCTGGTAGCCGTCCGAGTTCATGTGATGCACGTCGATGAAGAGATTCGACCTCTTGGGGCTGCCAAACAATCCGAAGCTGCCGGAGTTGAAGGCCCCGTCGTAGAGCTTGGTGTTCCATGTGCCGTAGGAGACGGTGCCGCGAATGTCGAATTCGCTGGTGAGCGGCTTCGAGAGCAGATGAATGGAGCCGCCGAAGGGAGTTGGCCCAATGGTGGCGGCTGTGCCGGGACTGCGGTCGAAGTCCACACCTCCGATCCACTGCGCGGGGAAAAAGGCCCACGAGTGGTGCGTCGGCGTGTTGGTGTCGTAGAAGGGGATGCCGTCGAAATCGATGTTGTAATCGCCGTCGGGGAAGCCGCGGAAGTAGGTCTTGCTCTGGCCCAGACCAATGCCATTGGCGCTGGTGGTGAAGGTGCCGGGAACGATCTGGACGACCTCGCCGAAGTCGGCGATGGGCGAGGTGAAGTTCTCAATGTAGGTATTCGAGACCAGCGACTGGGCGGAACGCTCTTCAATGAAGCCGCCGCTGGGCGCGGCCTGCGCGGCTATGGAATCGATGTTCGCGTTGACCGTGATCTGCTCGGCGGCCGAGCCGATGCTCAGCGTGAAACCAACCTGCTGCGTCTGCCCCGCGCCAACTTCAACGCCGGTCTTGGACCCGGTCGCGAATCCGCTGGCGGTTGCTTCCACTGTGTAAGTTCCGGCGGGCAGTCCATCGACCGCATAATGTCCGTTGGCGTCGGTCTTGACGGTCTTGGCGATACCGGTCGCGCCATTCTTTACGGTGACAGCGGCATTCGCGACCCCTTTGCCTTGCACGTCGAGGATAGTGCCATCGACCGAACCTGTTGCCTGCGCGTGCAGCGCCACACCGGCGAAGAGCACGAGGATCGATAGAGCCAATGCGAACAGGCGCTTCCACGCGCTCGCGATAGAGTGTGTCAAAGTGACCTCCAAATGTTGTTTGTGGTTGAAGATGGGTTTTTGCGCGGGCCGGATGAGAGTGAAGCAGGATTTGCCCGCACTTCACGCAAGGCTAGCAATCCTGCGTGACGGCCAGATTACTAAGATGTTGAACTGGGGTTAAAGGCGCTGAGCAACCTGAGCGGATTCACAGCGTTTTGCCCGGCATCGCCGGACGGAGCGGCAGGTCTATCATCCAGGCCGGTTCGTTACCGATCCCTGCTCCCGGCTCCCCGATCCCTGGTTCCCGCAATCCACGAAACCACCGCGCACACCGTCAGAATTGCGCCCATCGTGGCCAGCGAGAGGGTGATTGGGACCTCGATCCACCGGCCGGCGAGCATCTTCAGCGCCACAAAGGCCAGCATCGCCGCCAGTCCATAGTGCAGGTAGCGGAAGCGATCCAGCAGCGACGCCAGCGCAAAGTAAAGGGAGCGCAGGCCCAGAACAGCCGCAATATTCGACGTGTAAACCACGAAAGGATTGTGAGAGATGGCCAGCACGGCGGGAATCGAATCCATGGCAAACAGCAGGTCGGTGACTTCGACGGCCAGAATCACCGGCAGCAACGAACCGCGGGCCGGTTGCAGGCGGCGGATCCACCATGGCGAGCGGCCGCGGAACAGCCGCCAGGCCGCATAGAGCAAGATCAGGCCGAATACCCAGGTGATCCAGTCGAATCGCCTGAGCAGCCCGATGCCCGCGCCAATAAACAAAGCGCGCAGCACCACCGCACCTGCCACACCCCACATCAACGCCGTGTGCTGGCGCTGAGGGCTGATGCGAAATCCCTGAAAGATGACCAGGAAGACGAAGAGATTGTCCACGCTGAGCGAAATCTCAATGGAATAGCCGCCTACGAATTCAAGCGCCGGCTGCCGGCCCTGAGTGACGGCGATCCACATCGCAAAGCCGGCCGCGGCCAGCACCAGCGCCGCCGTGGTCAGCCAGGCAAGAGCCCGCGAGCGGCGGTGGCTGCGCCAAGGCCCGGGCAGCGAAGCTGGCGCCGGAGCGGCCTCCAGGGCTGGGGCATCGCCGAAAGCCCGCCACAACAGTGACTCGGCCACTAGCAGCGCCGCCACCACCGCGTGAAACCCCAGCCACCAGACCCACGAAACGCCCGCAATCATAGGTGGATGCTACAGCAAAGCAGGGGGTTAACAACAGAAACAGCAATCGGACGACTTAACGCGAAGTGGAATCGGCAGTTGGAGATGGCTCCGCGCCCGCCGCATGAAGCTGCGCTGAGCGCGCATTGCGCCAGTGAACGCCGGCGCCTACCAGCGGGGCATAACTGCCCAATGCGGAGACGCAAATCCGGATGGAAAGGCCTTCCAGCACCTTCTCCGCCGCCGGCAGAAAGAGCCGCGCTGAACGCGCGATTCCGCCGCCCAGCACAATGCAATCGGGGTGGAATGCTGCGCAGGTATCGCGCAATGCCTGACCCAAATCTGTGCCGAAGTCCTCGAAGGTCTCGCGCGCCTCCCGCTCGGTATCCGCCAGAGTGGCGATCGCGCGCACCTCGGCACGCCGGCCGGTTCGCCGCTGATAGGATCGCTGGACGGCAGCGGTTGAAATCAAATCCTCCAGAATGCCTCCCCGGTACGGATAGTCCCAGATCTCTCCGCCCTTGGGAACGCCCTCGCCGGTGACGACCACCTGGCCATCGACCGCAAACGCCGACCCGACGCCTGTGCCCAGCGTGATGCCGATTGCGCGCTGCGCGCCGGCGGCGGCTCCCTTGCTCACCTCTCCGATGAGATAGGCGGCCGCGTCGTTGAGATAGGAAATCCGCTCTGCCGGGCAACCCAGGCAAGCCGCGAGATGCGGGGTCAGCGGCACGCCGTACAGGCCTTGAAACTTATGCTTCATGGAGCTGATGCCAAGCGCGTAGTCGAACGGTCCAGGCATCGCAAAGGAGGCTCCGCCTACCCGCGCGCCTTGCGGCAGGGCGCGCTTCCCAAGCGATTCGATCGTGGCCAGGAACTCCTCCAGGCTGCATGGTTCCGGGATGGGAGCCTCATGCACGGCGCCAACTCCGGCGTCGGACGGAGAGAATTCGCAGCAGGAGATGTGGCTCCCGCCTACATCGAATACGAGAATGTTCGCGTTGGCCTCATGCTCTGGAACGGACATCGATCTTTACTCCAGTGAAGTTGGATCCCGCGAGGGACGTGGTTTACTCAGAAGCCGCCGGATGGAAAACCGCAACTCGGCGCGCAACGGTACCATGGCGCAAACTTGCACGGTGAAGATCATCCTACGGGATTCGACCTCGTGCGTCATCTTGCGAGAAACCCGAGTCCGCCTTGCACTGGCAATCGGGCCGCCGCGCCGCCCGAGCGGAACCATCTCCATGGAACCGGCCGGGACTCTTCTCCGTATGTTGAATGTGACAGGGCTTCTGGAGGAGGGATCGATCATGGCATTCTTTTGCAATCGCTGCGGGATCTCGTTGCCTGAGAGCGCGCGGTTCTGCTCGAGTTGCGGCGCGGCGGTTGCGGGGCCGCAGTACATGGTGGGCAGGCCGCTGGTCCGGCCGATCGTCGGACGCCGGATCGCCGGAGTCTGCATGGCGCTGGCGCAGGCCTATAACTGGGATGTGGCTCTGGTCCGGGTCTTCACCGTAATCGGGTTCTTCTTCTCCGGCGGACTGGTCTTCGTAGCCTACCTGGCCGGCTGGGTTGGGATTCCCTCGGAGGAGTATCCTCCTGGTATATGAAGGGCATCTACCAGTGGGACGGGGCGAAGCTGGGCTTTGAGGATACCGGGGCAGGATTGCCGGTGGTTTTTCTGCATCCCACGCCGCTCGATCGCGATTATTGGCGTCCACTGACTGAAGATCTGGGCGGCGTGCGAGCCATTGTTCCCGACCTGCGCGGCCACGGCTGCTCGGAGTTGGGCCGGAACCTGCCGCTGGGCGGCTTCACGCTGGTTCCCGACGCGCCGGTGCTGACCATGGAGCAACTGGCCGCCGACGTTCTTGCTCTCCTCGATCATCTCCAAGTGCGGGAGGCAGTCTTTGCCGGCTGCTCGATCGGCGGTTATGTGCTGCTGGAGTTGTGGCGCAGGGCGCCGCGGCGGATGCGGGGGCTGGCCTTTTTCTGCTCCAAGCCGCAAGCCGACGTGGAGGCCAATCTGGCCCGGCGCGCTGCCAATATCGCCCAGGTGCGAGCCGAGGGAACCGGAGCGCTCTTCGACGGCATGGCCCACACCCTGATCGGGGCTACTGCGCGTCAACGCCATCCTGAGATCGTGGCTGAGTTGCGGGCGCGCATGACGCTGACGCCAGAAGCGGCAGTGGCTGTGCAGGCGGGCCTGGCCGCGCGGCCCGACTCCGTGCCCACCGTGGCGACCGTCGATGTGCCCGTGCTGGCTATCGCGGGGGGCGAGGATTCCGGCGTGACTCCGGCCGAGATGGAGGTCTTCAATACCGCGCCGGGAGGGTGCGAGTTCCACCTGCTGCCCGACGCGGGGCACCTTGCCGCCTATGAGCAGCCGCGCAAAGTGGCCGCCCTGCTGGCCGAGTGGCTGCGCCAGCCAGAATGCTGAAGATTCGGTCCCGGCGCAAGATGAGGTTCCGCGGGGGTGTAAGCTTTTGAATGGCGGATAAATCGGGCGCCGTTCGCCGGCAAGATGCCGGCTTCGATTGCTCACTCAAGCAGAAGCTAGGTCTCTGACCGCATGTTGTTGTACCAAAATTGGGTGCCCCACCCTCGGCGCGTCTCTGTACTTGCGCCTAGGGTGGGATCCTCAGCACCCAATCGCCAGGTACGAAACACACGGTCAGAGACAAGTGAATGGAGAACCTCGCAATGAAGAATTCAAGTCGACGCAGTTTCCTGCGCACGGCGCCAGTCGCCGCCGCGGCAGGTATCGCACTCACAGATGCAGCGCTGTTTGCCTCGCAGGCCGGGGGCCAGAGCCCGGCGCCGGCTGGCCCGGCTACGTTTCAACTGTTCACCGCGCAGAGCATTCAGGACGACATCAAGGCCTTGCAAGCGGGGGGCAATAACAATCTGGTGGACGCCAAAACCATGCCCTGCCCGGTTGTTCTTACCACCGAGGTGGCCAAGAGCGCCAAGGAGTTCGAGTGGCACGAGGGTCGCGACCATCTGCTGCAGATACTCGAAGGATCGACGGTCTACGAGGTTGGCGGCACGCCGAAGGACGGGCGCAATACCAAGCCGGGCGAATGGCTGGCGCCCGCGGCGGTGGGAGCAACGACCTTGACGCTCAAGAAGGGCGATATGCTGGTGATTCCGCGAGGAACGCTGCACAAGAGGAGCACCGCGGAGAGCGTGACCTTCCTGCTGATCTCGCCGATGGGAAGTCCAAAGCCGTAGCCGCCGCGTTGCTCATTCCGAGCTCTCCATTTAGCATTCGGTCCGTTGCCGATGCGCAACTGGCCTCGCTTTCTATAGGTATTCGCATGAGCAAGCATTGCTGTTTGATGGCGTTATTGCTTTTTGGCTGGGCGATTCAAGCTGAGTGCCAATCGACAACTGTTCCCGGCGCGGAGTGGAAGCAGTTTTCCTCTCTGGAGCAGGCGGGATGGCAGTCGCAAAAACTCACCGGAATCCGCGCGTACATCGAGGAAATCGGCTCCACATCGGCCATGATCGTACAGCATGGCGTGGTGGTTGCCGCGTGGGGCGATGTCGCGCATAAGTCGAATCTGCACTCCTGCCGCAAGAGCTTGTTGAACTCGCTGATCGGCATTGCCGTTGCCGAGGGCAAGATCGACCCCGGCGACACCCTTGCAAAGCTTGGCATCGACGACAACAAGCCGTCGCTCACGGCCGAGGAGAAGCAGGCGACGGTGCGCGATCTGCTCGAAGCGCGCTCCGGGGTCTACCATCCGACCGTCTACGAGACCAAGGGGATGGAAGAACAGAAGCCGCCGCGGGGTTCCCATGCTCCCGGCACCTTTTGGTACTACAACAACTGGGACTTCAATGCGCTCGGCTTCATCTATGAGAAGGCGGCGGGCGAGAAGATATTCGACGCCTTCTACCGCAAGATCGCCCAGCCGATAGGAATGCAGGATTTCACCCCGCGCGACGGACATTACATTACTGGCTCGGATACGCGCTTCCCGGCGTATGTCTTCGATATGAGCGCACGGGATTTTGCGCGCTTTGCCCTGCTTTTTCTGCGCGGGGGCAGATGGAACGGCACGCAGGTGGTTCCGGAGGACTGGGTGAAGGCGAGCACGCGCCCTTACTCCGACGCGGAGTCGGGCGGCTATGGGTATCTGTGGTGGACCGGGGACTCAGCCAGCGGCAAGCCGCAAGAGATAACTTTTCCGAAGGGAAGCTTCTGGGCCGAAGGCCATCTTGGGCAGTATGCGGTGGTTGTGCCGGCGCTCGATCTGATCGTTGTCAATCGCGTGGATGAGCAGAAGACCAAGAGCACGGTGCACAAGCGGCAGATGGCCCGACTGGTGCGAATGGTGGTGGAAGCGGCGCCGAGGAATTAAGCTCCACCTCAGAGGAACCGGAGTCGAAAGTTCTTCGAAGCCAACGCAAAAAGGCCGTCCCCGCGGGAACGGCCTATCTTGCCTGTCAAAGAATACCGCTTACCGCGACTCGTTCCGCGCCTCCGCCTTCTGCGTCAGCACCTTGTGGGCATTGTCTTCGAGCGCCTGCGCCTCGGGCAGAAAGGTGAGCGCCTTCTGGATCATTGGATCCCAGTCGGCCCGCGTGCGCAGCCCTTGCAACTCACCAAACTGGATGGTTACGATATTGTCCTTGATGCTGGTCTTCAGCCAGTCCATCACCCCGTTCAGGTCGGCATCCGTCCAGGGAATATCCTGGCTGGTGAGGTAGTGCTTGAATTCGTTCAGCACGGCGTCGTTCACTTCGAAGCTCGCATCCACAGAGTGCTTGGATACATAAATAGGAGCGAAGTGGAAGAAAGCATCCTTCTCCAGCAGCGTGTCTTCAAAGCGGTTGCTTTTGGGAGACTCGATCTTCTCGTCCGGCGTAATGCCGCCGCCGCCGTAGACCGTCCGCCCGGCGTCGGTCAGCTTGACCTCGCGGTTGGTGGCGTTGGTGGGCAGGGCGCCGCCGTGGTTGTAGTAATAGTCGTAAAGCGAAACGCCCGCGTAATTGCGCTGGATGAGCCGGCCCGAGGGCGTGTAGTAGTGATAGGTGGTCAGCGCCAGGCCGGTGTTCTCGCTCAGGTTGAAGACCGTCTGCACCAGTCCCTTGCCAAAGGTGGTCTCGCCCACAATCAGCGCGCGGTCGTGGTCCTGCAAGGCGCCGCTCACAATCTCCGCCGCCGAAGCCGTATTGCGGTTGACCAGAACGACGATGGGAAAGGTGCGGCCGTCGTTGCCGTGCGTGGCCGTGTACACCACGTCGGGATACGCGCGGCCCTTCTGGGAGACGATGATCTGGCCCTTGGCGAGCAGGTGATCGCAGACATCCACGGCCTGGCTGAGCAGGCCGCCGGGGTTGCCGCGCAGGTCCAGCACCAGCCCCTTGAGGTTGGGGAAGCTGTCCACGGCGTCGTTGACCTCCTGCGCCGTGGTCTCCTGGAACTGCTTCAGGTGGATGTAGCCCACGCCGGGGCGAATCTCATATTTAAGGTCCACGGAGGGGTTGGGAATCTCATCGCGCACCAGATCGAAAACCAGCGGTTTTGGCTGGCCCTCGCGCAGCATGGCCACCTGCACGTGCGTGCCCTTGGGCCCTTTAAGTTCCTTGGCCACCACGTCCGAGGTCTCGCCGACGGTGCTCTTGCCGTCCACCGCGTCGATGATGTCGCCGGGATGGATGCCCGCCTTGAAGGCCGGCGCGCCCTCCATCGGATAGAGGACATAGACCCTGCCGTCGCGGCGCGGCTGCTCGATGGTCATGCCCACGCCGTAGTAGCGGCCGTGCTGCTCCTCGCGCATCTTGGCGTAGGCCTTGGGATCGTAGAAGTTGGAGTGCGGATCGAGCACCCGGAGCATGCCCGGGATCGCCCCGTCGTAGATCGCCGCGTCGGCCTTGTCGCCTTCGATGGGTTCGGCGTAGTTCTCTTCCACGATGGAATAGACACTGGTGAAGGACTTGAGGCTGTCGCGTAGCTGGCTCTCGTCGGAGGACGACTGCGCCCCCACCTTGCGCTGCAGGAAGCTGCCGGCAACGGCGCAGACGGTAAAGAAGAGAACCACGGCGAAGAGTGCGCGGCGGGCGCGTGGAGTCATAGGCGAGAATCCTCCAGACGGCGACGCGGCAGACACTGAAAAAAGGCCTGGAACGGCAGTCTCAGGGCTAAAGTATACCACCCAAGTGTTTGACGCGCGGCGGGTGGCATCGGGTAGCGGTGGGCCGGGCGCGGGTCCGGTGCGGGCAGGGCCGGACATGAACTTGCACGGAGACACCTTAGCCGGTTTGAACTTCCTTGCTTTGCAGGCGGCGGAGGACGATGGCGATTGCCAGGGCGGCGAGCACGCTTATGAGCGCGAAGAGGAAGACGCTGGAGTAGCCGTAGACTCCCAGAACCCAGCCGACCAGGGGGCCGGTGAGGAAGAAGGAAACGTCGGCAAAGGCGGTGAAGACGCCGAGGGCGGAGCCGCGATTGTTCCTGGTGACGCGCTGGACGGCTTCGACGCCGAAGGCGGGAAAGACGAGGGAGAAGCCGAAGCCGGCAAAGGCGGCGCCTGTGAAGGCCATCCAGGGCGAGGAGGCTTGCCAGAGCAGAACCATGCCGATGGATTCAACCGAGAGGCAGGCCATGGCGACCGGGAATCCGCCGAAGCGGTCGATGGCGTGGATAAAGAGCAGGCGGGCGACAACGAAGGCCGCGCCGAAAGAGGTGAGGCAGAGGGCCGCGCCTCCCCAGTGGCGGTTGGCGTAGAAGAGGGTGATGAAAGTGGCGAGGACGCTGTATCCGACTCCGCCGAGGGCCAGGCCCATGCCGTGGGGCGCGACGCGGTAAAAGACGCTGGTGAATGGCAGGTGCTCGCCAGGGACGGCATGAACGGGTGCCTTGCGGATGGCGAGGGCGAGGCTGACGGCGCCGATAAGCACGGTAAGCAGGCCCAGCGAGGCGAGGCCCCAGTGAGTTTCGAGGACGACGCCGAGCGGAGCGCCGAGGGCCATCGCTCCGTAGGTGCTGATGCCGTTGAAGGAGATGACGCGGGCGGTGTGCTGGGGCCCGGCGCTGGTGATGCCCCAAAGGGTAGAGCCGGTGGAACCGAGGCTCTCGCCGACTCCCAGCACCAGGCGGCTCAAGATCAGAATCGAGAGGCTGAGCCAGGTTGCGAGGCGCGGGGAAGTGAGGTGCATGGCGGCGGAAGCGGCGATGAGAAGCGCGCCGCTCGTGGTGCAGGCTCCCATGCCCCAGAGGACACTAACCTTGGCGCCGGCGCGGTCGGAGATGCGGCCGGCCCAAGGGCGGCTAAGAAGGGTGGTGACGTACTGGATGGTGATGACCAGGCCGGCGAGAGCCGCGCTGAAGCCCATGCGGTAGTGCACATAGGGCGGCAGGACGGCGAGCGGGAGGCCAATCGAGAGATAGCAGATGAAGGTGAAGTAGACGAAGCCGAGGATGTGCCGCGTGCCGCCGTTCGAGGCAGTGGGAGCCGGAGCTGGAACGCTGGCGGTGGTTGCGGTTTGCATCGTTGGACGAGGAGACCGCTGCGGCAAGTGGTCAGTCCACAGTATACCGGAGGCGCGGGCCGCGGCTGAGGCTGGGGCATGCGGGAGTGGGCGCGGGGTCAGGCGTTCCGGGCGGGAGGCGCAGGTCTTAGACTGAGCTCATGGCGTTCAGCTTCCACGTCGAGCATTTCGGTTGCCGGGCGGCGCGCGCGGATGGCGAAGCGGTGAGCGACCGGCTGCGTGTGGCGGGGCTCCGCGAGGGTGAGCCCTCGGCGGCCGATGTGGTGGTGGTAAATACGTGCAGCGTGACGGCGGAGGCCGACCGGGCGGCGCGCGCGTTCATCCGGCGGGCGCACCGGGTGAATCCCGCGGCGCGAATCGTGGTGACCGGCTGCTATGCGCAGCGCGCGCCCGAGGAGCTGGCTGGGATGGCCGGCGTGGCCGCGGTGGTGGGCAACAGCCACAAGGCGCTGGCGCCGGAGATTGCTTTGGGTCTGGCTCGCGAGCGGGCTGGCAGCGCTTCTGTTCCGCTGCCGGAATTGGTGAGCGTTCAGTCGCTTGCGGCTGGCGGCGCGCAGCCTTTCGCACCCATCTGGGCGGACGATCGGTTTGCTCACTCGTTTCTGGAGGAGGCGCAGATTGTGCCTGGGACGCAGACCAGGCCCAACCTGAAGATTCAGGAGGGATGCGGGAACCGATGCGCGTTTTGCGTGATTCCGCGGACGCGCGGTTCGTCGCGAAGCCTTGCGGCCGCCGCCGTTCTGAAGCAGGTGGAGGGGTTTGTGGCGGCCGGGGGCAAGGAACTGGTGCTGTCGGGGATCAATCTGGGGCGATGGGGACGGGATCTGGCTGGCGATCCTTATGAACGAACGGATCGAGATTCGCGGTATCCCACCCTTTCCGCCAAAGAACGCGGAAAGGATGGGGCACCCAGCCTTTTTGGGGCACCCGGCTCTGTGCGGTCGCTGGCGGGGCTTGTCCGCCGGATTCTGGAGCGGACCGGACTGCCGCGGCTGCGCCTCAGCTCAATCGAACCGATGGACTGGGACGCGGAGTTGATTGAGCTGATGGCGGAGTTTGGCGGTACGCGGCTGGCGCGGCACGCCCATCTGCCGCTTCAATCCGGCTCGGACGCCGTGCTGCGGCGGATGCACCGGCGCTACCGGCCCTGGCACTACGTTGAAAAGGTTAAGGCCCTCGAGCGCGCCGCCGGGCCCGAGCTGACGCTGGGCGCCGACGTGATGGTGGGCTTCCCTGGGGAGACGGATGGCGAGTTTGCCGAGACCCTGGAACTGGTGCGCGCGCTGCCCTTCGGCTATCTGCACCTGTTTCCGTTCTCTCCGCGGCCGGGGACGCGGGGATGGGCGCTGCACGCCGAGCGGCCGGTTCGAGCCGCTGTGGTCGAGGAGCGGATAGCGCTGCTGCGAACCTTGGCGCTGGAAAAAAGTCAAACGCACCGAAGGTGCCTTGTGGGGCGGGAGGTGGAGGCTATCACGCTGAACACGCCGCCGGAGATGGAGGCTCGCGGCTGGACGGCTGCGCTCACGGAGAACTTTCTCCCCGTCGAGCTTGAGGGCCGGCTCGAGGCCAACCGGCTGGCGCGGGTGCGAGTGAGTGGATTGACTGCCGAGGGGACGCTGAAGGCAACGAATTCGAGTCCGTCGTAATCCCTCGTAAACCCTTTGTTCAGCAGAGCCAAGCCAATGCTATACTTAGCGTGCGTTCGAGAGCCCGCGGCGATTTCCGCTTACCGCCGGAGGCGGGCACGGACGACTTTTGGAGGAGCCCATCGCACTCGACAAACGTTCCGCAAAGTCCTTTATCCGCATCAACGACCGAATTCGCGCGCGTGAGATCCGCGTTATCGACGAGAACGGCGAACAGTTGGGCATTCTGCCGCCCTTTGAGGCGTTGAAGATTGCCCGCGAACGGGGCCTGGACCTGGTGGAGGTTTCGCCCAGCGCGATTCCCCCGGTCTGCCGCATTCAGGACTACGGGCGCTACCTTTACGAAAAGGACAAGAGCGAGCGCGCCGCCCGCAAAAGGCAGAAGGTGATCGTGGTCAAGGAGGTCAAGTTTTCAGTGACCGTGGACGAGCACGATTACCAGACCAAGAAGAATCAGGCGGTGCGCTTCCTGGTGGACGGCGACAAGGTGAAGGCCAGCCTGCGCTTCCGGGGCCGGCAAATGGCTCACCGCGAGCTGGGCTACGCCATCATCAACCGGCTCATCCAGGACATAGGCGAGGCGGGGATTGTGGAGTTCATGCCGCGCATGGAGGGCACGATTCTGCACGCGATTCTGGCGCCGGCGAAGAAGCAGGAAGCTCCCAAGGCCAAGCCGGCGGCGTCTCCCCAGACGGCGGCTCCGCGCCCGCCGGCTCCCCTGGCGCAGTAGAAACCTCCAAATGCATGGGTGCCCCGCCTTCGGCGCGTTCTTGTTCTTGCGTCTAAGGCGGGATATGAGTGTCTATGGCTCTGTGTGACCGCGGCTATCCGCATCGGTTTCCGGCACGGCTGTCTCGCACTGCGGCTGAGCAGGCGTATTGAATGTTCGCACGACATAGATGAGTAAGACGATCACGACTCCATTGAGCAGCCATCTGAACAAAGTGAATGCATTGGGGCCATAGGTCCAATAACGGATCTTGTAGTGGGTGTACCCGTACCAGCTCAGCCCAGCGCTGACGAGGCAAAGCAATCCTGTGAGGGGCGCAATTCTCGACCGAAGACTCCACCGGTCCTTTCCGGGCTGCAGAAAGCCCATCGTCATCAATATGCCCGCAATAAGTCGGAATAATAGATCGAACCTCCTCCATCCCGTCAGCTTTGCACTCACAATGCGCAGGGCGTAGTCTTCGCCCTGGTCGGCGGCCTTGCGGATCCAGCGGCGTCCCTCGGCGCGGTCCTGTGGCACTCCATAGCCGTAGTAGTAGAGAAAGCCTATTCCAGCCTCCGCATGCGCATCGCCCTGGTCGGCGGCTTTGCGGTACCAGCGCGCCGCTTCGGCGTAGTCCTGCGAGACCCCATCGCCGTGATGATACATATAGCCGAGTTCGTACTCGGCAAGTGCGTTGCCTTGATCGGCGGCCTTGCGATACCAGCGAACAGCCTCTGCGTAATCCTGCTGCGCTCCCCTTCCCTCGTGATAAATAAAGCCCATTCCGTATTCCGCCCTCGCGTCGCCCTGGTCGGCTGCCTTGCGGAACCAGCGAAGAGCCTCAGCAGCATCCTTCGGCACTCCCTCACCCTGAAGATAGAGGTGGGCGAGGTCGTATTCCGCCCTGGCATAACCTTGGTCGGCGGCCCTGCGGCACCACTGGAAAGCATCAGCGTAGCTCTGCGGCTCTCCGCGGCCGTAATAATACATGTTGGCCAGGTCCTGTTCTGCTTTTGCGTCACCCTGCTCAGCGCGCGCACGGCAGGCCTGCGCCTCCTCGGCCAGCTTCCGCTCGTCGGCCTTCGTCTTGTAGACCCACCAAAGGATCGCTGCACCGGCGATCATGGCCACGCATAGAACAGGGACTGCAACCTTCCAAGACAGCCGCATCGCGTCGTGCTCCGGCATGAAACTTGACCACAGCGATTGTAACCCCAGCGATTGCCGGGTGGGGCTGATCGCACAGGCGGGGCGGCTTGGCGTGGAAACGCCGGCGCGGCTTGACGCCTGTTTTTCCTTCCTTACCCACTCGCGCGGCTTGAACGCGTTTTGAAGGGCCTGCGAGCCTGGGCTATAATGACCCCTTGCTCTCGCCATGCTCGAAGTACTTCTGGGGCGTCGGGCAATAGAACGCTGATGTCCGCTGAGTGTGGAAGGTCCGAGGAATCTAGGGTCGGTTTAAAGTAGCGTGGAGAGACTCAGGATCATGACCATCGCGACATCCATCGGCCGGCAACTTGACCGCGTTGCCATGCGCTTTGGCTATCGGGTCTTTCCTAAATGGGCGCTTCATCCCTCCCAGATCAAAGAGATCGACTCGTTCAACCAGGTCCAAACGGCCGCCGCGATCCCCAAAGAAGCGGCGGCTTATCTGCGGGCCGGGAACCCCCGGCTGCTGGAACTCCGGAAAATGTGCGCCGGACTCGACGAGCAGGTGAAAACGCCGCAGGTGTGGGTGGAGGAATCCACGGCCGCGCTGAGCCTGGAAAATTTCCGCGGCAACAACATGTGGGTCTATCAACTGGGGGATGAGCATCTGCATGAGCGAGCTTATCTTCTAACTACCTACTATCTCCTTGCCAACGATCGCCTTGGCCTTATGGAGAAGTTCACCGAAGACGGCGCTTTCGGAGCCATCACCTTCGAAATGGCTGGGAAGCGCGTATCGAGGGACTTGTTGGACTCGATTCTCGAAATAGACTTTCTTGACCGCCATCTGCGCATTGGATCGCAAGACCATTTCTCGATTCTGGACATTGGAGCGGGGTATGGGCGTCTAGCGCATCGTGCGATGAGTGCTTTTCCGTTGCTCGGGAAATACTGGGTGACCGACGCAGTTGCGGAATCCAGCTTCGTGTGCGAATACTATCTGCGATTTCGCGGGCTTGAGGGCCGTTTCGAACTAGCCCCAGCAAATGAAATGGGCAAGTTCTTGCATTCGGCGAAGATTGACCTGGCGATCAATGTCCACAGCTTTTCCGAGTGCACCCTCCCGGCAATGGGGTGGTGGTTGGACCAACTTGGAAGGTATCGGGTCAAATACTTCATGATCGTCCCCAACGCCGGCAACCATGGTGGACAGCTCTTACGGAACAATCTGGGACAGGACATGCTCCCCGTCATTGAGCGGGTCGGCTATAGGCTCATTGCCCGGGAGAGCAAGTATGCGGATCCGGAAGTCCAGAAGTTTGCACTGAACCCTACCTACTACTGGCTGTTTGAGCTGAAGAACAACTAAGCAAGGTCTGCGGATCCTGCATCGGCTTGCTGGCGCCTTCAGCAACGACGACGTGGAGCCCCCGGAGCATGGCGGTCGCCGCGCTGGACAACGTCACAGTTTTGGCACAATTGGAGCGCTGGCAGACCCCATTGGTACCACTGGGGGAACCGCAACTCCTTGGAAAGAAAGGGGAAGTAATGGTCGGGGCGGAGGGATTTGAACCCCCGACCCTCTGCTCCCAAAGCAGATGCGCTACCAGGCTGCGCTACGCCCCGACGTTGCAGCTTGATTGTATCGCGAATCGTCCTCAATAGCGTATCCCGGCCGCGGGAACCAGAGTATGACCAAGCCAGACCAGCAGCCACACTACCAGCGCCACCGGGATGGCGAAGACCAGCGCAAGCGCCGCGGCCAGCAGCAGCAGAAATGCCCAGTCGCGGCCGGTGTGGCGGCGAGGCGCGCCCAGGTGGCGGCAGAGCAGGCGATAGTTGCGGCGATTGGCCTTCCAGAGGATGTCGAAGATGTCGCCGAAGAGGGGAACTGAGCCCACCAGCACGCCGATGCCGAGATTGGCCGCCATGCGTGCGAGAGTCACGTAAGGTACGCCGCGAATCCAGGCCGCCAGTGGAATCACCAGCGAGAGCAGCCCCGCCAGAACGTCTCCGAGGCCGGGAACCAGCCCGATAATTCCGTCAATGCCGAAGCGGATGCCGGTGCCGGGAATGACGAAGGCCTCGTCCAGCAGAATCTCCAGGCCATGGAGCGTGCGGTCGCCGAAGAGCCCGGCGCCGCGGTCCCAGCGATCCGAGGGTTGAGGCGGCTCAAACAATTCTTCCTCCCACCCTGTGATGTGAAATGGACGTCGGAAGCGCGGAGTTCAGGATGTTCGTGACGGCAACCTTCCTTCTCGCTCCTTGCGGAGAGACGAGGAATTGAAAACGCGCCAAGTATACAAGGATTTCGGCAGCGGAGCCATCCATTTCGCTTACTCCGCCCGGCACTGGAACCGTGGCCGACGGGTGGGGAGTCGGAGATTTGGAACCTTCGCAGGGAGGCGGGCTACTTCCGCGAGGTCTTTGGGCGGGAGCTCTTCTGCACGCTCAAGTAGATGGAGCGGGCCATGCGGGGATCGATGAGCCACTGCAAGAGGGGAGGATGCCGGTCGAGGTCAATGCGGGCCACCGAGCCCTTTCTCATGCGGATGGCGGCGGCGCCGTTGCCGGTGATCAGGCGGCCGAGAAACTGGAAGACGCCGGGGTTGTGGCCCACGGCCAGCACGCCCTCGTAGCCGGCATATTTGGCCAGCAATTGCTGGAAGGCGGTGAAGTCGCCGCCGGGCGCGAGAGCCGGGCTGACTTCGACTTTGGCCTCATAGCCCAGCTCGGTGCCAACAAACTGCGCGGTCTGCAGGGCGCGCTTGAGGGGGCTGGAGACGACCACATCCACCTGCACCTTGAGCGCGCTCAAGACGCGGGCCATCAACATGCACTGCTCCTTGCCTTCCTTGATGAGGGCCCGCTTGGCGTCGAGAGCGGGGTTTCCGCGGGCGAGTCCGGCATTGGCGTGGCGCATGAGGTAGAGGTTCATGGGTTAAGTTTGGCGGGGATGGGTAGGGGTCTGCCAGCTCCTTGAGGTTCAATGTTAACACGGTTTTAACACTGCAATAGGGGTAAAGTGGGCTTAGCGCGGGGCTTACGGGAGCGGGAGCGGGCCTGGCCTGCCAGGGTTCGCCGACAAAGGCGCTCCGCACGGCGGGACTGGCATCGACGGCGCCGATGCGGACCGCGGGATTTCCGGCCGGCAGACGGGCTGTGAGAAGGAATTGCGCCGCTTCAAAGGTCGCAGAGGTGTTCTACCCTGGCAACTTGGTCAGATAGAAGCCGAAGAGCACCAGGATTACCACGACCATGACCACGGCGATGCGCAGGCGTTCCTCAAAGACGGGCCGCGGCGAACCAAGCCGGGGCACCAGCGGAGCGGCGAAGATCAACCCGCAGGTAAAGCCGCCCAGGTGGGCCATATTGTCGATACTCAACCCGTAGTGCGCCACCATGGTGCCGAAGCTGATTGAGAGACCAAGCACCAAGTTTATCGCTGCAAAATAGATGACCGACCTGCGCAGTCTTCTCAGCTCCAGGGGCGGCACGGGCAGCCGGTTCGATTTGAGCAGGATAATCAGCGCTCCGGCGATTCCGAAGACGGCGCCGGATGCCCCGGCGCCGGCGGGAAAGACAATGGTGGGGTCAAAGACCTCTCCCAAGGCGTGGTGGCTGATCCATTCGGCGTGATATCTCGTCCAGTCGGAGTAATTCCACCACCAGTTGACGAAGGTAGAAAGCAGGTTGCCGGCCGCGCCGGTAAGAATGTAGGCCTCCAGCACGCCCGACGAGCCCATCAGCGGCTCGGCCAGCAAACCAAGGTTCCACAGGCACCACATGTTCGTCACCAGGTGGAGGATGCCTACATGCACAAACATCGCGGTGACAATGCGCCACCATTGGCCTTGGACCAGCACTGAGCCCGCGTTGTTCGCTCCCCAGTGCATCAGTTGGCCGGTCGTGGGACTCATCACGCTGACTCGATGCGCCGCCATGGCCAGAAAGACCGCGCAGTTGATGCCAACCAGCAAATACGTTGCCGGAGCCATCGCCCACGACGGCCGCGGGCGGCGGACGTGTTGCGGCGGAGCATAACCGGCGTCGGGGGGAAGAATCGAACGGTCGTGCGGTGGGGTGGGATAACTTCCCATGACTTCACTCTAAAGCATTTCTGAAAACGCCGTGGAATGGGGCAAAGGATTCGACGGTGCGCGAGCGGAATTGGGAGCAATCGCAAACGGGGATATGGAAAACGGAGCCAAGGCTTCGATGTAAGCTGGAGTTTGGTCTTCGCGCGCAACGCCTCTGGCAGGGTGTGCCTGAAAGTGGCGCGTGGATGAGCGGAACCGAAAAGGAGCGAAACTGTGAGTGCGGAAAAGCCAATTCGGCGGGCTTTGCTGAGCGTAACGGACAAGACCGGCCTGGTGGAGTTTGCCCAGGCGCTGGCCGGCTTTGGGGTTGAACTGGTCTCCACCGGCGGAACGGCGCGGGCGCTGCGCGATGCCGGCCTGGCCGTCAAGGACATCAGCGACCTGACCGGCTTTCCGGAGATGCTGGACGGCCGGGTCAAGACGCTGCACCCGCATGTTCATGGCGGGCTGCTCTACATTCGCGGCAACCCCGAGCACGAGGCCGCCGTGGCTGCCCACGGCATTGAGCCTATCGATATGGTTGTGGTGAACCTCTACGCCTTCGAGAAAACAGCGGCGCAGCCAGGCGTCGCCTTCGGCCACCTGATCGAGAACATCGATATCGGCGGGCCGTCGATGGTGCGTTCCGCGGCCAAGAACTTCGAGGACGTGGCCATCGTAACCCGCGTTGCCGACTATCCCGCTCTCATCGAGGAATTGAAGAGCGCCCATGGGGCACTGAGCCGGGAGACCCACTGGCGGCTGGCGCGGCAAGCCTTCGCCACCACTGCGGCCTACGATGCGGCCATCGCCAATACGCTGGACCGGATTGCCGAGGCGCCATCGCCAGCTGCTGCTGCCGCGCCGGATACGGCCAGCCTGCCCGCGACTCTGCGCATCAACCTGCCGCTGGCGCAGTCGCTGCGCTACGGCGAAAACCCTCACCAGCGCGCCGCGCTCTACGCCGACGGCTCCGGTTTGGGCATCGCCGGCGCAATTCAGTGCCAGGGCAAAGAACTCAGCTTCAACAACCTCGTCGATCTGGATGCCTGTTGGGAACTGGTTCAAGAGTTCGACGAACCAGCCGTCGCCATCGTCAAGCACACCAACCCTTGCGGCGCGGCCACCGGCTCGACTGTGCTGGAAGCCTACCAAAAGGCCCTCGCCTGCGACCCGGTCTCAGCATACGGCGGGGTTATCGGCATCAATCGCACGGTGGATGGGGACGCGGCGGCGGAGATTGCCAAGCTTTTTGTCGAGGCCATCGCCGCACCGGCCTTCACCGCCGAAGCCCGCGAGCGCTTTGCCCCCAAGAAGAACCTGCGGCTGGTCGAGGTGCACGCCGCGCCGCCGCGCCCGGTGGTCAAGCACGTTTCGGGAGGATTGCTGTTGCAGGATGCCGACACCGGCCGAGTCGCCGAGTCCGAGTTGAAGGTGGTCACCTGGCGGCCGCCGACGGCCGAGGAGTTGCGCAGCCTGCTCTTTGCGTGGCGCGTCTGCAAGCACGTCAAGTCCAACGCCATCGTCTATGCGCGCGACGGCCAGACCCTCGGCGTGGGCGCGGGGCAAATGAGCCGCGTGGACGCCGCCCGCTTCGGAGCGATGAAAGCCGTGCTGCCGCTCCAGGACTGCGTGGCCGCCTCCGACGCCTTCTTCCCCTTCCCCGACGGACTGGAAGCCGTGGCCGCTGCCGGAGCCACAGCCGTCATCCAGCCCGGAGGCTCGGTGCGCGACGCAGAAGTGATCGCCGCCGCCGACAAGCTGGGCATGGCCATGGTCTTTACCGGCATCCGCCACTTCCGGCATTGAGGGCGGAGATCGATTCGCGCAGGCTTGGTGAGCGCGGCGCTGCTAATCAGAAGCCTCGAAGGTTCCCATGGAGGCATCGCTCCATACCACCGAAAGGTGGAGGCACGCCTACCCTCCGGGATGCGAGAATGGCTTCCGTGATTCCTCGCCCGAAGTGCCTCGTCCTGCTGCCAACCCTGTTGCTTCTTGCCGCGCTCCCGGCTCGCGCGCTCGATAGTGCAAAAGCCAGGGCCGACGAACTGGCCGGCGCGTTTCTCTTTCAGGACAAGGGCTGCGCCCACTGCCACGGCCCCGGCGGCTCGGGAGGCAAGAAGGGCCCCGACCTGGCCAACCTGCCCAAGGACAAGGTTTGGACTGCGGCAAAGATCACGAATCAGATTCTCAATGGCGGCCAGAAAATGCCGCCCTTCAGCGACGCTCTCACCGACGCGGAGATCGCCCAGCTAGTCGCCTATCTGCGCGCCAAACACCGGCCTGCCCCGCCGCCGGCCGCCCTTCCGGCTGTTCCCTGACCCCTGTTCCCTGATCTCTGATCTCTGTTCAGTAGCCGATCTCCAGGACATTGATCGAGTAGGGAGCAAAGCTCTGCTTGAAATTTGGCCCACCCACCTCGATCTTCTGCTCCACCGGAACGATGGCCTCAGGGTTGGCGATGGTGTTGGTCGCATTGGGCGTCTTGCCGCTCAAGGTAACCAGCTTCGCATCCGGCTGCACCTTCTCCACGCCGGTCAGCGAGATGGCTACCGGCTCCGTCTCCGACGACGCATTGACCACCTTGACGAAGAGCTTGCGCTGTTTGTCGTCGCGCGTCACCGACGCATACATCCGCGGCCCGGCATCGGTCAGCGCCGACGGCACCACCTCCGTGCCCAGGTGGCTGGCGAAGAGCACCTGCGCCCAATAACTGGGCGACCCGTAGCTCGACAGCGCGTCGTAGCCGATCAGGTCCGTCTCCCACTGCATGCCGCCGGGATTCACATTCACAAACAGCGGCGCATAGCTGGCCATGACGATCAAATCGCTGTTGCGCTCCATGCCCGTCATCCAGGCCGCGTCGCCCAGCGCCGCCTCAAGGTTGGGCGTCGGCTCGCCCTCGCGCGTGGCCCACTCGCCCACAAAGATCTTCGGGCCGCCGCGGTCGGTCTTGTCGTAGTGATTGGCGTCGCCCAGCGACTCCTCGGCCGACATATAGAAGTGCTCGTCCAGCACATCCGGCTTCACGCTCTTAACCGGCGTGGTCGCAATCAACTGCAAGCTCGGGTAGCGCTGCTTGATCGCCTTGAAGTACTGCGCAAAGCGGCCGTCGTAGGAGCCCGACTTGTCGAACCAGTCCTCGTTGCCGATCTCAACATAATGCAAGGGAAACGGCTCGGCGTGCCCGTCCCTGGCGCGCTCGGCGCCCCACCAGGTATCCGCGCCGCCGGTCGCATACTCGATCTCGTCGAGTGCATCCTGAATGTAAGGCTCAAGCGCCGGCCCCGGTTCCACGTGCTCCTGGGCCATCGAGTAGCCGGCGTACACCGCCAGCACCGGCTCGATCTTCAGATCCTCGCACCACTCCAGAAACTCCAGCAGCCCCATGCCGTCCGACGAGCGGTAATGCCACGGACTGGGATGTGTGGGCCGGTCAACCCAGGGGCCGATGGTCCTCTTCCATTCGAAGCGCTCCGCGATGTGATCGCCCTCCAGGTAGTTGCCGCCCGGCAGGCGCAGAAACTTGGGATGCATGGCCGCCAGCTTCTCCATCAGGTCGATGCGGTTGCCGTGCGGGCGGTCGAGATAGGTGGGCGGAAAGAGCGAAACCAGGTCGAACCAGACCGTCGCCGGCCGCGGAATGGTCAGAATCAGGTGGTTGTTCGCCGAAACGGGAAGATCTTCGGTCTGGAGCGTGAAGGTGTACGGCCTCCAATCGCCAAACACCGCCGCGACTTTCGCGCTGGCCGCAACCGCGCCCGTCTGATCGTTGACCAGGCTCACTGTCACGGGGATCCGAGCATTGTCGCTCTTGGCGTAGAACGAGCCGCTGTAGGTGGTTCGCGGCCGCACCGCGATGCCCCAATAGCCGTCGTTCTGGATGCCGGCCAGCGCGGCTTCGGTCGCCGAGGTCACGCTTACCTTCAAGCTGCGCGGCAGCGCGGCGCTGGGGCCGGTTGTCTCATCCACCGCAATCTTCGCCGCGGAGTTCCCGTGCTCCACCAGCGTCCAGTGCTGGAGCGCTCCCCATCCATGCCCGATGGCGCGGTCGCGGACCAGTTCCGCATAGAGCCCGCCGTCGTAAGAGAAGTTGATCTCCTCGGTCATCAGCCCGTAGAGCATCGGGCTGACCTTGGCGGTCGGGCGATCCACCTGGATGGAGAGCGAAGGCGCCTGTGCGATCAGGCTGAATGGCAGCGTGACGGCAAGCAGCAGAACGAGGGCGAGGATTCGTTTACTCATGACGCAACCCAGACTATGAGATCGCACCTTCCGCTGGCAAGCGGGACCAAGCCCTGGTAATCGATCAGTTTCCGGATAGCCGACCAACGGCCCTCTATTCTCGAATCAGACGCTGGGCGCGTATTTCCCCGCGATTACACCATTTGCAGTGACAGAACGGCGGCTTGCCTTTTGCGGTGGGATAGTACCGCCAACCTGTGATGCGCGGCGCTAGATACGTGCGCGTGATTTCTTTTGGGGTGATCTTTCTGGGGATGACTACTTCGAGTCCCATCGGGTCGGTATGGTCAAGGACTGCGCCAACCGCCTCCGCTGCTGTCATCTCCAACTTTTCACCATCGTATTTGCCGACCAAGACGGGGTCATCGTCAGGAACGTTGAACTGAACACATACAAGCGTCCTGATCGGCTGCCTCCGGAGCTCTCGCGCCCACTGATGCGTCGTTGTGAAGTTGGGGACAACCGGCATTGCCCAAACGCCCCGAACTCCGGAGCGGCCCTTCGTGGACTTGATACCGTTTCGCAGGATTGCTTGCTCTTTGTTCTTGTCTGCGATGTGAATGAAGGACGCCATTTCTTTGTCGCGCTCGCCAGCGGGGTGTTTACGAGGATTGTAGTCGCTGGAAGGGTTGTTGCTGAAACAAGATCGATCCATTAGAGCGCTCTGAGCGAGTAATCGGCAAACCGGAAACTGACCCAAGACCGGGCCTTCCCGCAACGTTCATCTCCAGCGCTCACCTCTCGATCTCCGCTGTGATCCCGGCGATGACTTCTTCCGGCAGGGCGGGCATGGCGCCCGGCTGCGAGGCCACCCACGCGCCCCAGCGGTTTCCCGCCTCGTTCAGCGTAGCCAGGTCCGCCCCTTGTAGCAGGTAATGTGTCAGCGCCGCCGTAAACGCATCGCCCGCCCCGATCGCGTCGGCCACTGTCACCGCAATTCCGGGGTGATCGCGCCAGTCCTTCGGAGTCACCAGCAGGCTGCCATGCTCGCCGCGGGTGATGGCCGCCATCTCCAGCGCCGGAAACTCCGCCAGCAGGCGCAGCGCGCCCAGCCGCAGCCGGTCCGCAGCTGGCCCCTCGTTCGCCGGCAATCCCAGCAGCCCCAGCACCTGCGGAAGCTCGGCGTCGTTCATCTTGATCACCGTGGCCAGCTCCAGCGACTCCAGAATCACCTCGGCGGAGTAAAACGGCGCGCGCAGGTTCACGTCGAAGACGCGCACGCACGCCGACGGGGTCTGAGCCACCAGCGTCTGGATCGTCTGCCGCGACTCCAGCGAGCGCTGGGCGAGGGACCCGAAACAGATGGCGTCCGCCCGCTCCGCCAGCCGCACCCACTCGTCCGAAAGCTCCAAGAAGTCCCACGCCGCCGGCCGGTGGATGGTGTAATGCGGCTGCCCGCCCTCGAAGGCCACCGTCACCCGGCCCGTCTCATGCGCCGGGTCAATCTGCACCGAGCTCGCGTCCGCCGGCAGCGCGTCCAGCCGCTCCATCGCCTTCCGTCCCAGATGGTCGCGCCCAATGCGGCTGAGGATGGCCGCGTGGTTGCCCAGCCGCCCCGCCATCACGCTGAAGTTGGCGGGCGCGCCGCCCAACTGCGCCCCTTCGGGCAACAAGTCCCACAGCAGCTCGCCCAATCCCAAAATCAGATGCGGTTCACTCAAAGCCTTGCTCCCACGCGCCCCGCTCCCGCCGTCGTTCCGAAGGGATGCCCACGCAGCCCAGCATACAGCTTTCTCGCGCTCGCCATGCCCCGTCAAATCTAACTGTGAAATCTCATGGAATTCCCCTCCTTGATCTTCAGGCAGAATTTGGCGTTACAATGGCCGAGTGGCCTGAAACCCCAATGTGGAAGGGCGCAGCGATTGCTGCGTGTTTTGCCGCGATCTGCGCGGCAATACTCATCTGGCAGTCGCATAATGCCAAAGTCACAGAGCAGAGATTCGCCGAGCGCGCCAGAGCATGCAGGATCCGCGCCGACCAGGGTGACGCAAAGGCTGAGTCCGAGCTTGCATACATGTATTCCCACGGCCAAGGGGTACCGCAGGATTACGGCGAGGCTCTCCGCTGGCGCCGTAAAGCCGCCGACCAAGGCTACGCCGGTGGTGAGAATGGTCTCGGCTATATGTATTTTTACGGCCAGGGTGTGCCTCAGGACTACGCCGAAGCTCTCCGCTGGTACCGCAAGGCTGCGGACCAAGGCGACGCGAGAGGTCAAAACGACGTAGCCCTCATGTATGAGCAGGGCCAGGGAGTGCCGCAGGACTACGCCGAAGCTCTCTGCTGGTACCGCAAAGCCGTTGACCAGAGCTATGCGAGCGCGCAATACAACCTCGGCAATATGTATTACTACGGAAGAGGGGTGCCGCGGGACCCCGCCGAGGCCGTTCGCTGGTACCACAAGGCCGCCGATCAAGGTGACGAATATGCTCAACGTGTCCTGCACATAAAGTGGAAGGGCATGAGCACAATCATGAAGATCAGCCTCTCATTAGGGTTTCTGGGCAGCTCGTTGCTGTTGGTGGGCTCGCTGACGCCTGGCGGACACTTTGGAGGCGGGAACCGGCGAAGATCGGCCCTGGCCGGACTGCTCGTCCTGTCCACCATGGCGCTGGATTTGTTTGGTTTCCGTTGTATCGGCATCCTCACGCCCCTATCAGCCGTTGCTGCCTTCCAGATTGTCAAGGGCCTTCTGACGGGAACATTAGTCGCCATTCTCCTTTCTATCGTGTTGCCAAACAACATCTGGCCAAAGGTCGTTAAGGTCGGATTGGGAATTCTTGGAATGTTGTTCATTGGAACGGATCTCCTTCTGGTCGCGAATCACAAACCAAGGAGTGCTATCCTGGCCCTTCGTCCGTTCTGGTCGGTCAATGGAATGTTGCTTGGAACTGTCGTTTCGTTAGCCTTCGTTCTTTGGCTTACAACCAAGAACAGCAGGGAAGCGGAACAGCAACAATCTGGTTTTGGCATTTAATTCCAGCTGCGGCTGAAGAGCCCAACGCATCCTCACCCAACAAATCGCCAAATCGAGCAGTCCTCCGCATTGGACGATGCATATTCCCCCTCCGGCTGGTTGGACAGAATCTTATGGTCGGTGATCGCATCCGCCCGCGACCGCCTCACCTCGCCCTTGAACAGCCTCACAAATCCCGCTTGCGCTTCCAGCACACGCTCCTGCTCGTTGTTCACGTAAAGGAGGTCCAACTGCCCCGTCCGCCCGGCAAAGCCATTCTTGAGCGCTTTCAACAGCCGCCGCAGCACCGGCGCCCCAAAAGGATTGAAGAGAAGCGCCGCGCAAAACCCTTGGGGAAACCGGAACTCGACCGCATCCCGGCAAACCACCCGCACGGGGGCACGCGCCCGGCCAGCCGCCCGCCACGCCGACGCGTTCCGGCGCGCAATTCGCGCCAGCGTGGGATTCAGTTCCACTCCCACCACCTCGCGAAAAGGCATCTCCGAGGCCAGCAGCACGGCCCTCCCCATCCCCGCGCCCACATCCACAAACGCATACTCGTCGATTGGCGCCACGTTGCGGCTCCCCCGCCAGCGCGCCATCAGCGACTTGAAGACAGAAGGCGCAATCCCGTAATAGGCGGTGTTATGCCGGTCGTGCCGGTGCCCGGACTTCAAGTGCCGCCCCGCGACGAGCCCGCTGGTCCGCACCCCAAACTCCAGGTCGAAAGGGTGGCGCAAATACCCATCGCCGACCGCCAGCCCCGGCAACAGCCGCCGGCTCACCCCGCCTACCCGTGCCTCCGTCCCATCCTTCACGCTTGAACCTTACTAAAGTTACGTTACCGCTCAACAGTGATCAGATAGCCCTAATGGGGGAGCGTATCCTACTAATATGGTATAGTCTTCTCAAAAAGGGCGAATGCCGGTCTCCCAACTGCCGATATTGGGAATGAGAGATTGCCAAGTTTCGAGGGCCCATGAGTTCCGCGTTTCACGTTTCCGATGGCCTTAGCGCTGCCGTCCTGTCCATTGCGGTAATCGGTCCGGACGCGCGGCGGCGCGGCGAAGTGACGAGCGCACTGGCGGAATGCCAGGATGGCCAAGTCCATGAGTTCAAGGCCTATCCAGCCAGCCTCGGCGATGTGCCGCAGTTGCTGATGCGGAACTACAACGTCCTGATCGTCGATCTGGACAGCGATCCTGAGTTTGCCCTGGACCTGATCGAGAGCATCTGTGCGCAAGGCTCGGCGATCGTCATGGTCTATTCGGAGCGGGCCAATCCGGATCTGATGGTCCGGTGCATGCGCGCCGGCGCTCGCGAGTTTCTCCGCCTGCCCCTCACTCACAATACGATGGCCGAGGCCCTGGTTCGGGCTTCAGCCCACCGCCCCGCAACCCAGGCCCCGCAAAAGACCGATGGCGCGCTGTTTGTGTTCCTGGGTTCGAAAGGCGGTTCCGGCGTCACCACGCTGGCCAGCAACTTTGCCGTATCTGTGGCCCAGGAGTCGCGCAAGAGCACCCTTCTCATCGATCTCAATCTCCCGTTTGGAGATGCGGCGATGAACTTTGGGATCAAGGCTGAATACTCGACGGTGGACGCGCTTCAGAACTTCGGCCGGCTCGATGCGATCTCTTTATCCACGATGGTCGTTCGTCACAGTTCCGGCCTGTCCGTGCTCGCGGCGCCCAGCGAAATGATTCCCTACGACCCCACCGATGAGGCCATCGACAAGCTGTTGGCCGTCGCCCGCCAGCAGTTCGATTATGTGGTGGTGGATGCGGGATCGAGGCTCGACCTGGAGAAGACGGCTCTCTTCAAGGAATCGGCCACCCTCTACCTGGTCACCCAGGTCGGCATTGCCGAACTGCGCAACTCAAACCGGATGATCGGGCAATTCAACCATCGCGGGGGCCCCAAACTCGAAGTCGTAATCAACCGCTATAATCCCGATTCGCCGGGATTCGCCGATGAGCAGGTGACCAAGGCGCTCACCCGGCCGGCTGACTGGAAGGTTCCCAACAACTATGCCGCCGCGCGGCGGATGCAGGACACCGGCACTCCGCTGGCGCTCGAAGACTCGTCCCTTTCGCGGACCATCCGGGATATGGCGAGAGGCGTTTGCGGTACAACCGAAATCCCGGAAAAGAAGAGGATGTTCAGCTTTTTCCGGTAAGTTGAACCGCGGCGCTGGGAACGGCCCTGGACGCGGGGACGCGTCGGAACCGCCGCCAGCCTCAGTCGTATCTCTCGAAGACAATCTGCTTGCGATGCCATCCGAAGCCCGCCAGGCGCTCGCGCACGCTGGAAACCATGAAGTTCAGCCCGCAGATGTAGGCGTAGATGTCGAAGTTCAGCTCCGATGCCAGCAGAGTTGGATCGGGCGGGGGCATGGGCAGCGGGTGGCCCAGGCGGGCCGCGCGCTCCTCAATGATCCGGGCCACGTGATCCTGCACGTAGCCGCGCAGGCCGCCCCAGCCCTCCTCGGCGCGGCTCAGCGTGGGCAGGTAGTGGAAATTCGGCTTGCGCCTCGCCAGGGCTTCGAACTCGTCGCGGTAATAAATGTCGCTCTCGTAGCGCGTGCCGTAAACCAGCCAGATTTCCTTGCCTCCGCTGCGGTCCGTTCCGTTGGCGGGGAACAGGCTATGCAGGTATCCGCGCATGGGCGCAATGCCCGTGCCGGTGGCGATCAGGATCGAATCGGTAATGGGCTCATTCAGCAGGAAGTGCCCGTGTGGCCCGTGAATCTGAATCGTCGCGCCGAGCGGCAGGTCGGGCAGGTCGGCCAGGTGATTGGAAAAGAATCCCTCCTCGACCCGGTTCACGCACAGCTCGAAGCGGTTGCCGTTGGCCGCCGAAGCGATCGAGTAAGCGCGGGTCTGGAGTTTGCCGTTGGCGTCCTCGGCCACGGCGGAGACAAACTGGCCGGCGGCAAAGGGGAAGCTTTCCACCGCGTCGATCACAAAGACGAAGTGGTAGCACTGCGCAACTTCGGAGATGCAGTCTTTCTGTTCCAGGCGTGCGGTAAGGAGCGGTCGGGCCAAGGCAGTTCTCACAGGGGAAGAAATGACGCCCGCAAGGCGGGCTCACTTCTTTGATGCGGCGGGCAGGAAAAAGGACCAAGCACGGCGAGGCACGCGTCCCCCTATAATTGACGGGGAGCCGGATGAGATCTTTGCGAGCTTTTCCGCCTCCAAGCCCGTTTCTTGAGGAATCCATGGCCGCATTGATCGATGCCATTACCGTCAAGCGCAAGATGTACTTTGAGTTTGAGAACGTCCCGTATTACTGTCTGGAAGCCGAGGTTTCCACTCCCACTGCCCGCGGCGGCCAGACCCTCGTCCGCCTGAAGATGCGCAACCTGCTCACCCGCGCGGTCTTCGACAAGACCTTCAAGGCCAGCGACAAGTTCAAGGAGCCGGATCTGGAGACGGTCGAGGCCTCCTACTTGTACAGCGACGGCGAGGGTTCGCACTTCCTTGACCAGGAGACCTTCGATACGCACTCCCTTTCCGGCCAGATGGTCGGCGACGCGCTGGACTTTCTGGTCGAGGGCGCCCTGATCCAGCTTCACAAATTCAATGGCAATCCCATCGGCTTGCAGTTGCCGGCCCAGGTCGAACTGGCGGTTGCCTACACCGAACCCGGCGCGCGCGGCGACACCAGCGGCAACGTAACCAAGCTGGCAAGGCTCGAGACCGGCCTCGAAATCAAGGTTCCGCTCTTCATTCAAGAAGGGGTCAAGGTCAAGGTGTCCACCGAAACACGGGAGTTCGCGGGCCGGGCGTAAGCGGCGCATCCGCCGTGAGATTGAGGTTCGCCGTTCCCCACTCTTTCCGCGCCGCCCCATCGAGACAGCCGAGTTACATTGCCAGTATCTGCGCCCACACCGCGGGCTCGACGGGAAGGCCGAGTTCGAGGTTCTCCGCGCGCGTCCGCAAAGTCTGCTCTCCGGGGTAACGAATCTTCTTGCCCTCTTTCGCGGAAGGGCAGTTATGCACCGAAGCCACAATATCGTCTGCGATTTGCGAGAGCGCAGGTTCGTCCCCAAGCGCTGCTGGATTCATAGCCAGAAAGACCTGCGAGAGGCCTGTCTCAAGAAGCGGATCGGTCGATAACAGGTGAGTGGCCTTGCCCAGCGATGTCATGGCCGCCACCAGGTCCAGCATGATGGAAAGCCCCGCTCCCTTCCAGTATCCGATCGGCAGCGGACGATGCGACCTCTCGATGGCGGCCGGATCGCGCGTCAGGTTGCCTTCCGCGTTGAAGCCTCCATCGACAGGCAGCATCTCGCCGCGCATCCTGTAGCTCTCCAGCGTTCCATAGGAGAACTGCGACATCGCCATATCGAGCACAACATGGCCGCCCTCGCGCGGAACCGCGATGACCAGCGGGTTGTTTCCGAGGCACGGCTCAGCGCCGCCCCAGGCCGGCAGGTTGGGCTGCGTATTGGTCCAGCAGATGCCGATCAGCCCCGCCTCCGCCGCCTGCCAGCCATAGCTTCCGCCGCGCATCCAGTGGTTGGTGTTGCCCAGGCTCACGCATCCCAGCCCGTGCTCGCGGCTCAGCTGCATGGCACGTTCCATGCAAGCGCGCGCGTTCAGATTGCCTGGACCTCTGCGCCCGTCCCAACGCTCCAGCGCGCCGAAGCGGGTCACCAATTCGGGCGATCCCTCGACATCGACGCTGCCATTGCGCACCATGGCGACGAAGCGCGGAAAGCGGTTGATGCCGTGCGTATACACGCCGTCGCGAGTGGTCTCGGCGAAGAGCCGCGCGCAGCCCAGCGCACGGTCGCGACTGAAGCCCAGCTTCTCAAGGACGCCCGCGAGAGTCGCTTGCACTTCTTCGAAAGAAATACGATTCATAGGATTCCAAGAGACCTGCGGGAGAAATGTCGAAGACCGGCGCAGGAAGTTGGATACGATCCAGATTCAGGAATAACTGGAAGTCCGCGGACTTGCGCCGCCTACTCCTTCAGCGTCACTGTAATCTTGCGCGCGTCGCCGCCGGTGGACGTTATAGCAATCTCGCCCGTGGCTTTCTTGCGGATGCTTTTGAACTTCTCGCCCCACTCCACCAGCACCAATGCGTCCGGAGTCAGCAACTCGTCAAGGCCGAGCGCTTCAAGTTGCCGCTCGCCTTCCAGGCGGTACACGTCCAGGTGAAAGAGCTTCACTGGCTTGCCGTCCTGCGCGCCGACGTATTCGTGAATCAGGGTGAAGGTCGGGCTGGTAACCTCGTCCGCCTCGGCCGCGTCCAGGGCCTGGGCGATGCCTTTCACCAGCGTGGTTTTGCCGGTGCCCAGATCTCCGCGCAGGATGAGCAGTTGCGGCGGCTTCAGCAGGCTCGCCAGCTGGCGGCCGACTTCGATGGTATCCGCGCCGCTGAGGGTGGCGAACTCGTGCATCCGGCCCTCGTTCTCGTGGTTCTTGCCTGGGTCGTTGCTCATCCGGCGGCCTCGCGCTGGGCCGTGGCCGGTGACGATTCAGCCGGCAGCCCCTGCAACCAAACATACCCGTTCGGACCGCGCAAGCGAAAGCGAAAAGCCCGGGAAAAATGCGCCAGGGTATCCGTGGCCAGCAACGTGTGCTGATCGGCATCCCGGACGGCCAGGTCCGCGGCCAATCCATGCAGATAAACGGCCCCTTCCACCGCCCGCGCCGCCTCGGCTGGGTACTGCGCCAGCAGCCCGGCCACCAACCCGGTGAGCAGGTCGCCGCTGCCGCCTTTGGCCATGGCGGGATTGCCGCTGGTGTTCACGGCCACGCTGCCATCGGGATGGGCGATCAGAGTCCGCGCGCCCTTGAGCACCAGCGTAACGCCCATGCGCTGGGCAAAGGTGCGCGCCACCTCCAGCCGGTTGGCTTGCACCTCGTCCACCGTGATTCCCGCCAGCCGCGCCATCTCGCCGGGATGCGGCGTGAGCACCAGCGTGCGCTCGCCGCGGCGCACCAACTCGGCCAGCAGCGCCGGCTTGGCAGCCAGAATGTTAAGCGCGTCGGCGTCGATGACCGCTGGGATCTGGCTGGCGAAAAGCAGTCCGGTGGTGAACTTGACCGTCTGCGGGCTTTGGCCCAGCCCGGGACCGATGGCCAGCACGGTCTTGCCGGCCATGAGCGCCGCCATAACCTCCGGGGCAAGGTTCGTCGCCGCGATTTCCCCCGCCGGAATCACCGCCAGCGGAAAGGTCATCAGCTCCGGCGCAACCGCAGCCACCAACTCCAGCGCCGGGGCCGGAACCGCCGCCGTGACCAGGCCGGCGCCTGCCCGCAACGCCGCCAGCGCCGCCATGGCCGGCGCACCCGACTTGCCTCCAGCTGTTCCCAGCGTCCCGCCCACCACCAGCACGTGGCCGAAGCTGCCCTTGTTGGCCGTCGCCGCGCGCGGCGTCTGGGCGAGCGCCAGCGCCGAGCCGGCCCAATGCAATCGCAGGGAATCGGGGTCCAGCGCCGAGGCGATGGCAGCCCTTGGCGAGCCGATGGGCGCCACCACGATGGGTTGATCCCAGCGCCGGGTCAACTGCCCAAAAACGTGCGCCGGCTTGGGCGCGGTAAAGGTCACCACCGCATCGGCGGGAAAGGCCGAACTGGCTTCGGAAGTGGCCAGGGTGGAGCTGGTCTCGTCGGCGGGCCAGCCGGAAGGCAAGTCGACGGCGAGAACGGGCGCGCGGCTGCCCTTCAGCCAGTTGAACGCCGCCAGCGCCAGCCCTTTCAGCGGCGGCTTGAATCCGGTGCCCACCACGGCGTCCACGATCAGGTCGGTTTCAAGGGCGCGGCTGCAGCGGGCCAGATCCTCCTCCGCCGCGACGATGTGGATGAGGCCATGCGCGGGGCTCGACAGTTCACGCCAGGCCTGGGCTGCGTCGCCGGCCAGCCCATCGGGCGCGCCCAGCAACAGCGTGGTTACCTCCAGCCCGGCGCCGGCCAGTAGCCGCGCGGCCATCATGCCGTCGCCGCCATTGTTGCCTCGGCCGCACAGCACCGTCACCCGCCGCGCGCGCGGAAACTGCCCTCGCGCAAACGCCGCCACAGCCGCCGCCGCGGCCCGCATCAGCTCCAGCGACGGAACCCCGAACCGCTCGCTGGTCGCCCGGTCGCAGGCTTGCATCTCGGCTGCCGAGAGAACGTGCATGGCTCCATGGTATTGCAAGACGGGGAACAGGGACTAGGGACTAGGAAACAGCTCGCCGTTGGCCGGGCAATCCTGCTTCAGCGATCGATCTTCGCGCGCGTTTCCGTGCTCGCGCCCGGTCCCTGGCCAATCCACGAGGCGTGCCCCGATCTTTTCCCAAGAATAATCTTCACGGGTCCCTTGACAGGAAAACCTCCGGCATCTATATTTAGATAAATGTCTAATTAGGAGGCAGTCTAATCACAACATGAGCAGCAACGAGGCATTCAAAGCGCTGGCCGACCCCACCCGGCGCGAAATCCTCGCCCTGCTGCGCAAGGGTGAGAGGACAGCCGGAGATCTGGCGGAGAGATTTGACATGACCAAGCCCTCCATGTCTCACCATTTCACCGTATTGAAGGAGGCGGACCTGATTACCAGCCGCCGCGAGGGCCAGCAGATCTGGTACGGGCTGAATACCACCGTGGTCGAGGACCTGATGACCTGGGCGATAGGCCTGATCGGCGACGGCAACAAGAAGGGAACGAAAGAACCATGACGCGCAAAGTGCTTGTCTTTGAAATATTGCTGATTGCAGCGGCTCTGGCGGCCACGGTGTTTTTCTATCCGCGCCTCCCGGCCCAGGTGCCCACGCATTGGAATATGTATCTCCGGCCCGACGGATTCATGCCGAGATGGGCGACCTTTTTGCTTGGCTCGGGGTTCATGGCCGGAATCACGCTGCTTACCTATCTGCTGCCATGGCTTTCGCCGAAGGACTTTCAGGTGGACGGTTTCCGGTCGACCTATCGCCAAATCATGCTGATCCTGTTTGTTATCTGGACCTATATTTATGCGGCGATTCTCTGGGCTGGCTTCGGGCATCCGCTCGACGCGGGCCGGGCAATTGCCGTTGGATACTGCCTGGGTTTTATCCTCTTCGGCAACGTAATGGGCAAGGTGCGCCGGAACTTCTATATCGGAGTCAGAACGCCATGGACCCTCACCAATGAGCGTGTCTGGAACGCCACGCATCGCTTCACCGCCAAAGTCTGGGTAACGGCGGGAGTGTTGGGACTGGCGCTCGAAATCTTTGGCTTGCATATGTTATTCCTCGGCATTCTCGTTGGATGGCTCAGCCCCAAACTCTATTCCCTAGTTATCTACAAACGGCTGGAACGGCGCGGCGAGATCGCGGACGATCTATCCCGCGGGCAAGGAGAAAAATGAAGAATCGAATCGCAAGAACTCTCGGGCTGATCGTGCTCGTGGCGGCTTTCTCTCCGCTTTGCCGGGCGCATTCGTCCTTTACCGGCGATCTACACAGAACAGAAGTCTCGAAGCACTCAGGCTGGGCGCATCTGTCTCTCGACATTGATTTGAATAACAGCAATGAGAAGTATCTGGAAGTATCTCTGGAGTTATTCGGGTTTTCCCTGAACCTGAGCTCCACCTGGGATCGATAACCAACAACCGCAACGGCGCAACGAGATCGCAGACGGTCTTTCGCGCAAGCAAGGAGAACAATGAAGAATCGAATCGCAAGAACACTCGCAGCGATCGCGCTCACCCTGGCGGCTTTCTCGCCGCTCTGCCGCGCACAATCGCAAATCGCCGGGGACTGGCAGGGAACGCTGAACGCCGGCGGCGCCCAGCTTCGCCTTGTCCTGCACATTACCGCAGCCAAGGACGGCGGCCTGGCCGCTACCTTCGACAGCATCGATCAGGGCGCCATGGGCATCCCGGTCACATCCATTGCGCTCAAGGATTCCAAGCTCGCTTTCACCATCGATGCCGCTCATATCGCGTATGAAGGCACAGTCAACAAGGATGCTACCGGGATCGACGGCACCTTCACACAAGGACAATCGCTGGCGCTCAACTTCAAGCGCGGCTCAGTGCCTGCTAAAGCCGCGCCCAAGCCTGCCCCGCCCTCGGATATCGACGGCAGTTGGCAGGGCGAACTGACGACTCCGGGAGGAACCAAGCTGCGCATAGTCTTCAAGATCGTCAACATCCAGGACGGACTGACCGCACAGATGCAAAGCCCCGACCAGAGCGAGGCGTGGGTCACGGCGAGCTCGGTGGCGCGCAGCGGCAGTTCGCTCACCATCTCTTTCGCCGGCATTGGCATCGTCTATGAAGGCAAGCTCGACGCCGGCCTGAGTTCCATCGATGGCACACTGTCGCAGATGGGTGAACCCGTGCCCCTGGTCGTCAAGCGGGTAAGGGATCCGGCAAAGTAACGAACCCGCCAACTGCAAGCACTCGCAGGTCAGGAGATCGATGAAAAGCGCAATCGTAAGCAAGTTCGCAATCCTGTCGCTGGCAGCCCTGGCTCTCTCGCCGATCTTCCGCGCGCAAGCGCAAATCGCCGGGGATTGGGAGGGAACGCTGAGCGCCGGCGGCGTCCAGCTCCGCACGGTTCTTCACATATCCGCGGCCAAGGACGGAACGCTCACGGCAACCATGGACAGCGTCGACCAGGGCGCAGACGGCATTCCGGTCAGCGCTGTCACCCTCAAAGACTCGAAGCTGACCCTCATCCTGGAGACCATTCACGGCAGGTATGAAGGCACCGTCAACAAGGATGCGACGGAGATCGACGGCACCTGGTCGCAGGGCACGCCGCTCGCGCTCAACCTCAAGCGCGCCGCGGCGCCCTCGGATATCGATGGCAAGTGGCTGGGTACGCTCGATGCCGGCGCCGTCAAGCTGCGCCTCGTCCTCAGGATATTCAATGCCTCGGACGGCCTGGCTGCTTCCCTGCAAAGCCCCGACCAGGGCCCGGGGTGGATTCCCGCCACCTCGATCAAGCGCGCCGGAAGCTCACTGAACTTCACCATCGATTCCCTCGGCGTGGTCTTTGACGGCAAGATCGGCGCGGACCTGAACTCTATCGATGGCACATTCACGCAGATGGGCAATCCCCTGCCGCTGGCCCTGAAGCGCATCAAGGATCAGGCCGAGCTGCAGACCCGCCACCCGCAGAATCCGGTCAAGCCGTATCCCTACCGCGAAGAGGAAGTAACCTACGCCAACAAGGCGGCAGGAAACACGCTCGCCGGCACGCTCACCGTTCCGCCCGGCAAGGGACCGTTTCCCGCCGTGCTGCTGATCTCCGGCTCGGGACCGAACGACCGTGACGAGACCTGCTTCGGCCACAAGCCGTTCCTGGTCCTCTCCGACTATCTCACCCGCAAGGGGATCGTCGTGCTGCGGGCAGACAAGCGCGGCATCGGCAAGTCCACCGGAGACCTCGCCAGGGCCACCACCGCCGATTTTGCCTCCGACGCCGAGGCGGGCGTCGCCTACCTTAAGTCGCGCCCCGAAGCCGATCCCCAGCAGATCGGCCTCATCGGCCACAGCGAAGGCGGAACGATTGCACCCATGGTGGCGGCCGGCGATCCCGACGTCCGCTTCATCGTGCTGATGGCGGGCCCAGGCGTGCCCGGAGACCAGCTCATTGTGGAGCAAAAGCGCCTGATTGAGGAAGCATCGGGAGCGACCAAGGAGCAGGCCGCGCAGGACACCGTCCGGCAACGCGAGCTGTACACCCTTGTGGAAAAAGAGAAGGACGACGCAGTCCTTGAAAAGGAACTGCGAGCGAAAATGGCCGGACAGGTGCCCGAAGCCAGGATGGATGCCGAAATCCAGCAGCTCATGTCGCCGTGGTGGCGCTACACCCTCACCTACGATCCGGCGACAGCGCTGCGCAAGGTGGCCTGCCCAGTGCTGGTACTCAACGGCGAAAAGGATCTTCAGGTTCCGCCCGCGCTGGACCTGCCCGCCATTCGCAAGGCGCTGGAGGAGGGCGGCAACAAGCACTTCGAGATCGACGAGATGCCGGGATTGAACCACCTCTTCCAGACCGCCAAGACCGGCGCTCCCACCGAGTACGCGCAGAGTGAGGAGACCATCTCGCCCGTCGCTCTGGACAAGGTCGCGGCATGGATTCTGAAGCAGTAGCGGTTTCCGCCGTATCCAGCTATAAATGGAAAGCCCTGCCGGCGATGGCAGGGCCTTTCTGGCTTGAAACAGCAATTTGCGAAGGGACTTCAGCACTTTTCCGCGGCCGTGGCCAGCTTGGCTTCGGCTTCGGCAATAACGTGCAGGGCCTCGGTATAGGCGTCTTCGCTGTCGCCGGCTTCGTTCCACTGCTTGTGGCCGCGCTCCAACTGCTCGTTCGCGCGAGGCACGTCGATCTCCTCCGGCTTGAGTGCGTCCGAGGCCAGAATCGTGACCCGGTCGGGCAGCACCTCGACAAAGCCCCAACTAACGTTGTAACGGGTGAGGCTCTGAGAGCCGCCAGGATTGCCATCCGCGCCGCCATGCACGATCACTTCGCCGGCGCCCAACTCGGCCACCAGCGGCGCGTGCCCGTAGAGCACCTCCATGCAGCCCGACTTCGCCGGCAGTTCGACCGCCGAGGCCGCGTGCTCGAAGAGCGTGCGCTCGGGAGTGACCAGCCGAACCCGCAGTTGATTTGCCTCGTCTGCCATGGGCTCCTTTCAGTCGCCAGGGATTAGGGGTTAGGGATCAGGGGTTAGGGATTAGAAAAGTCCCGTGCCCCACATTCGCAATAAGCCGATCCCTGTCCCCAGCTTCTCATTACTGAGCAATGTTGATGCCAGGGTTGAAACCTAACCCCTAACCCCTGATCCCTAACCCCTGCTTCTTACACACTCGCCTTCAGCTTCTCCGCCGTCTCCAGCACTTCCTCGATTGCGCCCTTCATGTAGAAAGCCTGCTCAGGAATATCGTCGTACTTGCCGGCGATAATCTCCTTGAAGCTGCGCACCGTGTCGGCCACCTTCACATACGCCCCAGGAATGCCGGTAAACTGCTCGGCCACGTGGAAGGGCTGCGACAGGAACTTCTGCACCTTGCGGGCCCGCCCCACGGTGAGCTTGTCGTCCTCGGAGAGCTCGTCGATGCCCAGAATGGCGATGATGTCCTGCAAATCCTTGTAGCGTTGCAGAATGCGCTTCACGCCCTGGGCCACGTCGTAGTGATCCTGGCCCACGATGCGCGCGGAGAGAATGCGCGAGGTGGATGCCAGGGGATCGACGGCTGGGTAGATGCCCAGCTCCGACAGCGGACGGCTCAAAACGGTGGTCGCATCCAGGTGGGCGAAGGTGGTGGCCGGAGCCGGGTCGGTCAAGTCGTCCGCCGGCACGTAGACGGCCTGCACGCTGGTTACCGAGCCCTTGCTTGTGGAGGTGATGCGCTCCTGCAGCTCGCCCATCTCGGTGGCCAGGTTGGGCTGGTAGCCAACGGCCGAAGGCATGCGGCCCAGCAGCGTCGAAACCTCGGAGCCGGCCTGCGTGAAGCGGAAGATGTTGTCGATGAACAGCAGCGTGTCGGAGCCCTCGACGTCGCGGAAGTACTCGGCCACGGTGAGCGCGCTCAGGGCCACGCGCAGGCGCGCTCCGGGCGGCTCGGTCATCTGCCCGTAAACCAGCGCGCACTTGGAGTTGGCCCAGTCGCCCGGCTTGATGACGCCGGACTCCGTCATCTCCACCCACAGGTCGTTGCCCTCGCGGGTGCGCTCGCCCACGCCGCCAAAGACCGAGTAGCCGCCGTGGTTCTTGGCCACGTTGTTGATGAGCTCCATGATGACGACGGTCTTGCCCACGCCGGCGCCGCCGAAGAGGCCGATCTTGCCGCCCTTCAAGAAGGGCTGGATCAGGTCGATGACCTTGATGCCGGTCTCGAACATCTCCTCGTGGGTAGACTGCTCGTCAAAAAGCGGAGCGGGGCGGTGAATGGGCATGCGGGTCGTCTCGCCGATGGGGCCCAGCTCGTCCACCGGCTCGCCGATGACGTTGACGATGCGGCCCAGCGTCTGCTTGCCCACCGGCATGCGGATGGGACCGCCTAGGTCGGTGGCCTTCATGCCCCGGACCATGCCGTCGGTGGCCTCCATGGCCACGGTGCGGACGCGGCCCTCGCCCAGGTGCTGCTCCACCTCGAGGATCACGTTGATGGGCGTGGGCACCTTGAAGCCCTCGCTGGTGACGCGCAGCGCCTGATAGATGGGCGGCATCGTCGCTTCTTCAAACTGCACGTCCACTGCCGGACCCGAGACCTGGATTACCTTGCCGATATTTTCTGCCATTGTTCTGCCTTTTCGATTACTGCGCCGCGGCGCCGGAAACAATCTCGATGATCTCCTTGGTGATGGCCGCCTGGCGCACGCGATTCATATGCAGCGTGAGCGCGTCGATCATATCCGAGGCGTTGTTAGTAGCCGAATCCATGGCCGTCATGCGCGCCGCATGTTCCGCGGCCACCGACTCCGTCATGGCGTGATAGAGCATGGAGCTGACATATTGCGGGAGCAGTCCGTTGAACAGCTCCTCCGCCGGCTCCTCGTAGATGTAATCCACCTGCGCGGTGCCGAACTTGTGCGACTCCTCGTCGGCCGCCGCGGTATCGACCGGTTCCAGCAGGATGCCCGCCGAGAGAGCGGCCTCGGCGGCGCGCTCGCGCTCGGCCTCGGTCGGTTCAACCGCGCCGGTAATCTGCGGAATGCCGATCTTCATGATCGGCAACAGCTTCTCCACCACCAGACGCTGCGCGATCACCGATTTGAATTCGTTGTAAACGATGTAAGCGGCGTCGATCTCTTCATGCACGTAGCGGGAGATGACGCTCTGGGCCAGATCGTAGACGCGGCTGGTTTCGAGCTTCAAAAGCATCCCCGGATGGTCGCCGGTAACTTCGACCGGCGCTTTGCGCTCGCGTGTCTTGGTGACGCGGCCGCTCTCATCGGTGTGTTCCGTGTAGACGGCTGGGGGATAGCGCCGCCGCAACTGGTCGCGGCCCTTGCGCCCCACGGCCTCAATGTCGATCTCCCGCGTGGCGTTGCCGGAGATGAACTGGAAGGCCGTCTTGAGAATGTTGGCGTTGAAGGCCCCGGCAAAGCCCTTGTCGCCGCTGATGATAATCAAAAGCACCCGCTTCTCTTCGCGCGTGGCAAAGAGCGGATGGCGCAGCTCTCCGGTCGCCTCATCGAAGATATCGACGCGGCGAACCAGCGACTCCAGCACGCTGGTGATCATCCGGGCGTAGGGCCGGGCCGCCAGCGCCCGCTCCTGCGCGCGACGCAGCTTGGCCGCCGAGACCATCTTCATGGCCTTGGTGATCTGCCGCGTGTTTTTCACGCTGCGGATGCGCCGCCGTAGATCGAGTACGTTTGCCATGGTCTCTTCCAGGGGTTAGGGGTTAGTTTCCGAATCTCCTGCGAATTCGAAGTTCCGTTCCCCGCTTCCAGCTCCCTATGCCCTCGTTTCCAGTCGTCGTGCTAGGGCCGGCTTTTCTAATCCCTAATCCCTAACCCCTAATCCCTGCCGCTACGCAGTAGCGGCCGCCAGCTCGGCCTTGAAATTGGCCGAGTATTCCTTCAACGCCGCGTGCAGCCGGTCGCGCAGATTGTCCAGCTTCTTTTCCTTGGTCAGGTCTTCGATCAGCGCCGTTTGCGCGGCGTCGAAGTACTTGTACAGCCCAACCTCGAAGGCGCGAATGTCCTTGACCTCGAAATCGTCCAGATAGCCCTGGGTGCCGGCAAACAAGATCACCGTCTGCTGCTGCCAGGTGAGCGGCTGGAACTGCGGCTGCTTGAGCAGTTCCGTCAGCCGCTGCCCGCGGTTAAGCTGCTTTTGCGTGAGCGGATCGAGATCGGAGCCGAACTGCGCGAAGGCCGCCAGCTCGCGGTACTGGGCCAGGTCCAGCTTGAGCGTCGCGCCCACCTGCTTGACCGCCTTGATGGCCGCCGAAAAGCCCACGCGCGAGACCGAAAGCCCCACGTTCACCGCCGGGCGCACGCCGGAGTTGAACAGATCGGTTTCCAAAAAAATCTGCCCGTCGGTAATGGAGATGACGTTGGTCGGAATGTAGGCCGAGACGTCGCCGGCCTGGGTCTCGATGACCGGCAGCGCGGTCAGCGAGCCGCCGCCCTTCTTGTTGCTCATCTTGGACGAGCGCTCCAGCAGCCGCGAGTGAAGATAGAAGACGTCGCCCGGATAGGCTTCGCGGCCCGGCGGACGGCGCAGCAGCAGCGAAATCTCGCGGTAGGCCATGGCGTGCTTGGAAAGATCGTCGTACATGACCAGCGCGTGGCGGCCGGAGTCGCGGAAGTACTCGCCGATGGCCGTCGCCGCATAGGGGGCGATGTAAAGCATCGGCGCCGGTTCGGAGGCCGAGGCGGCCACGACCACCGTATGCCCCATCGCGCCGGCTTCGGTCAGCGTCTGGACCACCTGGGCGATGGACGAACGCTTCTGGCCGATGGCGCAGTAGATGCAGATCAGGTCGTTCTTGGCGTTGTTGATGATGGTGTCGAGCAGCACGGCGGTCTTGCCCGTCTGGCGGTCGCCGATAATCAGCTCGCGCTGGCCGCGGCCGATGGGAATCATGGCGTCGATGGCCTTGAGGCCGGTGGCCATGGGCTCGCGCACGCCCTGGCGGTCGATGATGCCCGGCGCCAGCCGCTCGATCGGCAGGGAGCTTGTCGAGGCGATGGGGCCCTTGTCGTCGATCGGCTGGCCCAGCGCGTTCACCACCCGCCCGATCATCCCCTCGCCCACCGGAACGCTGAGAATTGTGCCAGTGCGCTTGACCTCGTCGCCTTCGCTCAACTCGGTGTAGTCGCCCAGAATCACCGCGCCCACCGAATCTTCCTCCAAGCTCAGGGCCAGCCCGGCGATGCCGTGCGGAAAGCTGAGCAGCTCGCCGGCCATGACCTTGTCCAGGCCGTGCAGGCGGGCGATGCCGTCGCCCAGCGATGTGATGGTCCCGACTTCGTCCACCTGGACCTTGGAGTCGTAGTTCGCGATCTGCTCGCGAAGAAGCTGCGTAATCTCGTCTGCCTTGATCTGAGCCATTTCGTTCCTTTGAGGGGTCAGGGGTCAGGGATTAGGGATTAGTCCGATCCCGCTAATCCTGACTTCCCAACCCTCAGTTCCTGATTTCCGTTTCCCAGCCACCGAAGACTGTTCTTTACCCGCGGTCGGCACTTTCTAACCCCTAATCCCTAATCCCTAACCCCTAATCAGTTCTTCCTTCAACCTGTCCAGCCGTCCGCGCACCGAGCCGTCGTAGACCGTGGAGCCGATGCGCACCACTGTGCCGCCGAGGATCGCCGCATCCAACTTGAAGCTGGCCTCGACGCGCGCTCCCGCCAACTTGCCGATCTCCGCCACCAGCGCGCTGCGCTCCGCCGCGCCCAACTCCCGTGCCGTCACAATCTCCGCCTGGCGAATTCCCAACTGCTCCTGCAAAAGCCGGCGATAGACCGCCGCCACTTCGCCCACCGATCCGATGCGATCATTCGAAATCAGCACCGCCAGCAGGTTGCGCAGTTCCTTCCGCAGTCCCAGCTTGCGGTTCAGCGTATCCAGAAACCCCACCTTCTGCGCCGCCGGAATGGCCGGATTCACGAAGAACTCGCGCAATTCGGCGCTGCCGTTCCAGGTGGCCAGAAAATCGCCCAGTTGCCGGTCGATGGCCGCCGTGTCCAGACTGGCGGCTGTAACCACTTCAAGAAAGGCGGTGGCATAACGGGCTGCGAAGGCGGCCATCTAGTTCCGTCCTCCCTTATTCACGTCGCCCACAAACTCGGCGATCAGGGCTTTATCGGTCGCCGGCGTAAGAACGATTTGCCTGGCGGCCTGCTCGACGGCCAGATCGGCGGCGAAGCCGCGCAATCCACGCCGGGCCTGAGCGGCTGCCATGCCAATCTCCTGCTGGGCGGCGGCAACGATGCGGGCGCTCTCTTCTTCCAGGCTGGCCTTGATCCGCGCCTCGTCGCGGACCATCTCTTCGTCCACCTCGACGCGAAACTTCTGGATCTCCTCATCGATCCGGGAGAGCTTGGCCTCGACCGCGCTCAGCCGGGAGTTGGCGTCCTCGGTCGCCTTGCGCGCCGATTCAATATCGGTGCGCACTTTCTCGGCGCGCTGGCGAAGGAACTTGGGCAGGAGGCGGAAGAGCGGGATGCCAATGGCCAGCACGACGATGGAGAAGTTGATGAATTCAAAGATTCGCGCAGTAGCCTGGACGCCGAGATTGAGCGCCTTGGCGGACGCTTTCACCAGCGGGCCTTCCAGCCGGAAGGCGTTACTCTGCTGCTCTTCTTCGGATTGAGCGGGCTGGGACTTGGCTGTTTCGCCCGCGGCCGCGGCGGGCTGAGACTTGGCCGCCGGAGCGGAGTCCTGCGCCGCGATGCGCAAGGGAGCGACCGCTACCCCGGCGGCCAGAACCGTCAATAACAAAAATTGGAAAACGCGGAACCCAAAAGCACGGGCGGAAAAGCGCCTTTGCGGAGTCGAATATCTCAACGGGAACCCCCGGCAGCCAGCTGCAGAACCGCGCGAACCACCCGATTGGCCAAATCCCCGGCGCTGGCTTGGATGGCGAGTCTGGCCTGGGCGGCCTCGGCCTCCAATTCGGCCCGGGCCTGGGTCACCTTGAGCGCCGCTGCCTTGCGCGCGGCCTCCAAAGCGGCGTCGCGCTCGGCGTTGCCTTGCTTCACGCGCTGCTCGCGAACCTTGTAAACCTCGGCGCGCGCAAGGCGCAGCTTGGCGGCATACTCGGCCGCCCGGGCTTCCGCTTGGGCAATGGCCTTGTGAGCGTCTTCAATGGCGCCCTCGGTGCGCGCGCGGCGCTGTTTCAGCGTCGCTGTCAGCGGACCCTGCACCAGGAACTGGTAGGCCAGAACCAGCACAACGAAAAGCACCACCGTGGGCACGGCGCCGATCAGAAACGTCCCGATTTGTTGAGCGATTTCTTCCATGGTTTTACTGACGGCTCAGGCAGCCAGTTCGGTCCCTTTATCGAAGGGGAACACTTTTTTGTATCAGGGGCGGACCCTCAAGTCAACGAAAGCGCGGTCCATCGGACAGGGTCCTGTGACTGCGGTCACGAAATGGGAATTCTGTGCAAAAAAGGGCTTGCATTCGCCCAAAACAAGCCTACACTGAGATTACCACCCAGACCCGATCCAGGGTCCAGCGGGCCACCGGCTGCGGGAAGTCCCTCCACTCCTGCGGTCAGTGGTCCGCCTCTTAGTTTCCGGAGCCTCTTGCAAAATTGCCTTCGGGCTATAGATTGTGTCAGGACACGACTTCACAGGCTGCGGAAAAACTCCTCTCGGGCCGGCAGAAGCGTCAGGGCACGACTTCAGTCGTGTCGCAAGTGGCCAGTCTAGATTCCGGCTTTAGCCGCTGCGGAATTGCAAATCACTGAAAGCAAAGCCGCAGGGGCTAAAGCCCAACATAATTCCGTTGCTCATCCGGCACGACTGAAGTCGTGCCCTGACGCTTCTTGCAATCTCAAAGGAATTTTGCAAGGGGCTCTGGAGTATTGCAAGAGGCTCGCTGGGCCGGTTTTCCGTTCCCTTTTCCTCCCGAGATTCCTGCGCCCTACGGCTTGCCTCCGGCGATAGACTTGTCCACGGTCAGCAGACCCTGGGCGCGAAGCCAGCTTTCCAGCAGGTTCGGCCACTGGTCCAGGGCCGCATCGCCCTTGCCCAGGCCGGTGCCGTGAGGCCCGTTGGCGAAGATGTGCGCCTCGGCGGGCACGCCGGCCTTGACCAGCGCCTCATAGAAGCGCAGCCCCTGCTCCACCGGAACCGCCCCGTCGCTGAAGGTGTGATACCAGAACGTCGGCGGCGTCTCCTTGGTAACCAGTAGGTCGGGCGAGTAGGCCGCCCCCATCGCTTGGCACTGCTCCACAACGCTGAACATCTTGCAGTAGCTCAGGTGCGCCTCGCCGGGCGAAAAGGCTCCGATCCACGGGTAGCCCAGCACTAGGTAGTCCGGTCGGCTGGAGGCGCGTTCGATGGGATCCTCCGCCTCCGGGTTGCCGGGGACAAACAGGGTTCCCGCCAGCGCGGCCAGATGCCCGCCGGCCGAGAAGCCGATCACAACAATCCTGGCGGGATCGATCTGGTAGTCCCGTGCCCGCGCCCGCACTGTCTGAATGGCGCGCCGCGCGTCGAGCAGCGGAACGGGCAGCAGGTAGCCGTTCGAGGAGAGCCGGTAGCTCAAGACGAAGGCGCGAAAACCGTGCGCGGCAAACCAGTCGGCAACCTGCCGGCCCTCCAGGTTGCCGGCCAGATGCGTGTAGGCGCCGCCCGGAAAAATCACCACCGCGGAGCCGTTGCCCGTGCCGCGTTGCGGCTCGAAGATGGTCAGGGTGGGTGTATCTTCGCAGGCTTTCCCTTTGGCCTGAGGCGCGTCTCCCGGCCACAGACGGATGGTCTGAATGCCCAGAAAGTCGTTGTTGTTCCCAACCGCCGCGCAGGGCTCCTTTTGCGCCCGCGCCGCCGAACAAGCCAGCAATCCAATCGCCAGCAACGTCGCAATCCGTCTCACGATAAGCCTCCCCTGCCTTCGCGAGGATTATACGACCGGAGATCGGATCCATGTCACAGCCCAATCGCCGCATGCCCTGGGCAGGGATTCGCGGCCAGTGCGCTCAACTCCTCGGCCAGTTCAAAGCCGTAGCGCGCAAAGTAATAGGCCGCGCCGTGGACCCGCTCCTGGAGCGCGCCGCCCGGATATAACGCACTGCAAATGGCTTCGGCGTGGCGGCCCAGCGAGGCCTCGCGCTGCAACTCGAAGTTCGCCGCCAGGGTGCGCAGGCGATTCATCTGGTAGCGAATCTTGCCCGCCGCCGTCTCCGCCGACCGGCCCAATCCCGCATCCAGCCGGCCCATCCACTCCAGCAGCGCCGCAAGATTTGCTTCCAGCGCCGCCCCCGCTGCCTCCATCTTGCGTTTACCTTCGATCGGCATGGACTGCTCAGCCAGCTCCTGCGCCAGCGACGCCGTGCCTTCCGTCCCGATCACCCGAAGAGCTTGCTCCAGCGTCAGTTCATGCTTGCGCAGCAGTTCGCCGATGGCCGGCTCGATCAGCGTTGCGGAGAAGCGCGGAACAACCGGCGTCACCCGGCCGAGAATGCGTTCAAACAGCACGGCGGATTGAGCAAAGTAAGCGATCTCCGCCGGCCCCCCGATGGTGAGCGAGGTGGAGAGCAGGGAATCCTGGAAGACGGGCCTGAGCAGCGCCGAGGGCGAAATGCGTTCCGGCTCGGTCTCCAGAATCCCTACCAGGTCGGCGGTAGAAAAGCTCTGCCGGCCCGCCGATCCAGCCGTCTGCCACAAGCCGCCGGGCTCCGCCGCGCCGGGCGCAACCCGCTTGAGCGCCAGCCGCGCGCCAGTGCCTTCTTCGAGCAAAAACAGCAGGCTGGATTGCGGTCCCACGGCTACCTGCGCGTGATAGCCCGCGGCTTCCAGTTCGCCGTTCCGCTCCACCAGCGCGGCATGCAGTTCGTCGGCGCGCTCCAGAGCGGCTCGCAGCACCGGCGCGCCCATGCGGTGGAACTCGCGCCCGCTTGCGTCCAGCAGCAGCAGCCCCTGCGCGGCAAAGGCCTGCGCGTAGAACGCTGCAAAAGCCTGGGCGAAGGTGCGGCCCGGCTGGTAGGCCTGGGCCAGCACCCGCATCGCATCCGACTCGCCCAGCAGCTCCCGCGCATGATCGACCAGGGGCGCGATCCGCTCGTCCAGCACCATGCCGCCCACCGGCCGCGCCGCCCCGCTCTCGGCCGCTTCGGAATATGCCAGCTTGCGCAGCTCCCGCCCCGCCGGAAAGGTGACGTGGTCGATCTCGGCAAAGTCGTGGTCTTCGCTGGCCAGCCAGAAGACGGCCGCGTGGGGATGGCCCGCCGCCGTCGCTTGCCGCGCCCGCGCTACCGCCGTCGCCGCCTTGAAGGGCGTAAACAGCGGCCCTCCAAACAGCCCCACCTGCTGGCCGGTAACTACGGCTCCAGCGCCCTTGCCGAGCGCATCGAGCGCCGAGGCTGCTGCCGGCGACGGCGCTGGATTCTGTGCGGCGAGCAGCCTCACCAGCTCCGGCCAGTGCGCCGGAACCGGCGGACGCGCCTGCCAGCTCTCGTCCAAACCGCCGGAGCCGTAGAACGCCCGCGTCGCCGCGCCACCGGCGCAGTAGTCCAGAAACAGCCGCTGCAGCCCCGGCGCAACGGTGATGGGAAGACAATCCGCGCTCAGCAACTCATTCCCTTCCAGCCATTTGCTCCCGGCCCTCCGCGCTCAGGGGAAACCTCGTCCGCCAGGGCTCAGGGGTGATTGGGCTCCTGTTAAGGATGCCACGCCGGGCGCAATCGATGCACAACTCGCTCTGGGGAACTAAGTTGCTCGCCGATGCCACCCGTTCGGAAGCGGCTCGCGCGCCAACGGGATTGCGCCGCCCCATGAGACAATGCCCTCGGCAGCCATTCTTTCCTACTCCAACTTCCCGGCTGCCGGACGAAACCGCGTATGGCCTTATCCTCAAGCGTATTGAACCTGCTTTTCGGCCGCCCGCTGGCCACCAGCGAGGAGCGCGCCGAGCACATCGGCCCCGTCGCCGGCATTCCCGTCTTCGGCCTGGACGCCCTCAGCTCCGCCGCGTACGGCCCCGAGGCCGCGCTTACGCTGCTCATCCCGCTCGGCCTGCTTGGCGTCCGCTACATCGTGCCGGTGAGCGCCGCCATCATCGCCCTGCTGATCGTCGTCTATTTCAGCTACCGGCAGACCATCGACGCTTATCCCAAAGGCGGCGGCTCGTGGCCTCGCAGAATCTGGGTGAGGGCGCGGGCCTGCTGGCCGCCGCGGCCCTGATGATCGACTACATCCTCACCGCCGCGGTGGGCATCTCGGCCGGCGTGGGCGCGCTCATCTCCGCCGTTCCCGGCTTGCAGCCCCACACCTTGCAACTCTGCCTCGCGGTGCTGCTCATCCTCACCATCGTCAACATGCGCGGCGTCCACGACACCGGCGTGGTCTTCATGATTCCCACCTACCTGTTCACCACGACGCTGCTGATCGTGATCGCCGCGGGCGCTTGGCACGTGTTAGCCTCGGCGAACGGCCATCCGCACCCGGCCACGCCGATCCCAATGGTCCCCGCGCCCATCGCCCTCGTCAGTTGGTGGCTAATTCTCAAGGTGTTCTCCTCCGGCTGCACGGCCATGACCGGCGTCGAGGCGGTCAGCAACGGCGTGATGGCCTTCCGCGACGACACGCGCAGGAACGCCAAGATCACGCTGACCATCATCATTGTTCTCCTTGGGGTGCTGCTGGCCGGCATCGCCCTCCTCTGCCGCGCTTACGGCATCGCCGCCACCAATCCCGCCGCGCCCGGCTACGAGAGCGTGCTATCCATGCTCACGCGCGCGGTGATGGGCCACGGCGTCTTCTACTACGTCACCATCGGCTCGGTGCTGCTGGTGCTGGCTCTTTCCGCCAACACCGCCTTTGCCGATTTTCCCCGCCTCACCCGCGCCATTGCCCTCGACGACTACATGCCTCACATCTTCCTGCTGCGCGGCCGCCGGCTGCTTTACTCCTGGGGCATTTATGTGCTGGTGGCGCTCACCGCCCTGCTGCTGATCGTCTTTGGCGGCGTCACCGACCGGCTCATTCCGCTCTTCGCCATCGGCGCGTTCATGGCCTTCACCCTCTCGCAGGCCGGCATGGTGATGCACTGGAAGCGCCAGGGCCGCCCACTGCACATGGCGGTCAACGGCCTGGGCGCCGTGGCCACCGGCATCACCGCCGTGGTGGTCCTGGTGGCCAAGTTCATGGACGGCGCGTGGATCACGGCGCTGCTGATCGTGGTCATGATCCTGCTCATGCGCGCCGTCAAGCGCCACTACCTTCGCGTGGACCAGGAGACCGCCCTCGACCGGCCCATCCTCCCCGCCCAGGTCGCTCAGCCGATCGTCGTGCTGCCCATCGACCGCTGGAGCCGCATTACCGAGAAGGCCCTAAGCTTTGCCTTGGGAATGTCCTGCGATATTCGCTGCATTCACGTCCAGACCTCCGGCGAGCCAGACGATATCTCCCAGGAATGGGAAAAGGATGTGGCCGCTCCACTGCGCGAGGCCGGCAAGTGCGTTCCCCAACTCGATATTCTGCAGTCGCCCTTCCGCTACGTCCTGGCGCCGCTGGTCGATTACATCCTCAAGGTTGAGAAGGAGTCCAGCTTCACCAAGGTCTGCGTGCTGGTGCCGGAGTTGGTGGTGCGCCACTGGTGGGAGAACCTGCTCCACAACCGCCGCGCCGACATGCTCAAGTTCATCCTGCTCATGCGCGGAAACCGCCGCATCGTTATCATCAACATTCCTTGGTACCTCGAAGAGAAATGAGGAGACTGCCGGGGTCATGAAGGGTACGGGCTTCAGCCCGTACGTCAATGGCCTCGGAGGAGCGGGGCTTCAGCCCCTGTGGGAGAGAGCTTTTTGCATGGATTAGATCGGTGCGTACCGGCCATCGGCGGAATCCCTCCCCGTTCTGATTCCCTTCCTGGCCGCCGGCGGTCCAATAGGTGCATGGACGCTCCCGCATCCAACCTGTTTCCAGCCCCAGTCCGCAACTGCCTCGAATACGGGACTTCATGGAACCGGGGTGGAGAGGATAGTCTATGAAGGTACAGCATCCCAGTTGCGGCGCCGCCGGGGCACAGCCCCGCGAGTGGCAAGCCGGCCATAGCAAGGTATTGAGGAGAGTTCCAAGTTGAAGAGGACGTTACTGCTTTTGATTCTGGCCGTGATTCCGGCCGCGCTCATGCCCCTGGCGGCCGCAAGCCAGGTTGCCCCAGTCCGTGGATCGCGCTCCGCCAGCGAGGGTGAATCTTCTTACAAATACGAGATCTTTGCCGGATACGGCTACACCAGCCTCAATCAGGTCAACCAGTCGCGCAGCGGGTTGCAGGGTGTCAACCTCTCCGTCACCCGCGATTGGGGCAAGTACTTCGGCGTTACCGCCGATGGAGCCTATTACAAGTACCCGCTCGTCAGCGGCAACCCCGGAGATCCGTCGGTGGATGCTGTCCTCTTCGGGCCCGTGGTGCATGCCGAGCTCTACGGAAAGGTCAGCGGTTTCGCTCATGCGTTGCTGGGCGGCGAACACTCCGGCGGTGAAGGCCAGACCCCCGACATTTCTTTTGCGGGCGGCTTTGGCGGCGGCCTGGAATACAAGCTCGGCCCGCGGCTTTCCTTGCGCGCCTCCGGCGACGACATCGCCTCGTCGTTTTCCCTGATCGATAATTCGCCGGCCCTGGGATACTCGCCCCACAAACACTGGAATTCCCGCGCCTCCTTCGGCGTCGTATACAGGTTCTGAGCTGAGCCTGTCAAGACCGGGTTGGAGCATCCAGCTATCGGAGGATGCGACAGTCTCCGCATCCTTGAAGATCGCTTGACACTTCAGGCGCGAAGACACGCGCAGCATGAAAAACGCCTCTCTATCCCGAGAGGCCTTTCTGCTTGGATTTTGCTGTCAAATCCAGCGTGAGTATGGAGCCGAAGATCGGACTTGAACCGATGACCTGCTGATTACGAATTTGCAAGGGAGGGCGTAAATTACTGATAAATAAGAGAAAGCAAGCGTAATTCTGCGCGGACCTAAGCCCTTGACTGAGCGTAATTTAGCGAGATCTAAGGCAATGAAGCAAAACTGATGACTGTTCCCCAGATGTACCCACAATATGTCTTAACGAGAAGCTGAGGCCTCGTCGAATTTTCTTCAATATACATTGCCACTTGGAATCGAAGCAGATGGAGATTCTCGGACGCTACAATGGGTTGCGAAACGAGGAATTGGGGGACGACAGGACGAAGCTCTATAGCGTCGCAACAAAGCGACGTGGTTTGAGACCAAGTTGCCATTTGAAGAACCGACACAAATGATGTGACTCACGACGGTTTAATTGGTAGGTTTCCTCTTTCGGGCTTTGTGCGTCTTGCCGGCCTCGGCTTCCAAGCGCAGGTTTTCTGCGTGGCGCCGCATCGCGGCCTCGTAGATCATTTGCCAGGCTATGGGGAACCGTCCCTTCAATCCGAGGAGTTGGACGATGGCGAACTCCGGGCGGCTCTCAATGACAATTCTGCGCCTCTTGCCGTTCTCGTTCACGGATGAGGCAGAGACAAAAATGACCTGCGCCTTGTGCTCAATCAGGCAACCCATTCACACTTTCTCCTATCACAACCTGGCTTGCCCGGTTTTCTGTTTGAGCGAGATTGTCAGCTTAGGGCGACGGATTCGAGATTTGCCCCGTCGCGGTCAGGGGTGTGGAAAGCGGTACGCTTCCCTTGTTTACGGACAGTTTCGGTTGTTTACACAACACGCAAGGTCACGAGGCCACGAATGGGTAAAGTATGGCAATGGAATCATGGCGTATTACCTTTCTCCGCACTCAAATCCCCTTTGGTAATCGCTAAACATTTTGACGTTACAATCGTAAAAACCGCTCAGAGGTGAGGCCAACTTTTTTCCTGACGCTCAAAACCCCGCTGTGTTGATCGTTCTCTTATCAACCCATGCGACTCGGCAAAAACCGCTCCATTCCTTGCTCCAAGACATGACCACGGCTGGAATGCTGTGCGATGGGGTCTGTATCCATCGTGAGCATGATGAGGCGCCGCAGATTGGCGGATTGCTCAGCCTGGCTGAGGAGGGCAATCGAGTCGGACGAGATGTCGGGGGGCGCGTCCCATTGCAAGCTCAGGTTATTCTTGCGCGCCAGCTCGACGGCAAACTCCTGGAGAGCTATTTCGTTCCCCGCGAGGAATGGCTGTATCGTTCCGAGTTCGTAGATATAGGCTGAGGCGCTGTGCGCCCACTCTTCGGCGCTCAAGCCTTTCAGGTGGTTTTCGCGGCTCAATTGGTCGAGTACGCCGTTGAGGGATTTCTCCACTTGTGATGCAGGCACGTTGCCGGCGTCGATCGGTCGCAGTTCTCCGGCCCAGTCGTAGAGGTCTTGATAGATATGGTGATGGATCGCCTGAAGGTGTGTGGAGTCAAAGCCGCCGCGAACGGGCGAGGCATGAAGCTCGGCAAGACGAAGAGCCGTAGAATCCGTCGCCGCTCTCGAAAGAACGGCCGGGTCCGTGATGCCGAGTTTGTTTCTGAGTACGCCGGTGCCGGGGATTGTGAAGTCGGTTGCGTCAATCATCTTCGGTATTCTCCTCGCGCGGGTGAAGCTGTCGCGGGGCTTCGCCTGAGCGCCGCTATGACCCGCGCCAGATAGCCGTTATCAATGCCGCGCTGTGTGTCGCCGGTGTTGTACCGAGAGATAGCGTGCTGGAGCGCCTCTTGGCCGGGTCCGTAGGTCTTCACTTCAAGCTGGTAGGCGCTGTCGAGGATCTGCCAACCGGCGCGGAGATTGAAGCATGGGTCCAATAGCGACTCGACAGGGAGCCCGCGACGCTTGGCTTCCGCGGTGCTGACCTGCATGAGGCCCAAGTCAACAAAGATGCCGTGGTGCTCGAAGTAGTCGAGCCATTCCAACGCTTCGCGTTGCGTGGCGGGCTGGCGCTTGAGCCGCAATGTACCCTCCGGTAGATGCCATTGCTTGAGGAGCGCCCTGGGAAAGTCAATCTGCATGGCATTCGGGTTGCCGCCGGATTCGACGCGGATCATGGCGCTGAGCGTAGTGAGCGGCACTTTAGGCAGGCAGCGCGATTGGAGTGCGGCAATGTCCAGCCGTTGAGCGGGGAGATTCGCGGCAATGCAGAGCAGGCAAATTGCGGTCAGAACTCTCATCGGTTGCTTGCCTCGTAGAGTGGGATGGCCCAGAGGTCGGCCCAATCTTGCGCGGCCACGTGCTGGATTGCTGGAATGGGCGTGTTGGCCGCCCAGTAAACGTTGGAGGGCGCGAGCAGCATATCGGGGTTGTGCGCGAGTGTTTGGATGGCCGGCCAGAAAGAGAGCTGCTCGTAGCAGACAAGTACTCCGGCGCGCCGGTTCCAAATCCGAATGGTGGGCGGGAAGCGAAGCATCAACGGAAAGCCGCGCCGCTTGTCTCCGAAGTGCCACATTCCAAGCGGGACCGGCACACGCTGGACATAGGAGAGCCGTTCGGTGTGGCCACGGGAGAGGAGAACATTTCGATTGGCTTCCGTGTTCGGAATCGGGATCGTGGTGCCGATCAGCAGGCCGGTGCGCTGTTGTTTGAGTTGCGCGAAGGTGGATGCCCAGCGCGCTTCGTGCATCCCATTCCAGCTTGGAATGATGGACTCCGGGAAGAGCAGTAACGAGTTGGGATGCGACAGCGCAATTTGCTGGATTGTCCGCTCTTGCATTTCCAACCGGGAATCAATGTCGTCGTGAGTTCGCGTTCCGCCGAAGTTGGTGTTGACGGCAAGAATATGAGGATCGAGAACTGGGCGATGGAATCGAGCGTGGGTTGCGATGGATGCCGCGATGAGAATGGCAAGCGTCATTGCTGTGCCAAATCGCCTGTAAGCCGCTATCAATACGATGACCAGGCCTAGACCGAACCAGCGTGTTCCGGGAAACCAACCGCCCGCCGCGATGAGCGGATGGGCGACGGTTACAAGGCTCAACGGAGGCAGCGCCAGAGCCATGAGAGCGGCGATTGTGGCGACTGGCAGGTAGCGGCGGCTGCAGGAGGCGACCCAGGGAGCCGAGCCAAGTGCGACTAGAGCAGCCCAGATTGCGAAGGGCAAAACGAAGTTGTGGCCCGTCCGAAAGAAGCCCTCAGCGCCGGGAATGATGCTCCAAGTGGCGGCTGCGTAGTAGAAGACGGCACAGAGCGAGTCCAGGCGCCGCCTCGACTGAAGGTATACGAAGGGAAAGAGCAAGGCGAGATAATTCAGAGCGGGGTCGCCGCTCCAGCCTGCGCCGCCGATTGCGGCGGAGGTGGCGAAGAGGATCGCTGTCCTGGCCTGAGCTGGAAGATGGATGCTCGGAATTTTCCATCTCGCTCTGCTTGGTGCGACGGTTGCTGATTCTGAAATGTTCATCGCTTTATTCCCTCTGGATTGCGCTGTAACGGGTATTGCCGGGTCAATTCGGATTGTTGGTTGGGTAGTACGAACGTTCTACGAGTAAGGGGCGAATCCAACTGTGGACGGATTTCAACGGGATCGGGCCAAAGTACCGGGAATCGAAACTCCGGGGACTGAAGGAGCTGACGACCCAAAGTTCATCTTTCTGGACGCGGTACGTTCCTGCCGGGAATGGATGAAGCTGCCGCCCTGTCGAATCGCGGCTTATGGTTGCGGTGTTTGGGAGCTGTCGGCCGTTGACGAAGATGCCGGCGGCGGAGGTCTCCACCGTGTCGCCTGGCCATGCAACCACGGGCTTGATGAGAGGCGAAAACCCATCCGGGCAGGTACGCATGGGATCTCGATAGTTCGGCTGGCCCTTCATCGACGGCCAGCGAACGTCGGGGCAGAAAAACACATA
>JBEKDB010000010.1:0-77868 GCA_050014575.1 Occallatibacter sp. | reverse complement strand
CGACGCCCATGGCGACCGCCAGACACAGCTCGACCTGGCGAGTGCTTACACGCGTCTGGCGAACCTGCAAGGAAGCGCCTACGACCAGAACCTGGGCGATACCTCCGGCGCGCTGGTCAGTGCAAACAAGGCGATTGCTCTGAGCGCGCCTTTTGCCGGCCCCAATTCCAGGGATCGGGAGGCGATTCACGCGCTGGCCAACGCGGAGTTATCCCGCAGCGGGATTCTCACCCTAACTGCGTCTATGCAGGAGACGGTCGCCTCCACGCAGGCGGCGATCGCGAATTATGAGCGCCTAACGGCATTCAATAACATTACGCCGGATGAGATGCACGATATGGCGAACGGCTATAACCTGCTGGGCGATGAGCTTGGGCTTGCTACCGAAGGCAGCCTCGATGACCTTCCGGCCGCTCTGGCAGCGTATCGGAAGACTATCGACATGGGTAGCCGCGCATTGAATATCGACCCAAATCTGATGAGCGCCAGAAATGGGCAGATTAGGACCGAGAGGAAGATCGTCGAAGTCGAGATGGAGTCCGATCCGGGCCAGGCGCTCGAGGATGCGCTGACTGGCTTGCAGCAAATCTCCGCTCTGCCCCATGCTGACCGGGAAAGCCTGCCGATGCAGCGAGCGCACAGCGTTTTGCTTTTGGACGAGGCATACAATCTGGTTGAACTGGGAAGATACGCCGAGGCGAACGAAGTCCAGGCGGGCGCTGTGCAGCTGAAGCAGCGCCTGGTGGCGGCAGATCCGCAGGATATGCGCGCTCTCTCCGACCTGAATACGGGCCTTAGTTACTCTTCCCGCAATTTTTTAACCGAGGCCGATCCGGCCCTGACATCCTCGGCGAGCGATCGCCGGCAAGCCCTTATTAGCGCGGAGAGGTCTTTGACCGAGGAGGCGGCTGTATCGGGAAAGCTCATGAAACAGGAGGGGAGCGAGAGCGCATGGAAGTTGTTTCTCGCAGACGCGCAGATCAATCTCGGCTCCGTTCAATTCATGCTGCACCGTGGAGGGAACTCGGCGGAGCTGGTGAAGAAAGGTCTGGCCACGTACAAGGATTTGATCAAGAAGAATCCGGCTTCCCCGACGATTCTCGACGATGCGGCGCAAGAGTTCCTTTATGCGGAGCCGGCCTCACTCAAGGATCCGCGGTTGGCCGTTTCTTGCGCCGAGAGCGCGGTTGCCTTGACTCATCGGCGGGTGCCCACCAAGTTGCTCACTCTTGCCCAAGCCTATCGCGCCGCGGGGCAGATAGAAAAGAGCCGCGCGGTGGCGCGCGAGGGCCTGGCGCTGCTGCCGCCCCAGCAGCCGGGAAGCGTCAAGCCGCGCATCCGCAAGCTACTGGAAATCCTGGCGCAGACTGCCAAGTGAAGCATTGCGATCCAGGCGGCAACCGGGGGATCCATCACCGGAATAGCTTACCCGGAAACTTCTGGGGCTGCCGGGAGCCGGTGAGCGCCCCCCTCCCCCCCGGCGAATGCGGGCTCACGGGCCGCGCCCGATCGGGAGCGGTCAATCCGCTGTTGACAAAGGCTTGCGCAAAGCCTATTGTGAGGTCGCTTTTGTGAAAGGGAGACTTGGGTTCATGGCCTACTTTGAGCTTCAATCCGCGGAATCGGATCTTCAACAATTGGCAGAGCAGTATTGGCAGGAAGCCGGCGAAAGGGAACGGGCGCTTGAGAAGGCTGCCTTCGAAGCCGGAGCGGCGATTCGAGGCGGCGAGTACACGCTGCCCAATCTTGAGGCGATCGTCCGGTGGAAGTCGGAACGGATGGTTCATTACCTGATTGCGAACAGCAGTGAGAACATCAGGAGCGCGCTGGCGATAGCCGCTTCGCCGGAGTCCAAGACCGAAGACGCCGTGAAGGCCCTCACCGCCCTGCGCGGCGTGGACATTTCCATCGCCACCGCGATTCTGGCCGCGATCTACCCGGAGCGCTATGCGGTGCTCGATTATCGCGCTTTGGAGACCCTGGGACATGCGCGCCACGATGTGGAGTTTTATGTGGAATACAACGCCTTTTGCAGGCGATTGGCGGAGTGCGGGATCGTGAAGGCGCAGGAGAGTCTTCCCGGTCCGACCCCGCTCCATGCGCTGGAACGCGGGCTTTGGCAGTGGTCGAGGAGCCGGGGGAATTAGCGGAGTCGCCGATCCGGCCCGCCTGCGATTGCCGTCTGCTGGCGCCTGGCCCGGCAGAGTAAAATCGCCTTCGTGAGCAACTCCTTTGAAGTCGGGCCAGTGCAGGTGGGCGCGGGGCAGCTATTCTTGATTGCTGGGCCGTGCGTGATCGAGAACGAAACCCATGTGCGGAGCATGGCCGAGGCGATTCAGCGGATTGCGGGCGACGTGGGTGTTCCGCTGATCTTCAAGGCCAGCTACGACAAGGCGAACCGAACCAGCGTGAAGAGCTATCGCGGGCCGGGGCTGGTGGAGGGTACGCGGATTCTGGGCCGGCTGGCCAGGGATACGGGTCTGCCGGTGCTGACCGACGTGCATGAGCCGGGGCACTGCGAGATTGCCGCCGAGGCCGTGGATGTGCTGCAGATTCCGGCGTTCCTGTGCCGCCAGACCGACCTGCTGGTGACCGCGGGCAAGACCGGCCGCGCCGTGAACATCAAGAAGGGGCAGTTTGTGGCGCCCTGGGATATGGCGCACCCGGTCGAGAAGGTGCGCTCGACGGGCAATGAGCGGGTCTTTCTGACCGAGCGGGGAGCGAGCTTCGGCTACAACACGCTGGTGGTGGATTACCGCTCGCTGCCGGTGATGCGGCGGCTGGCGCCGGTGGTCTTCGATGCCACACATTCCGTCCAGCAGCCTTCGGCGGCGGATGGGGTGAGCGGCGGGCAGCCCGAGTTCATTCCTCTGCTGGCGCGCGCGGCGGTGGCGGCGGGGATCGACGGTCTGTTTCTGGAGGTTCACGACGACCCGGCGAGCGCCAAATCGGACGGCGCGAATGCGCTGGACCTGAAGCTGCTGAAGCCGCTGTTGGAAAAACTGCTCGCGATTCATGAGGCGGCTGGGGAATAGTGATTGTATTTCCGCTTGCCAATCCTGGCATCGACTTGAGACCTTAGGTTGAGTTGCAGGCTGTTCAACGAACGGCTATGGCCGTCAATGATCCGATTCCCGTGTAGCTGACAAACTGCCAGGGAACAGCAGCGCACCATGGGGACACCCAGGTGGGAGACGATGACCCAGCCCGTTTGCATCCCGGTCGCGCCTTCGCCGGCCGATCCAAATGCCGGCTCGGATACTCAGTTTCAACTCCGGCTCTTGCGCATTCATAATAGAATGGTTACGTCATGAACGAGACGACAATTCGCGGTGATTGGGTGGGACGGGTCGTCGACGGAAGATTTACCCTCCTCCAATGGTTGGGCAGCTCTGGACAGGGCGGTGTCTTCCTCACGGAACTGCCGGGAGATCACCCGCAGAAGGCCGCCATCAAGCTCATTCCGGCTATTGATGGCGCCGCCGAAGCCCAAATTGCCGGCAGTGCGCCGGCAGCAGCCCTGTCTCATCCTAACCTGACGCGCCTTTTTCACACCGGGCGTTGCCAGATCGACGCCACCCCGCTTTTCTACTTCGTGAGAGAGTACGCAGACGAGGTTCTCTCCCAAATTCTTCCCGAGCGGCCGCTCACGGTCCCGGAGGCCGGAGAGATGCTCGACGGAGTTCTCGACGCGCTTTCCTATCTTCACGAAAAAGGTTTCGTGCATGGCCACCTCAAGCCGTCGAATATCATGGCCGTCGGCGATCGGTTGAAACTCGCTTCTGACGGCCTTCATCTCGCGGGCGAGCCTGGCAAACAGATTCCGGCGCCGAGCATCTATGACGCGCCGGAAATTGCCACCGGGACGATCTCGCCGCCCGCTGACCTCTGGTCGCTCGGCGTCACATTGGTCGAAGCACTGACCCAGCACCCGCCGGTTTGGGACAGATCGACGGAAGGGGAACCTGATGTACCGGAGTCCATTCCACAACCCTTCGCCGGCATTGCACGGGAGTGTCTGAGGTCCGATCCCGCGCGCCGCTGCACCATCGGCGATGTGAGGGCTTCTCTCGAATCCGCCCGGCCTCTCCCGATTCCGGACAGCAAACCCGAGGGAAAGCCCCCTGCCAAACACCGCCGGACGGCGCTCGTTGGCGCCGGGGTTGTCGTGCTTGCGATCGTCGCGGCTCTCCTGCTGAGGTCTCACCAGCCGCGGCCATCGCTGCCGACCGGAGAACAGCAGCCCGCGCCCGCGATCATTACGCCGCAGCCCAATTCTCCAGCCCCTCAACCTCAATCTCCAGCGCCAGAGCCTCAATCTCCAGCGCTCCAGCCTCAATCTCCAGTACCGGGGACTCAATCTTCCACGGCCGCGGCGCTAAACGGCGCAGTTGCAGAGCGAGTGCTGCCCGACGTACCCAGCAAAGCGAGTGCGACCATTCACGGCACGGTCAAGGTGAGAATCCGGGTCACGGTCGATCCCAGCGGTAATGTTTCAAGCGCGACGCTCGACTCGCCGGGAGCAAGCAAGTACTTTGCCAACCTGGCTCTCGAAGCAGCGCGGCACTGGAGGTTCAAGCCCGCGCAAGTTGATGGTCAGGCCGTCTCCACTTCGTGGATTCTGCAATTTGAGTTCAGACAAACCGGGACCGAAGCCGCTCCGGTCGAAGTATCTCCCTAGACGCCTGGCGGAAGCTGACCCACCAAACTATAGTTCCGTGGGAATTGATGGCTTCGATTCCGCGCGCTATAATCCGGTCTGAAGCGGGAGTAGCTCAATGGTAGAGTAGCGGCTTCCCAAGCCGTTGGTTGCGGGTTCGATCCCCGTCTCCCGCTCCAGGATTCTGGCCTTTCCCCTCATTCCAGTCCCTAGTCCCTATTCCCTTCGCTCACTGGAACATCAGCACCAGGAACCAGGCATTCAATCCCGCGATGAGAGCCGCCGTGAACCAGGAGAGCCCTTGCAGCCAGCGGCCGTTCACGAACTCGCCCATCTTCTTGCGGCTGCCGGTGAAGATGACCAGTGGAACGACGGCGAAGCTCAGTTGCAGGGAGAGAATCACCTGGCTGAGCAGGAGCAGCTTCTCCGTGCCCCGCTCGCCGGTAATGGCAACGACGAGGATGGTGGGGATGATGGCCAGGGAGCGGGTGATGAGGCGGCGCATCCAGGGGGCGACCTTGATGTGGATGAAGCCCTCCATGACCACCTGGCCGGCGAGGGTTCCGGTGATGGAGGAGTTCTGCCCGGAGGCAAGCAGAGCGATGGCGAAGAGGGTGCTCGCGCCGGCCGCGCCCACCAGCGGGCTGAGCAGCTTGTAGGCATCCTGAATGGCCGCAACCTCAAAGTGGCCGCTGCGATTGAAGACCGCCGCCGCCACGACCACAATGGCCGCGTTCACAAACAGCGCCACGGTGAGCGCCAGCGCGGAGTCCACGTTGGCCATGAAGATGGCCTCGCGCTTGCCCTCGGGCGTGCGCTTGTAGCGGCGGCTCTGCACGATGGAAGAATGCAGGTAGAGGTTGTGGGGCATGACCGTTGCGCCCAGCATGCCGATGGCGATATAGAGCATCTCCGGGTTGGTGACGATCGCGGACGAAGGGACGATCAGATTCTTGAAGACCGGCCAGTACTCCGGCTGGGAGAGAAACAGTTGCACGCCGAAGAGGGCGATGATGGTGCCGATCAGCGCGATCACCAGCGCCTCCACATAGCGGAAGCCCCAGCGCTGCATGAGCAGGATCAGCAGCACGTCCAGGCCGGTGATGAGCACGCCATAGAAGAGCGGAATGTGGAAGAGCAGGTTCAGGGCGATGGCCGAACCGATAACCTCGGCCAGGTCGCAGGCGGCGATGGCAATCTCCGCGCCCACCCAGAGCGAAAAGCTCACCCAGGGCCTGTAGCTCTCGCGGCACAGCTGGGCCAGGTCGCGCTCGGTGGCCACGCCCAGCTTGAGCGACAGGCTCTGCAACAGAATGGCCATCAGGTTGGAGGCCATGATGACGAAGAGCAGCGTATAGCCGAAGCGTGAGCCGCCGGCAATGTCGGTGGCCCAGTTGCCGGGGTCCATGTAGCCCACAGAGATCAGGAACCCTGGGCCAAGAAAGCCCAGCAGCCGACGCCAGTAGACGGGCGAGCGCGAGATGCGCACGCTGGAATGCACCTCCGGCAAGGACGGCTCGATCAGCTCGGCTAGAGGTAGGGTCTCTGTGTACATGCGTGCGCAGGAAGAGCCTTTAGGGTTCCTTCAACCCAAGTATGCCACAGGTTATTAATTGCGATTAACATTTTTTCTTATATTTAATTACGATGAAATCTCCGGGCGCAGCCAGACCGCCTCCGCGGCCGGCCTTCCCAGGATGGAACTTCCTGTAGGTAGCTCAATCGAAACGGTTTGGTCGTAGTTCTGGCTTACCACGCGGAGGCTCTGGCCGGGGCCGATGCCGGCCTGATGGAGAAAGAGCAGCAGCTTGTGGTCGCGCTCGTGGAGGCTGGCGACAATGTAGCGCTGGCCCTCGACGGCCTCGGAAAGGGGCATTTCGCCGCGCTCTTTCCGCTTGGCCGGGCTTTCGGGCAGCACCTGGTTGCCGTGAGGACAAGCGCCGCCCTCACCCAGCTTCTCTTTGAGTTTGGTTTCAAAGGCCGGTGAGACGGCGTGCTCCAGGCGCTCGGCCTCTTCGTGAATCTCGTACCACTCCATGCCGAAGACTTCGCTCAACATGCGCTCGATCAGGTGATGGCGCACGGCTGTGTGGTAGGCGTTCTCGCGCCCTGCGGCGGTGAGGCGCACAATGCCGTCTCCGCGCACTTCGACGTAGCCGTCGCGCTTGAGCCGCTTGAGAGCCATGGTTACAGCCGGCGCCGAGACCTCAAGCCAATGGGCCAGCATGGCCGGAATCACCTGGCGGCCCTCGGCTTCGGCCTCCAGTATGGCCTTGAGGTAGTTCTCCTTCGAGACGTAGATCGAGTCTTTCATCGCGGGACTTGATTCAGTCTAACCCGCGGCGGTGTCCTCCCGCTCCGCCGGCGGCTCGCGCGACAGGAATGATCCTCATGACACGCCAGCCGATATAATCTCCATGGAGATGGATCGACGCGGCGTGTCGCGGCAGTGTGTGCCAACGTGGGCGCGGAAGGGACGGAGATAAGCCAGTGAGAGTGGGCCTCGCGCACGTCCTTCCTTGCAAGTTTCATTGGCTGGAGGTTCATGCGCTTGCAGGTTGCCTCGCGGCAGTGCTGCTGGTCTTGGATACTTCGGCTTCGGCCGCGCCCGCAACGGCGCAGCCGGAAAGGCTGCGCACCATCACCACGGCGCGCGGGGTGCATAGCCTCTCCAGCCAGGAGGCCGCGCGCGCCTATCCCGTCCACATACGGGGAGTGGTGACCTACCTGGATGCGACGCCGTTCGATGAATACATCGCCATGTTCGTTCAGGATGCGACCGGGAGCATCTTTGCCAAACCCAAACGGGGCTGGTTAGACAAGCTGCCCCCTGGATCGCTGATCGACCTGCGCGGGGTCAGCAATCCAGGCGAGTTTGCTCCGGTCGTGGTTCAGCCCCAGATCAAGGTGATTGGATACTCGGGTTTCCCGGCAAATCCTCACCGGCCAACCTTGGCGCGCATGTTGTCGGGCCTTGAGGACGGCCAGTGGGTTGAGGTCGAGGGCGTTGTTCACAAGGTCGTTGTCGACGAGTATCACGCCTATCTTCAACTGACCATGGCGGACGGGACCATCCCGATTATCACTGTGAGGAAGCCGGAGGCGGACTATTTCGCGCTTGTCGACGCCAGAGTCCGCATCCGCGGCAACGCAGGTCCGTTATTCGACCTCAGCCGCAGGCAGATGATTGGGGCTAACATTCATTGCCCCGACCTCTCCGCAGTGGAAGTTTTGGAACGCCCGCCGGAGGATCCCTTCAAGCTGCCCACGATTCCCGTCTACAGGCTGTTGCAATGGGACGTGGCGCCGTTGCTGGCTCACCGGGTGCATGTGCAAGGCAGGGTAACACTTCAGTGGCCTGGCTTGTCTGTTTGCTTGCGCGACGCCCAGCAAGGGATATGCGCGCAAACCGACCTCAGCACACCCCTGCGCGACGGCGAGCTGATCGACATGGCGGGGTTTGCCAGCGCCGAGGGTAGCGTGCCCGTCCTGACCGATGCGGTGTTCAAGAGCGCCGGCTCCGGCTCCGGCGTAGCCGCGCCCGTGCCGGCTGTGCCGGTGGACGCGGAACAAGCCCTAAAGGGAAGGTACGATTCCCAGCTCATCCAGATCGATGGCCAATTGATTTCTCGCGACCTGTCCTCGGCCGACACCACGCTCCTGCTCTCCTCGGGAAGATACATCTTCAAGGCGATTCTCCCCCAAGGGCTGGGCGGTCCTGAGGCGACTGCCTGGAAGAACGGGAGCGTTTTGCGCATCACGGGAATCTGTTCCGTCCAGCTCGATAGGGAGAGAAGCGTACAGGGAATTGGTACCGCAGTGCCGAGAACGTTTCGGGTCCTCATGCGCTCACCCGCGGACGTCGTCGTCCTCCAAAAGCCCTCCTGGTGGACGCCTGTCCATGCAGCTCTGCTGCTGACGCTGGCGCTGGCAGTCACGCTGGCTGTGCTTGCCTGGGTCATCGTGCTCAGAAGGCGCATCCGCGAGAGTGAAGAGCGATTCCGCCACATGGCTCAGCACGATGCCTTGACGGGACTGGCGACGCGCCCGGTGCTGCATGACCGGCTCACCCTCGCGCTGGAGGCCGCCAAGCGCCACCATAATGGATTGGCGCTTCTGATGCTGGACATCGACCGGTTCAAGGACATCAACGACACGCGCGGCCACCAGGCCGGCGACGAGGTCTTGCGGGTCACGGCCGAGCGCATCGTTGAAGCTGTGCGCAAGAGCGATACGGTGGCCAGAATGGGAGGCGACGAGTTCGTTGTGCTGCTCCCCGATCTGATCGATCCACGAGCAGCCGAGAGTATTGCCGCAAAACTCGTGACCGTGCTGTCGGCTCCCGTTCCCTTTGCGAATCGTGAGCTGGCGGTTAGCGTCAGCATTGGGGTTTGCACTGCCTCGCCGGGAGAGCTTGATCCCGATGTGCTGCTGAGAAATGCGGATGCCGCGCTGTACCTCGCCAAGGCGCAGGGGAGAAACTGTTTTGAGGTTTTCTTCATCGGGATGACCAAGGCTTGAGGTGACGAGTTACATCGGCGCCTCAGGCCGGCCGTGCGGCCCTTTCCAGAAAGCGAGAAATCAGTCCTACGGGTAGGAAGCGGACCAGAAGAGCGTTGAACCTGCCGCCGAAGTAGGGAATGATCGTCCGCTGGCCGCGGGCCAGGGCGGCGACGGCCAGCCGGGCCACATCCAAAGCCGGCTGCATCGCGCGGCCCTTGAGCGGGGTGCCGTGGGCTACGTCCACGAACTCGCTCTCGGTGGGCCCAGGGCAGAGGGCTGTTACCTTGACGCCGAATCGGGCTACTTCGGCAGCCAGCCCGAGGGCAAAGAAGCGATCAAAGGCCTTGGTGGCCGCGTAGGTGGTGATGTAGGGCACCGGCTGAAAGCTGGCCGTTGAGGCCAGCACCAGCACCCAGCCCCGCCGCCGCTCGACCATGTGCGGAACAAACAGCCGGGTAAGCCGCACAACCGCCTCGCAGTTCACGCGGACCTGGCTGAGTTCCTGATCGATATTGCTTTGGGCGAAGAAGCCGTACTGGCCCAGGCCGGCGTTGTTGACCAGAATGTCCACGGTGATGTCGGCGCCTTCGGTGGCGGCGAAGATCTGCTCGGGCGCGGCCGGGTCGTTCAGGTCCGCAACCACGATGCGCGTTTCGGTTCCCTGCGCCGCAAGCTCGGCGGCCAGCACCTCAAGCCGCTCCTTGCGGCGCGCCGTAAGAATGAGCTTGGCGCGGTGCATCGCCAATTCCCGCGCCAGTGCCGCGCCGATTCCCGCACTGGCCCCGGTGACCAGCGCCCATCTGCCGTTGAACTCCCGCGTGTTTGCCATCGTGGGGCTATGATAACGAACCGGGCGGTGGACTGCGGGGCCGGGCCGCGATGCCGGCCTTCGAAAGGCGGCAGATCGACCAGGTCTCCGCACGCGCGATTGCCTGCCTCCCACCCTTGCGGCAAGTACAAAAACGCCGCAAGGATGGGGCACCCATGTTGCCGCAGGGATGGGGCACCCATGTTGGTACAACAAGCAGTCAGAGACCTACAGGAGCAGGCCGTTCTCCTGGTCGCCCAACCCCTTGATCACGTCCCCAAGAGAGACGGTGGCGCTCCGGCCGGCGTGCATATCTGCCACATGCTGTTCGGCCAGATAAATTCCTTCCAAATCGTCCAGATGGGCAAGGATGGCCTCGCGCGCGTAGTAGGTCTTGGTTCGGCCGGTGGCCTTTGCCAGGACGTCGAGGCGTTTTTCGATCTCTTTGGGCAAGCGGATAGCGAGCATGTTGGAATCTCCCCGAATGATGCTATACAAGTATAGCACAAATGGGATCGAAGTGGAGATTCCATCGCAATGCGCCGGACTTCAGCAAATCCCTGCGGCGTTGAGATGCGGTCCATACAGCATGTCCGCGCCCTGGATGTGATTGTCCAGCCAGCTTTCAAAGCCGCTCAGATCATCCAACGAAAGAACGGGAGGGTAGCCGCTCTTGAAGTGTGCCTGCCATTTCAAGGCCGTCGCCAGCACCAGGTCGTGCTCCCTGCGGTGCGCCTCCGCCCCGGCAAAGCCGGTCCGGTCGAAGAGCGATTCTTCATGGGCAAAATGAGCCTTGATCTTCTCCACCAGGCGATCGAGAACCTCTCCCAGCACTTCCCTGCTCTGGCCGCTCGCCAGCCTCTCAAGCGCCTCGTTCAGCAGGTCGATCAGTTGCTTGTGGTCGTCGTCCAGCTCCTTGACGCCCACACTCATTTTTCCAGTCCAGATCATCGGCGTCATCTGCCGCGTCTCCCTTGCTGGTTTCCACGCGCTGAGATCGATTCGCAGGGACGCAGACGTTGCGGGCGTCCGCCGTCTCCGCCTGGACCAGCACACAAGCGGGTATTCCCGCCTGATGTTCTGAGCAGGACTATCGGCAATCGAACGGAAAACATCAGCCCTGAGACGCGCGCCCGAACTAAGACCGGGGAGCGGCGAACGCGCCTTCGAACTCCTCATTCAGCCAGTTCGAAAACGCCTGAAACTCCTCGTCGCGGCCGAGGAAATCCCGCACCATCTGCCGCCCCGGCTTCGATCCGCCCTGTTCAAGCACGGTCTTGCGGTAGCGTCTGCCGGCGTCGCAGCCCAGCAGATTCCGAGGGTCGAACTGGGCGAAGAAGTCCAGCGCGATGACCTTGTCGAAGGCGTAGGTATAGTAGTTCGACGAGTAGCCGGTGAGGTGCCCGAAGCTGGAGTACATGCGGTTGCCTTCCAGCCAGGTCCAGGGTTGCAGGCTTTCATAGAGCCGCTTTGTGATGCCGTCCAGGTCCAGATTGGCGGGGTCCTGGTCGTGCAGATCGAGCGAGAGGGTGGTGTAGTAGAGCTGCGAGCGGACCCAGTCTGCCCGGCCGAAGGCGCCGGCCAGCTTCATCTTCGCGATGGTTTCGCCGGGAAGCGTTTCGCCGGTCTGATAATGCTTCGCAAAGGACTGGAGCAGCTTTTCGTCGCGGAAGAATTCTTCCAGCATCTGCGAGGGCACTTCGATAAAGTCGCTCTCGGTGGCAAAGCCCGAAATCCCGGCCCACTCCGTCCGGCCTCCGAGGATGGCGTGCATTAAATGGCCGAATTCATGGAAGTAGGTGACCACGTCGCTGTATTGCAGTAACCCTGGATCGTTGTCGTCGCTTCCAGGGAAGTTGCAGATGAGCGCGGCTTCCGGCAAAGCGCGGCCGCGGACGCCGGGGACGATGGGCGCGGCGGAGAACCACTTGTCCTTGCCCTCGCGGGGGTGCATATCGAGGTAGAAACGGCCCACAGCCTCGCCGCCGTCCAGCACATCGAAGACCGAAACGGCTGGGTGCCATGCGGAGGCCGTCGAGCGGCGGAATTCGATCTTGAAGAGCCGGGCCGCCGTCTCAAGAACTCCGGCCTCGACCTGCGCATAGGGGAAGTAGGGCCGCACGGACTGGGAGTCGAAGTCGAAGGCCGAGCGGCGGAACTGCTCATACCAGAACGCGCGACCGGTAATGCCGATGGCGGTCATGTCGGGCTCTTGCCGGCGGGCGAATGCCAGAATCAGTTCATGTTCGCGGCGCGCGCCCTCGCGGCTGGCCTCGTCGAGCTTGGCCAGGAACGCGCGCACGCTGGCTGCCGAACCCATCATCTGGTCGGCGGTGGCCAGATCGGCCCAACTGCGGAAGCCGAGGACGTCAGCGATCTCCTGGCGAGTGGCCAGCAGAGCCTCAAGAATCTCCTTGTTGGCCGGATAGGCGCGGGTGTTGTAGGCCAGGAACATGCGCTCGCGCAGAGCCGGGCTGGCGGCAAAGGTCATCACCGGCTGCATGTCGGGCGGATCGGTGGAGAGCGTGACGCGGCCTTCGCCGTCGGCCGGATGGCGGGCGACGTAATCGGCGGGCAGCCCGTCCAGTTCAGCCAAGGTAGTCTCGACAGTCTTGCCGCCCTCCTGAATGTTGCGGTTGAAGTCGAGCGAGAGGTGGGTCGCCTTCTCGTGCAGAGCCTGCAGGCGGTCGCGAGTGGCCTGGTCCTTGTCCACGCCGGCAAGGCGGTAGCCGAGCAGGGTGCGCTGGACGAAGTGCCTGGTGGCGGCGCTGGCGCCTTCGAACTCGATGGCCGCCAGAGCATCGTAGACAGACCGGTTCAGGCTCAAGGCGCTGCCGGCCATGGCCACCCGCTGGGCTTCAAGCTGGGCCTGATCGCGGACTGCCTTGTCCGCTGCCACGGAGTTGAGCACGCCGGCCTGCGCGCCGGCCAGGCTGAGCTGCTCGATAGCCGCGTCGTAGAGGCGGAGCGAGTTTTCAGATGTGCGCTCGCCCTCGACGGCCAGCAAAGCGGCCAAAGCCGCCTCGTGCGCCGCCAGACGCGCGTTAACCCAGGCGGCGAGCGCCTCGGCGGACTGCGCTCCGCCCACGTCCCAGGTGTGAAGAACTTCAGTTGGGGCAACGGCGGCGGGGTTTTCAGCAGGCATAGGGTGCAAACTCCTCCAAGTTTTCAGTGCAGTGCGTCTGAACTGGTCAAATAAATCCCTGGGGGGCCGAGAAACATCGACATGATCTTCATGCGGCCGAGACGAACAATACAGAGAGAGTCATCGGCGTGAAGATCGTAATGTGTCATCACTCCGTGACGCTGCCCGTCCTTGCTCTGTTGACCTCTGCATTCGTCATTCTTGGCTGCAAAGCTACATATGGTCTGCACGTTCGGGTGTCGTAGTCTTCAGTTCTCGCCTGGCGGAGTCGTGTGATTCTTCAGTGCTAACTGCCACTCACGAAACTTGTTTGCAGTCACAAACGCATGCGCCTGTTCCAACGAGATGCCCCTCGTCTTCATAAGTGCTTCGATTCGCGGCTGCCGATTTGCGGTATTATCGGAAGGAGTTCTAAGCCACGCATGGTTCTGAAGCAGCGAGATTGCCCCGGCAAACACTACACCTTCTCCGGTGATCTCCCCAAAGGACAGACTTCTATCGTTCGATCGCGCCTGAATTCTCTCTCGAAGCGTCGCAATGATGTCACTGGCCTTCGATTGTCCTGACGCAATTTCGTCAAGTAAGGGGATTACGACGGAAAGTGCTTTGTACGCTCCACTTCGGCGCTGAAAGATGAGGTCTATCTTGTCCGTATCTCCTTCGACTTCGCCGTTGGCATACACCACCGCGTCCGTCCTTGACGTACAGTCTCCCGGTTCTATCACCTTAGATAGATAGCTTCCTCCGGGCGGGATCAAACGGTCCGTTTCAAACTGAAGGAGCTTATCCACACTTCCATTCTCATCACTGAGACCCCGACCGTCCTCGGTTGTACACGAAAACGTGACGTGAAGGGCAACTATCTCTCGCCCGCTCACGTTTTTTATAACATTCCGCCATTCACCTTCCATCTGCTGTTCATCAGCAGCCGGCCTTATAGCTCCTGTTTCTTTGATGCCGGTCACTTGCGCGCCTAAGCACACGGTTAACTGAAGCATTACAGTCAGTGTGAGAACTCGCATAATCATTGGCGCCCTCCTCCTGTTTCAGTTAGAACTGCACGATGCCGTCTACATGTAGGGTTGGATGCGCAGCCGCTACCCCTTCGCGAACATCTGTTTGATGCCCCTGAGGGCCTGCCGCGTCCGTTCCTCGTTCTCGATGAGCGCGAAGCGCACGTGGCCGTCGCCGTAGTCGCCAAACCCGATTCCCGGCGAGACGGCCGTTTTGGCCTCGGTGAGCAGAAGCTTCGAGAACTCCAGCGACTTCAGCTTGCGGTACTGCTCGGGAATCTGCGCCCAGACGAACATGGTGGCCTTGGGCAACGCCACCGGCCAGCCCAGCTTATTCAGCCCCTCCACCAGCACGTCGCGGCGCTTGCGATAGTTTTCGCATATCTCGCGAACGCACTCCTGCGGCCCATCGAGCGCCTGTATCGACGCTACCTGGATGGGGGTGAAGGTTCCGTAGTCGAAGTAGCTCTTGAGCCGCGCCAGTGCAGCCACGAGCACCGGATTGCCCACCATAAAACCCACCCGCCAGCCGGGCATGTTGTAGCTCTTCGACAGGGTAAAGAACTCGACCGCAACCTCTTTGGCTCCAGGGACTTCCAGCACGCTGGGCGGCTTGTAGCCGTCGAAGGCGATGTCGGCGTAGGCCAGATCCTGGATGAGGTGAAAGCCGTACTGCTTGGCCAGCTCGACCAGACGCGCCAGAAACGGCAACTCGACACATTCGGTCGTAGGATTCGACGGAAAATTCACGATCACCGCCTTGGGCCGCGGCACCATGCGGGGAATCAGGTCTTCAAACTGGGCCAGGAACTGCCCCCGGTCGTGGACCGGCATGCTCACCACGTGTGCGCCGGCAATCACCGGGCCGTAGATGTGGATGGGATAGCTGGGGTTGGGCACGAGCACCGTGTCGCGTGAGTCCAGGATGGCGAGGCAGAGGTGGGCGATGCCCTCCTTGGAGCCGATGGTGACGATGGCCTCGGTCTCCGGGTCCAGATCGACGTTGTAGCGCGTCTTGTACCAGTTGCAGATGGCCCTGCGCAGGCGCGGGATGCCGCGCGAGACCGAGTAGCGGTGGGTGGCGGGCTTGAGTACCGCCTCCACCAGCTTGTCAACGATGTGCTTGGGCGTGGCTCCGTCGGGATTGCCCATCCCGAAGTCGATGATGTCTTCGCCGGCGCGGCGAGCGGAGCGCTTCATGGCGTCGGTAATGTTAAAGACGTAAGGCGGGAGGCGCTGAATGCGAGAGAACTCTTCCATGGTGACTCCATTATCAACTGCGCGCGGGCAGTGCAAAAGAAAATGGCGGCAGGAATCAGGCGCGGATGGACCTGATTCAGAACTGCTTGCTGGAATTTGGGATGAGGAAAAGCGGATATCTAGGCGGCCGGAGCCGCCGCGGCCGCGGCTGCGCGGGCGATGGCGAAAGCGGGATGGCGGGGGTGGCGCATGGATTGATTAAGGCGCGTTGGTCGGAAACAGCGGGGTGCGCCCGGTTTCACTCGGTTCTGGATCGGAGGGGATCTTTGACGCCAACCGGTTAACCGCTGAGTTGACCATAATAAAGCCGACGACGATGACGAAGACGCCTATAACGGTATAGGCAATGTCCAATGGCAGGTTGTAGGTTTCTCCCGCCTTCCAGCTCCTGGCGAGACGAGGCAGCCAGTCATGGAGAAGTCCAGTCGCGACCATGATCCAAAGGATCTGCGCGTTGATGAACAACCTGGGATGTATATCGTGGATGTTACGATAGGTGCGCTTCATAACGGATAGTTTAGCACGGATTTTCGGTGCGCAGACCGGAGGCCAGCACGACAGCCGGCCTCTAGGCCGGCGCTACACGCAACAGAATTCATATTAGAAGACGGTGTGAGCACATTCCTACCCGCAGACGAACAGATGGACCTACTCCAGAAGGGCGCGGCGGAGATCATCCCACTTCCGCCCCCCTGGAATTCCTCCCGAATGCGTCCCAAATCCCGGCACAGTGGTTCCTCTTGCACAGTTTTTCCAGCCGCGCGGCGGGACAATCCTTTTTGGGAGAATTGCGCCGCTTCGGGCGCGGCTGCGGCGGATAGCGGCGCACCGAGGCACGGCGTCGAAGCCGGAGATGGACCAGCAACCCAACTCTGCCGGCCGCCCTTTTCCCCTGTGGAGGCAGCCGATGAACGCTCTGCTGATCTACCCGGAGTTCCCCGAGACGTTCTGGAGCTTCAAATATGCGCTGTCCTTCCTGGGGAAGCGGGCCGCGCAGCCTCCGCTGGGCCTGATGACGGTGGCCGCTCTGCTGCCGCGCGCCTGGAACAAGCGCCTGGTGGATGCCAACGTCGAGCGGCTCCGCGACCGCGACCTGGCCTGGGCCGACGTGGTGCTGCTGAGCGGAATGCACATCCAGCGCGAGTCGCTGATAGGCATCGTCGAGCGCTGCCGCGCGCTCGGCCTGCGGACGGTGGTGGGCGGACCCATCGCCAGCAGCCTGTCGGCGGCCGAGCTCAAGGCGGACCACGTGGTCGTCGGCGAGGCCGAGGCGCTGATCGCCGGTCTGGCGCGCGATCTGGAGCAGGGAACCGCCAAGCCCGTCTATCAGGCCGCCGAACGGCCGCCGATGGAGACCAGCCCGCTGCCCGATCTCAGCCTCATCAAGATGCGCCGCTACTCCACCATGGCGGTGCAATACTCGCGCGGCTGCCCTTTCAACTGCGAGTTCTGCGACATCATCGAGATCTATGGCCGGCGCCCGCGCACCAAGGCCGTGGCGCAGGTACTGGCGGAGCTTGACCAGTTGCGCGCGGCCGGCTGGCGCGAAGCTGTTTTCATCGTCGACGATAACTTCATCGGCAACAAGGCGCGCGCCAGGGAGTTATGCGTGGCGCTGGCAGAATGGCGCAGCCAATACAAGACCAGCTTCGACTTCAACACCGAGGCATCGCTGAACCTGGCCGACGATCCGGAGCTGATGCAACTGATGAAAGACGCGGGCTTCGTCTCGGTCTTTCTGGGCATCGAGACACCCGATCTGACGGGCCTCATCGCCTGCAACAAGCTTCAGAACACGCGGCGCAGCTTGCTTGACAGCGTGGCCGTCATCCAGAGTTACGGCATGCAGGTGATGGGCGGCTTCATTCTCGGCTTCGACACCGATCGCGAAGACATCTTCGACCGCATGGTCGAGTTTATTCAGAAGAGCGGCATTCCCATTGCCATGGTCGGCCTGCTGCAAGCCATGCCCGGAACGCAGTTATTCCGGCGGTTGGGTAAGGAGGGCCGGATTTTGGATGCGGGCCACGGCGATAACACCGGCGACAAGCTGAACTTTCTTCCCAGCATGGATGCAGCGCGGCTGATAGAGGGTTACCGCTCGGTGCTGAAAAGAATCTACTCCAGCGCGGCCTACTATGAGCGCGTCAAGCTGTATCTGAGCCGCGCGCAGCCCAAGCGTGGAGAACGGGCGTCGAGGCAGCGCTGGCTCACGCGCGGCAATGCGCGGGCCTTTGTTACCTCCATCGTCCGCCAGGGAGTCTTCGGGCGGCAGCGGTGGAGTTATTGGAAGTTTCTGCTGATTGTGGCCACGCGCTATCGGCACTGCGTGGGCGCGGCCATGACGCTGGCGGTGATGGGGTATCACTTTCAGGTAATGACCGACAAGCTGGCCGCGGCGGTGAAGACGCCGATGCTGCCGGGCGGAACCGGGGATCAGGTGGCGCAGAAAATCGACGGGTAAGGTAAGTCTTCAAATTCAGGGGATCCAGCAGGCTAAAGGTCGTGCTGCGATTCAGCCTTGCGGCGGCGAACAACGGCGCGAACCAGCAGGGACTTATACATGATGCCGAATAGCCCAAACGCGGCCAGGAAGAGGCCCCAGTAAAAGGAGAACGGGTCTCCCGTCTTGTGGGCCCTGACGATCTCAAGTGCGCCCATAGCGCAGAACAAAACGGATGCAATCATTGAGGCGACCACATATTCGATCTCCCATCTCTTGCTGATTCTGTCGAAGTAGCGCCGTATCCATTCCGTGGCAGCAAGTATAGTGTCTGCTCTGCTTCTCTTCAACGAGAATCGCTGCTTCTGTGAAGGGTACGGGCTTCAGCCCGCGCATCCAGATGGTTTCTTGGGAAGCGGCTTTAGCCGCCGAAGAAATGTATGCAGGGCAATGGACTCTACCCTCAAGGGCCAAAGCCCAGCTTCATTGCGGTTCTTGATGTACGGGCTGAAGCCCGTACCCTTCACGCCGTAACCTTATACTGAAAGACGACATGCAAGAATTTCTGCCCGTAGACGAACAGATGGACCTGCTTGAGAAGGGCGCGGCGGAGATCATCCGCTCGAGCGACCTGCGCGAGCGCCTTGAAGAGAGCCGCAAGACCGGACGCCCGCTGCGCATCAAGGTCGGCTTCGACCCCACCGCGCCCGACCTGCACCTGGGCCATACGGTGCTGATGCGCAAGCTGCGCCACTTTCAGGTACTCGGCCACCAGGTCATCTTTCTGGTCGGCGACTCCACCGCGCTCATCGGCGATCCCACCGGCCGCAACATCACCCGCAAGCCGCTCACCCGCGAGCAGATAGCCGAGAACGCCAAAACCTACACCGAGCAGGCCTTCAAAATCCTAGACCGCGACTCGACCGAGATCCGCTACAACTCCGAGTGGCTCGATCAGCTCGGTTATGCAGGTTTGATCGGCCTCTCCGCCAAGGTCACGCTCTCCCAGATGCTTGACCGCAAGGAGTTCCTGACTCGGTTCCGCGCCGAACAGGACATAAGTCTCCACGAACTCCTCTACCCGCTCGCGCAAGGCTACGACTCCGTCGCTTTGAACAGCGATGTCGAACTTGGCGGCACTGACCAGAAATTCAACCTCCTGATGGGCCGCGAGCTACAGCGCGACTACGGCCAGAAACCGCAGATCGTGCTCATGACGCCGATCCTCGAAGGCCTCGACGGCGTGCAGAAGATGTCGAAATCGTTGAACAATGCGATTGGGATCAACGAGCCGCCGGCCGAAATGTACGGCAAGCTGATGAGCATCTCGGATGAACTGATGTGGAAGTACTGGGTGCTGCTGACGGACCTGAAGCAGAGCGAAGTTGAAGCGCTCAAGGCCGATGTGTCTAGCGGGAAACTGCACCCCATGGAGGCCAAGAAACGCCTGGCGCGAACCATCGCCGCGGGCTTTCACGGCGAGGCTGCCGCGCAAAGCGCCGACGAGAACTGGGCGCGGATGTTCCAGCAGAGGGAGACTGCCGAGGACCTCGAAGAGATGGCTGTCGCCTTTGCGGATGTTGCAGCTTCGGAGGGGCAGATTCGGCTGCCTAAGCTCCTTGTGCAGTTGGGGCTCGCAGCTTCCAGTGCCGAGGCCAACCGCAAGATCGCCGAGAAGGCCGTCAAGCTTAATGGTGAGGTGGCCACAGGCGTTATGGCTCAACTCCGGGAACTGCCTGTCCGCGTTGTTGTCCGCCTCGGCAAGCGGGCCAAGGTTGCCCTGATCGCGTAGCAGACTCCCGCCGGGAGGCGCGCTGGGAACGGCTTGCCGGGAGGGCGAAAGGAACCTGACTCGGCAACGAGGAAAGTTCATGCGATTGCCCGGCACCCGGCTATTCGATTGGGAGAACCCCGGCTTTGCCGGGGTGGCAGTAGGGGCCTGACGTTTGCGGGAGTCGCTCCCCGTTTCTGTTTCTCGCAAGAACGCTGGAAGGGCGCGGATCATGGGCGCCGTCCCTGCGGGACTATGGATGAATGGCTGGTCTCGCCAACCCCACGCTGAAGCGCAGGGCGAACAACCACTGCGCCTACGGCGCGGGCGACCGGCTACGGCCGGCATTGAGTGCTTCTACACACGCCACTTTGACGGGCCGCCAACCCAAAAGCCCTCGGCTTTGCCGGAGGATGCTCACTCCAATGAACAATGCGGCGGAGAAGTTGGCGTAAGGGTAGCGGTTTTCAGCACGGGCTGCGCCTTTCCCGGCTGTGACGCACAACGGGCAGCAAAAAAAAACGGCCCCCATCATTGACGGGGGCCAAGTTGCCTTGGTTCTCTCGTGTATCGAGAGCTTGATTGGCGGCCAGCGGCGTACGGCCGTCGAAGCGGAGAAACCCATAGTGGAGGGCTGCGGACTACGGCCGCTCCGCTCCGGTCAAGGAAGCTACACCCTGGGGTGATGCGGCTTCCTGGGCCGCCAAACTGTTTTCCATCAACCGGACACGCACGCTGCTGGTCCGGACCGGCTTGTCCTGCTCTTCATCGCCGGCGCCGCGGGCATTGCCCAGGGCCACTGCATGCAGTCGGTAGACGGGAATGTCATGTTGCGTAACCAGGTAGCGCTCGACCACCTGGGCAAACCGCTCGGAGTTCTGGATGCCGGCGCTGCCGGCTACGGGGGAGTGCGCTTCCACTTCAAGGATGTAACCCGGCTGGCCCGTCACCTTGGCAGCCAGGTCGTCCAACTGCTTGCGGGAACTGGCCGACAGCACGGGCTGTCCGCCGCGGAAGACCACTTCAACTTCCACGACCTGGTTGTAGCTGTCAAGACCGTTGACGGTGGTATTCAACTGGTCCACGCGACCGCTTGCATTGCGGGCTGCTGAGCCGGCCTGCCGAGCCTGCGCGCTGGCGGCCGTAGCCGCCTGGTTGGCCGCATCGGCCGTGGATTGGGCTTGACGAATGCCGGCTTGCGCCCGGCTGTCAACGTCCTTGATATCCCTCGCGTTGCGGCCGCTGAGCTCATCCAGTTCGCCGAGCCGGTCATTGAGGGGATCTGTTTGCCTCTTCACCCACTGCTTGCGCGCGAAGGGGTTCACGCGTCCCCAGAAGCCTTCCTTCGCTGCGCTGGCGGCCGGCTTTGCCGGTGCGGAGGGCTGCTGCGCCGAAGGTGGAGTGCTCTGAGGAGTAGTGGCAGGGGCCTGCTGGGCGAGCGCGGGCATTCCGATCACGGATGCTAGCAGAAGTACGGCTAGCCGGCCGGGAATCGGGATTAGGTGCTCCAATTTGCTCTGCATGGTGTGACTCTCCCTATCGGGTGATTTCTCGTCGAATAACTGATTTATGCCAGATGAGCGCAGCCCCCGTGCTCCCATACATAATGCAAGCGGTGTGCCAAAACCGCTGCTGCCGGGATGAAACCTGTAACCGTTTAAAATTGTTCAGCTTACGGAATGGAGGCTGCGCATGGCGGGGGAGATTGGGCAGTCACTGGAAACTGCTGGGCGTGTAAATCTTGCTGGAGCGGGTATTTTCTACCCAGCGATCTAGCCGCTAAGTTCGCCCAGCAGCACCTTGGCCTTGGCGGCCAGCGTGCGCGCGCCATCCAGGTCGCCGGAGGCCAGCGCATCTCTGGCCTGCTTCAGGTATTCCCTGATCTGGGCGGCAGTTTTTTGCTCCGGCTCGCTGAGTTGGCGGCCGATGCCGTTCAGGCCTCTATCGATGGAGGTGATCGATTCCTCGATTTGCTGGCGCAGATCCGAGTGTTCGCCGGAAGAAAGCTGGCCGACGGCGCTCACCGCAGGGGCTTCACTGGCGGCCGGCGGAGCATTGGCCGGAACCTGCTGTGCATTGCCTGGAGCTTGCTGGGCGCTGGCAGCTTGCTCGCCATTCCCGCTTCCCGGCTTTTTGCGCCTTATTCGCGGCTTGAGCTTCAACGCTGGCGGCACTGGGGCGCCGGAAGCGATGGGAACACTGGGAATCGTCGCGTCCAGGGGTGGATGCTCAACAGCGGGTGGAGCAGACTTGGAGGCGGTGTCGATGGGGGGCGCAACCGGCTGAACCGGATGGCGATGGAATACATGGATGCACCCCGTCAGAAAAAACGGCAGCAGCCATGCGAAGCTTCTGGCGTGGAGCCTCATCCCAGAACCCCATCCTTGTCCTGAACGCCGGCCGGTTTGAGAGGCCGGCGTCCCCATTCCGCGGGAGCCAGCGGAATTCGCATCAGAAACTCGGCGCCATGCTCTGGGCTCGATTGCACTTCGATGCTTCCATGATGCAACTGGAGAATGCGATAAGTCATGGCCAAACCGATGCCGCTGCCACCACTCTTGGTGGTGAAATAGAGGTTGAAGATCTTCTCCCGAACCTCGTCGGGAATGCCGGGGCCCTGATCGGCAATGCGCAGCACGGCAAATCGCCACCCCGGCAACGAAGCAGACGCCGCGGCGCCCTGCGGCGCGGGAGCATCGCCGCGCCCGGATCTGCGCTCTTCTTCGAGAACGACTTCGAGCTTGCCGCCATCCGGCATGGCCTGGGCGCCGTTTTGTATCACGTTCAGCACCGCTTGCTTGAGGAGGTCGGCATCGATATTGGCCAGGAGCGGTTTCACTGGCATCCGGCTGACCAAGGTCACATTCAGTGTAGCAAGCTCCGCCGAGGCCAGAGCAAGCACGTCGCCGATGACCGGACAGATATCCTGCTCGCGGAGTTTCAGTTCGACGGGCCGGGAGAAGTCCACCAGCATCTGCACGACGCGGTCCAGGCGATGGATCTCCGCGTCGATCACCTCCAGGTGACGGACGGCCGGGGCGTTGGGGTCGCCGAGTTTGGCCTTGAGCAGCTCCAGGTGCACCACAATGGCGTTGATGGGATTCTTCACTTCGTGGCCTACGCCGGAGGTCAGCCTGCCGATGGCCGCCATGCGCCGGGAGAGCTCCAATTCGGACTCGATCTCCTCGGCCGACTCCAGGTCGTGCAGAGTGACCAGCGCGCCCAGCCCTTGGAGGGTCTCGCCGTCGTGGATGAAATCCAGCGACACCTGTATCCGCCTGCCGGTCTCGGTGAGAATATCTTCCTGCACCAGAGTGATGCCGGCATCGAAGGCCTCGCGCAGAGTCTTGCCGAGCACCGTCGACCGATCGAAAACCTCCCTCGCATCCTTGCCCAGGATGATGCCGGTCTCTTCGGGCAAAAAGCGCCGCGCCGCTTCGGAGACCAGCACGGCTCGCCCGTCCCCGGTGAAGAGCAGGATTCCATCCTGCAAATTGCCCAGAATCCGGTCGAGATTCTCCTTCAAAGCGGAGAAGACCTCTTCCACGTTGCGCATGCGCTGGCCGAAGCGCTCGATCTTGTGGGAGACGCGGGCTTCCATATCCTGGCGGGGCGTCTCATCCTCCTGGCCCCGGCTCTCGGCGCCGGAGGTCCAGTAGTCCAACTGGCGGCTGATCTGCTGCAAGGGGCGAAGGGCGATATTGCTGAGCAGGAAGGCCGCGGCCAGCGCCGTTGCGAGCGCCAGGCCCATGAGCGTGAGAGCTGCCCTCAACCACGGCTCGTAGACGGCGCGCATAAAGGTGGTGCGCACGCCAACGTGCACCGTGGCAAACGGCTTTCCATTGCGCTCCAGGGGCACCACGACTTCAAAAACGCGGGGCGGACCGAGCATGACCGCTATCAACCGAAAGGGATTGGCGTCGCGGAGCAGGCTCAAGTCGGGCCGCACGGGCAGGGGGTTGTCTTCATTGTCGGGATTGGTGCTCAGCAGCGTGCTGGACCGGCTGTCGCCGATGTTGATGTCGTATACGGTGAGCGAGTAGCGGTTCACCGACTCGACCACCGCCTGCAACTGCGCATCGTTGCGTACCGCCTCGGCCTCCATATTGCGCAACTGGGCCGGATTGTCAGGATCGACCGTGCGGTCCTTGAGGCCGGTGAGGAGGGCATTTTGCAGGGCAAACCGGATCTGGTTGGCCACCATGAGATTGGTGTCGAAGGACTGGTGCACGGCCGAGCGCAGGAGCTGACTGACGTAAACCACCGAGAGTATCCCGGATATGGCAAAGACCAGGGTGGTAACGGCCAGCACGAGTTTGGTCTTCAGGCGCATGGGCTCAGCTTTGCCGGCCGGCGGGGGCGCGACTGTACTCTTTCAGCTTGTTGTGAAGGGTCTTGAGGCTCACGCCCAGGATTTCGGCGGCGCGCGTCCGGTTTTGCCCGGTGGCCTCGAGGGTGCGCTCGATCAGCATCCGTTCGGCCTCGTCGACTGTCGCGCCGACGCGGACTGGAACGACGCCCTCATTGGCAAATTGCGCAGCAGGGGCCTGCGTCATGGCAAAGCCCGGAGGCAGGTGACCGGCATCGAGCGGAGCGCCATCCGGGCACAGGATGACCGCCCGCTCGATCACATTACGCAACTCGCGGGCGTTTCCCGGCCAGTCATAGGCCATCATCCGGTCCAGCATCGACGCGGCCACGCCGGAGACCCGGCAGCCATGCTTGAGGTTCATCTCCTTGAGCATGGCCTCGGCCAGCGCCGGCAAATCCTCACGATGCTCGCGCAGCGGCGGCATGGCAATGTGGAAGACATTGAGGCGATAAAAGAGATCGGGGCGCAGCCTCCCCTGGGCCACCGCCTGGCCGGGGTCTTGGTTGGTGGCGGCCAGTACGCGCACGTCCACCTCCTGTTCGGAGCGCCCTCCCAGCCTGCGGACCTTTCGTTCCTCCAGCACGCGCAGCAGCTTGGCCTGGGTTCCCGCGGGCATTTCGCCCAGTTCGTCCAGCAGCAGGGTGCCTCCATGGGCCAGTTCGAAGCAGCCGGCCCGGCGCTCGGCCGCTCCGGTGAAGGCTCCCTTTTCGTGGCCGAAGATTTCGCTCTCGATCAGCGTCTCGGGGATGGCCGCGCAGTTCACCGCGACGAAGGGCCTCAGCTTTCGCGGGCTCAACTCGTGCAGGGTGCGGGCCACCAACTCCTTGCCGGTGCCGCTCTCGCCAGTGATAAGGACGGAGACGTTGGAGGGCGCGATCTGTTCAATCGTTCCGAATATCTCCCGCATCTGGCGGGATTTGCCCACCAGCGAGCCCAGGACGCCGGTTTCTCGCAGCCGCCGCCGCGCCACTTCCAGCTCGATCTCGGTCTCGCGCTGGCGGGTGGCGTTGGCCAGGATGGTGCGCAGGCGCGTGGCGTCTACCGGCTTCTGCAAAAAGTCGTATGCGCCCAGCTTCATGGCGTCCACGGCCAACTCGATCGAACCCATCGCCGTGAGCACCACGACCACTACATTCGAGTCCAGGCCCGAGTCTTCCGCGGTCAGCCTGGTAAGAAGGCCGATACCGTCCAGGCGCGGCATCTTGAGGTCGGTGACCACAATGGCCGGATTCCAGGCAAGTGCTTTCTCCCAGCCCTCGATGCCGTCGCACGCGGTCTCGGTGCGGTATCCCCAACCGGAGATCAGCTCGGCAAGCCCCATCAGCGCATGGGGCTCGTCTTCGACGATCAGAACCTTGACGGCGCTATCCATAATTGGCTTTCAAAGCGGGCGGCCGCTTCCGCACGCTCCCCATCTGTTGCCGCGGACCGGCATTTGCCGCACAGCTTACTTTCTATCATGCGCCCGTGCCCATCCGCCCGCTTCATCGCTAAATCCGGCGAATCGGCGCGGATGGCGCTTTCGATGTAGCTGGGAATTGCATGGCTGCTGTAAACTTGCAGCCGGTGGGGGCGTCTACCTGAGTGATGGCAGCCGGCACAGCGATGGAACCGATGAATCGGGCCACGGCGGAGAAGATTGCCGCGCGGGAGCTGGAGACTGCCAACGAGGAGTTTTCGCGCGTGGTGGAGCGGCACCGGCCGCAGGTATTCCGGTTTCTGCTGGCATCCACGCGCGACCTGGACCTGGCGGAGACGCTGACCCAGGAGTGCTTCCTGAAGGCGCACCGGAATTGGAGCAGCTTCAGGGGCGAATCGAGCGCCATGACGTGGTTGATGCGCATCGCCATCAACCTGCAAAAGGACCACTGGCGAAACCGGCGGATGCAGTTCTGGCGGCAGACGCGGACCAACGCGGTGGATCTGGATGAGGCCAGCGAGTGGCTGCCGAGCGGCGAGAGTTCCGTGGAGCGGCAGTTGCTGGCGCGGGAGCGGGTGGCCCAGGTGTGGGAGGCGGTGAAAGGGCTGAGCGAGCGGCAGCGGACGGTTTTTCTGCTGCGCTACGTGGAGGAGCAGGAGTTGGGCGAGATTGCACGGGCCACGGGGTTGAGCGAGGGCACCGTGAAGGCGCATCTTTCGCGGGCGCTGACGAGAGTGCGCGCGGAGTTGGGGGGCGGGCGATGAGGTTGGAAAAGAGATTTGGAGACCGGCGAGGGGAGCCGGCGGAGCGGGATCGGCAGGCGGAGCCGGACGCGAGCGAGACGGGGGAGCTGGCGCTGGAGCAGGCGCTGAAGGACTTCCGCATGAGCGTTTGCGCCTGGAGCGAGGCCGCGTATAGCCGGCCGCGAACGGCGGCGCGGGTTGTGCGACAGAGGAGCTGGCGGCTGGCGGCCGGTTGGGCGCTGGGCCTGGCGCTGGTGGCGGGCGGCGTCTCAGGAGCGGTCTTCGAGCGGCATCAGCGGCAGCAGGTGGCGCGGGCGGCCGCAGAGCAGAGGCTGGTTCAGGAGCGGCAGAGGCTGATCCGCGAGCAGCAGGCTCGGGAGGAAGAAGAGGATTTGCTGGCCAAGGTGGACAGAGACGTATCGCGTCAAGTGCCAAGCGCCATGGAGCCTCTGGCTCAACTGATGGCCGAGGACGAGGGCAAATAGGCAAGCTGGGGAGAGGACAGAAAGACAAAAAAACTGGGAGACCTTGAGAGGAATTGAGGGGGAGGAAAAGACGATGAAGGGTAGCATGGCGGTGCGGTTGGGCTTGGCGATTGCGAGTGTATTGATGGCGGGATCGGCGCTGGCGCAAGCGCCGATGGGCGGCGGGGGCGGCATGGGAATGGGTGAGCATCGGCCGCCGATGGAGCGGGCGTTCGGGGCGCGGGGCGACCAGGGACGCTGGTGGAACAATCCGCGCATGGTGGCGGAGTTGAAGCTGACCGACGAGCAGCGGAAGGCGATGGACGATATTCTGCTGACGCACCGGGAGAAGCTGATCGACCTGCGCGCCAGCCTGCAGAAGGCGGAACTGGAGCTGGAGCCGCTGGTCAAGGGCAACCAGCCCAACGAGGCCAGGATTCTGGCCCAGATCGACAAGGTGGCGCAGGCGCGGGCGGAGCTGGAAAAGGCGAATGCGCGCTTTCTGCTGGCGATTCGCGGCAAGCTGACGCCGGAGCAGTGGACGCAGGTGCAGGCCTTCCGCGACCGGCGCGGGCAGCAAGGCCGCGGCTGGGGACGCGATGGCCAGGGCGGTCCGGGACGCGAAGGCTGGAAACCGGGCGGCCAAGGACCGGGCGCGCAGGGACCGGGCGGTCAGTACCGCCAGTACCATCGCCAGCAGATGATGCCTCCGCCTCCTGGTTCGGCTCCGCAGGGTGCGGCTCCCCCGCAGGCGGGACCGCAGAGCAAGGTTGACGACGGCGCGGGAACAGATGAGTTTGGCGCGGGCGCCGGACAGTAAGAGGAGATTGAACGCAGGCTTACAGGCAGAGAGCAATACGGTTGTTGTCGATACCGGTGGCGGCAAGGGGCGATCCTCTTGCCGCCGATTTTTTTGCCGCGCAGTGCTCGCGAGTGAGCGGTTGCGTGGGCTGAATCGGCCTTTCGGCTTGATTCCGGGCACCGCAACGGCCTTGGTGGCTGGATCGAATCGGGACAAACCTCTGGAGCGCAACAGGACAGCGATTGAAGCGCATTGGGACAGTGGTTGGAGCGTCCTGGGACAGCGGGTGAACGGAACCGGGACAGGCTGAATCAAGGTGCGACAGTGGGGATCGGGAGCGTTCCTGGAATTTATGACTAAAGTTATTTCCGCGGGGACCGATGAAAGGTGTGGATGCGAGAACGCTCATCCGGTAGTTGCGGAAAACCTGGCGGAAGGAAAGATGCACCGCAGGCACGAGCGCGATTGAAGGCATCCCGAAAAGGAGTCCTCTCATGGCTCTCGGTGTTTTGAACAATCTGTCGGCGATTCAGGCGGCCAACAACCTGAACAACACCAACAACAGCCTGCAGACGGTCTTGCAGCAGTTGTCGTCGGGGTCGAAGATCAACTCGGGAGCGGACGACGCCGCTGGGCTTTCGCTGGTGAACGGCCTGGAGGCCAACCAGACTGCCCTTACGCAGTCGGAGACCAACGCCACGGAGGGTGTGGGGCTTTTGGATGTGGCCGACGGCGCGCTGTCGCAGGTGACCAACCTGCTGGACCGCGCCATCACGCTGGCCACCGAAGCCTCGAACGGTACCCTCAACAGCACCCAGGAGGCAGCGGCCAACCAGGAATACCAGTCGATCCTTTCGGAAATCAATAACATCGGCTCGACGACCACCTACAACCAGGAACAGGTCTTTGCCGGCAACACCATCGCCATCTATACCGGCGACTCTTCGACCACCGGCTCGTCGATCGACGATCTGTACATCCGCCCACTGTCTTCATCCAACGTGGGCGACTCCAACGGCGTAATCTCGTACAGCAGCGGCGCGAACAACGTGTTCGTCGACCTGTCGAAGAATGGCACGAACGCATCGATCAGCGACAGCCTCGGCGGCACCTCGACCACGGTCAACGTGAGTTATCTGACCAAGGGAACAGGCGGCTCGGTGGTAACTGCAACCGCGCCCATCACCGTGGGCTCCGGCACCAGCTACACCAATACCGCCCAGGGCTTGATTAACGCCATCAACAACTCGGGCCTGGGCCTGAACGCCAGCTTTGCGACGGCGCAGCAGGCGGGAACCGCGGCCGTCAACACCGCGGCAGCCGCCAACGGCACCACCGCCGGCACGGGCTCCGATACCGGCATCGAGATCTCCGGAACGGGCCTGGGAACGGGCACGATCGGCGCGGGCGTGGTGGGAGCTCTCTCAGTGACCGCGGCAGCGGATCCCCTTGCCGGTACGATCAGCATCGTGGGCTCCGACGGCAAGACTCACGCCATCACCCTCGGCGCGGCCAACTCCACCGATACGCTTGCCCATCTGGCGGCGACCATCAACACCGACGACTACGGAGTGACGGCCTCGCTCAACGGCCCCGGCACCACCATGACGCTCACCACGGCGAACTCGGCCGTGACCGTCGCCGGCGCCAACATCACCGACAACCTCGTTGCGACTGCTCTGACCAACATACCCACAGTCGATACCCCATACTACGGCCAGGTGGGCACGTTTACCGTAGCCCACGCCGCCGATGCCCTCACCGGCACACTTAAGATTGGCCAGAACACCATCGTTCTTGCCGCGCCGGGGACCACGGACAATATCAGCGATCTCGCGACGTACATCAACGATGGCAAGTTTGGAGTTACGGCCACGCTCAATGCCGCTGGAACGGAGATCACCTTCACCTCGCCAAACTCTTCGATGACTTTCGGCGGCGCGCCGTTAGACGGCGGCGTGGCCGATCCGGTATCTGCCGTGGGCAATGCCGCCAACTCCGAATACTACAACGTGGGGATCACGGGCGCCGTAACGGATTCCAGCACCGGCGGCGGGGCCGGGGTCACAGCCATGACCACAGATACCAACGGCACCGGAGGAACGGCGACCATCAGCTACTCGGACGGCACAGGCGCCAACCTGAGCAACACCGATCTGAACAACCAGCCCGATGCGGAGATCGCTCTGACAGAGATCAACGTGTCCATCAGCGCGGCGGCGGCTCTGGACGGCTATGTGGGCGGCCAGATCAACACGCTGAACGCCATCAGCCAGGTGATGAGCACGCAGCAGGAGAACGTGGTCTCGGCGCAGAACGCCATCCAGGCCACCGACTATGCTTCGGCCACGTCGAATATGTCCAAGTACGAGATTCTGAGCCAGACCGGCATCGCCGCGTTAGCGCAGGCTAATAGCGTGCAGCAGGAAGTTACCAAGCTCTTGCAGTAAAGGTTTAGTACCATTGCAATACCTTCAAGACAACCCAGGGACGGGCGGCGGCAGGGGGCAACCTTTGCCGCCCATTTTTTTGCAGGGGTCAGGGAACAGGGGTCAGGGAACAGCCGCATTTCAAAGCTTTGGACCACCTTCGCCCGGCTCCATTGAGCGGTCGATTTCGGATTGCCTCGACTGCGCTTCGACGGCCTTGCGAATAGCCGCCGCGTCCGCGATGTCCTGCGGCCTGCAGGCGGCCAGCTTCGATGCGATGAGATCGGGCGCGGAGATGAAGAACGCCTTGAGGCCGCTCTTCGGATCGATTACGCCTTCAACGCGCCGTTCCCAAGCCGCCGCAAAATCGACCCCGGGAATATGGGAAGAATATCGAACCCGTGCGGATCGCGCCCGAATCGAAAGAAAGTGCCACGCTCGGCGAAGTCCTCCGGTCGAATGCCCTGGACGGCGCGCCGAACGCGGCGAGCGCGGCGTACGTCGCTTGCGCGTTGGCAAGGTCTGCTTTGATAAAAAGGTCGATGTCCTTGGTAAAGCGGGGCTGTGCGTGATAGATGACCGCGTATGCACCCACATCGAGGTATCTAACGCCATGGGCATGAAAGGCGGACAAAAGGTCTTTGTAGTCTTGGTACATCCTTCTCGATCTCCCAACCTTTCAGCGCATAGGCGGTCTGGATCATCTCCTCAACCGCGTCCATCCGCTCATGCACGGACCGGCTCTGCCAGTAGCGATACTCGTCGGCCTTCATCTCGTCGAAGCTCGTGTACTTGCGCAGGACCGCATCCATACCTCCATTTTAAGGCCTGGTGAGGCGGCGGTTTCAATGATTCATTTTGAGAAATCAGAGGAAGGGATTCCTGGCCTGGAGATCTCCGAATCGTTGACCGTGCTGGAGATCCTCGGTAAAAAGCAGATCGCACCGTGCCTGGATGGCGGCTGAGACGATCAAGCTGTCGTACCATGAAAGTTCGCCTTGGGCGTGGAGATGCAATGCCTCCGCAAAAAGCGCCTGCGACGAATGCATGCCGAGCAACGGGCGGAAGACCGTGTTCAGATATTGCTCGGCGTCCGCTGCCTGCATCGGTTGGGAGAACCGTCTCAGGGCCACATTGAAGAACTCCTGCACGACCTGATAGCTGATGACGCCCTTCTGCGTCGTCAGAGCCTCGTGGATGAGTTGCGCAGCTCTTTGGGCTTTCGCGGGGGAGCTTCGATCGAACGAATAGACGAAGATATTTGTATCCAGAAAGAATCTATCGCTCATTCAACTCGTCCCTGCTGAAGCGCCGGCCCGCATCGACGTGTTGCAGGCGCTGCATCAGTGCATTGAAGCCCTGGGCGTCTCCCGCGCTCTGAGAGAATTGCGCAAGCCATTCCCGGAATGCCTGGTTCAGTGTTCTTCGCTGCCCCCGTGCGATCAAGCGCGCCCGCTCAATCAGATCCTCGTCGGCGCTTAAGGTGATGTTCTTCATACGAAAATAGTGTACACTGTCTTCGTGTAATTGTCGAGGCCGCTGCAGGAAGCTTCTCCCGCTGCGCGCAAGGCTGTTGATGTGTTGCTCAAGCCTCAAGATCGAGACCTGGGTCAGGGGTCAGAAACCAGGCGCGTTGGATCGCTGGCCGGGGAAAGAAAAACGGACGGTCGGGGTGGCGAAGCTGGGGGTCTCATCCGCGGCGGCGGACGAGAGCCGCCCGCCGAAGTCCTCGACTCTATCTCCAGTTCCCCATGAGCACAAACGGCGCCCAGTAGTAAGGGTGCGCGAAACTGGCGGGAGCTTCGGGGGTATCGAAGCCGACGCCTCGACCCCTCCCGCCGGGGCTTGGCTTTACCTTGCCCAGCAGCAGGTCCACCTGCGCCTGGCGCAGCGCCTCGACCTTTGTAACCTTTCCCTCTCCCGTGGCCCATCGCTGGTAGAAATCGGCCATCAACTCGCCGGTGCTTGCGTCGTTCACCTCCCACAGCGACGAGATCACCGCGTTGGCCCCTTTCAGTTGCGCCGTCGTGCCCAGTCCGTCCACCTCGCGGCCGTTGCTCGCGCTGCCGCTCATTCCCGTCTCGCAGGCCGAAAGCGTGAGCAGATCCGTATGGCGAAGAGCCAGATTCTTGTTGTCGCGGAAGTCGGCCACTGTCAGGTGGTATCCAGCGCCGCCCTCGTTCTTGCCCGCCAGCAGCAGGTACGACTGGCTATCATCGCCCGGCTTGAAGACGAAGTGGCTGGCGATATGCACTACCGCGTGCTGGCCTTCGAGTTGGTTCTCCATCGCCTTTTCGGTGAATTGATTATCCAGCAGGATGGAACCCGGCATGACACCGTGCGCCGCCTGCGTCTGCGAGTCCTTGACCACGTCGTCCAATTCGCCCACCACCGCAGGTAGCGCGGGCAATCCGTCCTCATACTTGCGCGAGATTCCCATTGCCGCTACGCTCATCTTGCTCACATCGGGCTGCTCAGCCAGGTGCGCTTTGCTCGCCGGCGTAATTGTGACCGTGTTGTAGTTCTCCACCAGGTACTGCCTGCCGTCGTAGAGCGCAGCCATCGGAACGTAGCGCAGCACCCCATCCAAAGACCACACCAGCGTCTCAGCATGCGCCTGGTCCAGGTCCGCCTTCACCGGGCCAATCAGAATCTTGTATAACTCCTGAGCTTGCGGCCGGGGATCTTGCTTGCGATCGCGCAGCACCTGCTGAAAGTCCGCGACCTTCTTGTTGAGGTCCTTGTCGGAGATGGCGTACTCCCGGGCAACCGTCGCCGCCGCGGTAATCACAATCACCCGGTAGCGATCGCTGCCGATCATCGTGTACAGCGCCGCCGTGTGGGGCATCTCGGCAATCTGGTCCTCCAGCAGGCTCACGTCTCCTTTCACATCGGCCACCTGCTTGTTGGCTTCGCTGTTCTTCCCGAAGAGCACATAGAGACGGTCATAGTAGTCGTTCAACCCTGCGCTTGCCGTATCGAGCTGGTGGGATAACTGCTGGTACTGCTCCTCCTGCTCCGTGGTGCGCGACGTGAGATTCTTCAACTGCGCCCACTGCTCGCCCAGCGCAACAAGCTGCGCGGTGGACTTCTGGTAGTCCTCCTCCGCCTGCTTCTCCGCCGGCGTCAGCGTCAGCGGGCTGCCGGTCTTTGCTATTTCGCTGCGCGTGTAATCCGAGTACTCCTGTTCCTTCAGAAGATCCAGTACCTGCTGCGCCTCCGGCAACCGCCCCTGGTCGATGAGGAGATCGGCCAGATCGCGATAATAATCGTTCTTCGAAGCAAGAAAGCTTTTCTGCAGATCCTTGCCGAGACCCTGGATGTTGCCCCGCACCTGCTGCAGCAGGTTCACCGCCTGCTTGCCGTAGAAGATGGCCAGCGTGGGCTGCGGGGCCCTTTGACTGAGCATTAGATTGGAGAAAACAACAGCTTCAAGAAGGGGGTCATTGAGTGCAGCCGCCAGCGGCATGGCTTGGTTGTAGTACTCCAGCGCCTTCTGCTTCTCACCTAGAGCGTCGTAGACCTGGCCGATGTTGTTCAGCGCCGTCGCCTCGCCGTCGCGGTCGCCTACCTGGCGATAGAGCGGCAGCGCCTGGTTGTAGTGCTCCAGCGCCTTCTGCTTCTCCCCCAGGTCGTCGTAGACAAGGCCTATGTTGTTCAGCGTCCTGGCCTCGGTGTCGCGATCGCCCACTAGGCGCAGAATGGGCAGGGCTCGGTTGTAATACTCCAGCGCCTTCTGCTTCTGCCCGAGCGCGTCGTAGACATAGCCCATGTTGTTCACCGTCCTGGCCTCGGTGTCGCGGTCGCCCACCTGGCGCAGAATGGGCAGGGCCTGGTTGTAGTACTCCAGCGCCTTCTGTTTTTCCCCGAGCGCGTCGTAGACAAGGCCCATGTTGTTCAACGTCCGGGCCTCGGTGTCGCGGTCGCCCACCTGGCGCAGAATGGGCAGCGCCTGGTTGTAGTACTCCAGCGCCTTCTGCTTCTCGCCGAGAGCGTCGTAGACAAAGCCCATGTTGTTCAGCGTTCTGGCCTCGGTGTCGCGGTCGCCCACCTGGCGCAGAATGGGCAGCGCCTGGTTGTAGTACTCCAGCGCCTTCTGCCTCTCCCCGAGCGCGTCGTAGACAAGGCCTATGTTGTTCAGCGTCCGCGCCTCGGTGTCGCTGTCGCCCACCTGGCGCAGAATGGGCAATGCCTGGTTGTAGTACTCCAGCGCCTTCTGCTTCTCGCCGAGCGCGTCGTAGACAAAGCCCATGTTGTTCAGCGTTGTGGCCTCGGTGTCGCGGTCGCCCACCTGACGCAGAATGGACAGGGCTTGGTTGTCGTACTCCAGCGCCTTCTGCTTCTCGCCGAGAGCGTCATCGACAAGGCCTACGTTATTCAGGGTCCTGGCTTCGCCGTCGCGGTCGCCCGCTGCTCGATAGATGGGCAGCGCCTGGTTGTAGTAGTCCAGCGCCTTCTGCTCCTCCCCAAGATCCGAATAGACATGGCCGATGTTATTCAGCGTCCTCGCCTCGCCGTCGCGGTCGCCGGCCGCTCGATAGATTGGCAGTGCCTGGTTGTCGGACTCCAGCGCCTTCTGCTTCTCTCCGAGGCTGTCATAGATAGCGCCCATGGCGGAAAGCACGGTGGCCTCGCCGCCGTGGTCGCCTGCCTGGCGATAGACCGCCAGCGCCTGGTTGTAATAGTCCAGCGCTTTCTGTTTCTCTCCCAGAGCGTAGTAGACCCCGCCGATATTGTTTAGCGTCGAGGCCTCGCCGTCGCGGTCGCTCACCGCTCGAAAGACCGGCAGGGCCCGGTTGTAATAGTCCAGCGCCTTCTGCCGCTCCCCTAGGGCGGAGTAAGCCGCAGCCGTGCTATAAAGCGAAAGAGCCTGACCGTACCGGTCATCAAGCGACTGCCACAGGGCAAAGCTTTCCTGCCACTTCGCCGCCGCTGCTCCCAAGGATTCCGCATCCCATCGCGAGTAGAGCGAGCATCCTTCTGCGTAGGTTCGCTCCGCTTTGATCCGGGTTCGGTCCGTTTGCGCCGGCGCGCGCAAATCCGTGAGTTGAATCTGGTAATGGCCTGGCGGGGCATCCGCGGAAGCCGTGGAGACGTCCACCTGCAGGTCGCCCGAATCTTCGGCGATGATCGAAACCGGCTCGGGGCCGTACGATCCATTCAGTGAATCGACGGTCAGGAGCTGCTTCCCGCTGGGATCGAGCAGCGTCACCGCGACATCGATTCCTTTTTGCAACGCGACGACGTGAACGAATTGGCCCGCTTCGGCGTGAACCTTGTACGAATGCTTTTCGCCGCCGCGCATCTCGCGTTCGATCGGCTTACCCGGTTCCAGAAATGTGGCTTCGATTTGCGGATGGCCGGCAGTGCCTGAAGAGCCTTGGGCTCCAAGGGGCCCAGCCAACGCCAAGCATGCAGTCGCGAAAAAGACGAATCCCCGCATTACGGTGCTACCTCCTTGCGTACCTTTCCGTGATCGCCCCATCCCGGTTGAGGCCGAAGGGGAAGGCGCCTTGATAATCTGACTGAGTTCTGTACCGGAACCCCACAGAAAAACAAGGCAAGAATAGAAGTGCGCGTCATGGGACCTCATTTTATGACATGATGGCCACCTCAAATCAACGTTGGGGACTGCGATTGACCGGCGGTTGCTCGAAACGGGGGTGGCATTCGCGCCTTTCGGTGAAGTGCGGCTGGTGGGAAATGACCCTTTTTGGAATCCTGGGTGTAAGGTCGGCGATCCGGACAGAGCACCGAGGTTGCCGCAAGCGGGCTGCCCGTCCGCCGCGGAACCGGGTAGTGTACGTGTAGCCGGTCAATCACCGGCAACACGAAACTTGTATGTCGCGTGCGTCTCCGCGATAGCGCTCGACGCACTCTTGGAACTCGGAGGAAGGCAGGTGATCCAGAAGTTGGGAGAAGACGGTCTGTCCGACGTGCATCCCTCATTGTTGACAATCGGCGCCACCAGCGGCCATTCAGTTCTTGCCCCTCTGTTCTGCCGCCATCCATCTCAAATCGAAAAATGAGAGTTATTCTCTATCCCGTGTAATATGTGCTCGTTACAGCGAGCGACCCTATTTTAGCCGGACACTACTGGTGCTTCATAATTCTCGAAAAAATGCATTGCGGGCGCGAATCGCCGACGGCAATGGGTGGTGGTTTGGCGGCTGGGCGGCCCGATCTTGTGGGTTCCGGCCGGATCGTCGGCAATCCATCTGTAATTTTGTGATGTGGCTCGCAGCGGACTCGCGGTTCAGCCAAAAGCCGCATTGGGGAAGAGTGGCCGGTGATTCGTCCAGAACTGCGGATTACTCCAGCGTCAAGTCCCAAAAACGGAAGCGCGACAGACACTATCGATGAGGAGATGATGACTTCTCTACTCCAATTGCAAGTCCCGGAACCGGAAGTGCGTATACATGAATAACATCCAGATGAATAACCCCAGAAATGAGAGAGTCGGCCCCGATATCGGCCCCCGGTAGTGGGTGGGATAATGCAGCCAACCGTACACGTTCATCCAAGCGCATGATACCCACATAACACCGACCGCAATCAGAACCACAAGGAAAAAGGTTCTGATTTCGTCGAAGCGCGGCTGTTGTTTGTCCGCAGGCGCGGGGTGAATTCCTCGCTTCTGGGCGAAGTGCCCTCGAATGTAGGTCACAATCACACAGGCATAGAACAACCCATAAGTCCCGGCCAGCAAGGCATCCGTTGTCGCAAGAGGCACTTTTGATTGGATCTGTTCCGGCGTGTCCAAATAGGCTGCCAACGCACAGCTCAGTGGCGCCAACAGAAAACTTGATTCGAATATCTTGAACCGCACCGGCATTGCCTGAAAGGTCCTAAGATACCGGACACATTGAGCATCTGACCAGAAATTCTTCACTTGTCCTTCCTCGGGGAGGAGTATACTTCCCAATGCGCGATGATGACAAGTTAGATGTGCGCTTTGAGGGCCTCCTATGACTAGAGTGAAGTCCGCTTAGAATCCAGGCTATTTGCATTGTGCGTTTCGATCGGGTGCTCGGCAATCCGGAAGTTACCTTCCGGTCAACAACGCCCGTGAAACGGGAAGCAGGAGTGTTTCTCGCTTCGCGCCAATCGCCTTATCGCCCGGCGAGCGCGGCAGCTCCGGCCCCTCCCCGATTCCCGAAGCGCGGGCGAGCGACCACCCCAACCGGAGACTGACCCACCGCCCCCGAGAGCAGCCCTCAACAAACCAGCGCGCACAGTGATAGCATCGGGCAAGGAACCTCAATGAGCATGGCCCTGGCACAGTTCGCGCTGCCCCTCAGCTTCGACCGCCTGCAGCAGATTGTGGTGGTGAATGGGGCGATCGGCCGTCTGCTGCTCGCCTGCCTGCTGGGCGCGCTCGTCGGCCTGGAGCGGGAGTTCAATCGCAAGGCCGCGGGGGTGCGCACCAACCTGCTGATCTGCATGGGCAGCGCGTTTTTTACGCTGATGTCGGCGGTGCTGGCCGGCGACGGCAACGCGGACAAGGGGCGCGTGGCCTCGAACATCGTGCAGGGCATCGGCTTTCTGGGCGCGGGCCTGATCCTGCACAACCGCAGCCGCATCAGCGGGCTAACCAGCGCGGCCAGCATCTGGGTGGTCGCTTCCATCGGCATGGCCTGCGGCGCGGGACTTTATGGCGCGGCGGCGGTGGGGGCGATGGTTGTGATTCTGGCGCTGGAGGTGGTCGGCTTTCTGGAGCGGCGCGCCAACATCAAGATCTACCCGCTGATCTACGAGGCCCGCGGACGCGACCAGACCCTCATGATGGAGTCGATTCTGAAGGCCATGGACGAGGCGGGAGAGCGGCTGACCGGCGTGGAGAACGACGCCATCGGCGACATCCAGCGGGTGAGCTTCGCAATGACGGTCACAAAAAAGCAGCATGAGCGCCTGCGCGGAAAGCTGCTCGCCGAGTCGGCCATCGACGCGCTTCGAACCTTCCGCGATCCGGAGGAAGATTGATCCCCTTCACCAAGGCCCACGCGTGCGGCAACGACTTCCTGATCTTGACGGAAGACGCGGCGGCAGGCTGCGATTGGGCGACTTTGACGCGCCGCCTGTGCGCGCGCAATACCGGCATCGGCGCCGACGGCGTGGAGTTCTTTGCGTGGACCGGGGCCAAGGCGGGGCGCATCCGCCTGCACAATGCCGACGGATCGATGGCCGAAATCAGCGGCAACGGTACGCGCTGCGTGGCCGCGTGGATGGCCGATGCGCTGGGCTCCGTGCCCGGCGACGCGCTGGAGATTGCGACCGACGCCGGGGTGCGCGTCTGTGAGGTGAATGCGGTGAGCAGAGCCGGCGGATTCACGGTGGAAGTGACCGCCGGGATGGGCATTCCGGCTTTCGCGCCGCGTGCGGTCGCGCTGGCCGGCGGCCTTCAGGTTGACGGCGTCGAGGTCTCCACCGGCAATCCGCACTTCGTAATCGTGGCAGACAACACGGAGTTTGCGGTTGCGGGCCGTTCGTGGTTGGAGATCGGCGCGGAAATCTGTGCGCATCCCGATTTTCCCCAACAGACGAACGTGGAGTTTGCGCGCATTGTCAGCGAGCGCGAGATCGAGATTCGCATCTTCGAGCGCGGCGTGGGACCGACTTCCTCTTCGGGCACGGGCAGTTCGGCCGCGGCCACGGCTGCTATCGCGCTGGGGTTGGCCAAGTCACCGCTCACCGTCGTCGCTCCCGGCGGCGCGCAGACCGTGGCCTGGGATGGACCGGGCACGGAACTCAAACTCACCGGCCCGGCAGCTTTGATTGCACGCGGCGAGGCGTGGTAGATATGACGACGCCCATCGATCCCAAACCGATTCCACAGCCGCTCCCGCTCCTGACGCTCCTCCCGGTGGCTCAGGGTGCCGGCGTGAGCGTGGTTGCGCCAGCGGCTTCCGCCAAGCTGGAGGTCGCCGAACGGGGCTTGAAACGGTTGCGCGCGCTGGGTCTCGCGCCCCGGCTCGGTCACCACGCCTTCCAGAAGGGACCGCTCTACTTTGCCGGAACCGAGGCGCAGCGCCTGGAAGACCTGCATCGCGCCTTCGCCGATAAAGACACAAGCGTGGTGGCCTGCCTGCGCGGCGGCTACGGCTCCAACTACCTGCTCGACGGGCTCGATCTGGAGCTGATCCGCAAGCATCCGAAGCCCTTCTTCGGATACAGCGATCTGACCGGAATTCAACTCCATCTGCTCGACCGGCTCGGACTGCCGGCATTCCACGGTCCCATGGTGGCGACCGATTTCTCAAGAGACAAAGGCGTCCACCTGCCCAGCTTTCAATTGGCGCTGGCCGGCGTGCCATATAGCGTTGGGCCGGAGGAGGGGCTGCGCATCTTGAGATCGGGCCGCATCTCGAGCCCGGTTCGCGGCATCCTGTACGGCGGCTGCCTCAGCATTCTGGTTTCGCTGCTGGGCACGCCCTATGAGCCGCGGACCGAGGGCAAGCTGCTGTTTCTCGAGGACACGGGCGCCAAGCCCTACCAGATCGACCGCATGCTTTGGCAACTGCGCCAGGCCGGCAAGCTGGAGGGCGCGCGCGGCATCGTCTTCGGCGAGATGCTCGACTGCTCCTCGCCCGGAGCTTCGCCCAATCTGCTCGATGAGGTGATTCTGCGCGTCCTTGGAGACTTCGATAGACCCATCGTCATCGGCCTGCGCAGCGGCCACGTTTCGCATGGCAACGTGACCCTGACCTTGGGTGTGGAAGCCGAACTGCGCACCACCGACGAGGCCGAACTGCGCCTGCTGCAACCGGCGGTGGGAAGACTAGGGATTAGGGGTTAGGGGTTAGGGATTAGGGGTAAGGGATTAGAGGATGGGAAGAAGCAATCAGCAAACGCGGCGGCATTGGAATCGGCGAGAGGCTACTGGATGACGCTGCGTTCCCGGCACATTCACCTGAGCGGCATCTGCGGCACGGCCATGGCTTCGCTGGCCGGGCTGCTGCAGTTGAGGGGCCACCGCATCACCGGCTCCGACAAGGCCGCCTATCCGCCCATGAGCGATCTGCTGCGCTCGCTCGGCATCCCCATTCTGGAACCCTACGCGGAATCCAATCTCGATCCCGCGCCCGATCTGGTGGTGATCGGCAACGCGCTCTCCCGCGGCAATCCCGAGGTGGAGCGCGTGCTGGACGAGCGCATTCCCTTCACCTCGATGGCGGCGCTACTTCGCGAGGAGTTTCTTGTGGGCCGCCAGTCGCTGGTTGTGGCCGGCACCCACGGCAAGACGACCACCACGTCCATGCTGGCGTGGATCTACCAGTTCGCCTCCGGAGAGAATCCGGAGCTGGAGCCTTCGTTTCTGATCGGCGGCGTGGCGGAAAGCTTTGGAACCAGCTTCCAGCTTCGTCCCACGCGCGCCTTCATCGTCGAGGGCGACGAGTACGATACCGCGTTCTTCGACAAAGGGCCGAAGTTCCTGCACTACTTTCCCGATGCATTGATCCTGACCAGCGTGGAGTTCGACCACGCCGATATTTATGCGGACCTTCAGGCGGTGAAGACGGCCTTCAAGCGGCTGGTGAACCTGGTCCCGCGGCGCGGGGCAATTGTGGCCTGGGACGGCAGTGCCAACGTAACCGAGTGCGTGGCCGGCGCGCTGTGCTGCGTCGAGCGCTACGGCTTTACCGCCGAAGCCGACTGGCGAATCCGGAACCTGAGCCATCGAGACGGCCTCACCCGCTGGGAGGTCCGGCGCGGCGGCACATTATGGGCCGAGTTCGAGATGCGCCTGGCCGGCGAGCACAACGCGCTGAACGCCACCGCCGCGGCGGCGCTGGCCGCGGGGCAAGGCATCGGCAAGGAAGCGATCCAGGCCGCACTGGCCAGCTTCAAGAGCGTCAAGCGCCGGCTGGAGGTGCGCGCCGAGATAGGCGGCGTCACCATCATCGACGACTTCGCCCACCACCCCACGGCCATTCGCGAAACGCTGCGGGCGCTGCGCTCCGTTTACCCGCAATCGCGGCTTTGGGCAGTCCTGGAGCCGCGCTCGAATACGCTGCGGCGCAAGGTGCTCCAAGCCGATCTGGTGGAAAGCCTGCGCCTGGCCGACCGCGTCCTGCTGGCCGGCGTCTATCAGCAGCAGCGCATCCCCGACGCCGAGCGCCTGCACCCCGAAAATGTGGTCGCTGCGCTCAATGAACAAGGAACCGGGGCCGAACTCTGCGCGGATGTGGAAGCGATCGTGAACCGCATTGCGCCCCAACTGGAGCCCGGCGACGTGGTGGCCATACTTTCCAATGGCGGCTTCGACGGCATCTATGAGAAACTGCCCGCGCGCCTCAGGGAGCGCTTTCCCGAGGACGGCAGAGCGCAAGGCAAGAGGCAAGCGTGATCTCTTCCCTCATCTTCATGGCCACGATGGTCGTCACCGGAATTCCCACGGCGATGCTGTTCATTCCGTGGTGCTGGCTGACGGGCGACGTGCTTCCGCTCTACAAGGGCACGCGGTTCATGCTCTCCAGCAGTTGCTGGATGGCGGGGGTGCGCTTCCACGTCACTGGCCTCGAGAATATACCCAGGGATCGGGCGTGCATCTTCCTGTCGAACCACGTCTCCAACCTGGACCCGCCCGCGCTGATCTCGCTGATTCCGGGGCGCACCTCGGCCTTCATGAAACGCTCGCTGATGAATCTGCCGGTGCTGGGTACCGGCTTCCGGCAAGGCGAGTTCATCGCCGTGGATCGCAGCGGCAACGCAGCAGACGCAAAGGCGAGCGTGGCCGCGGCCCAGCAGGTGCTGGCCAAAGGCGTGCATATGACGACATTTGTGGAAGGCACGCGCTCGCCGGACGGCCGCATGATGCCCTTCAAGAAAGGCCCGTTCTTTCTTGCCATGGCCGCGGGCGCGCCGTGCATCCCGGTCTCTATCCATGGGACGGAGAAGATTCTCGGCAAGGGCAGCCTGCGCATGCGCCCAGGGCCGGCATACGTGGTCTTTCATGCGCCAATCGATCCAGCCGGCTTTGCCACGCGCGAGGAGCTTATGCAGGCGGTTCACACGGCCATCGCCAGTGGACTGCCGGAGTGGATGCGGACATAGAGTATTGAGTATCGAGTTGTTTGACTCTTTTAGGAGACGAACCGCAGGTCCTTCGACTCCGGTCGCCGCGGCGACCTCCGCTCAGGATGACAATTCGATTTATGGAATGCATTTCAGATTCAGGGGCCCGGAGCTAACCACTTACGCATCGCTGCAAAACGAATCACAGATTTCCGGTGGAACTTTCATGATTGTGTCGCTTGTCGTATTCGTCGTCATTGTCGTATTGAGCATTCCCGCGGCGGCGATTTTCATACCGATGGCCGTTTTTACCGGCAACGTCGGACCGCTCTACGCGGCGACCTGCTGGATTGTCAGCGTTGGCTACCGGGTGGCCGGCATCCGCATCCAGGTTGAGGGGCGGGAGAAGGTTCCCGCCGGCCAGGCGTGCATCTTCATGGCCAACCATGTCTCGAATCTGGACCCGCCGGCGCTGATTTCGCGAATTCCGGGGCGCACCTCCGCCTTTGCCAAGCGTTCCGTGTTCAACCTTCCCATCTTCGGCTACTGCCTCAAACTGGGCGAGTACATCCCGGTAGACCGCACGGGAAACGCAGCCACCGCGCAGGAGAGTGTGGCCACGGCAGCGCGCCTGCTGAAGAAGGGCCTGCACATCACCACGTTTGTCGAGGGCATGCGCTCCAAGGACGGCCGTCTGCTGCCATTCAAGAAAGGACCGTTCTACCTGGCCATGCAATCCGGCGCGCCATGCATCCCGGTTTCGATCTACGGTACTGAGTCGCTGATGGCCAAGGGCAGTTTTGGCATCCGCCCCGGCACGGCGCACTTCGTCTTCCACGAACCCATATTCCCAGCCAACTTCGCCACCCGCGACGACCTGATGAAAGCTGTCCGGGCGGCAATCGCCTCGGGACTGCCGGAGTGGATGCGGAGTTAGGCCTTCCATGGAAGGCGCTGGCCTATCGGTCTCCGGCCCGAGAGCATGGATATGAGCAATACGGCTCAGACACGGGCCTGCGCCAAACGCGAAAATAGCAAGTACTTGAGTGTAATTAGCCTCAAGCATTGAGCAGTCTCCTCCAATTGTGGCGGGGCTCTCGCTGAGCTTACTTGGGACAGCGCCGCGTATGGGGCTTCTCGCCTGAATCTCTTTCTCCGCAGTTTCGACGGATTCGCCACAATCAGCGGTCTTTCCTAATCCAAGTGGCTTTTCGCGGGCGTTCATCCACCACACCGGGCAAACCAATTGGAATGGGGCTATGTTATGAAACATAAAGACACCCAAAGCGGATTCGACTGCGGCGCCTTTCTCGCGAACGCCGGGCTTGGCCGCACGATCGTGGAGTTGGAACCTAAAGAGACGTTTTTCTCCCAAGGAGATCCGGCTAACACCGTCTTCTATCTCCAGAAGGGCCGCGCCAAACTCACTGTCGTCTCGAAGAACGGCAAGGAGGCCACCATCACGCTGCTCGCAGCCGGCGACTTCGTTGGCGAGGAATCGCTGGCGACCGTTTCCGGTCTGCGCTTGGCGACGGCCTCTGCGGTCAACACCTGCGTGGCGCTCAAGATCGCGAGGGATGAGATGACCCGCGTGATGCATGACCAACCCTCTTTCGCCGACTTCTTTCTGAAATTCATGCTGGCCCGCAGCATGAGAACCCAGGCGGATCTTGTCGATCAGCTATTCAATTCCAGCGAGAAGCGGCTGGCTAGGATTCTCCTGCTGATGGCGGAATTCGGCAAGCCCGGCGAACGGGAGACCTTCATACCCCCCATTTCACAGGAAACACTGGCGGAAATGATCGGCACTACGCGGTCCCGCGTCAGCTTCTTCATGAATCGCTTTCGCGCGCTGGGCTATATCAGTTACAACGGCCGCATCCAGGTGAATAAGTCGCTGCTCAATGTGGTCCTTCTCGACCAGTTGCCGGAGCATAACTCCCAAAAGCCGGTCATGCCCATAGCCGGAGTTGTTCTCAAGCCCGCCAATCCGATAGTCAAAGCTGCCAAGCGCAAACTCTCGGAGATAGCGGCCGATTGAGAAGAGCCAGCCGGATCCCGCGGCGAATAACCCAATACTCACCTCCGCGCAGTCGTCGATTGTCAGACGGCAAGGCAGCGCGATCGATATTGAAGAGGTGCGTCCTTTTGCTCAGACACCGGCGATGCCGGCTGCTAGAGTCAAGAACGTAAGGGTAGATAGATGTCGGCCCCGACAATGTTACGGGCATTCATGAACGAACTGGACCCCTTATAGTGGCTGTTCGAGCCGGGTCGATCTTAACGGCTGCGCGGCATCCCACCTAACACAGCCAACCGCAGACACCTTAAGGGGGTTATATATGCGCGGACTCAGAACCATAATCGGCACCACAGCATTGCTCGCGGGCCTGGCCATTGCGCCGGCGGCTCACGCGCAAATCATCGTCGGCATCGGCATTCAGCCCGTATGTTCATACGGCTATTACGACTATGCGCCCTACTCCTGCGCGCCCTATGGCTTCTACGGGCCGGGATATTTCTACAACGGCATCTTCCTGGGTATGGGCCCCTGGGCCGGCTGGGGTTATGGCCACGGCTGGGGCGGCCATCGCTTCAGTGAGGGCGGTGGCGGAAGCTATCGCGGCGGCGGCGGGGCTATGGCTGCTCGCAGCAGCTATGCACGCGGAGGCGGAGCAGTTCGGTCCGGCGGGGCAGTTCGCGCCAGTGGGGCAGTTCGTACCGGCGGTGGTGGATCGGTCCACGCTCGCGTCGCGGTTTCCCATCCTAACGGGGCGCGTCCCAGCGCGGCTCACGCCACGGCAGTGCGCACCAGCACATCCCACGCGTCCGCTTCGCATAGCAGCGGCGGTGGTGGTGGACACGCCGGCGGCGGTGGCGGACGAAAGTAACCCATAGCTGCCGATCAGGCGGCGGATGGTGCAAGGAGCGGCGGACTTTAACACAGTCCGCCGCTTTGCTTGTGCGCCAGGCCTGTTCCGGCAGAGCAAGCGGTCTATCCCCGCGTGCCCCGTTTGCAGATTCTGCCCGCCGGCGTTGACGTGGCACGGCGTGCTGCACGCAGCGCGGCTTGGGTTCTATATATTGAGTTGATGAGGCGCCGCCGCTTTTTCCCCTCACTGCTGTTTCTGCTTCTCACCACGACCGTTTGTGCTTCCGGTGCATGGGCGCAGGCCGCCGTTCCCGATCCCCGCAACTTTGACGCGACCCAGTTCGGCGAGCGCGTCACCCTCGGTCCCAACTGGCTCTTCGCCGCCGGCGACAACCCCGCCTGGTCTTCGCCCGCCTTCGACGACAGCGGCTGGAAGACAGTCTCCACACAGGAACAACTGCTCGACTACGGCATCCGCGATCTGCCCCACGCCTGGTATCGGATCCACATCCAACTGCGCCCCGGCACTCGCAACCTGATGGTTGGCATCCAGGATGTGGGCGGCAGTTACGAGGTTTACGCCAACGGCGTCCGCATCGGCGGCAGCGGCAAGATGAATGGCGAGCTGTATTCGTGGCAGGACTCGCTCTTGTGCTATGCCGTGCCCGACAATCCGGCCGCCGCGCGGGGCGATCTCGTGGTGGCCATTCGCTTTGCGGTCAACTCGGGGAGCAGCATCGGCCGAGGCACCAGCACACCGCTCCAGTCCGACTCCGTCTATCTCCTCAGCCGAGAGTCGGCGCCGATACACGCCAGTTATATAACGGCCCACAATGCCGGGCCGCCGCTGCTGCTTTGCGGCCTCGCCCTGGGCGCCGGCCTGATCTCCTTCGCGCTCTATTTCGCGCTGCGCAGTCAACTGGAGTATCTGGCCATCGCCATCTACCTGCTTGCTTCCAGTATTGTTTCGGCTAGTTTCCTCTGGCTCGCTCTCAACACTTTCTCCTCCCCGGCCCTCTTCGCCCCGTATGCCATGATTGGCGTGGAGAATTTCGCGCTCATCGAGTTCGTTCGGCTGGTGCTGCATCTGCGCCGTTCACGATGGCTGCTGGCGCTGGAAGTTGTTTCTTCCCTCGCTTTCCTCGTGAATCCAATCCACATGCTCGGAATCGTACCAACCTACGTCTTTCTTCTGGGATCTTCTCTTCCTGTCCTGATGGTCAAGATTCTTCTGCCGGTGCTGCTGCTGAGGGGATGGCGGCGCGGCAACCGGGAGGCCCTCCTGCTTCTGCCAGCGATTCTTCTGGTCAGCTTCGCCGACTACTGGAAGTTCTTCCGCGATGTGGCCGGCTATGCGCATCTGACCGTGCTGCTCCGCTATTTGCCCTTTACGCTTCTCTTTGGGAGTTATCAGGTAGATTTCTACACTATCGGCGACCTGGCCTTTTACATCGCCGTGCTGCTCTTCCTCGTCCTGCGCACCGTCCGCATCGCCCGCGAGCGCGCCGGAGCAGCCGCGGAGATCGAAGCCGCCCGTGTCGTCCAGCAGATCCTGATCCCCGATGAAATTCCCACGGTTCCCGGCTTCGACCTGCACAGCGTCTACAAGCCTGCCGGCCAGGTGGGCGGCGATTTCTTCCAGATTCTGCCCGCCGGCGGGGGCGGCGTGCTGGCCGTGATCGGCGATGTAAGCGGGAAAGGAATGCCCGCGGCGATGACCGTATCTCTGCTTGTGGGCACGGTGCGCACCCTCGCGCACTACACCCAAAGTCCAGGCGAAATCCTGGCCGCCATGAACCAGCGCATGATGACCCGCAGCCGCGGCGGCTTTACCACTTGCCTGGCGCTGCGCGCCGACCCGGATGGCACGCTGACCATCGCCAACGCCGGACACATCGCGCCTTACCTTGCAGGCAAGGAACTCGCGCTCGAAAACGGCCTGCCGCTGGGCCTCGCCGCTGAGTCAACCTATGCTGAATCCACCTTCCAACTGGCCCCCGGCCGGCAGCTCACCCTGCTCTCCGACGGCGTGGTCGAGGCGCGCGACAAAACCGGCGCTCTCTACGGCTTTGAACGCACCGCCATCCTCAGCATCCAGCCCGCCGAGGCCATCGCCCATGCAGCGCAAGCGTTTGGCCAGGACGACGACATCACCGTGCTAACCCTCGCCCGAATGCCAAATCTGAAAGCGAGACTCGCATGAAGAAGCATCTCCCGCTCCGCCTGATTGCCCTTGCTTTTGCCGCGGCCGGCCTCTGTGCGCTGTTGGCCGCGGCCCAGACCGCCGCGCCCGCCAACACAGTTGCCGGCGGCGGCGATCCCCGCAACTTCGACGCGACACAATTCGGGGAACTCGTCAATCTCGGTCCCAACTGGCTGTTCGCGCCCGGAGACAACCCCGCTTACGCCGCGCCGACATTCGACGACAGCGGCTGGAGGACCATATCTACGGACCGGAGACTGACCGACTACGGCTACCGCGATCTCCGCTTCGCCTGGTACCGAATCCACATCCACCTGCGCCCCGGCACGCGCAACCTGACGGTTGGAATGACCGACGCCGCCGGCAGTTACGAGGTCTACGCCAACGGCGAGCGCATCGGCGGCAGCGGCAAGATGACCGGCGGTATGGATTCCTGGCAAGACTCGCTTCTCTCCTATGCCGTTCCAGCCAACCTGGTTGCCTCGCCGGGCGATCTCGTTCTGGCCATTCGCTTCGCGGTCAACCGCGGGGGCTACGAAGGCCGCGGCAGCAGCACGCCAATTGAGTCCGGATCTGTCTATCTTTTTGGCCTGGAGTCGGCGCCGCTATACGCCAGCTATGTATCGGCCCACAATGCCGGACCGCCGCTCCTGCTCTGCGGCCTCGCCCTGGTCGCCGGCCTGATCTCCCTTGCGCTCTATTTTGCGCTGCGCAATCAACTGGAGTATCTGGCCATCGCCATCTACCTGCTTGCCTCCAGCATAGTGGCGGCTACGTTGGTATCGACCATGTTCGGGGCTTTCTCACTCCCCATCTTGTTTGTGCAGTTCGTTGTGCTTGGCGTGGAGACGATTGCACTCATCGAGTTCGTCCGCCTGGTGCTGCGCCTGCCGCGTTCGCGCTGGCTGCTGGCGCTGGAAATTGTCTCTTCCCTCGCATTCCTCTTGTTCCCGCTGCGCACCATGGGATTCGTATCGCCAACCTTCTTCCTAGCGGGATTCTTTCTTCCGGTTTTGACTGTGAAGATCGTTCTGCCGGTGCTGCTGGTAAGGGGTTGGCTGCGCGGCAACCGGGAAGCGCTCCTGCTGCTGCCGGCGATTCTTGTCGACTGCCTGGCCGACTACTGGAATTTCCTGCGCGATCTGGTCCGTTACGCGCATTTCGACGGACTGCTGCGCTTTATGCCCTTTAGCATGACCTTCGGCAGTTATAACGTCGATTTCTACCGTATCGGCGACTTCGTTTCTTACATCGCTCTTCTGTATTTCCTGGTCCAGCGCACGGTCCGAATTGCCCGCGATCGCGCCCGCGCCGCCGCCGAACTGGAGGCCGCGCGCACCACCCAGCAGCTCCTGCTTTCCCGCTCCTCGCACCCCACCCCCGGCTTCCATGTCGAGAGCATCTACCACCCCGCCAGCGAGGTCGGCGGCGACTTCTTCCTGGTCGCCTCCATCCCCGGCGGCGGACTTATCGCCATCGTGGGCGACGTCTCCGGCAAAGGCCTCATTGCCGCTATGCGCGTGGCCATGATCCTCGGCGTTCTCCGCCGCGAAGACTCGTGGCAGCCCGCCGCGGTCCTCCACAACCTCAACGAAGCCCTCCTCACTCGCGGCGAGCCCGGCTTCACCACCGCCTGCTGCGTCCACATTGAGCAGAATGGCCGCTTCACATTGGCCAACGCCGGCCACATCGCCCCCTACATCGACGGGCGCGAGATCGCAACCCCGCCGGCCCTGCCTCTCGGCCTGGTGCCCGATCAGCTTTTCACCACGGTCTCAGGGAACCTTTCCACCAACCAATGCATCGTCCTGCTCTCCGACGGCGTCGTTGAGGCCCGCACCACGACCGGCGAACTCCTTGGCTTTGAACGCCTCGCCCAGCTCACCCTCAAATCCGCGCGCGAGATCGCCGATACCGCCAAGGATTTCGGCCAGCAAGACGACATCACGGTCCTTACTCTTACCCGTCTGCCCGCCGGTAAGGAATCCACCTCGTTGCAGCCCTCCCCGGCGCTCGCCCCCGCATAGCGATCGATCCGGCGCGGAAGGAATGCAGACTGGATTGATTTTGTGTTTGACGAGCGAACAGGTCCGCGCAGCCCCTACAGCGCCGCCAGCGCCTCCGCCTGGCTCGGAAACAGCCCGGCGTACTTGGTGATGCCCACCATGGTGAAGACCTTAGTGAAGTGCGGCGAAAGCCCGAAGGCGTAGACCTTCTGGTCGGAGTTGGAGGCTTCAATCATCATCTGGATCACCAGGGCGATGCCGCTCGAGTTGATGTAATCCACTTTGGTGAAGTCCAGCAGGACCAGCTTGGCGGTCTCCTTGGAGAGCGCCTGGTAGGTGCCCAGAACGGCGTCCTTCGACGTGCTGGCTATATCGCCCTCGAAGCGCAGGACGGCGACCAAATGCCCGGCCGGGGAAGTGAGCTGGTCAACGCGCGCCTTGGTTACGCTCTGCACGATGAATACTCTCCGTATCTCTTCGGTTATTCCGCATCCTTATCGAGCCGGATGACCAGCCGGACATAACTGCTCTTGCCATCGGTGCCGGCCACCCACTCCGCTTCGTCCACCAGCGCCTGGATGAGAAACATACCCATCCCGCGCGGGTCTTCCTCGCCGTGCATCTTGCGGTCGATGTCCGGCTTGTCCAGCTTGCCGGGCTGCTTGCTCAAGCCCTTGCCGTCGTCGATGACCTTCACTTCCAGCCAATCCTCGCCGGCCGACAGCACCACGCCCACGCTCAGCTTTTCGTTCAGCCGGTTGCCGTGCTCGATGGCGTTGATGCAGGCCTCGGCCACGGCGGTCTTCAGGTCTTCGACGCGGTCCTCGTGGAAGCCCACCAGCTTGGCCACCGCGGCCGCGGTAGCCATGGCCACCTTCTCGAAGCCCATCCGCGAGGGCAGCCGAACTTCCACCGCGGTGGTCTTGGGCACGCTGGTGGATTTGGACTCATTCATGCCGGCATCTCCGTCCGGCCTGTGCCGCGGCATAGCGCCAGTGCGGTCATATCGTCTCCCTGCGGCCCGCCTTCAGAGAAATCCTCGATGGCTGCCCACAATGCATCGAGAATACCATCGGCCTTGCCGGCCGGGCACCTCAAAAACTCATCCAAGAGCCTTTCGGGACCAAATTCCTCATCTCCCTTGAAGACCTCCGTCAGCCCGTCGGTATAGGCCAGGAGCCGAGTTCCCGGCGCAAACCCGCTCCGCTCACTCGCGTAGCGCATCCCGGGCAGCATTCCCAGCGGAGTGCCCGCGGCCTCAAACAGGCGCGGCGCGGCGTCCGGCTGGAGCAGGAACCCCGGATTATGTCCCGCGTTCACCACCTCGATTTCACCCGCCTCCGGATAGAGCCGCAGGAAGATAGCCGTCACATAGCGGCGGCGAGCCTCTTCGCCCTCGGCCCAGTGGTGCTGGTTCATGCGCGTGGCCAGTTCGTCCAGCGGCATTCCGGTCACCGCCATCGCCCGGAAGGCGGCGCGGAAGCTGGTGGACATAATGGCCGAAGCCAGCCCCTTGCCGGCCACATCGGCCACCACCATCAGCACGCTGCCGTCGGTATGCTCCACAATATCCAGGTAGTCGCCGCCCACCTCGTAACAGGACACGGAGCGGAAGCCCAGCGAGTAGCCGGGAACCGCGGGCAGCTTCTGCGGCAAGAGCGACCGCTGAATCTGGCGGGCCGCGTCCAAATCCTGCTGCACGCGGGCAAACTCGACGTTGCGCTTGTGGTTGCGGGCGTTTTCCAGAGCCACGGCCGCCTGCAACGCCAGCCCTTCGATGAAATCCTCCTCGTAAATGGTCAGCTCGCGGCCGCCGGGAGACGCGACCAACAGCTCCGTCATCAGCCGCCCTTCGCGGTCCTTCAGCGGAAAGGCCAGCGCGGACGAGGTACCGGCGGCATCCGCGCTCGGGGACGCGCCGTAAGCCAGCCCGGCGGCGGGAAATGCAGCGCCGGCCATCTCCAGCTCGCGCACCACAATGCGCAGCACCTGCTCCAGCACCTCTTCTTCGCGGATGTTCGAATGCACCTGCCGCGAAGCCTCGAGCAGCGCCTGCAACCGCGCTACCTGCTGCTGCAAATCGATCAACTCGCCCTCGCCGGGAAGCCGGATACCAGACGCCATCGCGCGCCATCCTCCGTGGAATCCCACTGTAGCACGGATTCGCGGCCTCGCTTCTTTCCCAGCCGATTGGATCGACGCCGCAGCTTGCCATAAAAAGCACCGAGGCCATGCAACCGGGCTTAAATGGCTGTCCTGTATAATTCGGGGTTGCCCGCCGCGGCGGGCAACGGAGGATTCAAATGAGCACGTTTCTATGGATTCTGCTGGCGATCGTCGTCATCTTTGTGCTTTCCCTGATTCGGGGAATCGTTTTCACCGTGAGTACGGCGCAGGTAGCTGTCATCACGCGTTTCGGCAAGTTTCTGTGGGTGGCCGAGCCCGGATTGAATTTCAAAGCGCCGTTCGTCGATTCCGTGGCCGGCATGGTGAGCCTGCGCGTAAACCAGATCACGCTGACCATGGAGACCAAGACCAAAGACAACGTCTTTGTCACCATTCCGATTTCGGTGCAGAATCGGGTTCGTCCGGAGAAGGTCTACGACGCCTACTACAAGCTCTCCGATCCGGTGGCGCAGATCAAGAGCTATGTGGAGCAGGTGATTCTGGGCCACGTGCCGGGCATGACGTTGGATGAGGTCTTCGCCTCGCAATCGTCGATCGCGGCGGCCGTGAAGCAGGAGCTGGACGCGGACATGGCCACCTTCGGCTACGAGATCGTCAATGTGCTGGTGACCGACATCGTTCCCGACGCCAAGGTGAAGTCGGCCATGAACGACATCAACGCCGCGCAGCGCGAGCAGGTGGCCGCCAACGCCAGGGGCGAGGCGGAGAAAATACTGGTGGTCAAGAAAGCGGAGGCCGAGGCGGAGAGCAAGGCTCTGCAAGGGCAGGGCATCGCGAATCAGCGCAAGGCGATCATCGAGGGCTTGCAGGTCTCCATCGAGCAGTTCCAGAAGGTGGTGGATGGGGCGTCGTCAAGAGACGTCATGCAGTTGGTGATGGTGACGCAGTACTTCGATACGCTGAAGTCCATTGGCGAGAGCGACAGAACCAACACGCTGTTTCTGGCTCACGCGCCGGGCGCCGTGAAGGAGGTTTCGGAGCAGATACTCCAGTCCATGCTGGTGGCGGAGAGATCGAATTGACGATGGAGCCGGCGGGCCGATCGCTGTTTCGCCGGTTCCTTGCTAGCAAGGCGGGCGGAAGGATTTGGGAGCCCGGCAGTTGGGATTCAGGTGGCAGGAAGCCGCATCCGGCGGTCCGCCTGTGAGCGGATACCGCTGGCGGCGCTTGATCGCGCGCCTCGCCTGAGGAAGATTGCCGCGCGTCGCCGGGAGGCATTCGGCGACGCGCGGCATCGTCCGGATAGAGGGGAATATCTACCGCTTGACGATTTTCGCCAGGCGCGGATCCTGCCAGAGAGCCATGAAATCCGGGTCGGAATACACCTTGCCCAGATCGGGATAGCGCAACTCTTTGGCCCGCTGCAAATAGTCCAGGGCGCCGTCGGGGTTGCCGCGCTTCAAATACGACTTCGCAATCATGTAAAAGACGCGCGCGCGCTGCTCCGGCGTCGTTACCTGGGCAATCACTCCGTCCTGACTGCTGCTCAGGATGTCAGCGTCAAGTTCCAGGGCGCGGGCATATTCGGTCATGGCACGATCCGTCTCGCCCAGCCCGAACCAGGATTCGGCGAGGTTGAGATGGGTGGGCGCGCTCGACTCATCCATCGCCAGCGCCCGCTTGAAGTAGACCACGGCAACCTTGTATCTCTTCTGCATGAGGTTTACCGCGCCAAGGTTGTTCATCGCGGCAGTGAGCTGCGGGTCGAGTCTGAGAGCCTTTCCAAATGCCTTGTTCGCCGCCCCCTTCTCGCCCAGTTGCAACTCCGCGATGCCCAGCTTGTTGTACAGTCCGGCATCGTCGCGGGAGATACGCAGGGCTGTCGAGTAGTCGGAAACGGCTCCCGCGTAATCCTTGTGAATCCGAGCCACGTCGCCCTTTACCTCTGCAATTTTGGCCTTATCCAGTACTTCGGTATTGGCCGCGTCCCCCGTGGACTCTGTTCTTGCGTACGGGGCCGCGCACATCAGCAGGCCTGTCGCCGCCAGCATCATCACCAGTCTTCTCATGGGATCACCTCTCCTGCGCAAGAGCCTTTTGCTGGGGGCCTCGGTTGCGCTTGCCGGCCCCGGCATTCTGCTCGCTGCATCGACTCCAGTAGAGATCGCCCATGGGCGTCCCGCAACGCTATACCTGCTACCTGCCCGCTGCGCCCAGGTTAAATCGCCGCCTGGCGAGGTCGAACTCCTATTCCCGCTTCGACTTGCGGCCACTTGGCTGGCCGGAAGCAGCGGCTCGCCGAAGGCAATCGGTAGAGGTTACATGCCGTTACAGGCCAATTTGCCCCGCTGCCGCAACCGTTAAACGCTTCCCAATTCAAGGACCGGCGCGCTATAGCATTACAATCAGTCCGAATATGGATGGGGATGGAGAAGATGGCGATGGAAGGCCCGGAGTCGACCGATCTAGCGGCCCAGCGCGCGGAACTGGAGGCGGTGCTTCATTCCGAGGAATTCGCGCGCGCCCCCACGCTCGCTCATCTGCTGTCCTATTTATGCGAGAAGCGCTTTGCCGGGCAACTCCACCAGATCAAGGAATACTCCGTTGGAGTGGAAGTCTTCCATCGCGGAGCTTCCTTCGATCAGAACTCGGACTCGATTGTGCGCGTCGAGGCCAACCGTCTGCGCAAGCGCCTGGCAGCGTATTATGCCGGCGCCGGAGCTTCGCATCGGCTCCATATCACCATTCCTTTAGGACAGTATGTTCCGGAATTCGAATCGGCTGCCCCGCTGGCGAGCGCGGTACCGCCGCCTCCCAGCGATCTCCCTGAGCCTGGCCAGCCCGGAATTGAGAGCGCCGCAACCCGGCCGGCGGAACCGTGGTTTCGTCTCTCCGGCCGCCGGACCCGGTGGTTTGCCGCCGCCCTCGCGGTTCTGTTGCTCGGTCTCGGCTGCGCCTGGCTCGTCCTTTTTCAGACGAAGCAGGTTCCGCCGGCGGCAGTATCGAATCAGCCGTCTGAACTGCCCGCGGAATCGCAGCTTGGCCCGCCCGTCGGCGAGGAGGTTCGCATCCTGGCCGGCGCGGGCCGCAGCTTTGTCGATCATGCGGGCAAGTTGTGGAACGCCGATGCATGGTTCAGCGGCGGAACAGCGGTGCAAAGCGCTGTGCTGAACATCTGGCGCACGCAGAACCCAGGCTTCTACCGCACCAGCAGGCAGGGGCAATTCAGCTATGCGATTCCTTTGAAGAAGGGCATCTACGAACTGCGCCTGCACTTTGCCGAGACGGTCTATGACCCGGAGTCCACAGGAACGGGCGGAGAGGGCAGCCGCCTCATGACCGTGCGCGCCAATGGCCGAACGCTGCTGACGCGCTTCGATATCGTGGCCGACGCCGGAGGCAGCCGCACCGCCGATGTGAAGGTGTTCACGGACATCCAACCGGCGGCGGATGGGCTGCTGCACCTCGAGTTTCTGGGGGACGACGGAAAGCAGGCCATTCTCTCGGCGGTCGAGGTTCTGCCCGGCTTTCGAGGACGCATTCGCCCCGTGCGCGTACTGGCCCGACAGACGCCCTATTACTCCAACGATAGCCATTGGTGGAGCCCGGACAACTACTTTGAAGGCGGCCAGTTGGCTGCCTATGCGACCCCGGTGAAGGGAACCGACGATCCTGAACTCTACGAGACGGAACGCTGGGGAAACTTCTCCTATGCGATTCCCGTAGCGCCGGGAAAATACTCCGTATCGCTGCTCTTCGCGGCGCGCCACGGCGACTGGGACGAGTCTTCATCCCCAGCCGGAGAGAACAGGGCTCCAGTCGCCCATATCTTCAATGTCTTCTGCAATGGAAATATCCTCCTCAAGAACTTCGATCTCGCCAGAGAGGCGGGCCAAACCGACGTGGCCGTGCGCAGGTTCACGGGCCTGGAACCGAATGCCCAGGGCAAATTGATTCTGAATTTCGTTCCGGTGGAGGGCTATGCAACCGTTACCGGCATCGAAGTCCTTCCCGAGTAATCCACCGCGCTGCCCGAGAGCATCTGGGTCTCTGCCTTTGCGGGATTCCCCGCATGTGTATATAAAGGAAATGCGCCCGTGCGGATTTCATGCCGCCGCCCTGCCCGGCCGAGAGGAACATGTTGACACATTCGACACTGCCGGGGAAACGCACGCATGGAATGCGCCGCTGGCGAATCGCATGGCTGCTGGGTCTCGGCGTTCTGGTCAACTATTTCGATCGAGTCAACCTGTCGGTTTCTCACGATTCTCTCTTCCTGGCCTTCGGCATCTCCAATGTGACCTTCGGCTGGCTCTCGGGCGCCTACAATTGGACCTACGCGCTGTGCCAGTTACCGATTGGTGTCTTGCTTGACAAATTCGGCGTCCGGCGCATTGGACGAATCAGCGCATTCCTGTGGAGCGTTGCCTCCTTCGCCGCGGCAGTTACTCCGAACCTGGGCGGCTTGTTTGCGGCCAGGTTCGCTCTTGGGGTTGGAGAAGCGCCCACATTTCCCGCGAATGCAAAGGCCATCGGCTATTGGTTTCCGGCGCGCGAGCGGAGCTTTGCGACTTCGCTCTTCGACGCGGCAGCAAAGTTCGCCTCGGCCATCGGCGTTCCGATCATCGGCATCGTTCTGATCGAGGTAGGCTGGCGCTGGAGTTTTGCGGCAACCGGCATCGTCAGCTTTCTTTACTTTCTGCTCTTCTGGCGCATCTATCGCGATCCGGACGAGGACGCGGCATTGGGAGATGCGGAGCGGGAGTACGTTGTGGAGCGAGTTATCGGCCCAAACGCGCTGGCCAAGCCGTTTGCGCCGCCGGCCTCGCTCTGGACCCTGTTGAAACAGCGCAAGGTCATTGCCATGGTGCTAGGTTTCGGCTCGTACAATTATGTCTTCTATCTCTTGCTGTACTGGCTACCGAGTTATCTCTCCTTTGCGCTCCGCATCGACATGCTGCATTCCTTTCTCTACACCAGCGTGCCTTGGCTCTTTGCAACCTTCACGGACCTTGCGGTGGGCGGCTGGCTGGTGGATGCGCTGATCCGGCGCGGCTGGGACGCAAGCCGAGTGCGCAAGATCGTGCTGGTGGGCGGCACGACCTGCGGCCTTGGCATCTTCGGCGCGGCCAATACTCACAGCGCGCAGCAAGCTCTGATCTGGATCAGCGTATCTATCGGCGGCTTGGCCGCGGCGGCGCCGGTTGGCTGGTCGATCCCGTCGCTGATTGCAAGCAGAAACAACGTCGGGAAGGTGGGCGGCATCATGAATTTCTCCAACCAGATTTCGGGAATAGCGGCAGCCAGCATCACGGGTTATCTGGTGGACGCGCGGCATTCCTACGCCTGGGCCTTCGGACTGCCCGCGATCTATCTCGCCATCGGAATCGCCGCGTACATCTTTCTGCTGGGAAAGATTGAGCCGCCGGACGAAGGCCAGGCCGTGCTTGATGGTGTATCCTGATCCGTAGCAAGGCGCGGCCGGCGGGATGCGCGCCGAAGAAGCGAGTGTTCGAGCTATTCAATTCCGGCGAGAGCCATATCTCTCACAAGTAACATGGAGATCGAATGAAGGCACTGCTGCTATCGGCGTACAAGCAACTTGACCTGGTGGACATGCCCGCGCCGCGGCCCGCTGCTGACGAGTTGCTGATTCGCATCCGGGCCTGCGGAATCTGCGGAAGCGACGTGCATGGATACGACGGCTGCACGGGCAGGCGTATTCCTCCCATCGTCATGGGGCACGAGGCCGCCGGCGTTGTCGAGGCGGTAGGCGGCGCTGTTTCGGGCTTTCATGCGGGCGACCGCGTGACCTTCGACTCGACCGTCTATTGCGGAAAGTGTTTCTACTGCCTGCGGGGCCAAATCAATCTCTGCGACAACCGCGAAGTGATCGGAGTTTCAACGCCGGCTTTCCGGCGCATGGGCGCGTTTGCCGAGTATGTTACCGTGCCGGCCCGGATCGCCTATGCCTTGCCGGAGAATATGTCTTACTCCCATGCGGCCCTCATCGAGGCGGTTTCCGTCGCTCTTCACGCGGTATCGCTTACTCCGATAGCTTTGGAAGATACGGTGGTGGTTGTTGGCGCGGGCATGATCGGCCTGCTTGCATTGCAGGCGGCGCGGCTGGCGGGCGCGGGAAGAAGTTTTGTGGTGGATGTGGACGATACCCGCCTGGAACTTGCGCGAAACCTTGGCGCCACCGAGACCTATAACTCCCGCGGCGCGGACGTGGTTCCTCAAATATTGGAGCAAACCATGGGGCGCGGCGCGGACGTTGCGCTGGAGTGCGTCGGCAGCACCATCCCTGTGAAGCTGGCTTTGGACAGTGTTAGAAAGGGTGGCGCAGTTACGCTGATCGGCAATGTCGCGCCTACGATCGTGCTTGGCTTGCAATTGGCGGTCACGCGGCAGATCCGGCTGCAAGGCTCCTGCGCATCGGCGGGAGAATACCCGGCATGTATCTCGTTGATCGCGCGGGGCGCCATTCGCGTAGATCCGCTTCTCTCGGCTGTGGCTCCGCTCGCGGATGGAGCTTCCTGGTTTCATCGCTTGTACGAGCGGGAGCCCGGCCTTCTCAAAGTTGTTCTGGAGCCATGACGAATCAATCCTGAGGGCAGAATCAATGACCGACTCTTTGTTCGACTTATCCGGCAGGGTTGCGCTTGTAACTGGAACCAGCCGCGGACTGGGGCAATACTTTGCCCGCGCGCTGGCCCGCGCCGGCGCTGACATTGCCATCACCAGCAGAGACATCGGGGCGCTCTCGGGCTTTGCGGGCGAGTTACAGGCTCTGGGCCGGAAAACCTTTTCGGCGGAACTCGATGTGCGTGATCATTCGAGCATTCAGAATGCTGTTGCCGCTGTCGAGGGCCACTTAGGGAAGATCGATATCCTGGTGAACAATGCCGGCTGCAACATTCGCAAGCCGGCGCTCGATGTTACCTGGGACGACTGGAACACGATTCTGGACACCAACCTGCGCGGTTCCTTCTTCGTTTCCCAAGCTGTGGCGCGCGGTATGATCGGCCGGAGTTATGGGCGCATTATCAATATAGGATCGGTTACCAGCATCGCGGGATACGCCGGCCTCGGACCTTACGGAGCGAGCCGCGGCGGCATACGGCAACTTACCATGAGTCTTGCCGACGACTGGGGCAGCAGCGGTATCACCGTGAATTGTTTGGCGCCGGGCTGGTTCAGAACGAAGCAGAATGCGGCTCTGTATGAGAATGCCGCGTGGGTCGAATATATCTGCGACCGCATTCCCGTGAAGCGGCCCGGCTTGCCGGACGACCTCGATGGGGCCATTGTCTTCCTGGCTTCGGAATCGAGCCGCTATATTACCGGCCAGACATTGTTAGTGGATGGCGGCATTTCGACCGGCGCGACCAGGATAACTGCATAGGTCTCCGAACCTTGACCGAGTTTCTACGGCGCGGCGTGCGATTCGGAAATCGACGCGCCCGCGAAACCCCGTTTGCTTGACCATGGGCGCCCGTGATTGACTGGAGGCCGAAGGGGTACGGTACACATGGCTTACATCCTTGCACTGGACCAGGGAACGACGAGTTCCCGAGCGATTCTGTTTGACGAAGCGGGCGCGATTGCCGCTGTGGCGCAACAGGAGTTCGAGCAGTTCTACCCGCGGGCGGGATGGGTGGAGCACGATCCAATGGGGATCCTGACCAGCCAGCTTGCCTGCGCGGTTGAGGCGCTGGGGCGGGTGGGGGCGCGGCCCAGGGACGTGGCGGCCATCGGCATCACCAACCAGCGCGAGACGGTGATCGTGTGGGAGCGGGCGACGGGCAAGCCGATTCATCCGGCCATCGTCTGGCAGGACCGGCGGACTGCCGCGCGGTGCGCGGAGTTGGAGGAGAGCGGTGTTGGGGAGAGCGTCTCGGCGAAGACCGGGCTGGTGCTGGACCCATATTTTTCGGCGACCAAGGTGGGCTGGATTCTGGACCATGTGGAGGGGGCGCGAGCGCGAGCGGAGCGGGGAGAGTTGGCCTTTGGGACGGTGGACAGTTGGCTGATCTGGCACCTGACCAGCGGCACGAGGCACGTGACCGACGTGACCAACGCATCGCGGACGCTGCTCTTCAACATCGTCAAGGGCGAATGGGACGCGGAGATGCTCCGCATCTTCGGCGTGCCTGAAAGCATGCTGCCCGAGGTCGTCTGGTCCAGCGAGCGGGTGGGCGAGGTGACCACAACGCTGGGGCTGGGCGGCGCGACAATTGCCGGCATTGCCGGGGACCAGCAGGCGGCGCTTTTCGGGCAGTTGTGCTGGCAGGCGGGCGAGGCCAAGAACACCTACGGGACGGGCTGCTTTCTGCTGCAGCACATCGGAACGGAATTCGCGCGCTCGCGGCACAGGCTGATTACGACGCTCGCGGCCAGCGCCAGCCGCCGCCTGGAGTATGCGTTCGAGGGCAGCGTCTTCATCGGCGGGGCGGTGGTGCAGTGGCTGCGCGACAATCTCAAGCTGATCGGCTCATCGGCCGAGGTGGAGCAGTTGGCGGCCGGCGTGCCGGATTCGGGCGGCTTGGTGATGGTGCCGGCGTTTGTGGGGCTGGGCGCGCCGCACTGGGACACGCACGCCGGCGGCCTGCTGATCGGCCTGCGCCGCGACACCACGCCGGGACACATTGCGCGGGCGGCTCTTGAAAGCATCGCCTTCCAGGTGGCCGACGTGCTGGAGGCCGTCGAGAGCGAGACGACACCGCTGGCGGCGCTGCGCGTGGACGGCGGCGCGGCGGTGAACAACCTGATGATGCAGTTCCAGGCCGATGTGCTGGGCGTGCCGGTGGTGCGTCCGCGGGTGACGGAGACCACGGCCCTGGGCGCTGCGTATCTGGCGGGATTGGCGACGGGCTTCTGGGCCGGGCCTGAAGAGTTGCGGGCCAAGCGGCAGAACGATACGCGGTTTGAACCGAAGATGACGCCAGAGGAACGAGCCGAGCGGCGCGGACGCTGGCGGCGAGCCGTGGAACGGGCGAAGAACTGGAACGAGTAAGAGATAGCCCACTGCGCCAAAATATGCTTACGTTGGAGGACGATGTGACTTTCAAATTCGGCTCCCAATATCGCGGTGCAATTCTCTGGCTGATCTGTCTTGCTCTTGTGCGAATCGCCTTTGCACAGTGCCCTACTCATCAGGAAGAGGCGAAGCAGGCTCTCACTGTTATAACGTTGGGGAATTTGATCACTGCGCATGGTCACAATCTGCCATTCAGAGTCTATTCTGCTTCTGATGGCACTACTGGAAAACTAATTATGGCGGAATTTGATTCTCTCGAAGCCGCACAGCAGCAGATTGACGAGTGGATTAAAGGGGCGAATGAAATAGCCTGTCGAGAACAGCACCAGAATGGAGGCGATCAGAAAATTAGCGACCGAATATTGGCGCAAGCGATCTCGAAAACTGATTCGAAGACGAAGATATTCCTAATAATTAGGCGAGACGGTCTAGATTGCTACCTCATTGAGTCGTCATCAATGCAGGTTGCGTTGCAGATTGAAGGTCTGATTAGCTACACCCAAAGCACACCGGCTCGATGACGTCATATTGCGTCAATATCGGGAATACAAGAAGTGCGCTCATTGCTATCAAGATGAAACAAGTTGCTGGGAATCAACGGGACACCTTTCCCGCTACACCATCGCCCGTTCCTTCACCATCAGATATTGATTCAGCACCGCGGAGGTGAGGGCCTCGGGGTTGAGGTCGAGGGTGAGCGCGCCCTGCTCGTGGAGGCGGGCCAGCAGCAGTTCGCGGCGGCCGGCCATCTCCTGGGCGGCGGCGGCGCGGAACATCTGCTCCACATTTTGAGGCCGGGTCTGGGCGATGGACTCCACATCCGGCTGGGCCATGGCCACAAACAGCAGCACATGGCGGCGCAGCAGTTGCACCGCGCCGTCGATAACTTCGGGGCGCATGGCGGTTTCAGCCAGGTCCGTCACCCACAGAATCAGCGCGCGCCGCGGCTGCAGGCGGTTGAGCGTGGCTGTGGCGCGCAGGTGGTCGGCCTCGCCGGACTCGGCGTGAACCTGGGCCAGCGACTCGATCAACTGGCGCAGATGAACCGCGCCGCGACCGGGCAAGAGCCGCTGCTGAATCCCCTGCCCGTAGGCCAGCAGGCCGACGCGGTCGCCGGAGAAGAGGGCCAGTTGGGCCAGCGCCACGGCCGTTGTGCAGGCGTGGTCGAGCTTGGAGTGGACTTTTTGACTCTCGAAAAACTCTCCCTCAGGGGCAAAAGCCCGCGTTTCATCTGTGCTGTCGATGTACGGGCTGAAGCCCGTACCCTTCAAGACAGTCAGCCTTTCCGCAGGCTGTATCGCCGCAACCCGCGAGCGCATCAGCCGCCCGCAGTCGAGCACGATCCAGACCGGCTGGCTGCGCTCGGTCTGGTACTGGCGGGTGATGGGGCTGCCGCGCCGCGCCGTGGCCGTCCAGCAGATGTCGCGCAGGTCGTCGCCCTCGCGGTACTCGCGCAGGCTCTCGAAGTCGCGGCCCAGGCCCCGCTGCTGCGCGCGGCGCAGTTGCAGGTCGATCTGGCGGCTGCGGGCCAGGAAGATTTGCTGCTCCTCGCCGGCGCGCAGGGCGGGGTAGACGCGCACCGCCTGGATGAGCGGCGCTTTGGCCCAGCGCTCGGTGAGCCCCAGCGAGGAGCGATAGCGCACGTAGAGCCAGCCCGCCTCGCAGTCGCCGCGCTCCTGGGGCTCCACGCGATAGCGCAGGCTGGCGGGGACGTGGGGGAAGGCCATGAGCCGGTGGGTGGCGGGCTCGGCGACAAGTGCCGGCGGCAGATCGTCCACCAGCCGGCACTCGACGATCGTCCGGCTCTGGTTCTCGATGGTCAGCTCGATCTCCGTCTGGCTGTCGAGAGCCGGAGCGTTGGACCAGGAGCGGCCGGCAGTCAGTTGCCCGGGGCGCGGCAATCGCAGGCCGTCCACGAGCGCCGCCAGCAACACCACCGCATCCCAGGCCAGCATGACGTAGGCCAGCCGCCCGAACCGGAAGCCCGCAATGAGCCATAGAAAGCCCACCGTCAGCAGGCCGATGGCCCGCGGCGTCAGGCCGAATCCCCAGCGGCGGCGGCGTTCGCAGACGGCGCGGACCGGGGCGGGATGGAGGGAAGACGAAATCATTGTGCCTCAATGTGGAGATTGAGAGTTATTGCTGGAGGATGGTTCAATTCCCACAGCTTTGCAAAGGAACGGATTTGAAATTATCTCCCGACGTCCTTTTTGTCTTGGATGTTCGTTAATGAAAACAGCCAACCCCTGATACTTGTAACCCCAATGCGATTCTCCTCTCTCAAATTCGACAATCGCTTGAGGCGGAAGCTCAAGCCATTGGTAAGAGCTACTCGTTCCGAATCCCTCTCTGCCACGCATCGGAGCCATCCAATCACTGCTATCATCTGGCTTATAAACCGTATAACTCACGGGGACGATCGTTCCCGGCTCAGCAAGATAATAGAGTGAGTGTTTTGTGTAATTGGATAGCCTATACCGCGTATAAATCATCTTCGCTGTCGTGAGACCAATAACGTCTGGAGCCGGAGGTTCATCTCCCTGCCTCCACGAACGTATGCTTACTACCGTTAGCACTGCATCATCATTGGCAGGAGAAACGTCACACACAGTGTGTGTTTGTGCTGCCGATTGATGAATCGGAATCGAGAGCAAGAAAAGGATAATCGGTGTCCCACCGTACAGCTCGAAGAAACGATGATGTTTCAGCATTCGGACGAGCTCCTCTAAGAATTCGCTCACGCTAACAAAAACCAATAACGAAAGCGCGGCCATCATTGCCGCGGCACCGGGACGGCGGCAATCACGTCGGCGAGCACGCGGTCGGCGTCGAAGCCCTCCAGCTCGGCCTCGGGCTTGAGCATGATGCGATGGCGCAGCACGGGCTGCACGGCGCGCTTCACGTCGTCGGGGACCAGGTAATCGCGGCCATCGAAGGCGGCGGCCGCCTGGGCCACGCGCATGATGCTTACGGCGGCGCGGGGGCTTGCGCCCAGCAGCAGCGTGGGCCACTCGCGGGTGCGCCGGGCAAGCGAGAGGATGTAGCCATATAGCTCCGGCTCGATGCGGATGGCGCGGACCTCGGCGCAGGCCGCGGCGAGCAGGCCCTCGGGGATGGGCGCGATGAAAGCATCCTCCAGCAGCCCTGCGCCCGACCCCGCGTGGTGCCGCTCAAGTATCTGCAACTCCTCTCGCTCTGCGGGGTAGGCCACGCGAATCTTGAGCAGAAAGCGGTCCAACTGGGCCTCGGGCAGCGGATAGGTGCCCTCAAAATCCACCGGATTCTGGGTGGCGAAGACGGTGAACCAGGCGGGCAACGGGCGGCGCACGCCGTCCGTGGTCACCTGGTGCTCTTCCATGCACTCCAGCAGCGCTGCCTGGGTGCGCGGAGGCATGCGGTTGATCTCATCCACCAGCAGCAGATCGGTGAAGACCGGCCCCTGGTGGAAGCTGAAATTCTGGGCATCGGAGGTTGCGCCGAGGCGAAAGATGGTGGTGCCCAGAATGTCGGCCGGCATCAGGTCGGAGGTAGCCTGCACGCGCTGGAAGCCCAGGCCGAGCAGCCTGCCCAGAGCCTTGACGATCAGCGTCTTGGCAATGCCCGGCACGCCTTCCAGCAGCGCATGGCCCTGGCAGAGAACGGCGATCAGCACCTCTTCGATCACCCCTGCCTGGCCGGAGATTACCCGCCCCAGCTCCGCGCGGGCGTGGGCGATGAGTTGGTTGGTTGCGCTGAGCTGGCCGATAGCCTGGACCGGCTGCGGCGCGATCTCCGCGGTCAGACCCTCGCTGGCGGCCGCGCCTGGCTCCTGATTCGGCTCTTGATTTGCGTCTTGATTCGTTTCGTGATCCGTTTCGTGGCTCATGAAGCCCTTTCCTGCTGTTTGGATTGAATGTTCTCAGATTTCGCAGTCTGGCCGCCGAGTTTCTGTGCGGCGAGAAGCTCTTCCTCGCGCTCATGCAAGGCCTGCACCAGTTTGAGCGCCTGGCCGGGATCGGCTGTTTCGCCCCACGCGGCGTCTTCGCAGGCGGCCAGATCGGTCTCCAGGCTGGCGCCGGCCTGCGGAAAGCGGCGGCGAATGGCCGCGGCCAGCTCAGCCGCGCCCATTTGGCTGCCGCGCGAGCCGTCCGCCCCGGCGAACCGCAAGCTATGGCGCCGGAAGCGCTCCCAGGCAATAGCCACCGCCGTGGATGCCGCTCCGGCCTTGCGGTAGAGCGAGCCCAGCGCCTCAAGGAATTCGATGGGCGTGGCTCGCGCGGGCTGTGGCAGGTCGCGCACCGGCCCGCTGCGCCGGCTGAAGCTGAAGATGACCAGCAGGCCCAGCGCCGGCATGCCAATCCAAAGCATGGTCCGCGCCGGTCCGGCGGCAAAGCTCCAGTTGGAGCGAATTTCCCCGTGCAGCGACTCGTCCCAGTAGAAGCGATGTCCCTCGCGCGGACCCAGCGAGTTGAGTAGCAGATCGAGATCGTGGGCGCGGGCCAGGCTGCCGTTCTCAAGCGGCGTCGAGTTGGCCCACCACACGGCGTGGCCTTTGCCCCAGTCGAACTCCACCACCGCCGGCTGCCCCGCGCAACTGTACTCCACGCGGTGCGCCGGGTTGCCCACCGTCCAGGCCGCTTCGGGCTTCATCCACACCTCGCCGGAGCTGGAGAGCGGGTCAAGCCCCTCGGGTTCCAGTTGGCAGGCGGCCAGATCGAGATCCTTGCGCTTGCGGCTGGCCCTGCCGGGCAGAATGGACCCGCCCCACAACCCGGTGGAAAGCACCCTCCCACCGCGCTCCAGAATCTTCCGTACCGCCTTCATGTCCTCCGGTTCGTGGGACAGGGGCTGGGCAAAGATCACCACCGTGTCGGGTCCCACCTGGGGAACCAGTTCATCGAGCGGGCGCTCCCAGCGCTCCACAGAGTAGCCGGAGCGGAGCAGCGTCTCATAGGCGGCGCGCGCGCCGTGCTGGCCGGAAAGATAAGTCGAGGGCATTGGATTGTCGTTGTCGTTTTCCTTGGGCGTCAGAACGCCAGCCAGGATTGCCAGTCCCAATCCAGCGCCCAGGCACCAGAGCAGCATGCGGCGGTCTTGGGCGTCGAGCGAGGGAAACAGGTTCATCGCGCCGCGCCTCCCGTAGCTCCGCTTGCGGAGATCAGAGCGGCCGCCTGTTGCTCGGCTTGGCGGTAGTCGCTTTCACCGGCTGCGCGCCCGCCGTACCAGATGCGCTCAAAGCTGCCGGTGAGCGTGGCCAGTCCGGCTTTGCGCGGGTCTTCCGGGGCGACCAGCGCCAGGTACTCGCGGGGAGTGCGGGCGCGGTCCGCCGGCCACAGCCGCCGCGATTCGAGGCGCGAGATCGCGGCCCAGTAGAGGAAGTGAATCGCCTCGCGCCACTGGCCCGCCGCGGCGGCCTGGCGCGCGTCTTCCAGCCACAGTTGCCAGTCGCGGGCCGAGGCCGTTCCGGCGCCTGGATACCCGCCCTCCGGCACCAGGCGGGTGCGCCATCCGCGCTCCAGTTGCAGCAAGCCCCAAACCAGCCCCACGCAGACGCCCAGAATGAGTCCCCAAAGCAGGAGGCGGCCGACCCACGCCGAGCGAGAGACGACCCTGGAGATGCTGGCAACGATGCGGTCGATGGCGCGGCCGATCCAGTGCCTCAGCCATCTTCCAATCTTGTCCAGAACGGAATCCTGCGCCGCCGGCGCCTCCAGGTTGCGGAAGCTGGGGTCGGCCAGCACCTGGGTCATCGTTTCGCGCTCTTGGGTGTGCGTGGGCAGGGCGGCGGGCGCGGCATCGATCTGAGCCAGGTCCCGGTCCAGCCGCGCCGTGGCGTCCTTCAACCGCTGTGCCGTGGCGCGCGCCTGCGTCTGCGCCGGTTCCTCGGCCGGCGCGCCCTTTGCCCCGGATGCGGGTTTGGCGTCAGGCTTGGCGGTAGCCGTGGCTGCGGGCTTGGCGGCTGGCTTGGCAGCTTCTTTCGCGGCGCGTTCGGCGGCGGCCTTGTCCGCGTCCCGAACCTTGCCAAGCAGCGCGCGCAGCCAGCCGTAGCTCACCAGCCGCCGTTTGGATTCGCCTGCGCTCGCGCCCCCACCTGCCGGGGACGGCGCGGCAGCGGGAAGACGATCGTCGGCTCCAACCAGCGCTGGGTCGCAGGTCGTTGCGTCCCGCGCCTTTGCGCAGGCCTCAACGATCGTCGCGAGCGCTTGCAGGTGGCTACGATACTCCTCCAGCGAAGCATCGCGCTGCTGGCTGGCGGCAGGGGGAGCGGGCGCGGCAGCGGGGGGAGCATCGGCGCGGCCCCGCGCCGCGGCCAGAAGGGCTGCGAGTGCAACGCACGCCAAAACCGACCGAGCCTTCACGGCTGGACTTCCTCCTCAGCGGGCGCGATGGGGACATCTCCACCGGGCGGAGTCGAGGGCGCGGTCATGCCAGCCTCTTCCATCATTCTCTCGATGTCATACCCTTCATGCCGTATGCGCTGATCATAGTAGAAACGGTGCGGTCGAGGGCAGAGAGTCAGCAGTCACACGGCTTCTCCTGTTTGCAGCGTTGCGGACCCCGGGCCGTCCTTGCGCAGGCGCTGGTCGTGGTAGAGTACCGCGAGAGCGGCGGTTACAGCGGCGTAATTCAGCGAGATGAAAAGAGTCATCGCGCCGAAGGCGCAAAACCCCAGAAGGCCCAGCCCGATATAACTCCATGGGGCCGCCGGATGAAGGCCGGCCGCCGCGGCGACGCCGACGCCGACCGCAACCACCACCCCGACCGCAATTTCGGCAACAAAGATGCCGGCATAAAGGGCGGCATAGATGACCAGCAAAACCAGAAAGATGCGGCCCTTTGCGCCGCGGGTGAGCTGGAAGCTGCGCTTGATGGCGGCCGAGGCAGTCAACCCCTCCGTCACGCATGCTGGGAACGCCAGCGAAAGCCGCAGCCCGATCAGGATCGCGTAAACAATGGCTCCAATGTACAACAGGAGGGCCAGGGGCAGCAGGAAGAAGAGCGCCGGCGTAGACGCTGAGCCGCTGTGGGCAAAGGCGTTTGCTCCCAGCAGTACGGCCGCCTCGATCGCGAGAAGCGGAAGACAGGCGTAAAGGTAGCAAAGCACAAGCAGCCACAGGTACCGTCCGCCGCGCCGCCAGGCCAGCTCATAAGCCTCGCGAAGGGTAACTCCGACGCCTGAGTCCGCCTGCACGGAGGCATAGCTTGCCGCCGCCAGGTAGATCGAGAAGATCGCCAGGCTCAACAGAGCGAACCCAACGAAGACCGGGATAACGATCGCCGGGGGCGGGTGGTGAAGCATCGCTCCGGGCGACGGCGAGTTGGGCCATTGACGGATCAGCGGGATCCAAATGGCCGCCTCCATCGACAGCGCAAGCAGAAGGACGATCCCCGACGGAATGGCCGCAATGCCCACCAGCAGTTTGAAGTGACCGCGCGTGAGCCGGTAAGTGCGTTCGAGAACGTCGCCGATGGTTTTGGGGCGGGGAAGCGCAGGCGCGGCCGCAGTTGGGAGATATGGAACAGCGGCTGGGACGGACGGAACAGGAGCATTGGATTCGTTCATAGAGACTCTCCGGATACTGCTTGCGTTGGTTCTGTGGATTGCGGAATTTTCTGGCTTGGCGGCGGTTTGGGATAGGAGTCTTGCGGCCGGAGAAGGATCGGCGGCAGCCACGGCGCGGCTTCCGGCTCGGACGGCGGGGGCGCAACCAGCCCGGCCTGTTGCATCATCCACTCGATATCGAAGCCCTCCTGGCGGATGCGCTGGTCGTAGTAGAAGAGCGTGAGTGCGATGCCGTAGATGGGCCTGATGAGCGCCTGGACGCCAAAGGCGACGGCATAGGCAACAATGCCCATCACCAGATCAATTTGGGTCTGTTTCAGGTGAAGGGAATATGCGGTCAGGCCCACGACTATTGCCAATGTCAGGACAATCGCTATCGAAAGTATCCAGGTGAGCACCGCGGCCAGAAGATAAAGCACGAAGATGCGGCCCTTGGTCCCCTTGCTGAGCCGGCTGCTGCGCTTGACCGCGGCCCATGCGCCAATGTTTTCGATCACGCAGGCGGGGAAGGCCAGCGAAAGCCGCAGGAGCATCCAGACAACGTAGCAAACTAAAGCGACAGTCAATAGGCCCGCTGGGAAGCCGGAGATCACGGCGACTGAGTTTCCGCTCAAGCCGGAATCTTGTGCGAGTATAGCCGCGTAAGCTGTCAACGCCAGCAGCCCAAACCATACAGCCATCGGCGCCACGCCGATAATGAGCCCCTCAAGGATCAGCAGCCAGACATAATGCCACCCGCGCCGCCAGACGGCCTTGTAGGCATCGCGGATGGTAGTCTTTTCGCCCATATAGGCGCGGGATACGGCATGGCTCATGGCGGCCATGGCCAGCGCCGTCGCCCCCAGCAGGACCGGTATGGCCACCAGCACCGCGCCAGCCAGCAGCAGGCCCGCGAGAATCTCCGCCCATGGAGCCCTGGAGCCCGCGCCATTCGAGCTCACCCAGGCATAAAGGGGAGCGATGAGGCAACCCACTGCCAGCACCAGCGCGGTTGGAAACACCGAGATGCCCAGGAACACCAGGAAGCGCGAGCGGTAAAGCTGCGCTGCGCGGTCGAGAATCTCGCTCAGGCTCGATGGGCGCAGAGGCTCATTCATGCGTGCTCCACGGGTTCTCTGGGGCGGGCGGCGGCTGGGGTTCGGCAACCGGCGCAGCGCCGGGCGCAGCCGCGAGCGCGGGCACGGTCATCCCGGCGGCCTGCATCATCCACTCGATGTCGAAGCCTTCTTTGCGGATGCGCTGGTCGTAGTAGAAGAGCGTGAGGCCGGTGGCATACATGGGACCGATGAAGCTGTTGGTGAAGAAGGCTATGACCTGCTGCGCCGCCTGCATCCAAAGCGGCAGGACGCCGTGGTGCTGGGCGGCCTTGAAGGCTGCGACCACAAAGAACATCTCCGAAATCAGCGCCAGCCCGATCTGAATGATGGCGATGAGCAGCCCCAGAAGAAAGATGCGTCCTAGCGACCCCTTGCTCAATTCAACGCTGCGGCGGAGGGCCTTGCGCGCCTTCAGGTCTTCCACCACCGAGGCCGGAACGGCCAAAGAATAGCGCAGGGCCATCACGATGGCATAGATGAAAGCCGGGATGCAAAGCACGACGAAAACAAGAAGGGAGCCGGCGATAACGATTGCCGCCTGCGGGTCGCCCCCGGCGGCGGCGTGGGTCAGCAGTCCCCTGGAACCGGCGTAAGCAAGCAAGAAAACGAGATAGATAACAAAGATCACGGCAAATGGAAGGTAGACGATGAAGGTGGCGATGGTCATCAGCCACAGATAGCGCCCCAGCCGCGGCAGGATGCTCATGTAAGCGCCGCGAATGGTGGCCGGCTGCCCCAGGTTGACCCAGGCCACGGCCCGGTTGTTGGCTGCCATGGTCGCGCCCGCGACGATCATCGCCAGCGGGAAGATAAGAATCAGATAGCTCATGGTGACCCATGGCAGTTGCCGGGTCAGTTGCAGCGAAGTCAGCAGCGCTGTCATCCCGATCTGCGCCAGGCTCATCAACAGCAGGAACCCGGCGTATACAGAGGAAATCCCCGCAAAGAGGACGAAGTTGTTCCGGTAAAGCTGGGCGGTACGGTCCAGTATCTCGCCGAGCGAGAGCGGGCGAAGGATGGTTTCCATGCTGGGCTCCTCAGAAATTGGTGGTTGACGCTTGCCGGGATACTACCACGGGCGGAATTGGTTTTGCCGAGCGCCTGCCGCCTGGAGCGCGGCTTGAATTGGCAAACAAATCACTGGGGCCGCGTCCGTGCGATAAACTGGTGTCCCGTGCGATGAAAGTTTCCAGCGCCTCGATGAACGATCTGGCCAAGCTCTGCGCCCACTCCGCCGATGCCGCGGAATGGGAGGAGTTTGTGCGCCGCTGCGCGCCCCTGGCCTCGCTGGTGGCGCTGCGCATCTCACGGCTTTGGCTGAGCGGCCCATCGCCGGCAACCGTGGACGATATCGTGCAGGAGGTCTTCCTGAAACTGTGCGAGCGGGAGCGCCGCATCCTGAGGGACTTCGAGCCGCGCGGTGAGGATTCCTTTCTGGGCCTGCTGCGCATGGTTTCCGCCTCGGTGGCCAACGACTTTTTCCGCCGCCAATACTCGGCCAAGAGGGGCGGCAAAGTGGTAACCATGCCGCTGGTCGAAGATGGGGCACAGTTGCCCGCTGCCACCATGCAGGCGGCCGCGCAGATGCGGCAATCGGCGCTCCTCGCCCAACTGGACCGGAAGCTGCGCTCAGCGCCGGAGGTAGTGGGAGAACGTGACCGCGCCTTCTTCTGGCTTTATTACCGCCAGGGCTTCACGGCCGAGGAGATAGCCGGTCTGGCGGCTTCGGGATTGACGGCCAAGGGCGTGGAAAGCGCGCTGCGGCGGGTGACGATCTGGCTCCGCGCGGAGGTCGAAGGGGCGAATCCGGCGGGCCGGGTTGAATCCGGCTAGAGCCGGAAATGGCCTAGTGAAAGGACAGCTACTCAAAATTCCGTTAGATAGAGTGCAGACATGAAAGACGATTTGAATTCGGACCGCCCGGAAGATGCCTTGAAGAAGGCGTTGGACGAGTTAATCGAGGGCCGTTCCTCTCGCGCCGGGACTCCGCGCGAAGAAGCTTCAGCGTTGCCGGCCGGCGCGCCGGAACCTTGTACCGAGCTGGGCGCGTGGTCCCTGCCGCACGGCGGGGAAGCCGACCCGGCGGGACCGGCAAGTGCGCCGCATCCGGCGGATGCCCCGCATCTTGACGATTTGCTGACCCATGCTGCCGAGTGCCCCGTCTGCGCCGGACGCCTGCGTGCGCTGTTCGCTGACGCCTCGCCGGAAGATGCCGCTGAACTCGGCGCGCTCTCGTCCGCCTCCCGCGATTGGCAGCGCTGCCTGGCGGCGCAGCTTGCCCGCACGCCCCGTCGAAGCCGCGATGGGGGGCGCATGAGCGCGCGGCCTTTCTATCTGTGGGCCGGGGCCGGCTTGGCGGCATCGCTGCTTCTGGCGGTCGGGCTCACAGGCTGGTGGCGGCTCGCCAATACCCCTGAGCGGCTGCTGGCCGAAGCCTACACCCATTCCCGCATCTTCGATCTGCGCATGCCCGGCGCCGGTTTTGCCGAGGTAACCCCGCAAGCGCATCTTCGCGGCGGAGCCACAGGCCGCGAATCGGCCCGCCTGCTGGACGCCCGCGCCCGCATTGAGCGCCACCTGGAGAGCGCTCCCGAAGATCCGCACTGGCTCCAGCTTGAAGCCCGCTCCGACCTGCTCGAAGAGAGATTCGATCCGGCCATCGACATTCTTGACCGCCTGCTGGCCGCCGGACCCGTTACCTCCGGCCTGCTGGTGGACGACGCGGCCGCCTACTTCCAGCGCGGCGCGGCCACCGGCAGCGAAAACGATCGCGCTACCGCCCTCGAATACCTTCGCCGTGCCGACGAGCTGGCGCCCGGCGACCCGGTGGTGCTCTTCAATGAGGCCGTGGTCATGGAGGATCGCGGCCAGGTGATGAACGCCGTCGAGACCTGGAACCGCTACCTGCGCTTCGAGCGCGACTCCCGCTGGCTGGCCGAGGGACGCCGCCGCCTGCAGGCTCTCGAACAGAAGCTGAACCAGTTGAAGAGCCATCAGAGCCGGATGGAGCAGCACCTGGCTTCGCCCCAGGCCATGCGCGCCCTGGCGGCCGATCCCGCTGCGTTGGCGGCAATCGACGAGGAGCTCTCCAGCTTCCTGCTGCCCCGCCTGCTCGACTCCGCCTTTCCCATGCCGGTGGACCGTTCCCGGGGTTCCCCATGCATGGATAGCTGCCTTGCCGCTCGCACTCTTCTTGAGGCCCTCGCCGCTTCGCTTGAACGCAATCATCAAGATCCCTGGCTCACCCAGCTTCTTCCCCCCAATCTCCTCCCGCCCAGCGATTCGACTCCCAGTTTGAGCTTCGTTGAGGCCGCTCACGCCCTTGCCCAAGCCATCGATGCCAGCGGCAGGGGCGACCACGAGGTTGCCCGTCGCCAGGCTCTCGTGGCCGTCCGGCTCTTTCACTCGCTCGGCAACGCCGCCGGAGAGGACCGCGCGGAGTTGGAACGGGTTTACGCTCTGCAACGGCTTTCCCTTCAGGACCGCTGCTACCAGGCGGCTCATACGCTGCTGAACCGCAACCCGAATCTGGCGGCGATTCAGATCTTCGACCTTGTCGAGGAGGGGGTCTGCGACTCGGGCTCCGGAGCCGCAACCAGCGACAATCCAATCTTTGCCCGCGCCCTGCGTCTCGCTCAGGAGCACCATTATGCCCTTCTTGAGATGCGGGCCAGAAACATGCTGGGCGGAGCAGCGGTTGAGTCGGGGGATACCGAGGACGCATGGCGGATCTATCTCGCCACCGTCCGCAGTTTCTATGCGGGCGACTACCCTCCCTTCCGGGCGTTCACCATCCTCTCCGGGCTGGCAGAGGTTGAGAAGTCCACTCCCAGGGTCCATCTTGCCCTTCTGCTTGAGCGGGAGGTGATGGGCATCCTGGAGCTGACCCCCAGCCGCGCCCTGATTCCCTCGCAGCGTTTCGACCTGGCAATTGCCGCCATTCGCGCCGGGTTTGTTCCGGAGGCGCAGGAGGAACTGCGCAAGATGCGGACCGAACTGGCCGCCGACGAAGCCGCCAAGCCCCTGAAGGGCTTTCTGGCCGACAGCGAGATTGCCATGGCCAACCTCTATCTGAGTCGCGCAGACCTGGGTTCGGCGGCAGCCATGCTCGATGCCGCGCACAGCGATATGACGGGAATGGACGACTCCGCCGATCGAAGGGCCTACGCGGCGGCTCGCGGCCAGTTGGAGCTGGCCCTGGGCCACCCTGAAGCGGCTGAATCGATGCTCCGCGAGGCGATCCTCGTGGAGGAAGCCAAAGCCAGCAAGGTGGGCGCGGGAAACATCATCTTTGCCCAGCAAAACCGCGACCTTTACGCCGTTCTGGTTGGCGTTTGGCTGGCCCAAGGGCGTTCCCCGGAGGACATTCTGGCACTTTGGGAGCGGTACCGCTTGCGAGTTCTCGGCAAGCCGGTCCCCGTCTGCCCGGACAAAGGCCTCGCCTGCCTCAGGCCGAAGCTCATCGATGCGCTCAGCCGGCTCGATTCCGGCCGCCTCGGTCCCGGCGGCATCGGGTCAGTCCAGGCGATGGGCCAGGTTGTGCTTCTCGATCGAACTCTGCTCTATCGCGCCAACGCGCGGGGCGTGGCGTGGACCTCAGTACCCGTGGGCAGGGAGGAACTGCTGGCCGCCGCGGCGCGATTGGAACTCGCAGCCAGTTCTCCCGCAACCTCGCAGGACTCCATCGATCGCGCCGCCCGCCGGGTGGGCGATCTGCTGCTTGGCCTCCTGAGCGGACCTCCCGGCGCGAGCGGCCGTCCAGCGGAAGCCGGCCAGCTTCTGCTGGAATCCGACCCCCTGCTCGGCAATCTGCCCTGGCCCTCGGTTGAAACAGCCGTTGGCCCCATCGGATTGGATTACAGTCTTGAGGAGTCGCCGTCGCTGGTTCTCGATCGCAGTCCTGAAATCTCCGGCTCAGCTCCCACGCGGCCGTCCGGCCAACCGCTCATCGTCGGAGCCTCGGTTGCCCCCTCTGCATCCTCTGACAGCCAGCTCCTGCCTGAAGTGCTCAGCGAGGCCAGGGCCGTGGCTCGCTTCGACAGCAGCCCCAATCTTCTGCTAGCGGAACAGGCGACCCAGGCGCGGGTGGCCGCGCGATGGACGACGGCCTCGGCGATTCACTTTGCCGGCCACGCAGCTGAGCAGGACGGCGCAACGCGTTTGCTGCTGGCTCCTCAGAAGGCGGCGTCCGCTGGAGCCGGTTCAGCCGCCTCGAATCCCGGCAAGCCCGTTCAAGATCGCCCCTATTTGGACAGCGACTTTCTGCGCAAGCATCCCCCTGTGGCCGCCCGCTTGGCCGTCTTCTCCGCCTGCTCCACAGGGAGAAAAGATGCAGGCTGGAATCACGGCATGGGCGACATTGTGGACACGCTGGCTTCCGTCGGCGTTCCCGATGTGGTCGCCACCCGCTGGCAGATCGACTCCGCCTCCGCGGTGCCCATGATGGACGCCTTCTACAACGGCCTGGCAAAAGGGCTCAGCGTCCCCCAGGCGCTGACCGCGGCACGGCAATCCCTCATCCGCGATCCCCGCTACCGTCACCCCTACTACTGGGCCGCCTACTATGCCACCGGCTATGGAAGATCCGATTTGAGCCAGATCTTCCATGCCGGCAGGTGAGGGAGCCCCGCAACCGCATTCTGTGCGGCCAACGCGGCAAGCGGCGGCCTCTGACGGCCGGGGATGTCATGGGCGCTACTCGTACGCACCAACTTTCTTGAAGTCGCCACCTTTGAAGATGGAAATGTCGGTCGGGTCGACATGGCGCTTGAACGCGTCGTTCACTTGCTGCGGTGTTAGCGCGGCCACGGCGGCTTCCAGTTTGGCATCCCACAGCAGGGTGCGGCCCCAGCGCTCGCGATTCATCAGAGTACTGGCCAGGGATGCGTCTTCGGTGCGCGCCTGGGAGCGTTGATCCTGCCAGGTTTTCTTGGCCTTCTCCACCTCGTCGGCGGTGAAACCGTCTTTCAGCGCGCGCGCCAGCTCCTCGTTGAAGGCGGCCTCCACTTTGGGCATATTCTGCGGCGCAGCGATGGCAAACCCACTTAGCATGCCCCCGTCATCTTTGGTGGGAATCGAGAATGCCGCTGACGCACCGTAGCTCAGGCCGTCCTTGACGCGAATGCGCACGAAAAGGCGGGAGTTGGCAGAGCCGCCGAAGACCATGCCGGCGATGGTCAGAGCCGCCAAGTCGGGATCCTCGTCGTTCATCTTCATCGGCATCCCCACCATGAAAAGCGCATTCTGCTTATCGGGCGTTTCGATCTTGCCGTTCTCCGGCGCCACTTTATCGAATGGGTTGGTGATGCGCTCGTAGCGGCTGGCGCTCTTCCAGTCGCCAAAGAGTTCGGTCACCAGTTTTTGCATCTCAACCGGATCAAACTGGCCGCTGAGGACGATTTGACCCTCTCCGGCGCCATAGAACTTGGTGTAGAACTGGCGCACGTCGTCCAAGGTCACCTTCTTCAGATCCTCGATCTGTTCGTCGATGGTCGGAGTGTAGTGCACGTCGCCGCGAGGGTAGCGGGCGTTGAAGTGCCGGTTCATCTCCGTCGGGACCAGGGTGTTGGGCTCGGTCTTGCCGCTTTCCGCGCTTGCGATCTTCTGCTGACGGACTTGCTCGAACTCGGCCTCGGGGAAGGAAGGCTCGCGCAGCAGTTCCCTGGCGAAGCGTAAAGAATCGGCCAAGTTCGCCTCCAGAGTCTGGATGTTCGCCGAAGCGAAGCCGAGTCTGCCGTTGACGCTGATCTGCGCCTTCAGACGGTCGGTTTCATCCTGGATTTGCTGGCGGTTCTTGTGCAGAGTGCCGCGCATCAGCATCGCTCCGGTCATGGTCGCCGCGGTGGATTTGCCGAACATCGACTTTTCATCGCCGAAGCGCAGGTTCATCACCGCCGCTACCGTGCCGCCGTGCGTCTTCTTGGGGAGCATCACCAGCTTCAGCCCGTTGGGCAGCGTGGCGCGGATCACGCGAGCTTCGATGTTTTGCGGAGTGGGATCGAAGACTTCGCCCTGCTGGATGGCCGCGCCGCCTTTGTAATCCTTGAAGCGCACGGCCGGATCGGGAGTGGCGGGAATCTCGGCGCGATCGGGAGCGGCGATGGGAATGAACTCGCCCAGCGTGCGATTGGAGGACTTCAGATAGGCCTTCGCCACCCGCACCACATCTGCCGGCGCAACTTTGCTCACCTCATCGCGATCCAGGAAGAACATTCGCCAGTCGCCGTCGCCTACGTCGTTGGCTAGCATCAAGGCAACCATTTGCGAATCCGTCAGAGCGAGTTCAATGTTCTTCAGGATGCGGGCCTTGGCGCGGTCAACCTCTTCCTGCGTGGGCGGATCGCCGGCGAAACCTTCAACCGTCTTGAGCAGAACCTGCTGCGCCTCGTCGATGGATTGATCCGGCTTGAGCTGCACAGATGCCATCACAATCCCTGGGTCGTGGGCACCATTGGCAAACATGCTGGCGTTTACGGCCTTCTTGTCGTCGACAAGCGCCTTGTACAGCCGGCCCGTCTGCGGAGCGCCCAGCACCTGAGCCATCACTTCCAAGGGTGCCATATCCGGATGCAGAGCGGCCGGAATGTGATAGGCCACCATGATCGCCTGAATATTTCCGACCCGGCGCAGCATGACCGATCGCTCCCCTTCCTGCGTCGGCTCGGCCGTATACGGTTGGCTCAGCGCGCGCTGCGGCCTGGGGAGGGAGCCGATGGTTTCAGCCACCATCGCCAGCGCTTTTGATTCGTCGAATTGTCCCGCGATGATGAGATCGGCGTCATCGGGCTGGTAGTACTTGTGGTAGAAAACCGCCAGGTTGGCGACCGGCACTCTTTCCACGTCGGTGCGGTTGCCGATGACCGTCTTTCCATAGTTGTGGAAGTTGTAGGCCGCTCCCAAAACGCGTTCATAGAGAACATTCTGCGGGCTATTCTCGCCCATCTCCATCTCGTTCCGAACCACCGTCATCTCGGTGTCCAGATCCTTTTTGAGCATGGTCATATTAACCATGCGGTCCTCTTCCAGGTTCAGCGCCCAGCGCAGGTTCTCGTCGCTTGCGTTGAAGGTTTCGTAGTACATCGTCCGGTCGTAGGAGGTGGTTCCATTGAAGGAGCCGCCCGCCCGGTCGGTCAGCTCCTTGAAGAGCTCTCTGCCCGAGGTGGCGCTCTTGAACAACATGTGCTCCAACAGGTGCGCCATGCCGGTCTCGCCATAGCCTTCGTTGCGCGAGCCCACCCGGTAAACCACGTTGACCGTGATCTTGGGTTTGGAGTTGTCGGGAAAGAGCAACACATGCAGACCGTTCGGGAAGGCATACTCCGTGACTCCTTCAATGGAGGTTACCTTCTGCACGCCTTGCGGCAGGGGCTGAGCCAGGGTTGCGGCAGTCAGGACAATGGCTGCGACAATAATTGCAAAAAGCCGTTGTATGCGCATGCGTTCACCTTTCAGTTTTTCCGGTCTGATTTCCGGGCACAATTATACCCACCTGAAGTGCGAGCTGGCCAAACGGAACTGCACGTAACCTGCCAAAAGGACTGAGGCGTAAGTAATTCATCTGCAAGGCGATAAGCCAGTCGAGCGCTGCTCGTAAAAGTGCAGCCTGTGCGGAATCGTAATTCGTTGTCCGAAACCGAACAATGCCAAATCGAAGTTCACCACGATTCTGCCCGTTCGTGACGAGATTAGTCCTGAGATGTTGGCAAGTTTAGCAGGATCTGTCAGATGCACTCAGGGCGACGGAATAGCTTGGCGCTAGCCCAACTTCCGCAGTTTGAGGGAAGTGTAACTGATTTGATTCTTGGAAGACAGGGCGAGGGCTGCTGAGATCATTCAGCGGCCCCTTTTTTCCAATAGCGTGTCGATCCGAAGCGAGAGCAAGGCGTGCGAGAGTGGCGAAAAAACGGATGGAGTGACGACCAAGCCCCTTGCGGGCCAGTTTGCAATTCGTAGCGTCAGAGCATGTATCTGCGGCGTTGCGATCGGGACAAAGACGGCAAGCGGGACGCCTAGGGAACCTCTGAAAAGCGCCGAGTTAGAAGAGTCCGTCGCCGGTATTTTTCTGCAAGGGCATGAAATCAGCGCATTTTCGTATGTCCGGCAGGTCGTTTAACCCGCCGGAAGCCGCCT
>JBEKDB010000009.1:0-78237 GCA_050014575.1 Occallatibacter sp. | reverse complement strand
GGTGCCCTTGATGGAGCCGAAGTGGTTCTTGCCGGTCATGGTGATGGCGGTCTGTCCCTCGTCGCCGCCTTCGGAGGCCGCGTAGGGATAGGAATGGGCCTTGAGCAGGGCGAGATTCACCAAATAGGTGGCGTCCTCGATCTGCTGGGGGATGAGCTTGGCGTCTTTGTAGGTGTTGGCTGAGTAGCTCACGCCCTCGACCCACTGCGCCGCCTCCAGGCCATGATAGTTGCCGTAAGCGGCATTCTTCGGCTGGGCCGGATCGGGCGGGTCGGCTTGGACGAATCGCACATCCTTGAACTCGCTCCAGATCGTCGTCAACATGCCGGGATAGATGTCCCGGCGCGCGTCGTAGACCACGATGTCGGCCGGTGGGACGTGTGCGTTGTTCACCAGTTGGCGCACCATGGCCAGCGCCACCTGGGGCGAGACGTTGACGATGTTGCCCGGCCCCGCGACGCTGCTGTTGTTGAGGTTGACCTTGACGGCAACGACCTCGCCGGCATGGTAGCCCGTCTTTTGCAAGCCGCGTGCGCGGCTGTTGTAGTAAGTGAAGATGGTCTTCCAGGCCGCTTCGTCGCTGGACGCGCCGGTCAGCTTGCGCAGGGTTGCGGAGAGCATGGCGTCGACGCCGGCCTGATCGGTGCTGGATGCCATCCACCACTGGTCGGTGGCGGATTCGATGTGGCCGGTCCAGTGAGCGGCCTTGGGATCGCGCGCCCAGACGACGCGGCCCGGATAGACGCCGCGAGCGATGCCGAGGGGAACGTTGCGCTGCTTGGGCTGGAAGTCGTAGCGGGTTGCGATCTCCGCAGCGGCAATGGCCCTGGAGCACGCCAGCCAGAGGCCAGTTGCCACGAGCGTGAAGGCGCACAGACCGATGGCCGCCCACCGGTAGCGGCGCACCAACCGGCGGAGCGCGGCGATGGAGAAGATTCCAGCCGCCGAGCCGCACATCCACAGGACAAAAGCGCTGGCGATGGGGAAGGCTGCCCGTTGGCAGGGATAGGTTGCGCGGCTGGGCTTGGGAATGACGCGGAGAAGAAACCACACCAGGGCTGCAAGGCCTACGATTGCGGCGCTCATGCGCGCGAGTCTTTTGGCGACGCCGGGCCTGCCTTCATCCATCTCTGTTTTCATGTTCTCCCCATTTCGTGCAACGCCCGCAACTATGGGAGCACGCGAACGGATGCGCGGGAGGTGACTCGCGTCACAGGGAGCGATTCCTGCTGCGATGTGGGACGGGCGATTCTGCGCCCGCTAGAGCATCTTTGGCCTGACTGTTTACGGTTCAAGTTGAGATTTGTGCTCTCCCACCCTTGAATCAAAAAAGCGATTCAAGGATGGGGCATACAGCCATGCGGGACGGGCTGCTTCGCCCGCTAAGGAAGTTTTGGAGAAGCTCCAAATCGAGCAAAGACTCCCCTCAGGGGCTAAAGCCCCACGCATTTCACGCCATTTACGGCACGACTGAAGTCGTGCCCTGACGCTTCTGCCGGCCCGAGAGGAGTTTTTCCGCAGCCTGTGAAGTCGTGCCCTGACGCACAACACAAATGCCCATCCGTGTGGCGGACACCACTATCCTCGCCGGACCTGGGCCAGCACCTTCAGGTAGGTGCGGGCGGTTTCCGTGATGGTCTCCGGGGTTCCGGCATCGACGGCGGCCAGATTGACGAGATCGCTGCCCACGCCCAGGGCGCGCGCCCCGGCCCTGAGGAAGCCTTCGGCGGTTTGCAGCGTGACTCCACCGGTGGGAATCAGCTTGAGATCCGGGAAGGGCGCAAGCAGCGCCTTCAGGTAGCTTGCGCCGCCCACCGCAGAGCAGGGAAACACCTTGACGTAGTCCGCGCCGGCCCGCCAGGCCGTGATCACCTCGGTGGGCGTGAGCGCGCCTGGGATGGAGACCTTACCAAGGGCGTGGGTCTTGGCGACGACTTCAGCGTGAAAGCTGGGGCTGACGACGAACTCCGCGCCGGCCTCGATGGTGGCTTCGGCCTCCTCGGCGGTGGTGACGGTGCCGGAACCGAGCAGGAGTTCGCTGCCGTATTCGCGCTTGAGTTCTTTCAGAATGCCGACCGCGCCGGGAACGGTCATGGTGACTTCAACGACGTTGACGCCGCCGGCGATCATGGCTTTGACGATGGCGTGAGCTTGGGCGGCGTTCTTGGCGCGAAGAACGGGAATGAGGCCGACGCGTTCGATGGTTTCCTGTGTAGTTTCTGGCATTTTCTCCTCGATTCTCCGATGCGGGCTAGCGGGCGATGCGCGCCGACCCGCCTTTGATGAGCCGTTCCACTTCGGCCAATGTGGCCATGCTGGTGTCGCCGGGGGTGGTCATGGCCAGCGCGCCGTGGGCCACGCCGCAGCGGACGGCCCAGTCGATGGGCTTGCCGGCGAGCAGTCCGTAGATAAGGCCGGAGGCAAAGCTGTCGCCGCCGCCCACGCGGTCCAAAATATCGATCTCCCGCTGCGGGACGTGGACGATCTGGTCCTCGTAGAGCGCGATCGCGCCCCAGGAGTTGCGGCTGGCCGTGTGCGCGGTGCGCAGCGTGCTGGCGATGAGCTTCAGGTTTGGGTAAGCGGCGGCGACCTCGCGAAGCATCTCCTCGTAACCGGCGATGGGCAGTTCGGCGAAGTCCTCGCCGACGCCTTTGATCTTGACGCCGAGCATGGCGGAGAAGTCCTCCTCATTGCCCAGCAGCAGATCGACCTTGCGAACCAGCTCGCGGTTCACCTCCTGAGCCTTGGTCTTGCCGCCAATGGACTTCCAGAGCGAATCGCGGTAGTTCAGGTCGTAAGAGACGGGGGTCGAGTGGCGGCGGGCGGCGTCCATGGCTTCGGCGGCCACCTCGGCGGTGGAGGCGGAGAGCGCGGCAAAGATGCCGCCTGTATGGACCCAGCGGGAGCCGTTCGCGTTCCCGAAGATCGTCTCCCAGTCAAAATTGCCGGGCTTGACCTGGCTGATGGCGGTGTGGCCGCGGTCGGAACAGCCAGCCGCCGCGCGCACGCCATAGCCGCGCTCGGTAAAGTTGAGGCCGTTGCGCACCGCGCGGCCCACGCCGTCGTAGGGAACCCATTTGAGCAGGGAAGTATCGACGCCGCCCTGGAGCATGAAGTCCTCGACCAGCCGGCCGACGGGGTTATCGGCCAGAGCGGTGGCGACGGCCGTGCGCAGGCCGAAGCAGCGGCGCAATCCGCGAGCTACGTTGTATTCGCCGCCGCCCTCCCAGACCTGAAACTGGCGGGTGGTGTGGATGCGGCTCTCGCCGGGATCGAGGCGGAGCATGACTTCGCCCAGGCTGAGGCAGTCCCAGCGGCGACTGGAATCGGGAATAGCAATGGTGTTCATAGGCGAGTCCATTTTAGTGCATCGCGGGTTGGGTAGCGTGTGACAGGCCAGGCTCGTCGCGGAAACCGTCTTGCATGGTAATGTTTCTGGATGTAGGCGGGAGCAGCCGAGAGCGCGGGGCGACGGCAAGCAGGTTGCCTGCGCCTGGCAGGGGAAGGGAAGCGATGGCGGCGAAGCACAAGTTGCGCATGGGCATGGTTGGCGGCGGGCCGGGCGCCTTCATTGGCCCGGTGCACAAGATGGCCGCCGAGCTGGACGGCCAGATCGAGCTGGTTGCAGGGGCGTTCTCGCAGTCGGTTGAGCGGTCGCGGGCGGCGGGCGAGGCCTTCGGACTCGATCCCGGCAGGGCATATGCCGGCTACCGGGAGATGCTGTCGGCGGAGCGGCACCGGCCGGACGGAATCGACTTTGTGGTCATCGCCACGCCCAATCATCTGCACCTGCCGGTGGCCAAGGCCGCGCTGGAGGCGGGGTTTGCGGTGGTGAGCGACAAGCCGGCCACAGCTACCTATGAAGAGGCGCTGACCCTGGAGGCCGCGGTGGCCAGCTCCGGTTTGCCTTACGCGCTGACGCATACCTATGCCGGCTACGCGCTGGTGCGCGAGGCGCGGGCAATATGCGCCAGCGGGCGGCTGGGCCAGATTCGCAAAATTGCCGTCGAGTATTTGCAGGGGTGGTTAAGCACGGCACTGGAGAGGACGGGGCAGAAGCAGGCGGCGTGGCGCTCCGATCCGGCGCTCAACGGACCCGGCGGCTGCATCGGCGACATCGGCACCCATGCCTTCCACCTGGTTGAGTATGTGACCGGCCTGCATGTAACGAGCCTGAACGCGACGCTGCGCTCGGTGGTCGTCGGCAGACTGTTGGACGACGATTGCAATGCTTTTCTCAGGCTGGAGAACGGAGCGAGCGGCGTGCTGATGGTTTCGCAGGTTGCCGCTGGCGAGGGCAACGGGCTGCGGCTCCGCGTTTATGGCGAGAAGGGCTCGATCGACTGGCGGCAGGAGGATCCGAACCGGCTGCGCGTGAAATGGCTGGATGGGCTGGAGGAGATTCGCCATGCGGCCGGGAGCTACCTGAGCGCGGATGCGCGGGCGGTTGCGCGGCTGCCGGGCGGGCATCCGGAGGGGTTTATCGAGGCCTTTGCCGTGCTGTACCGCGAGTTTGCCGATGCGCTGATCGCCTGGGGACAGGGCAGGCCGAATCCGCTGCCGCCAACGCTGCCCGGGATTGAGGCCGGAGTGCGGGGGATGCGGTTTATTGAGCGGGCGATCGCGAGCAGCCGCGCGGAGAGCTGGGTTGAGTTCTGACGACTGGGAACGAAACAGTTGGGGTTGCGTCCGCCCACCCTTTCCGCGCAGTACGCGGAAAGGATGGGGCACCCAGCTAGTCATGCCATAGCAAGGACCCGAACCGCGGGTCCTTCGACTCGCTCCGCTCGCTCAGGATGACATTGAGGGTGGGTACGCCACGAGGCGGAAGTTTGGGCGTGGGGGAACTCAAAAGGAGAGAATCATGAGGACGATCAAGGGGCCGGGGATTTTTCTGGCGCAGTTTGCGGGCGATGCCGCGCCATTCAACACGCTCAAGGGAATGGCCGAATGGGCGGCGGGGCTAGGCTTTGCCGGGGTTCAGATTCCCACCTGGGAGCGGCGCCTCTTCGACCTGAAGCTCGCCGCCGAAAGCCAAAGCTACTGCGACGAAGTGGCCGGCGCGGTGGGCCAGGCGGGGCTGGCCATTACCGAGCTTGCGACGCATTTGCAGGGCCAGTTGGTGGCTAGCCATGCGGCATACGACGCGCTTTTTCAAAGCTTTGCACCACAAGAGTTCGCGGAAGACTTGAAGGGCCGGCAGGCGTGGGCTGTGGAGCAATTGCGCTGGGCAGCGAAGGCCAGCAGGAACCTTGGACTGACGGCTCATGCCACGTTTTCCGGGGCCCTCGCGTGGCCCTTCTTTTATCCCTGGCCGCATCGCCCAGCAGGGCTGATCGACGAGGCGTTCGAGGAGCTGGGGCGGCGCTGGCAGCCGATTCTCCGGGCCTTCGACGAGGCCGGCGTGGACCTTTGCTTCGAGTTGCATCCCGGCGAGGACCTGCACGACGGAGCGACCTTCGAGCGCTTCGTGGACGTGGTGGGCGGGCACGAGCGAGCCAACATTCTCTACGACCCCAGCCACATGATTCTGCAGCAGATGGATTACCTTGCCTTCCTCGATCTCTATCACGAGAGGGTGCGCGCCTTCCACGTGAAGGATGCGGAGTACCGGCCGAGCGGACGCTCCGGCGTCTACGGCGGCTACCAGGATTGGATCGACCGGCCGGGGCGGTTCCGGTCGCTAGGCGATGGGCAGATCGACTTTCACTCCATCTTCTCCAAGCTGGCCCAGTACGACTATCCGGGTTGGGCGGTGATGGAGTGGGAGTGCTGCCTGAAGCATCCCGAGGTGGGCGCGGCGGAGGGAGCGAAGTTCATTTGCGACCGCATCATTCGCGTGACGGATCGGGCCTTTGACGAGTTTGCGGGTGGCGGCGCGGATGAAGGAAGGAATCGGCGGATTCTGGGGCTCGGCGAGGCGTAAGCCTGCCCGGCTCAGCTCGCGCGGCTCTGCGAACCCCCTCCCGGGTCAACCGTGCAGGTTCCCTACTTCACGCTCAGGTCCCCATCCGCGTCAACCACCAGCGCGTCGCCCTCGATCTGGATGGAGTGAATCTTGAGCCGCTCCAGGGTGACCTTGTACCCGGAGGAGGCGGTAGAGCCTTCGAGGGCCTTGCGCACCAGATCGGCGGCATTCACCTTCATGGCCGAGGGAATCTGGCGGCTGAGGAATGGGGTGAGCACGAAGTTGAGTTCCTCGTGGTCGCTGACCCTGTCCACGCGGGCGTCGCGGAAGCCGATTGTCTCGCCCTCTCCGTCGGGGGCCAGCGAGACCTCGGCCGGCAGCGCGAGCGTCAGCCCCAGGCAGGCGCCGCCCACGGATTTGCCCAGCCGCGCGTGGGTCTTGACCTGGACGACGATGCGATCGCCGGCAAAGCGCAGTTGCGGGTTCTCGGCATAGATCGGGCAGGCGCTCTTCGCGCTGCCCTTGAGGTAGTAGCGGCCGTCGGGCGCGCTGAAGAGCTGCTGCTTGAGGGTGCGCTCGAGAGCGTCGCGGCTGATCTTCAGTTCTACGGCACAGCACTGCGCCAGTCCGGCAGCCAGAAAGAGCAGACCGGCTACCAGTATTCGCCGGGGTAATGTCATATCATTATCGTGCCACCGGGGGGCGGGGAATTGCCAGTTTTGCACATGGAAAGCCTGTGCCGGACCCTGCCTGGAACCGGGGCTTTGATCACCAACTCCTCCGGACGGAACGAGATGCATATGCTTTCCGCTCAGCTGCGCCGCGCGCGAATTGGAGCGTAGGATGAGCATTTTGCTATTGATTTTTGAACAAAACCTACGTAGAATAAGAAGCTAGAGTTTCCTCTGGACGGACAGGCCCCCCCCACTTGTTGCGGAGGAAGTACGGGTAAATCACCTTTTCTCAAGGAAACCAAATCAATGGCGAAGCGTCGTGGAAATCCAAATTGGGGCAAGCCGGAGCCCATTGGCCCCGTTGTGCCCACTGTAACCTCCTTCGAACAGATTGTGAGGGAGTTCAAGCTGAGCCCGGACCAATACATCCGGTCGACCCGCTTGCGGGAGTGGGCTCGGCGCAACAAGAATTCAAAGTACATCCCCGAGGCACTTCTAGAGGCCTGGGGCTTCGAGATCGAATCGACGTTGTAGGCCGCTTTCTGCGTTGTTTTGCAAAAGCGCTGCCTTCGGGCGGCGCTTTTGCTGTCTGGGGGCGATTGCGGGCGCCACTACCGGCGCTTTGCCGCCGGCCGGTTCAACAGACGGCCGTTCCTGAGGGCGAGGAACCGCGGGCAGTCGCGCCGGGCTCGCGGCTGGTCATGCTGATTCGTTCCCCCGGCACCCGCCAATGACTTCCTGTACAATGTTGCAAGAAATCAACCGATGATTTTCGCTGATCCATGCATGGGATCGTGCATGGAATCGGTGTTTTGGCTCCTGTGGCCGGCTGCGGCCCAGAGGGGCCCTGGTCCCATTCCGCTTGGTTCCGCCGAGAGGCGGACAGGTTTCAGTGCGGCGGCGCGGACTACCTGCGAGCGGGCGTGCACGAAGCGGGCACCCTCAACGCTACAGCGATCGCATCATCATTTCAGCCGTCGGGCAGCGCCATCGTGCGCAGGAAGGATTTATCCATGTACCAGAGCCATGCAATTGAAGAAAAACCTCGCGCGGGCAGCCTGCGGCGTCTGCTTTTCCTTGCGGTTCTACTGGCGTCGGCGTGCGGAGTGGCGGGCGCAACGGAAAACGGCGGAAGCGTCTGGCCGGTGGGCGCCGAATCCTACGCCACGGCGGCCGGCGTGCCGCACGCGGGCGAGACTATGTTTTACGAGTACACCTGCTTCTATTTTGCCAATGAATTCGACGACGGCAAAGGCCACAGCGAGGTTCCAGAGTTCAAGTTGCGTGTCTTCGCGCTCGCCGGAAAGCTCTCTCACAACTGGGGCGTCCACCTGCCTATCGGCGACTTGGGAAGCTATTTTGCCATTCCCAACGTATACGAGCAGGTGAGCGTTGCGGGGGTGAAGAACACCAAGGACGATCTCACCAATCTCAATCTGGTTCCGATTACGTTCTTCAACCACAAAGGCATCGCGCATTGGTATTACGAACTTCAGTTCGAGAGCCTGGGGACCGGCTACCAGAAGGGCGCGCCGGTGAACATCGGCGAGCATAACGTCGCCCTCACGCCCGCCGCCGCATTCACGCTCACTCCGCACAAAGGCGCGCAGGATATCATGTCGCGCTTCGACTATATAATCAACGACGCTGACCATGCGACGCATTATCACAGCGGCAACGAGTTCTTCTGGCAGTACGACGCGCAGCAGGAGATCGCGAAGGGGAAAGCGAGCGTCGGCCTGACCGGCTACCTCTACCAGCAAACGACCAAAGACTCGCTGAACGGAGCGGTCTATTCAACCCCAAATACGGATGGGACCACGAACATCGGCAATAAAGGCCGGGTTCTCGATTTGGGCCCCCAAGTGACATTGCGCTGGGGCCAGCACGGCGCGCTGGTCATGAAGTGGGATCACGATATGCTGGTTCAGAACAAGCCCCGCGGCAATGGACTCTGGTTTCAGTTCGGCGTTCCGTTCAGCTATCTTCATCACTCGTCCGCGAAGAAAGATTAGCCGTGCGGCCGGGCGCTACTTCCGTAGTCCGTGTTGATTGTACGGAACTTACGGCACCCTTCGACAGGCTCAGGGCGGGCTTTGAAGTCGCGCCCTTTCAAGGCAGCGACTTCAGCAGAGGTTCCTTCGATCCGGCCGATCTTATCCACCGATCGTCACCACACCGCGGTTGCCGTCCACGGTGATCTGCTGCCCGCTGTGGATGCGGCGGGTCGCCACGCCGGTTCCCAGCACCGCGGGCACGCCGTATTCCCGCGCCACAATAGAGCTGTGACTCAGCGGGCCGCCCACATCCGTAACGATGCCTGAAGCCAGAGCGAAGAGCGGCGTCCACGCCGGGGTGGTGATTTTGGCGACGAGAATATCGCCCGGCTTCATCCGGTCGAACTCTTCAGGACCGTGAATCACGCAGGCTGCGCCGCTCACCCGCCCTGGGCTGGCGCCAATTCCTTTGATGGTGTTGCCTGCTGCCTGGCTGGTATGCGCGGGCATCCAACTGCTGAAGTCAATGCCCAGCACCCGGGAGCCACCCTTCAAAGGCAACGCGACAGGCGGCGTGACGCAACGCTCTCGCCGCCAGGTCTCGTGCCGCTCCGTTATCGAGCGACGATAATCCTCCAGGGGGTGACCGGCATCAAGCAAGCGCGCTGCCTCCTCCAACTCTTCCCACTTCAGCCAAAACACTTCGTCACGCTCCACAATTGCGCCCGCGGCAACCATCCGGCGGCCTGCTTCGCGCAAGATGCGGCGCAGTGCCGGCCATCCCAGGCCGACGTCGGCCAGCGTGTTCTCGCGCAGCGGCGCCGAACGTTGCGCCCAGTCGAGCAGGCCCCTGCACCATCGCAGGCGCAGCCCGCCCAGGCGCGCGAGCAACGATGCGGCAGCCTCTTCCCGCGCGGCCACGGCGGCCGCCTGCCGTTCGTACGGATTGCGGCCTTGCCCAGCAACAAAGTATTTGAGCGTATCGAGCAGGGACGCCGGAGCATCGGCTGGAACGCTCTTGGAGAAATCCAGGTCGTAGACGGCGTGGCCGAAACGGCCCAGATGTCCCCCGAGGCGGCGGGTGAATTCGCCCCAGCTTTCCGTGCCGGCTGCGGGTGCCGATTGCGATTCGTATGCCGCCGCAATCTCCTTGCCGCTGGTCCGGGCAAGATATCCGGCGAACTCGTCGTCGCCGCGCGCCCACATGGCCAGATCGTAAAGCGACTTCTCGGCCAGAATCGGCTCGCTGTCGAAACCCAGCAGGAACGTGAGCGCGGGCGGGTCGCCTTTGCGTTTGACGAGGCGGTTGTACACGTTTGTAAAAGCGGCTTCGCTGAGATTCACAGAGCCGAAGACCAGTTGGACGCTCAAGTAGTGTTTTGCCGCGGCTTCCACGATCCGGTACACGCCCGTGAGCAATTCATGCGCGGGCGTCGCAGCCAGGTCGCGCGCGGTCCATTCCGCGGCGACTTGCGCATAGTGCGGGTGCGCTTCATCGGCCCACTGCGTTCGCGCCCCGCGCAGCATCCCGGCCAATCTGCGCCACCGGACAATCATGGTGAAAAAAAACCTCACCATTTGCCATCCACTCATTGGCAATTCGTAATACACGTAGTCATGGATGGTCAGGAGCGGAAACGAGAAGCGCCGGGGATCCATTACCTGCGCCAGGGTCTGTTGCGTCGCTTCGTTCCACAGCGGCAATGCCAGCGTCGCGAACAACGGCGAGAGCGGCTCGGGGAGCAATTCGGCTACGCTCTGTCGAAAGTATCTGGCGCCTGCTCGCGGTATCTTCCATTCGAGCGCCGCGTGGGATTCGGGCAGCGCGGTTATGGGCCGCGCCTGCACAATGAAGATCCGCCCATCGCACATGGCCCATTCGATGTCCATCGGCTCGCCATAGGGTTGCTCGATCTTGACGGCGAGGCGCGCCAGTTCGGCGGCTTGTGCTGGCGCAAGCGCGGGCTGTTTGCGTTTGGCCGCCGGGACAGACTCTTCGCGCGTGCCTTCGGACAGGCGCACCGTCATGACTTCCTTGGTGGCGATTTCCTGTGATACAACCGCTCCCGTTTTCTTGTAGATGACAATCGTGTCTGGCGTAACGCGGCCACTCACGGTGGCCTCGCCCAAACCCCATGCCGCATTGATCATCACTTCGTCGCGCGCGCCCGTCAGCGGGTTCGCGGTGAAGGCCACGCCCGCGACATCAGCCGCAACCAACTGCTGGACGACGACCGCCATGCTGACGTCTTCCGGCCGAATCCCTTGCCGTTCGCGGTAGCCGATTGCGCGCCCCGTCCACAGCGACGCCCAGCACCGTTGGACTGCATCCAGCACTTCATCGCCGCCGTGCACGTTAAGGTAGGTTTCCAGCTGGCCTGCGAATGACATACCGGGCAAATCTTCCGCCGTTGCTGACGAGCGCACTGCCACGGGAATATCGGCGCCCAGTTCGCCGTACCACCGCCGTATCGCTTCGGCGATGTCACCGGGTATTTTGCCTTGCGCAAAGAGCGATTGAATCTGCTCCGACGCCCGGTCGAGCGTGGCTGGATCGTTGGCCTGCGCTTGTGCAGCCACGGATTGAATCCCCGCTGTGAGATGGTTTTCATCTACGAAGCGGCGATATGCTTCGGTTGTGATGTGGAAACCAGGCGGAACAGGCAAGCCAGCCTCAACCATGCGCGCAAGCGATGCGCCCTTGCCGCCAACCCGTTCGAGTGTCGCCTCTGGGCTATCCAGATTGAGAAGGATCGGACTGCTTTGAGGTGAGGTCATCATTGGTTTCGATCCTTTCCAAAACCCGCCTGCGGTGCGCCAGCGACCGCCAGCGCTCGATTGCGCCGCAGGCGCACCGTGGCCTAACGCCGATGCCATGATACTCGCAATTTGTTAACGTTACGCACCAACGATGGCGGCCTCGCCAATTCCTGCATCGCCGACCCCCAAAGCGAGCGAACGCACCACCTTGTCCCGATAACGGCCAGGCCGGGGGCAGCGCCTCGATCCTGCTGCCCGACGCTTTTGCCGTTTGCCTCCGCCATGGGCGAGAATGGGAGCGTGGCCATGCCCAACCCTCCCCGCACCATCGAGCCCCCTTTCACCGACGTGCCCGGCGCCGTGGCCGAGATTCGCGCCGGCCGCATGGTGGTGGTGGTGGACGACGAGGACCGGGAGAACGAGGGCGATCTCACCCTGGCCGCCGAGTTTGTCACCCCGGAGGCCATCAACTTCATGGCCCGATTCGGCCGCGGGCTGATCTGCCTGACGCTGACCGAGGAGCGCGCCGATCACTTGCGGCTGTTCCCCATGACGCAGCACAACTCGTCGCGCTTCGGCACCGCGTTCACCGAGACCATCGAGGCGCGCGAGGGGGTCACGACCGGCATCTCGGCCGCGGACCGGGCGCATACCATCCGCACCGCCATCGACACCTGCGCGAACTATTCCGATCTCGCCCGGCCGGGCCACGTCTTTCCGCTGCGGGCGCGCAAGGGCGGCGTGCTGGTGCGCGCGGGGCAGACCGAGGCTTCAGTGGATCTGGCGCGGCTCGCCGGACTCAATCCTTCCGGCGTGATCTGCGAGATCATGCGCGACGACGGCGAGATGGCCCGCATTCCGGACCTCATCCCGTTCTGCCAGGAGCATGGGCTGCGGATTCTTACCGTGGCCGAGCTGATCCGCTACCGGCTGCGCCATGAGCGCTATATCGTGCGCGCCGGCGAGAGCCGCATCCAGACCCGGTACGGCGAGTTCCGCATGATTGCCTACGAGAGCCAGGTGAACGGCGGCGAGAGCCACATCGCGCTGGTGCGCGGCGAGCTTTGCCCCGATTGCCCGGCGTTCCACAGCGGGCCGGCGGTCGCCCCATTGCCAGGAGATTCAGGGCTGCCGCCGCTCGGCGAGCAAGAGTTGCGGCCTCCATGCGCGCACGCCGTTCTGGTGCGGGTTCACACGCGGTGCACGGCAGGCGACGTATTCGCCGCCGACTGCCGCTGTCGCGAGACCCTCGACGAGTCGATGCGCATGATCGCCGAAGAGGGTTGCGGGGTCTTGCTTTACCTGCACAATACCTCGCGCGGGTTCGAGGTCGATCGCACGGATGCTTCAGAAGCCGCGTTCGAGCCGGGCGGTGCGGCGGCCGCGTCTCTCGCGCCGGAACCGGCCATTGCGCGGCTCATTCTCCACCAGGAGTTGCGCGCCCGCGAAGGCTCGCAGGCCCGCTCCGGGCGGATTCTGCGCGCCATCGGGCTGGGCGGCCAGATACTCTCGGACCTGGGTATTCAGCGCATTCGCCTGCTCTCGAATACTCCCATGCATATTCCCGCTCTCGAGGGCTTTGGGCTGGAGATTGTGGAGCAGGTGGCGATTCCCGTGGAGGAATGCAGCCGCGCCGGGCGAATTTCCTGAAGCACGCCAGCACTGCGACAGTGCGAATATGCGCTCTTCCAGGTCCCAAAATCGGGACCTGGGGCACCCAGCATAGTTGCGTACCCTTGGGTTCGAATTGAACTAACTACTGGAGATTCACATGCTCAGGCAGCTATCGCACCACATCGACATGACCTCTACGTGGGATTGACCGGCGGTCCCCTGGGGAAATCAACTGATAAATGAGTGCTATCCGGCTGCATCGATCGAATGGCCGGAAGATCGCAATTTGCCTGTGAAGGCGGTTGACCTTGAACCGAGTCCCCGACTCGATTGAGCCCCGGAGCCTGTACGAACTGGCGTGGACCTATGCGCCGGGCGCCATGTTTGCGTTCGACGCAACCACGGGGGATCTCATCGACGCCAACCCGGCGGCAGAGGCGCTCTCCGGTTACTCTCGCGAAGAGCTTTTAGGATCGAACATAGTCCAGATGCACCCGGAGGCCGAGCGGGAAAGGGTGAGGGCTGAATTTCTGAAGGCCGAGCAGCCGCCATCGCACCACGCCGGCTACCACATTCAGCGCAAAGATGGGCGGTGCGCGCCCGTGACAATTTCGTCGTCGAAATCGATGGCGCTCAGTGGCCAGCCAGTGGTAATTGGGGTGTACTTTGACGTTTCTGAGATTGAGCAGCGCGAACATCGCCTTGCCACCAAGAGATGGGCGATAGCCGCGTACGCGGGCGCAGCGATGGCGCTTTGGCAGAGGCACACGCCGGAGAGCCTCATTGAGGCCATTTGCGAGGCCATTACACGCGAATCCGTATACATGCTCGCCTGGGTCGGCTTTGCGGAGGATGGTCCCGGCAAGCCGGTTCGAGTGGCGGCGGCAGCGGGCAGCGCCGTGAGCTACATAGACGGATTGCAACAAAGCTGGTTGGAGGACGTTCCATTCGGCAATGGTCCGACGGGTATCTGCATTCGTACCGAGCAGTTGCAGATTGTTGAGGACACACAGACATCTCCGGTCTATGCCCCATGGCGCGAACGAGCGAGGCAGTTCGGAGTACGTTCCAGCGTGGCGATTCCTCTGGTTGCGAATGGCGGTTCGCGTGGCGTATTGAACGTATATGCCGCGCACCCCGATGCATTCGAGCCGGCGGCCATCCAGGTATTCCAACACCTGGCCGATCAGATTGGCCACGGCTTGCATGCCATCGAGCAGGAGCGTCAGCTGCGTGCGGAGCAAGAACACGTGGCCAAGACAGAGCGGCAACTTACCGACGCATTGTCCGCCATGGTGGCGCCTATTGTTACGGCGATGGAGATGCGCGACCCCTACACCGCGGGCCACCAGGTGCGGGTGGCGGAGATTGCCTGCGCGATTGGTAAGGAGAAAGGCTGGTCTGAAGCTCAATTGCAGGGATTGCGAGTGGCGGCAATGGTTCACGATATCGGGAAGATTTCGATCCCCGCGGAGGTGTTGACCAAGCCGACCAAGCTATCCCATGCAGAGTGGGAGATTATTCACGATCATCCGGAGACAGGTTTCAGGATTCTGAAGGACATTCCGTTTCCCTGGCCCGTCGCCGAGATCGTGCGCCAGCATCACGAAAGGCTGGATGGTTCAGGATATCCGTTGGGCCTCAAGGGGGACGCGATCCTGCCCGAGGCTAAGGTGCTTGCGGTCGCGGACATCGTGGAAGCGATGTCTGCCTTCCGGCCCTATAGGCCTGCTATCGAGCTGGAAACCGTCTTGCGGGAGATCGAAGGGCAGGCCGGCAGCCTGCTGGACGCGGACGTTGTGCGGATATGCGCGGCCCTATTCCGCGAAAAGAAGTTTGCACTGCTCAAGTTGATTGTGGCTTGATCCCCAACACGCCCCAGGTACGAGCCTGACCAGGAGCCGGGGTTGAACGAACCACCCCGGTGTTCATTGTCCCGCGCTGCTGCTGAATTTCCGGAGTGAGCGACATTCCCTGGGGGGGATGAAGTCCTGCCCCTTCAATGCTGCGAGAGCGAGAACTACCAGCCGAGCACGTAAGCGAAGATCAGCGGCGCCACGATCGACGCGTCGCTCTCGATGATGAACTTGGGCGTGCTCTCGCCCAGCTTGCCCCAAGTGATCTTCTCGTTGGGCACCGCGCCGGAGTAGGAGCCGTAGCTGGTGGTCGAGTCCGAGATCTGGCAGAAGTAGGCCCACAGGGGCACATGCTCGCGCCGCAAGTCCTGATGCAGCATGGGGACGACGCAGATGGGGAAGTCGCCGGCGATGCCGCCCGCAATCTGGAAGAAGCCCAGCGGGGTCTCAGCGGTGGTGGCCGTGTACCACTCGGCCAATTCCATCATGTATTCGATGCCGGTGCGGACGGTGTGAACCTTCTTCACGTCGCCGGAGATGCAGTGGCCGGCATACATGTTGCCCAGGGTCGAGTCTTCCCATCCGGGAACGAAGATAGGCAGGTTCTTTTCAGCGGCGGCGAGCAGCCAACTGTCTTTGGGATCGATCTGATAGGACGCCTTGAGGTCGCCGGAGAGCAAAATCCTGTACATAAACTGGTGGGGGAAGAGGCGCTCGCCTGCCTGGTCGGCGCGGACCCACTCCTTCAGCACTTCGTTCTCAATGCGCCGCATGGCCTCCATCTCCGGGATGCAGGTGTCGGTGACCCGGTTCATGTGGCGGGCGAGCAGCTTGGCTTCGTCGGCGGGGGTCAGATCGCGGTAGTGCGGGACGCGCTCGTAGAAGTCGTGGGCAACGAGATTGAAGACGTCTTCCTCGAGATTCGCGCCGGTGCAGCAGATGCCGTGAATCTTCTCCTGGCGGATCATCTCGGCGAGCGAAAGCCCCAGCTCCGCGGTGCTCATGGCGCCGCCGATGGTGACAAACATCTTTCCGCCGCTTGCGAGCAGCGCGTTGTAGGCCTCCGCCGCATCCACCAGCGCGGCGGCATTGAAATGGCGATAGTGATGCTTGATAAACGAGGTAATCGGCGGCATTCTTGCTGTACCTGCTCCCGCCTTTAACCTACCACAATCGCATGGGCGGTTCATGAACTTGCAGCGCCCAGCGGCCTCACGCATTCTCGCGTGAAGCCGCCGGGCGCTGAGGCGATCTTCCAGCCCGCCCAATGGACGCAGTCTGTTGTCTGCCGTTACTGCAAGGGAACCGTCGTAGTCGACGCCATTTCGCCGGTAATCGGGTTATTCTTGAAACTATTGACGCCCCCCGAACAGTCCGCAACTGCCCCGTTCGGGTTGTTGTAGAACGAAGTACTCGATAAAGTGAGCGTGCTCAATCCGCAAGCATACACGCCGACTCCTTGATTATTGGTCACCGTTGAATTGGCGACGAACACATTGGATTCGTAGAGCGCATAAATGCCTTCGTATAAGTTCCCGCTCACATCGCTGTTCGAAATCGACGCATTCATGCTGGGGCCGTATGTCAGGAGGCCGAATGTATTATTCAACACGCGCGAGCCGGAGATGCTGATATTGCTGGTTCCATTCAGATAAAGGCCGATGTAGGAGTCCCGGACGACGGTGTCATCGATGAAAATGTTGACCAGGGTGGAGAAGGATGAGGTCTCGAGGCCATATTCCACGTTCGCCATGGCGCAATGCTCGATGTGCAGCGCCTGCGCGGAGGCGACGTTGATTCCAGCCTGCCCGTTGTATAAACCGGTGCCGTGAATGCTGAGATTGCGCAACGTCACGGTGCTGCTGTAGCCCGCGCTCACCGTGATGCCGCTGGTGTTGGATGATCCCAGAAAGATCGTTGCCAACTGATTGCTTCCGCCATCGATCGTAATGGCATGGGTGACGGTTACGGGACCGAAATCGCCGGCATCGAGGGCGTCGATCTCTCCGCCAGCGGCGGTCTTTGCGTAGGCGGCGGCAAAGGTCAGACAGGGGCTTGCGGCGGTGCATGAGTTCGAGTCATTGCCGGTGTGGGAGACCCAGGTGCGATTGGGTTGGCCCTGAGCGGCGGTGGCCGCAATGACGGAAATGGCAGCAATACATAGGACAAAACGAAGTGATTTCATAGTATTGGCTCCTTGTTCTTCGGTGGATTTTGGGTCATGGGATGGCGCTGTAGGAGGCAGGTCTGTCCGCCTCACAGCGTGCCAAGGGGAGGTGATGCGCCCGGCGTTTCCATCCTACATGGTTTTGGAGAGCGCCAAAGAAGAACATTTTGCCGGAGCGGAGAGTCCGTTTCCCGAGTGCGGTCAGGATCTGAGGGATCTGACACAACGGCCGGTCAGGTCTTCCTTGTTTCCAGCAAGCCGTCGACCCTGGCCATCACCTGGAAGGCGTCGGCGACATAGACCGCGTCGGCCTTGCCACGGGTCCAGCCGCAGTTGGGGTCAAGCGAGACAGTGAGGCGCGGCCGCGGCTCATTTAAGCTGGAGGCTATGCTGGACGCGCCGTTCGCCCGGATTGCCGCCGAGATCGAGGAGTTTGCCCGCACGGCGCCCAACCTTGCCGCGTTCGAAGCTTTTGCGGTCGAGCGGATTGCCGGCCGGCTGCCCGCCTACAACTGGGTTGGCTTCTATTGGCTCGACCCGGACGATCCGCGGACGCTGGAACTGGGCGCTTTTGTGGGCGCGCCGACCGAGCATACCCGGATTCCGGTCTCGAGCGGCATCTGCGGAGCAGCCGTTGCGCTGGGCGACACGATCGTCGTGGACGACGTTCGTGCCGATCCGCGCTACCTGGCCTGCTCCATGGAGACGAAGTCGGAGATCGTGGTGCCCATCCGAGCGCATGGACGCGTCGTGGGCGAGATTGACATTGACAGCCACAGCGCAGCAGCCTTCGGGCCGGCGGACCGCGCCTTTCTGGAGGCGTGCGCCGCTTCAATCGGCGCTTTCATCGAGCGGCGTGAAACCAGCTTGGGAGTCGCTCCTTGAGTATGAATCAGGGGCTCAATCGCGAGTGGGACGTTTCAGCTTACCACTGGCCAGAGGATCGATTTCGACCTCCTCTTCCCGTCCCTTCTCCGCTATCCAGATGTAGGCGTCATAGACCCCGTCACCGCCGGCGACTCCGGTTGCGGGGAAGTCGAGCAGCATGTAAGTTTCCCCTGGGGTATGCGGGTAATCCTGCAACAAAATCTTGATGCGATCCAGAGCGTGTTGTAATGAAAAATCCACGTTTTGATCCGGATCGGTTTTCCGCGACTCTGGAATAGATGAGAATAGGAGCAGCTTGAAGGGCGCCTTGATACTCAACAGTAGCCGGAGATACCTTTGAACGCGACCCCAACGAGTCAGATTCCCCCAGCGATCCGGGGCCCATTCGCTTTCACAGGCTAAGAGGTAGCGTCCGGCAGGCCCTTTCTCCTTCCAAGCGAAGTCCAGGAGGTACTCTCTCCAATCCCTTTCTTCGTTGTGGATAACCTCGCAGTCCTCCGGGCACATCTCGATCAGCCGATTCCTGATTTGATCGGTCCAGATTCTGTCTGGATCCTTCAGGTGTTCGGGCGGTGCAACATCCCTAACAAACTCCTCAATAAACTCCTTTGCGAAGGATCTTCTTTCATCCGCGTTGCCCACTTTGAAATCCCTGCAGTCCAAAGGAATCTTCATCCTGTCTCTCCTTCTTCGAGTTGAGAGTTTGCATCGAATGTCAACGCTCCGTCACAATCGCTTCAACTTCGCAGCGAGCAGCGAGTTCACCCTAGCCATCAGCTGGAAGGCGTCGGCGACATAGACCACGTCGGCCTTGGCGCGGGTCCAGCCGCAGTTGGGGTCGAGCGACACGGCGCGGCGCTCGCCGATGAACCGCCAGCAGACGACGTGCGGCTCCTCGCAATCTTGTGCGGAGCCACTAGACGCCGCGGCGGTCTTCCGATGCGGTTCATGCAGGCCGATCGCCTGCTGTTACTGCAATGGAATCGCCGTTGTTGAAGACATTAAGCCGGTAATCGAGTTATTCTTGAAAGTATCGAGAACGGTCGCGCCGCAGTCCGCGACTGCCGCGTCCGGGTTGTTGTAGAACGAATCATTCGACAAAGTAACCGTAGTCAATCCGCAGGCAAACAACCCGTAGTCCTGATTGTTGGTCACCGTCGAGTTTGCAACGAATACATTGGATGAGCCTACTACGTAAAAGCCATACAGATTCCCGCTTACATCGCTGTTCGAAATGGAGGCATTCATATTGGAGCCGAACGTCAGGACGCCATACGAATTATTCAAAAGGCGCGAGCCGGAGATGCTGACGTTGCTGGTTCCATTCAGCAAGAAACCATAAGCGGAATCCCGGACGACGGTGTCATCGATAAAGACGTTGACCAGCGTGGAGGAGTTTTCAATCATGACGCCAGATTCCACGTTTGACACGGCGCAGTGCTCGATGTGCAGCGTCTGCGCGGAAGCGCCGATAATTCCATATTGCCCCAGATACAGTCCAGTGCCATGAATGCTGAGGTTGCGCAGTGTCACGGTGCTGGAGGAGCCCACGTTTACGGTGACGCCGGTGAGGTTGGATGTCCCCAGGAATATCGTCGCCAATTGATTGCTTCCGCCATCGATCGTAATGGCATGGGTGATGGATACCGGACCGAAATCGCCCGCATCGAGGGCGTCGATCTCTCCGCCGGCGGCGGTCTTTGCGTAGGCGCCGGCAAAGGTCATGCAGGGGCTTGTGGCTGTGCATGAGTTCGAGTCATTGCCGGTGTGGGAGACCCAGGTGCGATTGGCTTGGCCCTGAGAGGCGGAGGCCGCGATGACGGAAATGACAACAAGACTTAACACAAAACGAAGTGATTTCACTGAATCGGCTCCTTCATTTTAGGCGGTTTTCGGGTTATGGAATGGCGCTGTAGTGGACGGGTCTGTCCGCTTCACAGCGCGCCTAGGGGGGTGATGTGCCCGGTGCTTCCATCTTACATGGCATTGTAGGGTGCTATGGAGGGATGTATTGCCGCGCGCACAATCCGGTCCGCTGCGGCGGATGGAACCTGGGGACGTGCGAGCATGGCTGTTCAGACTTTCTTTGCTTCCAGCAGCTCGTTCACCCTGGCCATCACATGGTAGGCGTCGGAGACATAGACCACGTCGGCCTTGCCGCGGGTCCAGCCGCAGTTGGGATCGAGCGAGACGGCGCGGCGCTCGCCGATGAACCGCCAGCCCACCACGTGCGGCTCCTCGCCGTGGCAGCAGGTAGCCAGTCCCTTGGCGTGGCGCGGCGTTGCGCCGGTCTGGCCGATCTGGTTCAGGTGCGTGAGGAATGGAAGAACGGAGTTCCCCTCGCCGCCCTGGTCCACCAGCGATTTGCTGCTGCCCAGCGATGCGCCGGATGCGCGCAGGAATCCGAGGATTAGATCGCCCGCCTCGGCGGCATGGGTTTGGCCATCAGCTTGCTTTTTCGTCCAGCCGGCTCCGGCCACAAACAGCAGCTTGGCTTCGGGGCGGATGGTCTGCGCATCCTGGGCCGGGGCGCGAAGTCCGCTTACCGTGGTGCGCAGCGCCGGTAACTGGACTGCAACCTCTTCGATCTGCGCGGGGCCGGACTGGCCGGCGAAGGCTGCGTGCGTGCCCGCGTCGAGAAGCAGGAACCAGGGGCGCGCATCGCGGCTGAGGACGGCCTCCACACGCTGGCGATAGAACCAGCGCGTCGCCAGGATGGCATCGGAACCGCCCGCTTCCGCTCCGCCGATGGCCGTGATGTGCGTATCGGTGAAGCCGCCCAGCCGGTGAGCAACGGCGGCTGCTATACGTGTATAGCGAGAGCTGGCTGGAGCGAGGACGATGCTTGCCTGGGCGGCGCGGCAGAAGGCCTCGCAGGCGGCTGCGTCGGTGGAAAAGCGCGGCTGGGCGAAGGCCTCGCCGGAGACGGCCAGCAAGCGCGCTCCGGTGGAGGCAAGGGAACTGGCCGCGGTTGCGGAGGCCGCGGAGCCGGGGGCTACGATGCCGATGGTCAAAGTGGCGCCGAGGCGGGAAGCCAGCTCCTGGCCGGCCGTCACCGCCTCCAATGAGGCTTTGGTCAGGGCGGCGCCGGTTTCGGCAGAGGATTCGCCGCCCAGGGCTATATGCGTGAGTACAAGAATCGTTTCCATGGCTTCTTATAACTTTATCCTGAAGGAAGGGCGCAGGCCAAACGCCTCAACCCTTCACCGGAGCGAGGTTCTCCGCAGGCCGCAAGGCCCGTTCCGTTCGCCACCGGATACTTCAAAATCGGGCTCTTGTCTCCGACCGCGTGACTTTGTTCCTTGCGAAGGGCTGCGGTGCCCGCCCACCCAAGGCGCAAAGTTGCAAGAAGCAGGTTCTTCGAGTCGGTCGCCGCGGCGACCTTCGCTCAGAATGACAGCGCCGAGGGTGTGGCACCGAGCTTTGGTACAACAGCAAGCGGCCAAGGACCTAAATGGCGGTTTCGCCGCGCTCGTCGTTGCGGATGCGGATGGCCTCGTCGATGCGGCTGATGAAGATCTTGCCGTCGCCGATGTGGCCGGTGCGGGCGGCGCTGAGAATGGCCTGCACGGCCTTGTCCTTCAAGCCGTCGTTGACCACCAGTTCGATTTTGACCTTGGGGAGAAGATCGATGGTGTACTCGCGGCCGCGATAGAACTCGCTGTGGCCCTTCTGGCGGCCGTGGCCGCGGGCTTCGAGGATGGTCATACCTTCGATGCCCGCCTCGATCAGGGCATCCTTGACTGCATCCAGCTTGGCGGGCTGGATTACCGCTTCGATCTTGATCATGTGCGGATTCCTCGTTGGAGAGTTCGACTTGGGACCACAGTTAAGTCTTAGCATCCCACCCTAGCTGTTCGCTGCGGCGAACCGCGGCGGACGGCGAGGGTGGGGCACCCAGTGACGGTTAATGCTCGTGACGTCCCACCCTAGCCGCAAAAACAAAGACGCGGCGAGGGTGGGGCACCCGCCACATCAGGCGTTGAAGTCGTACCCTTCCTCATTGTGCTGGGAAAGGTCGAGGCCGGCGGTTTCCTCGGCGGAGGAGACGCGCAGGCCCATGGTCTTGTCCACGAGGAAGAGTAGCACGAGAGTTCCCACGATGGAGAGCGACCAGCCGATGCCCACGCCGACTGCCTGGTTGAGTACCTGGTGCGTGTTGCCGTCGATGGCGCCGGTGGCGATGGGATGGCCCGCCGCGTCCTTGCCGAAGACGGCGTTGATGGCCCCCGAGGCCAGCAGGCCGGTGAGCAGCGCACCCATGGTTCCTCCCACGCCGTGAACGCCAAAGGCATCGAGCGAATCGTCGTAGCCGAAGAACCTCTTGACCCTGAAGACCATAAAGGGACAGACGATGCCGGCGATGAGGCCGATGAGCAGCGCGGACATGGGCTGGACAAAGCCGGAGGCCTGGGTGATGGTGGCCAGTCCGGCAACCGCGCCGGAGATGGCGCCCAGGGCGGTGGGCTTGCCGTTGTTCATCCACTCGGCCACAACCCAGCCGATGGCGCCCGCCGCGGCGGCGAACTGGGTGTTGATAAAGGCGCTGGTGGCCAGCGGACCGGCGCCCAGCGCGCTTCCGGCGTTGAAGCCGAACCAGCCCACCCAGAGCATGGCGGCGCCGATAAAGCTGAGCACCATGGAGTGGGGCGGCATATCCTCCTGCGGGTAGCCGGCGCGCTTGCCCAGATAGAGGGCGCAGACCAGCGCCGAGACGCCGCTGGTGATGTGAACCACGGTGCCGCCGGCAAAGTCGAAGACCGGCCAGCGGCCGCCGGCGCTGTTCAGCATTCCCCCTACGCCCCAGATCATGTGGGCCATGGGGCAGTACACCACCAGCGACCAGAGAGAAAGAAAGACCGCCATGGAGCTGAACTTGACGCGCTCGGCAAAGGCGCCGGTAATCAGCGCCGGAGTGATAATGGCGAACATGAGCTGGTAGACCATGAAGCTCTGCTCGGGGATGGTGCCGCCGTAGTTGGGGTTGGGCGCGAGTCCCACGCCGCGCAGAAAGGCGTGCTCAAAGCCGCCGACGAAGCCGTTGCCGGCCCCGAAGGCCAGCGAGTAGCCCACCAGCGCCCACAGCACGGTGATCAGGCCCATCATGGCGAAGCTCTGCATCATGGTGCCCAAGATGTTCTTGCGCCGGACCAGGCCGCCATAGAACAGCGTCAGGCCGGGCGCGGTCATCATCAGGACCAGGGCCGCGGAGATCAGCACCCAGGCGTTGTCGCCGGAGGTCTGGGCATCGCGGACGGCCTGTTCGAGGGCGGCGATCTGAGCCTGGGTGGCCGGCGGCGAGGGGCCCAGGTTGGGGGCTACGGCAAAGGCCACGGATGGGAGGCCGAGGCAGGCAAAGAGAAGGAGCAATTTGGTTGCGCGACGACACATAAGGTTCCACTCCAGACGGAATTTCGATGGATGAACAGCTACGCACTGAGGCGGAGGCCGGCCGCCAATCCGGATGAATCGAACAAAGAAGCGCCGGTCGCGCAGGTCAGGCTGACCGCAAACCGCAACCGTGGTAAAGGCATCGACAGGGGCAGCCTGTCGAAAGAGAGACTTGCCGAGCAAACGGTGTGTTGGAGGGAATTTTACATAATCCTTATGGAAATCGCAAAAACTTTATGGAATCTTCATTCCTCCTGGGATAAAAGGCGGACCGCGGGCTGGAGGATTCATGCCCGGAGGGCAATCCCCGGCGGACTGGGGCGGCGGTATAGTAGAAGCATGGAAGACGCGGTGGAGCGGGATCGTTATTTATTCGGAGCGCTGGAGAGCAGCGCGCGGAACCGCACCAAGCTGCGCGAGGCGAGCTACGGCTACGAAGAGCCGGAGGGGCTGATTCTGACGTCGCTGGATTTCGCGGTGAACTGGATTCGCAAGAACTCCATTTGGCCCATGACATTTGGCCTGGCCTGCTGCGCCATCGAGATGATGTCCACGGGCGCCGCGCGCTTCGATATTGCGCGCTTCGGCGCCGAGGTCTTCCGGCCCTCCCCGCGGCAGTCGGATCTGATGATTATCGCCGGACGGGTATCGCAGAAGATGGCGCCGGTGATTCGCCGCCTCTACGACCAGATGCCGGAGCCGAAGTGGGTGATCTCGATGGGGGCGTGCGCCACGTCGGGCGGGGTTTTCAACAACTATGCGCTGGTGCAGGGCGTCAATCAGGTGATCCCGGTGGACGTGTATGTTCCGGGGTGTCCGCCGCGGCCCGAGCAACTTTTGTACGCGATTACGCTTCTACAAGAGAAGATACAGCGCGAGCCGCGCAGCCTCTTGAAGACGCTGAATGCAGGATGAGCGGCGAGGGGAGTGTTTCGCTTTCAAGGCTGGGAGTTGCCGAAGCAGCCATTTGCGGCCTGGGATGTGCAGCGCGCATCGGGGTGCAAGCTGTAGAAAAAAGTGAGCAATCGGATACGCGCCAGTCCCGAAACGGGTTTTATAATGCTGCATGTACGGACTGCGATCCGTTAGTTGCGCGAAGTCGAGTCGGTCCGAGCCGAAGTTTGGGCTCGCAAACAGCCGTTGCATTTGTCCATTCAGATTAAATGAGGAGGAGAAACGAATGTACGCTCGTTTTACGAAGCTCGTGTGCCGGGCTCTGGCATTGGCATTTGTTGCGTCGGTATCGATCACCCTGCTTGCACAGGACTCAGCCAAACCGGCGAAGGCTCCCGCGAACGATTCCGCGTCGAAGTGGGACATCTTTTTGGGATACAGCTACCTGGCGCCAAAGGGAACGGTAAACGGGTATGCCTACGGTGCCGTCAACTATGCCACGATTGCGAGCGTAGCCCGCTTTTTCAACAAGAATGTAGGTGTGCAGTTCGAGGGAGATACACACGTCCTGCTTCCAGAGTCGGGAGGCCCCGCCAGCGCATCCCAGCCGAACAATGATTTCAGCGGCGGATCGGGAGGCTTGATTGCGCGCTTCCCGAACGGCAATATGACGCTGTTCGTGCATGCCCTGTTCGGGGCCGAGCAAGTTGGCAGCTATGCCGACCCCGAGGCTTGGGGCCCTGTGATTACGCTCGGCGGCGGCATGGACGCCGATACGCCGTGGTTCAACCATCGCCTGGCAGTTCGCGTCTTTCAGGCGGATTACCAGTATACCCATGAGAGTTTCGGGGCTCAGGGATCGGAGGGCTTCAACGTTGCGCGTTTGAGCGCCGGCCTTGTACTCCATGTCGGCGCCATAGCGCCGCCGCCTCCGGTGACCCTGGCGTGCGCGGCCAGCCCGACATCCATCTTCCCCGGCGACCCGGTCACGGTGACCGCGACGGCCGGCAGCCTGGATCCGAAACTGAACGCAGTCTATTCATGGTCGGGATCCGGCGTGACGGGCAGCGGAACGACGGCCACTGTGGCGACGGGTTCGCTGGCGGCAGGCTCCTACACGGTGAAGGCTGAAGTGAAGGAAGGCAGGCCCGGCAAGGAAGGCCTGAGGCCCGGCCAGACTGCCGACTGCTCGGCCAGCTTGACGGTAAAGGCGTATGAACCGCCGACGATCAGTTGCTCGGCCAGTCCAAGCATCATCAACCCAGGCGACAAGAGCGCGATCACCGCAACCGGCGTGAGCCCACAGAACCGTCCGCTGACCTACAGCTACTCGGCTGCGTCTGGGACCGTCATTGGCAGCGGCGCAACGGCCAGCTTCGATTCGACGGGAGCCGCGCCCGGCGCCATAGGCATCAATTGCAATGTAACCGACGACAAGGGGCAGACCGCTACCGCCGGCACCAGCGTGACGATTACTGCGCCTCCGCCTCCGGGACCCTCACCGGAGCAAGTGCAACTCGAGACCCGCCTGGCACTGCACAGTGTCTTCTTCCCGACCGCTCAACCCAGAGTCGAACATCCTGAAGGCGGCCTGGTAGCCAGCCAACAGGGAACTTTGACCACCCTCGCGACGGACTTCAAGAAGTATCTCGTGTTCAAGCCGGATGCCCACCTGACCCTGAGCGGACACGCGGATGTGCGCGGATCCGTCGAGTACAACCAGGCGCTTTCCGAACGCCGTGTCGCCCGCACGAAACAGTTCCTGGTTGAGCAGGGTGTTCCCGAAGGCAGCATCGACACGCGCGGGCTTGGCAAGGAGGAAGAGCTCACCGCCGACCAGGTGAAGGATCTGGTCGAACAGAATCCCGACCTGGGCGCCCCGGAGCGGGAGAAAGTCCTCCGCAACCTGAGCGTCATTGTCCTGGCTCAAAACCGCCGCGTAGACGTTACCCTGAGTACGACGGGCCAGCAGTCGGTGCGCTTGTACCCGTTCAACGCTGCCGATTCCGTTACTCTTATCGACGAAAGGAATCTGGCGACCAGAAAGAAGGCCGCTGCTGTAAAAAAGTAGTACACCGCGGTCGATGAGACCAAGGTGAGGTACGACAGGCGGGGGGCGCACGTGCCCCCCACCGAATGAGATGTTCCGGGAAGTTCAGAATGATTGAAGGAGAATCGCATGCACGCGTGGAATTTGAAGTCTGTTAGTTTGGTTCTGGTTTCGGCGTCTTTAGTTTTCTTGCCAATCGGGTGCAAGAAGGCTCCGCCGATAACATTGACGGCTCAGGCCAGTCCTCCCGCCGTATTCCAGGGTGAGCCGGTCACGGTGACGGCTACTGCTGGAGCGGTGAGTACCCAGAAGAAAGTGAATGTGATTTACAGCTGGTCGGGTGATGGCGTGACGGGCAACGGAGCGACGGCCGCAGTGGCCACCGCAACGCTCGCGCCCGGCACGTATACGGTGAAGGCAGAAGTGAAGGAAGGAAAGCCGGGCAAGGAAGGCCTGAAGCCGGGTCAGTCGGCAGATGCGTCGGCGAACTTCACGGTGAAGCCTTTTGAGCCCCCGACGATCAGTTGCTCAGCCAGCCCCAGCACCATCAACCCAGGCGACAAGAGTACCGTCACCGCTACCGGGGTGAGTCCGCAGAACCGTCCGTTGACTTATAGCTACTCGGCGACCTCCGGGTCCATCAGCGGTAGCGGCGCCACCGCGGAGTTCTCCTCGGCCGGCGCGCCGACCGGCGCCGTGGGGATCGCTTGCAACGTCGCCGACGACAAGGGCCACGCTGCAACCGCGAACACCAGCGTGACCATCACAGCCCCCTATGTGGCTCCGGTTCCGCACGCTCAGGCTCTTTCTTCGATCAGCTTTGCTGGCGACAAGGAGCGCCCGACGCGCGTGGACAACGAAGCCAAGGCGCTTCTGGACGGAATAGCCCTCGACCTGCAGAAACAGCCGGATGCGAAGCTGGTGGCGGTGGGCAATTCGGATGCGAAGGAGAAGGAGAAGACCGCGAAGGAGCAAAAGGCCGCGCTGAAGCACAAGCACCTCAAGGTTGAGGACTTGGCCGCCGAGCGCGCCGTCAACGTCAAGGACTATCTGGTGACCGAAAAGGGCATTGACGCCTCGCGCATCAGCGTGGCAACCGGTACGGCGGATGAGCAGAGCGTGGCAACCTACCTGGTTCCCGCGGGAGCGAACTTCGCAGCCGATGTGCAAGGAACGACTCCAGTGGACGAGACCGCGGTGAAGGCGCAGCCGCGCAAGCCCCTGGCTATGCGCCATGCCCACAAGAAGGCCGCCATGGCCATGCAGTAAACCGGCCGGCACAGAAAGTGAATCGGACCGCCAAGCCTTCCACGAGTTATGGGAGGCTTGGCGCCGTATGGCTCGAAGACACCTCCTGCAATCGTTTGAGGCCGACCGGGAAACCGGTCGGCTTCTTCACTTTCATGCGCCCCTTTCTGACCGCATTCTTCCTTAAGACCGGGAAGCCTCATTCCTTTGCTAAGCCGCTGACGAAACTGCCGGGAGTTTCTGCGCCGGCGCGGAGGTCCTGCGTTTTCTACTCCGATCATTGCGCTTGCTCGTTCCGGAGTTGGATCGGCTGCGGCTGGATTGCCCGCGCGGCGTCTTGAAGTTCCTGAATGCTCGGCGAACGGCGATGGGAGTATTGAGCTTTCCATGGCGAAGAATTACCGAAGTAACCATCCGCGGTCGGCTATGTGTAACGTGCCTAAGAGGGTAACCGTTTGAAAAAAAAACGGCTGCCGGATTCGCCCCATGGTACGTTTGATAATGCTGTCTGAATACCTTACGGTCCACTGAGGGCGCGGAGGCGGTTAGCGCGGACTGAGATCGGTGTTCGTAAACAGTTGTCGCCCATTGTCTATTCAGGTTGAATGCGGAGGAGATACGCATGTACGCTCGTGTTAAGAAATCTGTGAGCCGGGTTGTTGTACTGGCGGTTGCGGCGTTGATGCCGGTTGCCTTGGTCGCTCAGGTTGCTCCGTCTGGAAAGGGATCCCCGTCGCAGAATGATGCGCCGAAGTGGGACATCTTTGTCGGTTACAGTTTCTTTGCGCTCTAGCCCAACGGCGAGATTCTTCCCTTCAACTTCGAGGTAGAGAAGAAGGGCCTGAACGAAAGCGTCTCTTACTTTTACAGCCGTCATTGGGGAATACAGGTGGAGTCGGGCCAGCACGATCTGTTTACCAATACCGGCGGCCAAAACCAAGGCTCGAGCAACAGCGGCATTTTTACATTGGAACCGGGCTTGGTCTATCGCTGGCCGCATAAGTACGTTACTCCGGTCGTGCATGTTCTGGGAGGCGCTGTCGATGTGGACGGCCCGGATCATGAGCCGTACACGTGGGGCTGGGGAATGACCGCCGGCGGCGCGCTGGACGTCAACATGGGGTGCGCCGGTCAGCATCGTGTGGCGTTGCGCATCTTCCAGGTCGATTACGAGTATCTTCACGCCGATTCCGGAATCTCCCACATGAACGGGAATTCGTGGATATGGGGCGACGATGAGAAGATCAACGGGCTCAAGCTGAGCGGGGGGCTGGCGTGGGGGTCGGACGGCGGCTGCGCTGCGCCGCCCGCGGTGGCCCTGACCTGCTACGCCACTCCGACATCGGTATTCCCCGGCGACCCGGTTACCGTCAATGCTACTCCCGCCGATCTCGATCCGAAGCTGAATGCGGTTTATTCCTGGTCGGGAACCGGGGTGACGGGCAACGGAGCCACGGCCTCTGTGGCTACGGCTTCAATGAAGGCAGGCACGTACACGGTCCAAGCGGAAGTGAAGGAAGGCAAGCCCGGCAAGGAAGGCCTGAAGCCCGGGCAGAGCGCAGGCTGCTCGACCAGCTTCACGGTGAAGGCCTTCGAGCCGCCGACCATCAGTTGCGTGGCCGATCCCGCCACCATCAATCCTGGCGAAAAGAGCACAGTGACTTCCACTGGCGTGAGCCCGCAGAACCGGCCGCTGACCTATAGCTACTCGGTTGCGCCGGGCACGGGCGCGATCAGCGGCAGCGGCACAACGGCGAGCTACGATTCAACGGGTGCGCCGACCGGCAACGTGGACATCAACTGCACCGTCACCGACGACCTTGGCCAGACCGCAAGCGCCGGCACCAAGGTGACGATCACCAAGCCTTACATCCCGCCGATTCAGCACGCCACCGCGCTGTGCCCCATCACGTTTACCAAGGATAAGCAGCGCCCGGCTCGCGTGGACAACGAAGCCAAAGCCTGCCTGGATCAGGTAACCGACGCTCTCAAGAACGATCCGACCGCGAAGGTTGTGGTTGTGGGCGAGGCCAACGCCAAGGAGAAGACGCCGCCGAAGAACCAGCGCGCCAAGCTCGAGAACCTGGCCGCGGAGCGCGCGGTGAATACCAAGGACTATCTGGTGAACGAAGAACAGAGCGGCATTGACGCCTCTCGAATCATCGTTCGCGTTGGCACGGGGGATAGCCAGTCGGTGGAGAACTACCTGGTGCCCGCTGGAGCGACCTTCGACAACGACGTGCCCGGAACCTCTGCGGTGAATGAGAACGGGGTGAAGAAAGTGACGCGCAAGCCCATCCCCATTCCCGGCGCCAAGCCGGAGCGCAAGAAGAAGCATGTGGCGGCCCAATAGCACATCAAGCCGCCAGTGCAGACTGTCCGGTCTGCACTGGCGGCAAACATGCGGCTGAGAGAGTCATTCCGCAATCCTTTGAGGCTGACCGGTGAACCGGTTGGCCTCTTTTGGTTTGCGTGATGGTCGCGGGTCGCGGCGTATGCGCCCATGGATCTTCGTTTGCCGATTTCGGCGGGATGATGAGGGAGCGGCTGTTGCCGCGTTTGCGGATATAAGACCATTCTTCCCAGTGACTTTCAAGAAAACTCCTCCGGCACGTCACCAAAACTTTTCTCTTGCGTCTATTTCAACAGAGAATCCACCCTTCGGGACACAATCGATATGACTTCAGCCAAGGAGAGAATCATGCGAACTCGATGGATGCAGATGGTCTTTGTACTGACTGGCCTGGCCGCTCTGTGCAGCACAGCAGCCTGCGCGCAGACGGATGTGGCGGCAAGCCTTTACGGTGCGTTCAATGGAACCACTACCGGCAACGACATTATTCAGAGTCCTTCCAACGCCGCCGGCGGCCTGCTGGAAGTGCGTCACATCGCCAAACCGTGGGCTGGCTATGAAGGCACTTACGCCTTCAATCGCGCCAATCAGGTATATACCGCCACGGTCGTCCCGGTAGCCTGCCCAATTGGGGGGCCGTGCGGCCCTGTATCGGTACCGGTCTCGGCCAATGCGCACGAAGTGACCGGGGATTGGGTAGCGTCTGTCAAGGTCTCAAGCTTCAGGCCCTTCGCGCTGGCCGGGGGAGGCATCCTCTTCGATGCGCCCAGCGGCGGACAAGCCAGCACCACCACGACCACCAAGCCGGTCTTTGTCTATGGCGCCGGCGTGGACTGGAGACTGATTCCGCACATCGGGCTGCGCCTCCAGTACCGGGGCAACCTCTACAAGGCGCCCGACCTGACCACCTTGTTTACCTCCACGGGGGCCTTTACTCACACGGCCGAGCCCATGATCGGCGTATACTTCCGCCTCTGAGCAACTCCCGGTGAAACGGGCGGGTTAGGACGCTCCGCGTCTTTGTATACTCGTCTTATGAACACCGGGAGTTCTTTGTCTGCATGAACCGTTTGCGGCTCCGCCTGCATTTGCCTTCTCGTTTCAGCTTTTTCGCACCGATCATACTATTGATCCCGGTCTTTTCAGCCGTGCCGGAACTGCCTTCACAGGCACTTTGGACCTCGGTCGGTCCTCCGGGTGGCGATGCGCGCGCACTGGCCGGGGTTCCTGGCCAGCCCAGTCATCTTTACCTGGGCTCGACCAACAGCTGGATCTACGAATCCCTGGATGAGGGCGCTTCCTGGCGCCGTCTTGTGCGGCTGGAGCCATCGGAAGAGGTGGTTCTGGACAACATTCTCGTGGACGCGGCCAACACCGCCGTCATCTTCGCGGGCGGGTGGAAGGCCGAACAGCGCGACGGGGGGCTGTGGGTGAGCCGCGACGGCGGCAAGCAGTGGAAGGCGGTGGAAGCTCTACGCGGCCAGTCGATCTTGTCCCTGACGCAGGCGCCCTCGAACCGCAGCCTTCTGTTTGTGGGAACCCTCGAGGGAGTCTTCCGCAGCGGCGATGGGGGTTCATCCTGGACGCGGATCAGCCCGCCGCGCAGCCGGGAGATTCACGAAGTGGAGTCGCTGGCGGTGGACCCCGTGAACCCGAATATCGTCTACGCGGGTACCTGGCATCTGCCCTGGAAGACGACCGACGGCGGCAAGAGCTGGCACAGCATCAAGAAGGGACTGATCGACGACTCCGACGTGTTTTCGATCGTGGTCGATCCGGCCAGCCCCAAGACCGTTTTCCTGAGTGCGTGCAGCGGAATCTACAAGAGCGAGAGCGGCGGCGAGCTCTTCCACAAGATCGAGGGCATTCCGGCGACGGCGCGCAGGACGCGGGTGCTGACGCAGGACCCTGAGAATCGCGAGGTTGTTTATGCCGGAACCACCGAGGGTCTTTACAAGACCGTGGACGGCGGCAAGAGCTTTCAGCGCATGACGGGACCGGACGTAGTTGTGAACGACGTCTTTGTCGATCCCAAGGATTCGAATCGTGTGCTGCTGGCGACCGACCGCGGGGGTGTGCTGGCGAGCATGGACGCGGGGGCGAGCTTTGCATCCGCGAACCAGGGCTTTTCAGGCCGCAAGGTGGCGGCGCTGCTTGTGGATCGCGGCAACCCGGCCCGGCTCTACGCGGGAGTGGTGAACGACAAAAGCTATGGCGGAGTGTTTGTTTCCACAAATGGCGGCGGGGCCTGGGAGCAGATCGGCGAAGTGCCTGGCGGCGGACTTGACGGGCGCGATGTTTTTGCCCTGGCGCAGGCGGCCGATGGAACCGTGCTGGCCGGAACCAGTCACGGCATCTTTGCGCTTGACGCAGGCGACCATCCCAACGACACGGACCACCCGCCAGAGACTCCCGGACCGGCCAGCGGCAAGCCTGTCTGGCAGCCGAGAAACACGATTGCGAATACGAGGACGAAGACGGCCACTGAGAACCACTATGGAACGCGCGTCAACGTGGAGAAGCAGGTGAAGGATCCTGCCTTCGAGCTGGAGAGCCGCGTCAATTCGCTAGACCTCGCGGGAGACGTCTGGGTTGCCTCCACCGGCTTTGGACTGCTGACCAGCGGGGATCAGGGCGCCAGCTGGCAAGGCGGCGCGGTGATGGGCTCAAACGAATACCTGTCGGTGACCGCGCACGGAGCGCTGATGGCCGCGGCCCGCCCCGACGGAGTGGTTATCTCCACCGACGCCGGTTCGACCTGGATGCCGATGGCGATTCCCACCATGCTCACGCGCATCCATCGCGTAGCCTTTTCAGCAGATGGGACGCTGTGGCTGGGCGCGCGAGAGGGAGTCTACTTTACCCGCGACCAAGGCAAAACCTGGCTTTGGATCGAGCGGCTGCCGTTCCGCGATGTGGACGACCTTTACTATGACGCGGCAGGGAATAAGGTGCTGGCGAGTTCGCGCGCCAGCGACCAGGTCTACTCCATCGATCCCAAAACGCTGCACTGGACGTGGAGCCGGACGGGTTACGGCGTCGCGTTGATCCGCGCCTCGGGCGGCCGGCTGCTGGCGGCTTCGCTCTATGACGGGGTACTGGTCGAGCCGCAAGCGAACGGAGCCGAGAACGCCGAGAAATAGTGCTGGCTTGGAAGTGGGTTGGTGGTTTTCCCGAGGAAACGGACGAGGGATTTGGCCCACTCATCGCCCCGTTGCCAGTGGCGCCCTCGTAGATCGCCGCGAAATGCCTGAGGAATGTGCGCCCGATGAGTGCGCTATGTGCTTGTCCTCCAGCGCGCAAAGGCCATTCAACCGCCGCGGACAAAATCGCCATGGAAAACATGGGCACCTCCGCCGCGGTTGCAGCGGACTATCTGCTAGGAGTTTGACCTCATTTGAACCGCCCGGTATACTCAGTCTTGCAACCAGCGGGAGTAGCTCAGTGGTAGAGCATCGCCTTGCCAAGGCGAGGGTCGCGAGTTCAAATCTCGTCTCCCGCTCCAATCCGCCCTCCGGCGCCCGCCGGGTTGGCTACGGCGGTTTGGACCGAATCGAATAGAACTCAGCCCTGCCAAGGCGCGGTACCCAAGTGGTAAGGGAGAGGTCTGCAAAACCTTTATGCGCCGGTTCGATCCCGGCCCGCGCCTCCAATCCTTTCAGCAACTTGCGAGCAAGCTGAGTCCGAGGGTATTCAGACCCTGTGCAGACCCATGCGGAGCCTTTGGCATTCCGCCCTTGTGTAGCGCCCTCATTGCGTAATCGCGGTCCCGAAGCGGGATGCGAATCGTCTCCCAGCCCGCCCGCGGCGAGCTTCGGCACTGTCCGAAATCGAACAGTGCCGCGCCGGAAGCGGCCACTTCGGGAGCGCCCGCTCTCGTTCGATTCAAGCTAACATCTTTCTTTTCAATGGCCCTCGTCCAAGGTTCTTTGGAACGGCAAATGCTTCCTCTCTCGTCGATGGATATCGCACGCCCAGACCTGAAGCAAAAGAAGATGCGCCAGTACGCAATTTGGGCTGGCGTCGCGGCGCTAGTGTTGACGGTTGGCGTCGTGGCCGTGTTGCGGCTCAAGCCGGCCGCTCCCACGGTGGACCGCTCCACCATCTGGCCGGATACGGTCAAGCGCGGGCCCATGATCCGCCAGGTGCGCGGGTCCACTGGATCGCTGGTGCCGCGTGAGGACAGCATCGAGCTCATTCCCGCGCAGACCGACGCGACCGTCGTCCGCATACGCGTCTTGCCCGGCACCGAGGTCACTCCGGATACCATCCTCATGGACCTGACCGATCCGCAGCTTGAGCAGGAGCTTCTCAACGCGCAACTGGGGCTTAAGCAGGCTCAGGCCGACTACAAGAGCCTTCAGGCTACGCTGGAAAGCACGCTGATGGACAAGAAGACCGCCGCCGCCCAGATTAACGCCGCCTATACCCAGGACCAGTTGCAGGCGCAGACCGACAAGGCTCTCTATGACCTGGGTGTTATCGCCGGCATTGCCTATAGCAATTCAAAGAATACGGCCGACCAGTTGACCATTCAGCACAAGCTCAGCCTTGAGCAGCTCGATGTGAACCAGAAGGCCGTTGAGGTCCAGCTTGCTTCGCAACAGACCAAGATCGACCAGGCTAAGGCCCTGCTCGACCTTTACCGGAAGCAGACGCAAGCGCTTCAAGTCAGGGCCGGAATTTCCGGGGTGCTCTCGCCCCTTGCCACTCCGGTGCAGGTGGGCCAGCACGTGAACGCGGGAACCTCGGTTGCGGAGGTGATTCAACGCGACAAGCTCAAGGCCGCTCTGCAGATTGCCGAGACCCAGGCGCGCGACATCCAGATCGGCCAGCCGGCCTCCATCGACACGCACAACGGCATCATTCCCGGCCACGTTACCAGAATCGATCCTTCCGTTGTAAACGGGACGCGCACGGTGGATGTAACGCTGGATGGGCCGCTCCCACCGGGCGCGGTGCCGCAGTTGAGCGTGGACGGGACCATCGATCTGGAGCGCATGACGGATGTGCTCTATGTGGGCCGGCCGGCGCTGGGCAACGAGAACTCGACGCTCAGCCTCTTCAAGGAGGATGCGGACGGCAAGGGCGCCACGCGCGTGCCGGTCAGGGTGGGTCGCGCCTCGGTCAACAGCATTCAGGTGCTCGAAGGGTTGAAGGAAGGCGACACGGTGATTCTCTCCGATATGTCGCGCTGGGACAATGTGGACCGCATCCGGCTGGAGTAACAGGGATCAGAGATCAGGGTCAGGGATCGAAATAGCCCGCGACCACTGACTACTGACCATTCAGAACTGACAACCGATCTTTGATCTCTGATCTCTGAAAACTGAAAACTGACACGAGGGGGACGGAATGGAAACCAACGGCAAGCTGATTGAAATTGAGGACCTGACCAAGATCTTCTACACCGACGAAGTGGAGACGCATGCGCTCTCCGGAGTTCACCTGACCATCTCGCGGGGCGAGTACGTGGCCATGTCCGGTCCGTCGGGCTGCGGCAAGTCCACGCTGCTCTCCATTCTGGGCCTGCTCGACACGCCCACCGCGGGCAAGTACCTGCTCAACGGCCAGCCGGTCGAGAACCTGAAATTCGGCGACCGCTCGCGCATCCGCAACCAGGAGATCGGCTTCATCTTCCAGAGCTTCAACCTCATCGGCGATCTCACCGTCGAGGAGAACGTCGAGCTGCCGCTCACTTATCGCGCCGGCATGCCCTCGGCGGAGCGCAGGAAGCGCGTCAAGGAGGCGCTGGAGCGCGTCAACATGGCGCACCGCATGAGGCATTATCCGGCGCAGCTCTCCGGCGGCCAGCAGCAGCGCGTAGCCGTGGCCCGCGCCCTGGCCGGTTCGCCCTCCATCCTGCTGGCCGACGAGCCCACCGGCAACCTCGACTCCAAGAACGGCGAAGCTGTCATGCACCTGCTCGCCGACCTCCACCGCGAAGGTTCGACCATCTGCATGGTCACCCACGATCCGCGCTTCGCCAAGCACGCCCAGCGCGAGGTGCATCTCTTCGACGGAAAGGTCGTCTCCGAGCAGGAGCTGAAGAAGCTGGAAGAGGAAGTGGAGGCGTAATCATGCTGCTCCAGGATCTGCGCTATGCACTGCGCCAGTTGCGCAAGACTCCCGGCTTCACGGCTGTAGCCATCATCACGCTGGCGCTGGGACTCACCGTCAACGCAACCATCTTCTTCATGATCAACAACTGGTTTCTGCGGCCTTTGCCGGCAGCGGACCCAGGAAAGTTGGTGATGATTACCCAGAAGACACCTCAGTCGCCGGTGCTGCTTCCGGTTTCCTATCCGGACTTTCTGGACTTTCAGCGCTCTGCCGAGGGAGGCAGCCATGATTTTCCAGAGATGGCGAGGGCTTTTTCCGGCATCATGGCCTATATGGAATCGGCAGTCCAGATGAGCCGCCAGGGCGAGGCCGCCGAAAGAACCTATGTGCACGCGGTCAGCGGCAACTACTTTACGGTGCTGGGTGCGCAGCCGATGCTGGGTCGGCTCTTCCTGCCCAATGAGGGCCGGACAGCAGGCGCGGATGCCATTATCGTTCTCACTTACGACACATGGAAGAACCGCTTTGCCGCCGACCCGCATATCATCGGCCAACTGGTGAAGATCAACGGCCTGCCGTTTACCGTGGTGGGCGTGACGCAGCCCAACTTTGTGGGCGCGTCCTGGGGCACGGCGCTGAGCGGATTTGTGCCGATTTCAATGCTGCCGCTGATGAATCCCGGGGGCAACGAAGTCTTCACCAATCGAGGCTTCTTATCGGTAACCATGATGGGCCGTTTGCAGCAGGGCGCCAGCCTTGCGCAAGCCCGTGCCGCGGCGAATCTCATGATGGCGCGACTCATGAAGGATTACGGCCCTCAGCATCCGCAAGGAGCCTCGGCTGCTGTTTTGCGCGAATCGATGTGCCGGCCTACTCCCTTGGTGGCCAACTTCATGCCGCTGGTTGCCGGTGCGCTGATGATCCTGGCGCTGCTGGTGCTGGCGATCACGATGGCGAATGTGGCCAATCTGCTCTATGCGCGCGCCGCCGACCGCGAGCGGGAGGTGGCGATTCGCGGCGCTCTGGGCGCCACGCGCTGGCGGCTGCTGCGCCAGTTGCTGGCTGAGAGCACGCTGCTGGCGCTCGCCGCCGGAGCCGTCGGCGCAATGGCCGCCATCACCGTTACTCAATTGCTCGGCAAGATGATGATCGTTCCCGGCGACTTTGCGCCCCGGGCCAACACCGGAACCGACAGGCGCTTGTTTGTTTTCACCTTTGCCGCCTCGCTGGCCACGGGCATCCTCACGGGACTGCTCCCCGCATTGAAAGCGACCCGGCTGGAGATTTTGCCGTTGCTGAATAACTCGCCTTCCGTTGCTGGAACCCGCCATCGGCTGCGCAGCTTGCTGGTGATTGCCCAGGTGGCATTCTCGTGCGTAGTGCTGATCTGCGCCGGACTCGCGGCGCGCAGTGTGCAAAAGCTCGCGCAGATCAATCTCGGCTTTCGCCCGGATCACATCTTTCTCGCCTCGGTCGATCCTTCGTTGCAACGCTACAGCGATGAGCGCAGCCGGCAATTTCAAGCGCAGCTGCTCGACAAGCTGCGCGCCCTGCCCGGCGTAAGCAGTGCCAGCCTCGCCACGCATCTTCCTCTTGATATGGGAGGCGGTATGCGCGCCGGCGTCTGGCCCGAGGGTCAAACCCCGTCCGAGAGCCAGAAGTTTCTGAACATTGTTTGTACGTCTGTCGATCATGCCTATCTTGCAACCCTGGGCACACGCGTTCTTGCAGGCCGCGAATTTACCGCGCACGACGATGAGGCCGCGCCACGCGTAGTCATCATCAATCGAACGCTTGCCCAGCAGTTGTGGCCCAACGGCGATGCTGTCGGGAAGCGTCTGGTACTCCAGGGAGACGCGATGCAGGTCGTCGGCGTCGTCGATGAGATGCGCTACTTTGCGATGACCGATACGAATCGGCCGCTGATCTTTTACCCGCTGGCGCAGCATTTCCAGAACAACGTCACCATCGTTGTGCGGACGAGAATGGACCCGCTCGAAATCACCGCCTCCTTCAAGCAAGCCGTCGCCCAACTCGATCCCGATATGCCGGTCTACAACATTCGCTCCCTCGATCAGCAGATCGTCAGCAGTCCGCTGGGCATGTTTCCGATGCGCATGGGCACCATCATCGCGGGCGGCCAAGGCCTCATTGCGCTCTTCCTCGCCACCCTCGGCCTCTACGGATTGATCTCTCACTCCGTCAAGCAGCGCACCCATGAGATCGGCATTCGCATTGCGCTCGGCGCAACGCACAGCCAGGTGCTCCGCATTCTTATCGTTAGGGGTTTGCGGCTGGTTCTCATCGGCCTCGGCCTGGGATTGGCGGCCGCCTTCGCAGTGACCCGCGTGCTCTCCAGTGTGCTATACGGCGTCAAGGCCACGGACTTGCTCACCTTTGGCGGCGTCTCGCTGCTGCTGGCCGGCGTGGCTCTACTCGCCAGCTACATCCCCGCGCGCCGCGCCGCTTCCATCGAACCCATGCAGGCCTTGCGCGCCGAATGACTCGCCGGCCAGGAGAAACGAAGATGAACACGATGCTTCACGATCTTCGCTACGCATTGCGGCAGCTCCGCAAGGCGCCGGGGTTCACCCTCACAGCCGTGCTCACGCTGGCCCTCGGCATCGGCGCAAACACCGCCATCTTCACCCTGGTCCACGGCATCCTGCTGCGCTCTCTGCCGGTCGCCAATCCCGCGCAGCTCTACCGCATCGGCGACACCGGCGATTGCTGCGTCGACAGCGGATTTCAGCAATCTAACGGAGACTACGCGATCTTCTCCTACGATTCCTATCTGTACCTAAAGAACTCCGCGCCGGAGTTCGAGCAGTTGGCGGCGGTGCGGGCCGGGTCGTTGCGCTGGAGCGTACGCCGCGGAGAGTCGCAGGCCAAATCGCTGCACGGGCAATTCGTTTCCGGCAACTTCTTTTCCATGATGGGTGTAGGCGCCTATGAGGGGCGCCTGTTCGGCGAGAGCGACGACACATCCTCGGCGCCTCCCGTAACGGTGATCAGCTACCGCGCGTGGCAAACGGAGTTTGCGTCCGACCCTTCGATCGTGGGATCGACGATCTTCATTCAATCCAAGCCCTTCACCGTCGCCGGGATTGCGCCGCCCGGTTTCTTCGGGGATCGCGTCACAGCTGGCCCGCCTGATTTCTGGACGCCTCTCTCGACGGAACCCTACGTCAATGGATCGGGCAGCATTCTGCATCAGGCGGATATGAATTGGCTCTATCCGATGGGCAGGGTGCGCCCCGGAACCAATATCGGCTCTTTGCAGGCGAAGCTCTCCGCCGCTCTGCGCCAGTGGCTGGCCACGCGTCCAGACCTAGCGGCGTCTGAGATCGCCAAACAACACGTCGTGATCGTACCGGCCGGCGGCGGAATTCAGAACCTGCAGCAGGAAGCGGGCACGAGCCTGAAGATGCTGATGATCCTATCCGGCTTCGTTCTGCTTATCGCCTGTGCCAACATCGCCAACCTGATGATGGCGCGCGCCACCACGCGGCGCGGTGAAGTGGCTGTGCGCATGGCCCTGGGAGCGGGACGCCGCCGCGTCATTCACCAGATCCTCACCGAGAGTGTGCTGTTGAGCTGCATCGGAGGCCTCGCCGGTTTGGCCGTCGCCTATGCCGGGGTGCGTGCGATTCTCAGCCTCGCCTTTTCCGGCGCCGCATACCTTCCCATCGAGATTGCTCCGTCATTGCCAGTGCTGGGTTTTGCCTTCCTTGTTTCGCTGACTGTGGGCATGCTCTTCGGCGCCGTCCCGGCGTGGCTGTCGTCTCATGCGCAGCCGGCCGAGGCGCTGCGCGGCGTCAACCGCTCCACGCGCGACCGCGCTTCCCTGCCGCAGAGGGCGCTCGTCGTCTCGCAGGCGGCATTGTCCCTGGCGCTGCTGGCAGCAGCGATTCTGATGACCAAGTCGCTCATCAATCTGGAGCATCAGAACTTTGGCATCGCTACGGCCAATCGCACCATCGTGCATCTCAATGTGGAGGGCGGCGGTTACACCACCGATCGACTGCCGCAGCTTTACCGCCAGATCGAGGACCGTTTCTCCACGCTCCCCGGAGTAGCCAGTGTGGGCCTGGCGCTCTACAGTCCGCTGGAAGGAGACAACTGGGGCTATGGTGTCGTCCCGCAGGGGCAGCCGGTGCCCAAGGACAACGGCGCAACGTTTGACCGCGTCAGTCCGCGCTTTCTCGATTCTATTGGCGTCCCGATCGTGCGCGGGCGCGGGATCACGGAGCAGGACACCTCCACCTCGCAGCCGGTAGCTATCGTCAATCAGACCTTTGCGAGGAAGTTCTTTCCCAATCAGGATCCGGTGGGCAAGCACTTCGGTGACAGCTACCCGCAATATTCGGGCAGCTTCGAGATCGTCGGAGTCTTCGCCGACTTTAAGATGAACGAGCCGCGCGATCCAGTGTACGCGGTCTTTCTACGGCCGCTCTCGCAGCGGTTCAGCGGATACAAGGAACCAGGCTTGGTCTCCATAGAAACGCGAACGATGTTTATCAATTCCATGATCCTCAATTTAGCTACGCCACAGCAGAATGTTGACGAGCTTGTTCGCCGCACGCTGGCCGGCATCGATCCCAATCTCACCGTGATCGGCATCAGTACCTTCGACGCGCAGGTTGCCGACAACTTCGTTCAGGAGCGGATCATCGCGCAACTCACCGGCCTCTTCGGCACCCTTGCTCTCGCGCTGGCTTCGATCGGTCTCTACGGCATCATGTCCTATTTCGTCGCCCGCCGCACCAGCGAGATCGGCATCCGCATGGCGCTGGGCGCAACCCGCGTGAGCGTTCTTGCGTTGGTGATGCGCGGCGCGCTCTGGCAGGTTCTCATTGGTCTCGGCTTGGGCGTTCCCGCCGCATTGCTTGCCGGCCATCTGATGGCCAGCCAACTCTACGGCGTAAGCAGCTACGATCCGCTCGCCTTGGCGGGCGCAACCCTGGTGCTTGGACTTTGCGCCGCCGCCGCTGCATTCATCCCCGCCCGCCGCGCCGCTTCGATTGAACCCATGCAAGCGCTGCGCACGGAATAGGAAAGGAGACTCACGATGCGGTCGATCCTCCAGGATTTGCGTTATGCCGCGCGACAGTTGCGCCAGTCGCCGGGATTCACGCTCACGGCTGTGACAGTGCTGGCGCTGGGACTGGGCGCGAACATTGCCGTCTTCACCGTGCTCGACGGAGTTCTGCTGCGACCGCTACCCTATGCGAATCCGGATCGCGTCGTGGCCATCACAGGGGCCGGAAGCGAGCCGTACTACATGATGAGCTACGCCAACATGCTCCAGTTGCGCGATGCCGTGGGCGCAAAGATGCGGATTGGCGCGCTATTGAACCGCTCCATGGCCAGCATCGTAGGCCCCGGAGGCCGCGTGCAGGTGCAGCATGTCGAAGTGACTGCGGGCCTATTCCCTATGCTGGGTGTGCAGCCCATGATGGGACGCGCCTTCCGCGACGAAGAGAACGAGCCGGGGCGCAATCGCGTTGTGCTGCTGGGCGAGAATACGTGGCGCAAGCTTTACGCAGCCGACCCGAACATCGTAGGCAAGACCCTGACCATCAAGGAACAGGTGTACTCGATTCTCGGCGTCATGCCCAGGGGCTTTTCGTTTCCCTTTGGCGTGGATGCGCAGATATGGTCGCCAGCCGCGCTGGATGCAGCCAGCCGGTCGGCGGTGAGCAGCGAGCATCAAGCGTGGGTGGACTTCTTCGCGCGGCTGCCGGACGGGATGACGCCCGCTCAACTGGCCGATCAACTCAGCCGCGCACAGGCCGCGATCGCGAAAGGGCAGACCAGCGATGGCCCGTCCGTGGCAACGCGCATCGCGGTCACCGGCTATCAGCAGTCGCTGAATCGGCAGTTTCGCGAGCCGCTCCTGCTGCTCTATGCCGTGGTCTTCGGCATCTGGGCGCTGGCCTGCCTCAACGTCGCCAGCCTCATGCTGGTCCGGGCGGTCGCGCGCAGCCGCGAGCAGGCGGTACGCGCCGCGTTGGGCGCCAGCCGCGCGCGCCTGCTGCAACAGGCCGTTGTCGAGAGCCTTCTGCTGAGTGGGATCGGAGGCACGTTCGGTCTGCTTCTTGGGCAAACCGCCATCAAGCTTCTTTCGCATCAGATCGATCGCAATCTGCGCCAGCTCAGCGGTGGCGTTCATCTGGAATGGCGGGTAGTTGCCTTTCTGGCCGCGCTCACGCTTCTTACCGCCGTCTTGGTCGGCGTCTTCCCGGCGCTGCGCGCCACGAGCCGTAACGTGCAAGGCGCTCTGCATGGCGTAACGACGACCGCATCGGCCAGCCAGAGTCGCACTCGCGAAACACTCGTGGTAGTGCAGCTTGCGCTCACGCTAGTGTTTCTTGTGGGTGCGGGGCTGTTCCTTCGCACCATCCATGCGCTTCGTGAGGTTCCGCTCGGATTCACCCAGCAAAACGTCCTCACCGGCGGCATCATCCTGAACGCGGGGTCTAATCGGACCGAGGACTCCAAGGATTCGCAAACGAACATTGTGCGCACCTCCTATCTGCCGCTGCTCGACCGTCTGCGGGCGATTCCCGGCGTGCAGGTAGCAGCGCTCAGTTCGGTGCTGCCCCTGCGCGCAGAGTTTGAGGTGTCTATCATCACAAATCTCGATCACAAAAAAGTGCCCTTTTCGCAGCAGCCGCGAGCAGACGGCCGCCTGGCTTCGGCCGGTCTGGTGGACGCCCTCGGTATCCCAATGGTCCGCGGACGCTTCTTTACTGAAGACGATACTGCTTCTGCTCCACCGGTGGTGGTCGTAAACCAGGCATTCGTCAAGAAGTACTTTCCCGGCCAGGACGCCATCGGGCACATTCTCTCGATGGATAAGAAGGGGCGATTCGCCGATATGCATATCGTGGGCGTCATCGGCGATGTGAAGCAGCGCAAGGTTTCCGACGCCACCAAGCCGGAGATCTACTTCTGCCTTGCCCAGGTGGAGCCTGGAACGCCTCTTTACGGAATTGCCACCGCCGCCATTCAGGTGGCCATTCGCGGCGCGGTTCCCGCCGATTCGCTGCGCGCGCAGTTCGACAAAGCGCTGCATGAGGTCGCTCCCGACGCCACCACAACCGATGTGAAGACCATTCACGAGGCGGTCGAAGACTCCTTCGGTTCGCAGACCCTTATTGCGCATCTGCTGAAGAGCTTCGCCGCGCTGGCGCTGATGATCGCCTCCGTCGGGCTCTACGGCTTGCTCTCCTTTGCTGTCTCGCAGCGCACGCGCGAGATCGGCCTGCGCATTGCCCTGGGCGCGCCGCAAGCCAGCATCCTCTCGCTAATTCTGCGCCGGGCATTGCTTCTGGTGGCCATCGGATTGACCATCGGCGGCGCACTGGCCTGGTTTGCGGTGCGCTTCGCCGGAAGTTACATCTTTGGCGTTCAGGCGCACGACGGCCTCACCTTCGCCGCGGTCGCCCTGGTTCTCGCCGCCGCCTCTTTCTTGGCCGCTTGGCTGCCCGCACGCCGCGCCGCATCCGTTGACCCCATCCTTGCTTTGAGATCGGAGTAACTCCATGATCGAACTGAAAAACGTAGAACGCAGTTACAAGACCGGACCCACCGAAACCTGGGTCCTGCGCCGCATCGGACTTACTATCCATGATGGTGACTTTGTCACCATCATGGGGCCATCGGGGGCAGGGAAGTCGTCCCTCCTGAACGTGCTTGCCCTGCTCGACGATGGCTGGCTGGGTGAATACTGGTTTGGCGAAACGCCGGCGCACAAGCTCAACCGCAAGCAGCGCGCCGATCTGGCCCGGCAGCGCATCGGCATGGTCTTCCAGAGCTATCATTTGCTCGACGATCTTACCGTGGCCGAGAACATCGACCTGCCGCTTTCTTACAAGGACCTGCCCGCCAAAGAGCGCCAGGGCATGGTGGCCGACATTCTCGACCGGTTCCAGATCGTCGCCAAGAAGGACCTGTTTCCCTCGCAGCTCTCCGGCGGGCAGCAGCAACTGGTGGGCATTGCGCGCGCCGTGGTCCATGCGCCCGCTCTGCTGCTGGCCGACGAGCCGACCGGCAACCTGCACTCCACGCAGGCGCGCGAGATCATGGAGCTATTTTGCGAGCTGAACCGCGCCGGCACCACCATCGTGCAGGTGACTCACTCGGAGCAGAACGCGCGCTACGGCAAGCGCATCGTCGAGCTGCGCGACGGCTGGCTCACGCGCGATGAAACGCTGCCGCCAGCGGCAACGGAGGCCGCCGCCAAGTGAAACAGCTCAAGTCAAATTCGGCCAGTGGTATTCAGCCTTTGCAGGCTGCGGGAAGACGCGCGCGTTTGGGCGATATTCCCGAAAGGCATCCCTCAGGGGTCCGCCGCGGCGGACTCCGCATCGATTTTTCCAAGTTGATGATGTACGGGCTAAAGCCCGTACCCTTCATTGGATGGAGTTTTCTAGCAGGCTGTCTAGCCGCGATCCTGCTGTTGCCGGCAAGTCTGGCCTTTGCCGTCGAGCCCGCTGCCGCGCCCTCCGTGCAAACGCCCGCGCCGCCCGCTACTGCTGTCCAGCAGACAGCCGCAAATGCGCAAACCGCATCTGCAACCTCACAGCAAGCGCCGGACGCCCCGGTACCGGCGGCAAACGGCACCGTGGCGTCGCCGCCGACCCTGGCGCAACAGATGCAGCAGGCGCAGCAGCAGTCGTTTGCTCCGCCGCAGCCGTTTCAAGTGCCAATGCCCCGCTCGCACAACCCGCTTGCGCCCTATAGAGCAAGCACCGCCCCCGCACTGGACCTGAGCAACTCGCCGCGCCTGCAGAACCTTATCCGCGATGGAAGAATCTACATTTCGCTGCATGACGCGATCGCAGTAGCCATCGAGAACAACCTCGATCTGGCCTATTTCCGTTATAACTTCCCGATCGCTCAAACCGATATCCTGCGCACCAAAGCGGGCAGTCCAGCGAATGGCGTCAACACCGCCGTCGTTCAGTCCACCCAGGGCGGTTTTGCCGCTTCCACCGGCGGCGGCTCGTCGGGATCGGGATTCTCCGCCGGCGCGGGCGGCATCGTCACCTCGACCCTCGGCGCAGGCACCAGCGTTGCGTCGTTCGACCCCTACCTCAACTTCAGGGGCTTCGTCGATCACACCGTCACTCAGGAGGCCAACCAGGTGCTGACCGGCGTGCCGGTTCTGAAGACCAATACGATCGAGGTCCTGTCGAACTACTCCCAGTCGTTCCCCATCGGCACCAACCTCTCGATCAACTATCTCGGCCAGCGTGCCGCCAGCAACACCCCTTATAACCTCATCAATCCTGAGCTGTACTCCAATTTTCAGGTGACAATTGCCCAGCCCATTCTGGCCGGCTTCGGGGTCGCCACCAACGAGCGTTTTATCCGCATTGCCAAGCGCAACGCCCAGATTACCGACCTGGCTTTCAAAGCACAGGTAATCGCCACGGTGACTCAGGTGGAGAATATCTACTGGGACCTCGTGAATGCCTACGAGGCCGAGCAGATCAGTGAGCGCTCTCTGGGCTTCGCCAACAAGAATCTCTCCGACGATCGGAAGCAGCTCGAACTCCAGGCCATCCCCGCGATGCAGGTCATGACGGATGAGTCTGCCGTGGCCACCGCCGAAGGCAACCTCACGGTGGCGCGTGCCAGCCTCCGACTGAACGAGCTCCTGATGAAAAACGCGCTCACCAAGGCCGACGATCCCGCGATCGACGAGATGCCAGTCATTCCGATCGACTTGCAGGCAGAGCCCGACCCTAATGCCGACAAATCCATCGATGAACTGGTCTCCGAGGCCGAGAAGAAGCGGCCCGAGGTCGCCATCTACCAGATGCAGGCCGAAGTGCAGAAGCAGGCCCTGAAGGACATCAACAGCGAGCTATTGCCGACTCTCAACATGTATGGCGTCTACGCCGGCGCAGGCACCGCCGGTCCCTTGAACCCCTTGTGCAACCCCAGGTCTCAGGATTGCACCACCAACCTGCCCACGGACTTCCCCAGCATGTTCGTGAACACATTCAATTACTCATCCCCGGAGTACCAGGTGGGGATGACGCTTTCCATCAATCTGCGCAACCGCCAGGCCAAGGCCGATCAATTCCGCGCCGTGTTGCAGTACCGCCAGAGCCAGATCTCCTCAGAGCAGCAGCAGAAAGGCATTCGCTTCGACGTTCGCAACGCGAAGTTTGCTCTTGAACAGGCCCAGGCCCACGTTGAAGCAGCCCAGAAAGCGCGCGACCTCGCCCAGAAGACCTTCGATATCACCAAACAGGAACGGCTGCTCGGTGCGAAATCCGGCCTCGATACGCTGAACGCGGAAAATGCGCTCGCCCTGGCCGAGTCCGCATTGGATGCTGCACAAACAGCCTTCGAGAAGGCGAAGGTGGATATCGACCGCGCCACCGGGGAGACGCTGGAACGGACAGGGGTCTCGATCGACGACGCAAAGGCGGGGGTGGTGACCCGTGTGCCATAGAATCGCAGTATTGCCTATGGGAGGCCCGAGCGCTGGGAGCATGGAACTGAGCGCAGGACTATCTTCGACATGACCGACTCTCGCAAGCAGGAAAAGATCCGGGTGCTGGTTGCCGACGATCAGCCGCACATCCTCGAAGCCGTCGAGCTGCTGCTGGGGCCGCGGGGCATTCGCGCGGACTGCGTGCGCTCGCCCCAGTTGGTGCTAGAGGCGCTGGGCGAAGCCGACTACGATGTGGTGCTCATTGACCTCAACTACACGCGCGACACCACCTCCGGCCAGGAGGGCCTCGATCTGCTGGCCCGCATCCAGGAGATCGACCCGCGGCTGCCGGTCATCGTCATGACCGGCTGGGGAAACATCGACCTGGCGGTCGAGAGCATCAAGCGCGGCGCGCGCGACTTCATTCAGAAGCCCTGGGAGAACGAGCGCCTGCTTTCGCTCATCCGCGTCCACGCCGAGCTTCGCCAGGCCCTGCGCCGCGCCCGCCAACTGGAGATCGAAAACCGCCTTCTTCGCGCCGAAGGCACGCCGGAGTTTGTGGCCGCCGCGCCTTCCATGCAGCCGGTGCTGGACCTGATAGCGCAGGTCGGCCCCTCCGACGCCAACGTGCTGATCACCGGGGAACACGGCACCGGGAAGGAGATCGTCGCCAAGCTGCTTCACGCCGCATCGCCCCGCTCGCGCATGGCTCTGGTTGCGGTCAATGCCGGCGGCCTGCCTGAGGGCACATTTGAGAGCGAAATCTTCGGCCACGTCAAAGGCGCCTTCACCGACGCCCGCACCGACCGCATCGGCCGCTTCGAACTGGCTAACGGCGGCACCCTTTTTCTCGACGAGATCGCCAACGTTCCCATTCGCCAGCAGGCCAAGCTGCTGCGCGTTCTTGAAACCGGCGAACTGGAGCGCGTTGGCTCCTCGCAGACCCGGCGCGTGGATGTGCGCGTCCTTTCCGCGACCAACGCCGATCTCCAGGAAGAGGCCAAAGCGGGCAACTTTCGCGAGGATCTGCTCTTCCGCATCAACACGGTCGAGATTCACCTTCCCGCCCTGCGCGACCGCCGCGAGGACATTCCGCTGCTGGCGCAGCACTTTCTGGGCCGCAATCGCTCCCGCTATCGCAAGCAGATCGCCGGGTTCTCGCCGGCCGCCATGCAGCAAATGATGCAGTATGCCTGGCCGGGCAACGTGCGCGAACTCGAGCACACCGTCGAGCGCGCCGTCCTGCTCTGCCGCGGCGAAGAGGTTGAGCCGCTCAATCTGGCTATTGCCTCCGCCAAGTCCGCAGCCCAGTCCTTTGAGAACATGAGCATCGACGAGGTCGAAGCCCTGCTGATTCGCAAGGTGATGCGCCGCTGCGACGGCAATATCACTCAAGCCGCCGAGTCCCTCGGACTCAGCCGCGCCGCGCTCTATCGCCGTATAGAAAAATATGGCCTCTGAAAAGTTTGCCCGCAGACGCCGCCGCCCGGTGGTCCGCCGGGCGAGGTTCTATTGTTTGCTCCTGGCGCTGCCCGCGCTGATCCTGGCCGCAGTCGTTGTTTATCAGCAGTCGATCGCCCTTGCGCCGGCTCTTCTGCTCGCCGGCTGCCTGCTGCTTTACTTTCTGCTGGTAGCCGCCGCATTCATCGAGGGCATGATTCGCCCCCTGCAGACGCTCACCAACGTCGTCGCCTCCCTGCGCGAAGGCGATTACTCCTTCCGTGCCCGCGGAGCCGGCGCCGAGGATGCGCTCGCCGAACTGGCCGCCGAGATCAACGCCCTCGCCGATCTGCTCCAGAAGCAGCGCGTGCGTTCGCTCGAGGCCACCGCGCTGCTGGCCCGCATCCTCGAAGTTCTGACCACGCCGCTCTTCGCCTTCGACCGCGAAGACCTGCTCCAACTGGTCAATAACGCCGGCGTCAGGCTGCTGGGCCTTCCCCACGCCCGCTGCTTCGGCCATAGCGCGAGCGAGCTGGGGCTGGAAGAGCTGCTTGCCGCGCCCGACCAGTCCATTCACAGCTTCGGAGCCAAATCGACGCGCTGGCTGCTGCGCAAGGCCGCCTTCCGCCAGGACGGCGCGCCCCACACTCTGCTTCTTCTGGCCGACGTAAGCCTTCCCCTGCAAGAAGAGCAGCAGACGGCCTGGAAGCGGCTGATCCGGGTTCTCGGCCACGAGCTTTCCAACTCGCTGGCTCCTATCAAATCCATCGCCGGCAGCCTGCTGGCGCGGATGGACCAGATGAAGGGCGACGAAGCGGCGCTGCGCGACTTCCGCCGCGGCCTCGGCGTTGTCGAGAGCCGTGCCGACTCACTGCACCGTTTTGTTGAATCCTACCGCCAGCTTGCCCAATTGCCTCCGCCGCGCCTTCGGGCGGTCGCGCTGGGCCCGCTGCTGGAGCGGGTCGCGCTTCTCGAACGCCGCTTGCCCGTCCAGCTCGATCCGGGTCCGCCGGTTGTCCTTCAGGCCGACCCCGACCAACTGGAGCAAATGTTCATCAACCTGCTGGCCAACGCCGTGGACGCTTCGCTGGCCAACGGCGATCAGCCGGTGCGCGTGGGCTGGCGTACCGCCGGCTCCAACCTGCTGGTGGCCATCGAAGACCGCGGCATGGGCATCGCCAACTCCGAGAACCTCTTCGTCCCCTTCTATACCACCAAACCCGCGGGCAGCGGCGTGGGCCTGGCGCTGGCCCAGCAGATCGCCCGCGCCCACCGTGGCGAAGTCAGCCTTGTCAATCGCGAAGACGGCCCCGGCGCTCGCGCCACCGTCCGCCTGTCTCTGGAACAGCCATAACACACCCGGAACAAGCGGGTGTGGGATCTCAGATCCTGCCCCTCAAGCGGACGCAACTGTCCGTTTGCGAACGGCTGGTTTCGCTTCCGAACGGGCCGGGAGCGCGCGGCTAACGTCTTCAACGTCTAAGCGATTGAGAATGAACGTCTAACCGCCCAGGCGGTTTGGCTGTCAGAATGCACTGTCTGGAGGCAGCGCTCCAGGAGCAGAATAGGAGCAAGCCAGGAGGCTTCTGTGCGAACCGTGCTTCAAGACCTGCGTTACGCGCTGCGGCAGTTGCGCCAGTCGCCGGGCTTCACGCTGGCCGCAGTGCTGTCGCTGGCTGTCGGAATCGGCGCCAATACGGCCAGCTTGAGCATCATGGACGCCGTGATCCTGCGCCCTCTGGACATCCCGGACCTGGACCACGTGGTGACGGTTCAGGAACAGCAGAATCGCGGCGATTTGAAGCCGGTCGCGCTCGCCAACTATGAAGACTGGCAGAGCCAGAGCCGGTCCTTTGAAGAGCTGGCCGTACACAGTTCCGGCGCCATGGCGCTGACCGGGGCTGGCGACGCCGAGCAGGTGATGGCGGGGCAGGTCTCGCCCAATTTCTTCTCCGTGGTGCGGGCCAACCCGATCTTGGGCCGGGCCTTCTACGCGAGCGAGACCGAACCCGGCCGTAACAGCGTGGCGGTGCTGAGCTGCTACTTCTGGAAGCACCATTTTGACGCCGACCCCGGCATTCTGGGCCGGAAGATCGAGCTGGACCAGCATGCCTACACCATCGTCGGCGTCATGCCGCAGACGTTGCAATATCCGGCCATGACCGATGTTCTTATCCCCTTTGCGCCGGACGCCGCGCAAATCGCCAACCGCGGCGCGCACGATTATCAGGTTTTGGGCCGCTTGCGCAAGGGCGTTACGCTGGCCCAGGCACAGGCCGAGATGAATCTGATTGCGGACCGGCTGGACGGGATGTATCCGGCCACTAACAAGGGCTGGCGAGTGAAGCTCGTTCCCTTCCTGGAAGACTTCAACGGCTTTTACGGGCCGTTCTTCTTCAGCATGATGGTTGGCGCCACGCTCTTTGTGCTGCTGGTGGTGTGCGCCAACGTGGCTAATCTGCAGCTGGCGCGCGGCGTCGCGCGGCGGCCGGAGTTTGCCATGCGCGCCGCCCTGGGCGCTGGCCGCTGGCGGCTGACAAGGCAGTTGCTCACCGAAAATCTTCTGCTGGGGCTGATGGGCGGGGCCGGCGGATTGGTGGTCGGCCAGGTCTATATGCGGATCTCCGTCCTGTCGCTGCCGCAGGTGGTGGGCCGCTTCATCACCGGATGGTCCAACATTTCGTTGAACCAACGCGCCATGGCACTATCTCTGCTGCTGGCTCTAGGAGCGGGGGCGATTTCAGGCTTTGCGCCGGCGCTGGCGGCGGTGCGCGTCAACCTGGTGGATCAACTGAAGTCCGGTTCGCACGCCATCGCGGGCGCAGGGCGCAGCCGCTGGCTGAGGCACGTCTTCGCGGTCGCGCAGGTCGCGTTGGCCGTGGTGCTGGTGATCGGCGCGGCGCTGATGGCCAGAAGCATGGTGGGGATGCTCCATGCCGCCGACCGTTACGACCCCGCCCACATGCTCTTCTTCAACGTTCATTTGCCCGCCGCGCGCTACGACACACCAGAGAAGCTGGCCGCCTGGCAGAACGCCAGCCTGGAAAAACTGCGCGCCCTGCCTGGGGTGAAGAGTGCCGAGCTGACCACCACGCCCCCCTTGGGCGACCTCGAATTGCCGGACGATTGCCAGATCGAGAATCGTCCCCTGGTCCCCGGCAAGTTCCAGACCGCGTTGCGCATCCAGGCGAGCCCCGGATACTTTGCCGCTTTCCACATCCCCCTTGCCGCGGGGATGCCCTCCGGACGCCTGTTCGACCGCAGCGACGATCTGCGTTCACAGCCGGTGGCCATCGTGAGCCGCGGATTTGTGACGCGCTACTTCCCCGGCCAGAATCCACTGGGGCAGCGCATTCGCATGGGATCGGAGCGCAACGACCAGACGGGCGACGCCGATCAGTCCAGGAGGGAGGGGGAATATGGCAAACGCGCCACGGGAGCGGGCAGCGACGGCCAGACCCCGTGGATGACGATTGTGGGCGTCGTCGAGGAGACTGAATACGGCTTCTTCAACGGAGTGCACGCTCCGGCAGTGTATATGGACGCGGCGCAATTGCCGCCGGCCAGCGTCATGTTTACGGTCACGGCGGAGGGCGATCCGCTCACCCTTGCGCCGGCCGCGCGAAAGGCGCTCGCCAGCCTTGACCCGGCGCTGCCGCTGGACGGGTTGCAAACCTACGCGCAGTTCATGCGGGATCATACGATCGGCACGAAATGGATGACCGAGAATCTCGGCGTCGATGCGCTGATTGCCCTGCTGCTGGCGGGCATCGGCATCTTCGGAGTGATGGCCAACCTGGTGGGCGAACGAACGCGGGAGATCGGCGTGCGGCTGGCCATGGGTGCGCGCCGCGAAGACGTGCTGAGCATGATGCTGCGCCGCGCGGGGTGGCTGACCGGAGCGGGGCTCCTCATCGGCCTGGCCCTGGCTGTCGCCATGGCTTATGGATTGGCCAGCGTGATCTCCTTCGTGCATGCCGGCGATCCGATCCTCTTCACCGCCATCCCGGCGGCCATCGCGGTCATTGCGCTGGGGTCGAGCTGGCTGCCGGCGCGACGAGCGTCGCGCATCGATCCCATGGTCGCCCTGCGGGACGAATAGAAGCGAACGCAGTCTCTCTGGGTAGGCTTCCCGAGCCTCAACGTGCAGTTGCCGGGTTTTCTGGGCGAACCCCGCCCGCGCCCATCAGCACCAGCGAGCGCTGAGCGAAGGGCGAATAGACTAGAAGCGTCGTGCACGCCAGTGCCAGTCCGAAGTTGATGTGGTGCAGGAGCAGGAAGGGCGAGAGCGACCATAGCTCATCGAGGACGAGCAGAAACGGCCAGATTTTGAGGAATTTCTCGCCCGCTCCGGGCGCATGGAAGAACACCGCCGTAAGCACGAAGGCGCGGACGGGGATCAGGATTGCGGCCGTCGCGATCAGGAGATAAAGGGCCTGAGTCGCCTTCGGCAGCACCGAGAAAAGATCCTCAATCTCCGCCAGGTTGGCCAGCGCCCCTACATAGAAGCCCACGTACATGAGCTGCAACAGTACGAAGAGCGTCTGCACAACGGAATAAGAGGCCTTGGGAAGCTCCTCCGGGGAGGCCAGAATTCGGCTGCGAAGCTTGGCCTCGGGCGCGGCTGGGGCTGGCGCCGGCTCCTTGGCGGTTTGCTCGCTTGGCGCCGGGGAAGGGAACTCGGCCGCCGGCGGTGGCGGATTCTCGCTGTCGGTGATCCGCTCCACGGGAGCCGCAAACCGGTACCCGCGGCGCGCCAGGGTCTCAACGAATCTCGGACTGCTCGCCTTGTCTCCCAGAGCCTCGCGAATGCGGTTCACCGCTGCGTTCACGCCATGCTCGTAATCGACGAAGGTTCCGTCGGGCCACAGCTCACGCGAGATCTCCTCCCTGGTCAGCAGTTCGCCGGGCCGCTCCAACAGCATCAAGAGCACCTGAAAGGGCTGCGCGTTCAACTTAATGCGGATGCCCTGCCTGCGCAGTTCTCCTGTGGCGGCATCGGCTTCGAATGCTCCGAAGCGATAGCGCCGGGCTGGCCGTGGGTCCGTCATCTCACACGGTCCAGTGTATCCGATCGCGGGTTGAATCCGAGCCTCTCGCACAATGTACAACTTTTCATAAGTCTAATTTCTACAATCGCTTGAGGAGTGAGAAACAATCTTCAACAGATGAGATTCCAGGCATTGCGCTGGAAGCCGGGTCGGCGCAATCTGTTGCTCATGAAGCGACGCAGTCACTCAGATTCGCGAACGGTCTTCGTTCTCCGCGGGCTGTTCATCGTATTACTCTTCGCTGCTGTGCCGTACTGCGCCGTGGCAGAACCCTCGGCCGAGGTTCTGGCAGCATTCGACTCTTATGTTGGTGCGGTCGAGACGCGCCTGGCCCGGCAGCATCGCTCTCCGGACGGCTTCCTCGCTCCCCTGGCTTCGCCCGCGCAGAGTGAGCAGCGTCTCCGCCGGGGGGATTTGATCGTCGAGCAGTTCACGCCCTCCACCGGCGCGGTTTTCTCCGGGGCCATGCTGCACCACTGGCGCGGCACAGCGTTTGCTCCCGGTGCTACCGCGGCGGATTTCGAGCGGCTGATGAAGGATTTCAACGCCTACCCCGAGCACTTTTCGCCGCAAGTGCTGCAAGCGAAGGTCCGCACGCAACAAGGCGATCACCTCCAGGCCGTAATGCGGGTGCGCCAGCGGCACGTCCTCACGGTGGTCATGGATACGGACTACGACATCGCCTTTGGGCGGCTCGATGCGCGGCACGGGTACAGCATCTCGCGGAGCACGCAAATCTCCGAGATCGACTTGCCCGGCACCCCCGCCGAGCGCGCGCTAAGTTCCAGCGAGGAGCACGGCTTCCTCTGGCGGATGAATACCTACTGGAGTTACGAGGAGCGGGACGGCGGACTCTATATGCAGATTGAGTCGGTCTCGCTCACGCGTTCCATTCCAACCGGCCTCGGCTGGGCGATTGGACCCTTTGTGGAGAGTGTGCCCCGCGAATCGCTGGAATTCACATTGCGCGCCGCCTGCAACGCGCTTCGGAAATAGCTCGATCGAGTTACTGGCTGAAGGCGCAAAAAAGCGGCAACTGGAAAATGAAAAACACCGAAAAGGAAGAGAAGATGAATGCGAAATCGGCTGTAACAAACGATGAAGTGGTATTTCACGCCGCACGCCGGATAAACCAGTCGCTGACAGCTTCCATGGAGAAGCGGGCCTTGCAGTGGATGGCCGAGCGCGCGCCGAAGTGGCTCACCTCGGACCAGCTTACCCTGCTTGGTCTCGGCGCGCAGGTTGGCGCGGGATTCTGCTACGCCTTGTCGCGCTACGACCGCCGCGCCCTGCTGCTCGCGATTCTCTGCCTGGCGCTCAACTGGTTCGGAGACAGCATGGACGGAACCCTGGCCCGGGTGCGCCGCCAGCAGCGTCCCCGCTATGGCTTCTACGTCGATCACATGGTGGACATTTTTGGTTCGGTGGCGCTGATGTGCGGACTCGGCTGCTCCAGATTCTTGCACTGGCAGACGGCGATCGCCATGCTGGTAGCGTTTTTGATGCTGTCGAGCGAGAGTTATCTCGCCACCTATACGCTGTCGTGCTTTCAACTCTCGCAGGGCATCTTCGGTCCCACGGAGATTCGCATACTGCTTATCGCCGGAAACTTGGCGCTGCTGCGCAGTCCGTACTCGACCTTGTTTGGTCAACGGATGCTGCTCTTCGATCTGGGAGGGACCATTGCGGCGGCCGGCATGTTCGCCATGGCGATCCTCATCACGGTGCGCCATACGGCGCAACTCTACCGCCAGGAGCCCTTGCCGTGAACACCTTCATCCGCTGGTGCAAGTTCAACCTGGTGGGCGCCATGGGCATGGTTGTGCAGCTTGCCGCGCTCGCTCTCTTCAACCGGTTGACAGCGGGCCGCTACCTGCTGGCTTCAGCCGCGGCCCTGGAGCTGACGCTGCTGCACAACTTTGCTTGGCACCTGCACTACACCTGGCGCGACCGCCGCGACCGCTCCGCGCTGCTCGTTCAGTTAGTCCGGTTTCATCTCTCCAACGGGCTGGATTCCATGCTTGGGAATCTCACGCTGATGCGATTGCTCGTCCATGAGGCGCGCATACCCCTGCTGGCTTCGAACAGCATCGCCATTCTCTGCTGCTCAGCTGTCAACTTCTGCCTGGGAAACAACTGGGCGTTCGCGCCAAGGGCATAGGGCGCGTTTCTATTCGGCGACCTCCAACTGCACCGGCCGCGCCGTCGAGTTTACGTCTGGATCGTAATACTCGTAGACGCGCGACTGAAACGTGCGAGCGCGAATCGGATACTTGGCGCGAAGGCGAAAGCTCACTGTTACCGTTTGATGCGCGGAGAGCGCGTTGAAGTAGAGAATCGCCTGGGTCGCGGTGAGCGAGAACTTCTCCAGCCGGCCGCTTTCCTGGCCTGCTGTCTTCTCCTGAAGGGATTGCAGGTCCTCGCTGAGCAGGTCGAAGCCGGGAGGAATGCCGAGATCCACCATCACCATGTTGGCGGTCTTCGATAGATTGTTGCGGATGGTTGCCGTGGCGGTGGCAATGTCGTTCTGAGCGAGACGAGTGCGGTCGTAGGCCACGTCGATGGAGAGCGGTTCCGAGGCCGGCCTTTCTTCCCAGGGAGTGAAGTACCGGCCGGCAACCTGATAGGCCAGCGTGCCGGAGCCGTCGAAGTGAAGTTCGACGGTCGCCGGCTTCAACGGGTCGATGAGGTCAGCGCCCTTGAAGACGAACTGGTGCAGGAGGTCGTTGTTCTCCGCGGTCAGCTTGAGGTTTTCGACGGGCTTGCCGTTGAGGACGATCTCCACAGAGCCGCGCACATCGGATGCGCTTAGCTCAGTGGCGAGGACCAGGGCGCGCAGGGATGTGATGGTGGCCTGCGTGGTGCCCCAGTTGCCGGAAGCCTCCTTCTTTGAGGAGATGAAGTTGAGGGCTTTGCGGACAGTCTCGGAGGCCTGTCCCCACTTGAGCAGCGCCTGGGTCGCCAGGCCTGTGGTTTCAATAGCGGCGCTCTGGCCGGTGGCGTAGATGCCGGTTTCTTCGGCGCTCCAGAAGACCTGATCGTCCTTTTCCGTGCGGGCGTCGATGAGGGCCTGCATGGAGCTGCGGGTGAACTCGCGATCCTTGCCATAGTCGGCGGCGAAGTTGGCGATGACGGCGAGGGTGTAGGCGTCGGCCTTGGCGCCGGTGTAAGACTCGATGAAGTGTTTGGCCTTCTCAACGGCCGGACCGTTGTAGCCGGTGTTGGCGAGAGACCATCCTATGTATGCGGTGATGCGCAGAACGTCGGAGTTATAGCGATTGGTTGCGCCCTCGTTGATGAAGGAAGTGTCGGGCTTCCAACTGCCGTCGGGCTGTTGCTGGCGGGCGAGCCATTCGCCGGTGCGCTCGATGAGCCGCGGGTCCACATCAAACACCTTGGACATATCGTTGAATTCCATGAGTCCGTAGGCGGTGAGAATCTTGTTGGCGGGCGCCTGCCCGAACCAGGAGAAGCCGCCGCCGGGCGCCTCGAAGGTAAGCAGCCGCTGGTAGCCGTTGGCGATGAAGCCCTCGGCCTTGGCATGAATCTCCGGAGTTAGCTTTTTGGTGCGCTTCATGTAGTCGAGCGCCAGGACGTTGGGGTAGGTGCTGGAGGAGGTTTGCTCGAAGCAGCCATATGGCATGCGGAGAATGCTGTCCATGCCTTCGACGATCTGGCTCAAGGGGCCGGGATAGAGGCGGACGAGAATGCTGGTGGCGTCGGGAATGGAGGCGGAGGGAAATTCGAGATCGTGATGGGCGCTCGATTCGAGGCGGCCGTTGAAGACGATGTTCTGCTCGCGGCCGTTGGGGATGACCTCAATCTCGCGGACCACAATATCTTCGCGGCTGTTTTCGCCCTGTGCGTCCTCCATGCGGGCGGAGAGCGTGAGCTTGAATTTGCCGATGCGGTTGGCGTTGAGCGTGAAGCGCGACCCTCCGACGCGGCCGGACTCGACCGGGACGGTCTTTTCCGGGCTGTCGTTGTCCAGCGAATACCAATCGCCGGGTTGGAGCTGGAGGCTGACTTTGCCGGGGTTGCCGGAGTAGTTATAGACGGCGACGGGGATCGAGACGCGATCGCCCTGAGTCAGCGTAACCGGCAGGTCCAGGTCAACGAAAAAGTCCTGGAAGACCTTGAGGCTTGAGGAGGCCGAGCCGAGCGCGCCCGACTCAGTGGAGGCAAGCATGGCCATGCGCCAGGTGGTGATGGAATCGGCTATGGGGATGGAGATGCTGGCGTTGCCGCTGCCGTCGGTGAGGATTTCGGGGTTGATGTAGAGGGCCTCCGGGAAGTAGGAGCGCACATGCGGAGCGTCCGGAGCGGATTTCTTGTTGATGGCCATGAAGGAGCGGTCGTTAAGCCGCTCCATGTTCATGTCGGCGTTTGCGTTCATCGCCATGGCTTCCATGGGCGCTTCGGCGCGCGCCCTAGCGAATTGAGGCTGCATCTCGAGTTCAGCGTCCATGACGCCCCCGGCGATGCCACCTAAGGCCTTGGCCGCGGCGAATCGCATTGGCGGTGCGGCTGTGACCGTGACGGTCTGGGTCGAGGCGCCGACTTTGAGGGTGGCATCGAGGGTAGCGAGATCACGTGGTTTCAACGTGAGGTTGCGCGAAAGGACCATGAATCCTGGAGAGCGCACCTCGATCTGGTAGTGGCCCTCGGGTAGGCCCGCAAGATTGAATTGCCCCTGGGCGTTGCTGCGGGTGGTGCGCGACTCGCCGCTGGAGAGCTGGCGAAGTGTAATCGTAGCTCGCGGAACCACCGCGCCGGTTACATCGGCAACCGTGCCGGCGATCTCCGCGCGGCCGTTGGCGGGGCCGCGATCGGGTTCGATGCGGAGATCGAGTGAGCCGCCCCCGCCGGGCTCGTTCGCGAGGGTTCCAGAGCTTGCTTCGATGTAAACGGCCAGATCGTCGGCGTTGCCGAAGTGCCGGTCGGGACCGGCGCTGCGCACCAGGTAGATGTGTCGCCTTCCGTAGAACCTGCCGGCCGGTTCAATGCGCAGGGGCGTGTTCCAGGCATCGCGCGGCGGCGCGCCATTCTGAAGGACGGCGAAGGCCTTCACGATCTCCGCGCCTGTGGGCTGCTCCGCAATCTGCTTGCTGAGCTGAGCGGCAAGCTGGCGGACCCGATCCTCGAATGCCGCGCGATAGCGCTGCTGGTAGTCTTCGAATCTGTCTTGCGGCAGGCTACGCCCGAACTCGATATCGACCTTTGCGGGGTTGGCCATTTCGGTTGCGGAGAAGAGGGCGCGCGCGGCCAGGTTCTGCGCCTCGCCTTTCGATTCGTCCTTGGATTCCACCACGTCGTCCATCGACAGCGAATGAATCTCGTAGCGCGGCTTCATCACCTCCTGCTCCAGATAGAAGAAGACCTTGGCGAAGCCGGGCTTCTTTTCGGCCAGCGCAAAGACCGCCTCATCGACGACCTGCAAGCCGAGCGCGGCCTGCACCCCTTCGCCGCGCGAGTTGGTGACGTGAAATCGCACGCGAGCCTCGGAGCCGGGCCGGTAGACAGAGGAATCGGCGGTGGCTTCAATCTTGAGTTCCTCGGCCGGCTGCACAAAGACCAGGCGATGGTCGGCGACGGGTTGTGCGTCGCGGCCAAAGAGGTAAGCGTCGATGTCCAGCGTCCCGGCCATTTCGGGCGTGGCGCTCAAGGTAAGTTCGGCCTGACCGTCGTGGAGGTCGAGGTCGCGCGTGAGGATGGTCTGGCCGTTCTTGACGATGTCTACATACGCGGCGCCGTGGGCGCGGGTGGACAGGACCTTGAGCTGAATGCGGTCGCCCGCCTTGAAGATGGCCCGGTTGGTGTGCAGAAGAATCTGGTCTGAGCCTGCGCGGGTTTGCAGGGGAACCGTGCTGTGCGCGCGGTTGCCGCGATGGTCGTCGGCGTCGATGCGGAGCGACTCAATGCCCGATCCAGGATTGATGCGCAGCACGGCAACACCGGCGGCATCGGTGGAGAGCTGCCGATCTTGTTCGGGCTTCTCGCCTACAAAGGGAATGCGGTCGAGGCGGTCGGGTGGGTGAACCGTGAGGCTCGCGGTTGCGGGGCTGCCGTCGGGATACGAGGCCAGAATGAAGACCTCGTTCTCGATGTTAGGAACGAGCGCGCCGCCCTCCGGCACCGCGGTGATCAGCAGCGGCGACTCGCTGATGGTGATGGGTTCGCCGCGGGTCTCCGCATGAGCGGCGGAGTCTGTAACGGCGGCCTCGATGAGCGCGCGCGCAGAGCCCTGGCTGAGCGGGCGGCCGGCGAAGTAGGCAGGCAGCTTGAGATCGAAATGGAACGCGCCGTCGCTGTCCGTCTTGCCGGTCGAGGCGGCGGCTTCAAAGACAGCCACATCCACGCCGGATGCCTTGACTGCGATCTCCGCATGGTCGACGGGTTTGCCGAAGAAGTAGTTGGCGCGCACTGTGCCGGTGACGTGGTCGCCGGGCCGGTAATCGCGCCTGGGCTTGTTGTTCTTCTGGGTGAACTCGATGGCGACTTTGAATTTGGGCAGCACATAGCGCTCCACCTGAAGCGTGATCTCCGCGGTGTTCGTGGGCGCCTGGGTCTCTCCCATCAGCGCGCGCAGATGATAGGCGCCGAGGTTCACCTCGTCGGCCAGCGCGAATTCGGCCGAGGCAATGCCGAATTTGTCGGTCTCCGTGGCTTTGCGGAAGACCTTGTTGCCGCGCGAGTCTTCCAGCTCGAAGGTCAGCTTGCGGTTGCCGGCCGCCCGGCCCACGGCGCGGTCCAGCGCGAGCGCGCGCACGTGGATGGTTTGGCCCGGCTGGTAGATGGGCTTTTCCGTGGTGAGAAGAATGGATGCCGTGTCTTTCAGTTGGATGGGTTCGGTGTATTCGGTAGAGCCGATAGGCGTGTCCACGGCGAAGCGCAACTGATAGTCGCCCGTGAGGCCAGCGGGAAAACGCAGGTTGGCTTCCACGGTGCCGCGGCGGTTGAGATTTCCTGCGAAGAGCCGGAGCGGTTCCCGGTTGGGGACCAGGAGATCGATGCGCAGGGTGCCCGTCTGGGCAAGGTTGCTGTTGGCTTCGGAGACGATGACGCGGATGGCGGCCTGGCTGCCGGCCAGGTACTCCTTCTGGCCGAGGATGTGAACGACCGGCCGGCGAATGATCTGCGAGATGGATTCGATGCCCTCGATTGCCGGGAGCTTCGCGCCGTCGTAGTCGAAGCGGTAGCGGAGGCGATGCCAAAGAATGTCTTCGAACGCGATAGGCTCGCCGGGAGCGATTGTCTGCTGCCAGGAGCCGTTGCCCTTGCGGATTTCGACAGCGCGCTCGACGCGGCCAACGGATTTGTCCTCAGGGTCGAGAATCTCGACGGTCAACCTGCCCGAGCCCGCTTGCGATGCGTTATAGGGGATGGTGACCGACAGGTTGCCGTGCCCGTAGGTAGCGGCGAGTTGCCCGGCGCGCGCCTGAAAGATGGAGAGCGAGGCTCCCACGATGAGAAGCAGAACAGTTGCGAGGGAGCGGAAGATACTTAAGGAACAACCAGGGCGTCGGGTGGTCATGCAGGTTCTCCTGTGCTTCGCCGGGAATCTGTTTCCGGCTACTCGTCTGACAGGAGAACGCGGATACTTTCTGAACTTGCAGCTCTTTGAAAAAGAAATTGCAGTTTGTGGTGGAGGCGGGCTACATGCGCTTCCAGGTCAAGCCGTCGGCGCTTGTCCAGCGCTCGCCGTTGTCGGTGACGATCTCGAAGACTGAGGTAGGCTGGCTCGGCGTCGCGGGCGTTGCTTTCACTTTCTTGGAGGCGGAGATCTCCATGGCCGAAGCGCCCAAAGTCTCGGTTTCGATGGGGGGCGCGCTGGACACGGTTACGGTCTGGGTGGTCGCGCCAATGGTGAGGGAGAGATTCGCGACCGCCGGCTGAGAGGCAGCGACGGCAACCGCGGCCAGCGTCTCCGTCTTGAATCCGGGAGACCGGGCTTCCACCCGATAAGTCCCCGGCGCAAGCCCATCGACGACGTAGCGGCCGGCGCTATCCGTCCTGATCGTGCGTACCGTGTGGGCCACGGTATCGGTGACGGCCACGGTCGCGCCTGGAACGACCGCGCCGGTTCTATCTGTCACCGTGCCCATGAGGCTGGAGCCGGGTCGGGCTGAGAGCGAGCGGCCTTGCAAACCCACAGCTTCGTTTACGTTCTCCGCCGGCGCCGCGTCCGCGGCCCGCAACGCGACTGCGCCAGCCTCTCTGTCCTGGCAGAAGCTCGTCCGGCTCACAACCGGGAATCCGACCAGATTGGCCCGCACGGCCCGGCCTTGCCATTGCGCGCGAATTGCCTTCCAGTGCCTGCCATCATCCCTGCTGAGGAAGACGGCGTTGCGGGTGTCGATGGCCACCATGAGGCGTGCCTGCGCGGCGATGGATAGAACCGGAAGGCCGCTTGGCAGGGGATACTTGAGATTGGCAGGCTGCGCCTCCTCCGCGGCTAGAACCGCGTTGGCCGCGCCGGTGGATACAGTCTCTATGGGGGCCGCGCTGCTCACCTCGACCGCTTCGCTGCTTGGGGCGGAAGGCGCCGTCGCGGCTGGGGCCGAAGCGGGTGGCGCGGAGGGAACGGCCGTGCCCGCGGGTTCGGTTGGCGCCGGCCATTTAGGATGGTCCTCCGCAGCGGCCGATGAAGCCTTGGCCAAGCCTCCACCAACGCCGCTGCTTCCAACCACGCGAAGCGGTGCGCTGAACCTCGCGTTTTGCTCAGGGCTTTCGGCCGGAAGGTTGACTTGCGCCTGGGCAGCCTCGTTCAGTGAGGCTACTTTGCGGTCTTGCATCCGGGGCGCGGCAACGAGCTGAGCCGACATCGCCTCGGTCGCGGGAATCTGCTTTGCCTCCAAACCCACCGCGCCCGCCGAAGCCGCGTGGTTCGCGTTGGCCGGCTGCGCTGGAGAGCCGCCCTGAAGCGGCTTTGCGGAGGGATTGGACAATTGCTCTTGAGGAGCCGGCGGCGCGGGCAAATGGGAGCTGGCAATCTGGCTTGATGCGGGAGCACTTGGAACCACCGCGGCGCGATGTATGAAAAAGACGACCACCGTGAGCGCGGCAACCGCTGCGGCGGCCGGCCAGGCAAAAGTCCAGCCGGACCACCATGGCTTGCGCGCGGACGCGGCCAGCGGCTTCGCCGGCTCGTCGATGGGAGGCAGCGAAAGGGCGGCGATGGCGCGGCACTCCGGGCAGACGGCGAGATGGTTGAACATCCGCTCCCGCTCATGCGCGGGCAGCGCATGCTCCACGAAGGCGCCGATCTGGTCCGCGTCTGGATGCTGCCCGGATTGGAGATATTCGCTCATAGTGGGTCGGAGGCCGCGTTTGCAGTCGTCTGATTGGAGAACGTGGAGGTTTGCGAAGTTTGCAGCAACATTCGCAGGTTTATTTCAATGTCGCGCGGGTCGGTGCCCAGGGCTTCTTCCGCGGCTCGCTTGCTCAAGCCGCCCGATTGCAGGTTGCCAAAGAGTTGTTTGCGCACATCCCCCAGCAGCCGCTTCAGCCTTCGGCTAATGGTGGCCTCGTGAACGCCGAGGATGCGCGCGATCTGAAGCAGGGTCTGACGGTCGAGGTAATAAGCGGAGAGCAGGTAGCGATCCTCGGCGGCCAGACTCTGGAAGGTCCGGGCAAGGGCCTCCGCCAGATGGTCCGCCTCCGCTGAGACCGCGGCAGGCGCTGGAGCGGGAACGTCGAAGTCCTCCAGCGGGGTCTCACGATGCGTGCGCCGATGGCGGTCGATGCTCCGCTGTGCGAGAGTGGCCCGCAGCCAGCCTAGAAGCGACCCGCGGCCGGTGTAGGAGGCCAGCGGTGAGCGGCGCTCGCCGCCCGTCTGGCGCAGGCCGTACAGCTCGGCGTAAAGCGAGTCGGCGAGTTCCTGCCCGAGGGTCGCGGAGCCGGTGATGGAGACGGCGGCACGGACGAGGGAAGTTCGGTAGCAGCTCACGAATCTCTCCCAGGCGGCTTCGCGGCCGAGCGCGCATGCGTGCGCGAGAGCAAGTTCGGAGAGATGCAGGGAACGAAAGAATGCAACCTTCTGAGCGGGATCGGGAAGCACGCCGGCCTGAAGCCCATGGTTGACTCTCTCTCCGACTGAGGTGAGGACAACGCCGAACTCTTCCCGGCAGAGGCCAAAATTTTCTGCCTCTGCCGTGCGCCAAAGCTCCTGGATGAAACTCTGCGGCAGCCCCGGAATTGAACGCGCTGGAATTTGAGTTGCTGTGGACGGCTGCTCGGCGGGCAAGGGCAGGACAATATCAGCGGGCTTGGAAGCGGCCGTATCCACGATCCTGAGGATAATGCATTGGCGCTGCCAAACGGCCGGGCGCAACGGAAAGCCTGGCCCGAAAAACGCCGCTACGCATCTTCTCCCGGATTCCGCTGCCCGGCGACTCTCTTCCAGCGCCCTCGCGAATGACCGGGTCATGGAAGCTTTGCGCAAGTCGGCGCTTTGAAAGGGCACGGCTTCAGCCGTGCCGCAAACAGCCCACAAAATGACTGGGCTTTAGCCCCTGAGGGAATGCTGGCCTTACTCTAAGGGCTTGTTCCTGGATTCCCCACGGGGCAAACAAGGCGCTTACCATAGTCTCTGTATGCGCCTCTTTGTTGGGATACCCTTGGCGGCCGCAGTCATCGGCGAACTCTCGGCGACTGTGGCGCGGCTTCAATCGGATGGGGACGGGCTCCGCTGGGCGGCTCCCGAATCCTGGCACGTTACGCTGCAGTTTCTGGGCAATACCGGCCGCGAGGAATACAACTGCGTTGTCGCGCGATTGCGTGAACTGCGCCTGCCGTCTGTCCGCATACAGCTTGAAGGGCTGGGTCTCTTCGAGCGGGCCGGGATACTCATCGTTGCCGTCAGGGTCACGCCCGAACTGCTCTTGCTGCAGAGGCGCGTCACCGAGGCCACACGGCTTTGCGGGTTCGTCCCCGAGACTCGTCCCTACCAACCCCATATCACTCTCGCCCGTGGCAAGGGCAAGGGCCAGCGCCAGGGAATCCTCGAACTCAAAGCCGCAATCGGCCATCAGCCAAACTTCACCGGGTTTGTCGCCGAGGAGTTCCTCTTGTACGAAAGCTTCCTCGGTCCCGCAGGTTCCCGCCACGAAATCCGCGAGCGCTTTCCCCTCGGCGGCCGGTAGGTGCCGCCCTGCAAGTGCCGGGATTATCGCCTGTACGTGCCCATCCATTCCGTCTGTGACAGCACGTGCGGCTTCATGGCCAGTTCCAGCTCGCTCCTGCCGGCGCCTGCCTTCACGTCGAGCCTTGCATCCAGAGCGTACAGCTTGAAGAAGTAGCGATGGGGCTTGCCCGCGGGCGGGCACGGACCGCCATAACCGATGCGCTTGAAGTCGTTCCTGCCCTGGCGCGCGCCATTGTCGAGCACCTCCACCTTGGGCACGCCCTCCGGCAGCAGCGTGGCCTTGGCAGGGATGTTCCAGGCGATCCAATGTGTCCACGTACCCACGGGCGCATCGGGATCGTCCACTATGAGCGCCAGCGATTGCGCACCGGCCGGCACATCGTCCCAGCTCAACGCGGGCGAGAGGTCGCCGCCATCGCACGTGTACCTCCTGGGAATTTCGCCGCCGTTCGCAAATGCCGTCGAATTCGGTGCAAAGGACATCGCGCGGCCTCCTTGTAATTCGTAGTGACCGGGTTTCACCGGGACGGAGTTGGCGACTTGGCAGCGGGAGTCCAGGCGCGTGCCGATGAATGGAATCATCAGCGCGGCGCTCGCGAAAACCAGCGATGCAAATCGGTGCTTGCGCATGATTCAACTCCCGCGCCCAAAAGTCTACCACCCTCGTTCAGGATGGTGAAAGCGTCCGCCGCAACCATTGCGCAGCAGGCGGCGAGCCGGCTAGCTCTTGATCTTCTTCAGCAGCCACGCCATGTTCTGCCCCAGGGTCTTCATGGTCCGAATACCCTCCTCGTCCCGCTCCACATCGCCCGGCTCAAGGCCGATGCCGATGTTCCAATACGACGAACCGGGCACGATCATTTCATTAATCAGGAAAAAGTGATTCAGCGCATCGAAGGCATGGATGGCTCCCGCGCGGCGCACGGCCACAACGGCCGCGCCAACCTTGCGCCGGAAGATGCCGCCGTTCGACTTGCCAACCAGGCAGGCGCGGTCCATCAACGCCTTGATCTCGGGAGAGATGTCGGCCACATACGTGGGAGAGCCGAGAAGGACGCCGTCCGCCTGCTCCATCTTTTCGATCAGGGCATTGCCCATATCTCCCTTCTGCCCGCACCTGCGGTCCTTGTTCACGGAGCATTTGCGGCATGCCAGACAACCGTGAATCTTCGCCCCGCTCAGCTCAATAAGTTCGGTTTCGATTCCCTCCTGTTCAAGTTCTTTCAGAACATATCCGAGCAGGATGGCCGTGTTTCCGCCTCTTCTGGCGCTGCCGTTGAACGCCACCACCTTGGTCTGAGTCCCGTCCATGAATAAGTCTCCCTTTCCCTTGCCCGCCAGACTGCATTGCGGCAGGATGGCGGCGATTCCAGACCGTCCATAATTCGACCCCGCTCACAGGAACTTGCGAATGACCGCCGCAAGGTGTGCGTAGAGAAAGCTGACAGCCACCAGCGCCGTCCCCAGCACAGCGAAGGTGATCCAGCGTTGCGAAAGCGGCAGTTGCCACACGTCCATCAGTAGGATCTTGGCCACGCACACCAGCAGCAGCCCCAGTCCGGCCAGCCGGTAGCTGCGCTCTCCCACCGTCAGGGCGAAGAGAAAGACTCCCAGGCCCAGCAGGCTCCAGCCGATGGTGATATGGCCGGAGCTGAGCTTCATCGCCAGCGCGACCACCTCCAGCGCGAAGGCGGCGAAGAAGAACCACTGTTCGGGGCTGCGGAGAATCAATCCCAGGTCCGGGGGCAGCGAGATTGTCGAATTGGCAAAGCACCCCTCACCGCGCAGACTGAAGGCAAACGGTAGCGCTGTCAGCAGGATGATCGCCGTAACTCCCAGGTGGAAGAGCGGCCCGTGCCAGAAGCCCGCGGGGCTATCGGCGAAGAGGTCGAGAGAGAAACCGCGCGCAACAACAGCCACAGCCAGTGCCATCGACTGAATCAGAAAGGCTCTGCGCCGCGCGAGCCAGGCCAGCGCCAGCAGCACCGTCGCCATCCCCGCCCAGATCGGCGTGACCCAGGCCTCGCCTCCGGGCACGGGAACCCAGTCGGACGGGAACCGATAGGCAAACCACAGCGCAATCGACAGCGTGCCCAGCGCATTGGCCAGCAGACCGATGATGTGTTCCGCGCGGGTGCAGCGCTCGCGATTCCGAGTCCGCTCCAGGAGCCAGTAGCCGATCGACGCCAGGATCAGAACCTCAAGCAGCAGGGAGTTGACCAGGCTGAAGTGAACGGGCGAAAGCAGCCTTCCATCGGCGGTCAGCACAATCGGCGCGGCAGGGCCAAAGGTCATGGGGAGATCGATTGCAAAGTAGCGCCCAAATGCAATGGCCACAAGAAAGAAGGCCTGCCAGCGCAGGTAGCCCTTCTTTGCCAGGCGTCCAATCTCATAGAGCGCGAGTCCCAGCGCTACCCACGCGAGACCGAGAAGCTCGGCCGAGGCGAAAACCGTGGCCACGTAGGCCATGAGCAGCGTAGCCGCCCAGGAGTAAGCCGGCGCCACATAGTTGCTGGAACCCGCCGGCAGAGTCTTGCGGCGCATTCCCGCATAGAGCAGAGCGACCGAGGCAATCAGCGGCGCCCGGTGATCCCACCATCCTTGCCTCCCAAGGTTCCAGAAGAAGAGTCCGGGCAAAGCAGCCACGGCCAGCAAATCGGCTTGCAGTGCCAGGGTCTGCGCCTTGACCCCATCCGCCGCCAGCCCCAGCGCAACCATTAGCGCCAGCCAGCCCACCGCCACCCACGGCGCGGGCAGCGCTACCCACAGCGCCGCGGCGACCGCCGCGACGCCCAGCCAACTGCTGACGGGCAGCGCGAAGGCCTGCCAGGCGTTCATATCGAAATCGGGCGACGGGCTGGAGTCGAACCGGCGCAGGACGCGGGGATAAACCTCGGAGCGGACCCAGTAGGCCGCGGCCGCCAGGGCAAGCACGGCAGTCTCCCCCGCGTGGCGGCTGGGGTCAGGGTAGGCAAGGCGGAACAATGCCAGAGGAAGAACGTGGTGGAAGACGAGGACGGCTCCCGCGCCCAGGGCCAAAGCATCGGCTTCAACCGCCATCGCAATCCCCTTGAGCAGGTGCGCCACGAACCCCAGAAAGAGAACAAGCGTCAGCCAGCCAACCGGAACCCACAGATCGGGCAGCGCCGCCCACAGCGCCGCGGAAGCAGCCGCCAGGCCCAGCCAGCTTGTGGAGGGCAGCGCCAAATCCTGCCAAACCTTTATATCGAAATCGAATGAGGGGCCTGGGAGGAGCCGCGGCAAGACACGGGGATAGACCTCGGCGCGCAACCAATAGGCTGCGGCCGCCAGTGCCAGAACGGCAGTCTCCGTCGCGTGGCGGCTGGGATCGGGGTAGTCCAGCCTGAACAGGGCAAGGGGTACAACGTGGTGGAGGATCAGCACGGCTGCCGAGGCCAGGGTGAGAACATCGGCTTCGAGCGCCAGCAGCGCGGCGCCCAACCGGTGCGCCGCCAGGCCCAGCACCAGCATGAGCGCCAGCCAGCCAACCGGAACCCACTCATAGGGCAGCGCCACCCACAACGCCGTTGCGGCTGCGGCCACTCCCAGCCAACTGGTGATGCGCAGCGCGAAGGCTTCGAGTGGGTTTTCGGCAATCCGCGGCCAGCGGCGCGGGTAAACCTCGGCATGAACCCAGTAGAGAATAGCGGCCAGCGCCAAAGCCGCCGTCAGCGACAGATGGCGGGCGGGATCGGGGTAATCGAGCCGGAAGAGCAGCAGCGGCATCACATCGTGAAAGGCCAGCACACCGCCGGTGACCACGCCGGCCAGCAAGCCCAGCCTGCGGAAGACCGGCTCGCCCAGGCGCAGCCCGCAGGCAGCCAGCACCTGCGCCTCCACCAGCCAAAGCACCGGCCAGCTTACGCCATGAAACTTGAACGGAACGGCGGAGATCAGCAGCACGGTGGCGATGGTCGAGAGCACCACAAAGGCCTGCCGCCACCGCGACCGCACCCGGAACGCGAGTCCCATTTCCACCGCGCCCAACGCCGCCTCCGCCCAGAAAGCCCACTCCGGATGGACAGACTGATACTTCAGCAATCCCAGTACGCCGACGGAGTTTAAGACCGCCGAAAGGCTGGAAATGTTCTCCTCCTTCTGGTCGCGAGGCGTGCGCAGCACGTAGGCCAGGCGGAAGATGAGCCAGTAAAGCAGGATGAGGGCCGCCGAAGGCCAGAACTCGGCGAAGGCTGCATGGTTCTCAGGCAGCACCTTCGTCAGCCAGACCAGGTGGCTGAGGTAGACGGCAATCAGCCCAGCCAGTTCCAGCCAGGCCCAGTGGCGCACCGTGGTTACCACCACCAGCGCCAGGGCCAGCACCACGCTGGCCGTCAGGCTGAAGACCACGTTTCCGTCCGTCCCCTCCAGATGGCTGGTGAGCAGCGTGACAAAGCCCAGCAGAAACGCCAGCCCCGTGACCGTCTGCGACCGGTAGCGCAGCGAATGGGCCACCATCCCCGCGGCCACTGCCATCATCAGCACCAGGTCCGCAGCCAGCGACGTCAGCACGTGCGCCGCGGAAACGTGGTACATGGCATAGCTTGTAAAGAAGGCCAGCGCCCAGCCGCCCCCGATGCCGCCACGGGCAAAGATGCGATAGGTGGGCTTGCGCTCCAGCCACATGCCGCCGGCCAGCAAGACAAAGCTCACCGCATAACCGCAGAGCACCTTGCCGCCCGGTCCCCAGGTCTGCAGCTTGTAGGCCAAAAAATAGCCAATCCCGATCACCACGATGGCAATGCCGATTTTGTTCAGCCAGTTGGCGCCCAGCCGCTCTTCCAGCGAAAACAGCTTGCTGTCTGCGGCTGCCTGCCCATCCGCCTCGGCCGGCTTGGGCGTCTCAGCAGGCTTAATCGCATCGACAGCAATCTTGGGAACAGCCGGGCTCTGAACCGGCGGCCTCGCCGGCTCCATCGGCGAAGGCGCGGTCGGAGCCGGCGCCTTTGCCGGAGGAGCGGAGATCGGTGACTGCACCCTTTCCGGCGGAGTGGAGATTGGGGCCTGCGCGGGCGCTTTGAACGCGGCAATTGCCAGCTGCGGGGCGTGCTGCGCGGCTGCCGGCTGCGCCGGCTCTGGCCGCAAAATGGGCAAGGGCGCAACAACGGGCGGCTTGGCTGCCGGTTCCTTTGCCGCCGGAGCCGGCTCACTCGCCGGGCTCGCCTTTTGCGGTCTGGGAGGCGCAACCGACAGCGTTCGCAGGAAATCGATTTCGCGCTCAAGGCGCGCAACCTCGCCGCGCAACTGCTCGAGTGCGTTCTGGGTATTCACCCAGATCGCGAAACCGGCAATCGCCAGCACTATGATGAGAACGATTTCCATGAGAATGATTTGCCGGAATTATACTCGGTCTCCCACCTCAGCTTCGCAATTCCTTTTGTTTAGCCCCAGGCCATCGCGCGGACCAAGGAAGGCGGCCTCGTCGGCTCGATTCAGGGAAGCGTTCAGTCTGACCGCATTCTGGTTGCCACGGCACGCCACCTGGGCGCGACGCTGGTTACTGCGGATGGGCCTTGCTGGAGATGGCGATGCAGGGGCACTTTGTGGGGATGGACGCGACGGCTTAGGCCGCGGGTTGGCGCTGGCGAATAGTCTGGACAGGCAGCTCTTTCCGTTCCTGCTTTGGCGAGGAAATCAGCTTCTGCAACTCGACAGGCAGACCCGAGAATGGAACCGACTTTGCAAAGTCCACTTCCGTCCATTCCGGGTTTTCGTCGTCGTTATTCGTCAGTGGTCTTGGGTTTGCCATATTTCCGTGCCCCCGGTCATTCGCTCCCGTTTTCATCCTCCTTCGATGAGGACGCTGCTATCGTTGATTGCTTCAAAACTGCCTTTGCTGCAACCAGCCTTCTGCCTTCTACGTATAGGTATTGATCAATCTCTTTGTATGTGAATTCCTCTGGAAGAAGGCTGTCCCTGAATTGCCTCACGACACGTTTGAATTCCGGATAAGAATAATATATATCTTGCCGGCAAAACTTCTCAATTCTTCCTGTTTTCTGCAGATGCCACAAGCACACATCTACGTAAGAATCATAAATTGGAAACAATTCCTGCTTGTGCCAGTTACAGTACTTTGTCGCAAAAGAGTAATTGCGCTGGTTCTTGCTTCCGACTGTGACCGTTGCAATTCGCTCTACAAGCTCCTCATCCCCGTCCTCCAGAGCGGCGTCGATACTGCGAGCGACGATGTGGCGAGCGACGTCATACACCGTAGGAGTAATCTCGCTATACGCGCGAATCATCGTCGAGTAGAGTGCATTCAGAGCTACCACCTTCAGCAGTACGTGATCAAAGTTAGTATTCTTCGGGTACTGTGCGAATAGTATTGTTAGCGCGGGATCGGGCTCATCATCTTATCCGCTGAATTCCTTGATCGCCCTCCTTACATCATCGGCTGTTAAAGCATTCAGTGTTTCGTTCATCCCGATTCCTCTTTCCATCTTTCAGTCAATTCAAGCGCAATTAACCGTGTCCGGCAAGATTCCGGCCGGAGGCGACCTTGCCTGATCCCTAACCCCTGATCCCTAACCCCTGATCCCTAACCCCTGATCCCTGATCCCTGTGCTACTTATCCGTCAACGCCTCCACTCCCGGCAGCTTCTTACCCTCGAGAAACTCCAGCGAAGCGCCGCCGCCGGTGGAGATGTGAGTGATCTGATCGGCTACCCCGGCCTGGTTGATGGCCGAGACCGAGTCGCCGCCGCCGATGATGGAGATGGCCGCCTTGTTGGCCGCAACCGCTCTGGCGATGGCGTTGGTGCCCACCGCGAAGCGCGGAAACTCGAAGACGCCGGCCGGTCCGTTCCACACGATGGTGCGGGCGGTCGAGACCACCTCTTCAATGGCCGCGATGGACTTGGGACCGATGTCCAGACCCTGCCAGTCCGGTGGAAAGTCGACCGAGCAATCCCACGGCTGGGTGTTGGCGTCGGCGGCGAACTTGTCGGCCAGAATGTTATCGACGGGCAGCAGCAGGTTGACGCCGAGAGCCTTGGCTTTTTCGAGCGCGGCCTTGGCCATATCGATCTTGTCTTCTTCCACCAGCGACTTACCCGTAGTTACGCCGAGAGCGCGCTGGAAGGTGTAAGCCATGCCGCCGACGATCACCAGCGTATCCACCTTGTCGAGCAGGTTATCGATGACGTCGATCTTGCCGGAGATTTTGGAGCCGCCGATGATAGCGACGAAGGGCTTTTCGGGCGATTCGAGAGCCTTGCCCAGGTAGGTGATCTCCTTTTCCATCAGCAGGCCGGCGACGGCGGGCTGGAGGAAATGCGTGATCCCCTCGGTGGAGGCGTGGGCGCGATGGGCGGAGCCGAAGGCGTCGTTGACGTAGACCTCGGCCAGCGAGGCAAGGGCCTGCGAGAAGGCCGGATCGTTGGCTTCTTCCTCGGGATGGTAACGCAGATTCTCCAGCAGCAGCACCTGGCCGGATTCAAGCTGGCGCGCCATTTCGCTGGCCACTTCGCCAATGCAGTCAGGCGAGAAGGCCACGTTGATGGATTCGCCCAGCTCCTTGTCCAGCAGTTCGCGCAGCCGCAGGGCCACCGGGCGCAGCGAGTACTTTGGATTCGGCTTGCCCTTAGGCCGGCCCAGGTGCGAGGCCAGAATCACCTTGGCCTTGCGCCGCAGGGCGTAGACGATGGTGGGCAGCGTGGCCACAATGCGGGTGTCGTCGGTGATGGTCGAGCCGTCTTCGGTGAGCGGCACGTTGAAGTCGACGCGGATAAACAGCCGCTTGTTGGTCAGATCGATGTCGCGAATGGTGAGCTTGGGCATGATGCGAAAACCTTTCTCAGGGACTAGGGACTTAAGGAGGAGTGACTGCGCCGTCAATGACGGCTTCCATCTCGATTTCAACACGCCATTTTGGGTTGAGGAGTGCGGCCACGACCATCGTGCTCGCGGGGCGAATCTTGCCGAAGAACTCGCCATGGACGCGACCTATGGCCTCCCAATCCTCGGCATGAGCCAGAAACATGCGCGTACGGACAACGTCACTGAAGGATGCGCCCGCCTGGGCAAGGGCCTCGGCGGCAATCTCGAAAACGCGTCGCGTCTGCCCGGCAGCGTCCAGGTCGTCGGCTCCAACCGGGCCGGTTCCGGAGAGGTGCACGGTATTGCCCACGCGCACGGCGCGGGAGAATCCGATGATGGGTTCGTAGGGGGACGTGCCGCTGATGTTTCTTCTAGCCATTCTTCCTTACCGAGGTGCTAACTCGATGTCCAGACTTTTCAATTCTTCATTGAGGACTGAATATCTGTTATCGAGGCGGTGTCTGTAGTGAACTGACCGCTCATCTTTCCAAACGGTGCTAGTGTCCGCCACATTAACGATGTCAGTTATCACCTGTACTCGATTCCGCGGTGCATCAAGCCCTTGGACGCGAACAACGATACACACTTGGAGTACCTTTGAGTACCCGACGTCCGTCACGAATGGCCCGAGTGTTCGGTTCTCAAAACTCGACTTGTCCATAGAGCGTTTGCAATCGCTAGCGGATAGCGGTTTTTGTGCAAGCAAGGTGCAGCTCGCGCCCATCAAAAGAGCAACGGAAACACTCAATTTGATCGGTGCGAGCCGCATGGTGAACTACAGGCCTTTCTCGACCAGGAAGCCGATAAGGTCGACGACGCGGCTGGAGTAGCCCCACTCGTTGTCGTACCAGCTGAGCACCTTGACGCTCTGGCCGACCACCTTGGTCAGGGGAAGATCGACGATGGAGGAAAGCGAGTTGCCCTTGTAGTCGGAGCTGACCAGCAGGTTCGAGTCAACGCCCAGAATCCCCTTGAGTGCGCCCTTGGAGGCGGCGGTGAAGGCGGCGTTCAGCGCTTCGACCGTGGTGGGCTTCTCGGCGATGTAGGTCAGATCGACGATGGAAACGTTGGGGGTTGGAACGCGGATGGCAAAGCCGTCCAGCTTGCCGGCGGTCTCGGGGATGACCAGCTTGAGGGCCTTGGCGGCGCCGGTCGAACTGGGAATCATGCTGAGGGCGGCGGCGCGGGCGCGGCGCAGGTCCTTGTGCGGGAAGTCGAGAATGACCTGGTCGTTGGTGTAGCTGTGGATGGTGGTCATGATGCCGCTGACCAGTCCGGTCGTCTCCAGGATCACCTTGACCACGGGCGCCAGGCAGTTGGTGGTGCAGCTGGCATTGGAGATTATGTTGTCCTTGGCGGGATCGTATTTGTTCTGGTTGACGCCCAGCACCAAGGTGATGTCTTCGTTGGTGGCCGGAGCCGAGATGATGACCTTCTTGACGGTCGCGCCCAGGTGCGCCTTGGCCTTGGCTCCATCGGTGAAGTGGCCGGTGGATTCGATCACAATTTGCGCGCCCACGTCTGCCCAGGGCAGCTTGGCGGGGTCGCGCTCGGCCCAGACCTTGATCTTCTTGCCATCGACGGAGATGAAGTCGTCGCCGTGGGCGATCTCGTTCTTCAGGTTGCCCAGGATCGAGTCGTACTTGAGCAGGTGGGCCAGAATCGCCGGGCTGGTCAAGTCGTTGACGGCTACAAAGTCAATCTCAGGTTTGTCTAGCGCGGCGCGCAAGACGTTGCGGCCAATGCGGCCGAAGCCGTTGATGCCAACCTTTACTGCCATGTGTGAGTTCTCCTTTTCAATCGGTGAGGCTGTGGTTTGAGCTGGTTCGGGCTTGCTTGAATTCGCTGCGTTCGGCGTCCGAAATGCGGTCAAAAGGCAATTCCACCAAACCCATGATGGTAACACTGAAGCCGAAGCGGGACGCAATGAATCCTCGTCCGCTGCCCCGTTCTGGGCAGAAATTCCCTTACCGAAAGTGTGCCGTTCCCGGCGCGGAACGGTCTGTGACGGAGTGCACACCATTTGCAGCCGCCCCGCCGAGTATGGTATTCGGGTATCACCAAGCAGGTTTGAAGGCGGCATGAGAAGACGCTCCAGGCACACCCCCAATACTTCCGAATCCACAGGCAAGATCGGCCAGGAACTCCCATCGAATCAACCGGCTCCGCTGGTGCCGTTCTATCTGGACGATGCTCCGGCTCCGACCCCGGCGCAGCAGCCCCGCCCGCAGCGGGTTCAGCAACCTCCGCCTGCCGCGCGTCCCCCGTCACCGGCGCAACCGCGGCCCACGGCCCCGCCGCGCCCTCCCAGGCAGGAGCGGCCCGCCAAGCCGGCGTGGAGCGAGCCGGTGGATTCCGCCCGTTTTGAGCTGGAGACGCAGCCGGAGATCCCCTCAGCGCCTCCCGCCGAAGTCGCCGAGCCCTCGCCCCAAGCTCCCAAGGGGTACGTCGTGCTGGCTATCGGGCTGCCCGGCTCGGGCAAGACCACCTGGTTCCGGCGTCGCGGGGTCACCCCGCTCTCCAGCGACCTGCTGCGCAATATCCTCTTCGACGATGTGGAGGAGCAGCGCTACCAGGGCCTGGTCTTCTCCACCCTGCGCTCGCTCCTGCGCGCCCGGCTCATCGCGCGCATGCCCTGGAACTACGTGGACGCGACCAACCTTTCCATTCACGAGCGCCACCAGTGGATCAAGATGGCCAAGAGCTTCGGCTACGAGGTGCAGGCGGTCTTCTTCGACGTGCCGCTCGCGGTCTGCCTGGAGCGCAACAGCAAGCGCGACCGCGCGGTAAGCGAGGACGTGATGCGCAAGATGGCCGAGAAGCTCAAGCCGCCGGTCTTCGAAGAGGGCTTTGAGAAGATCACCGTGGTGCGCGTGAAGAGCGCGGGGTGAGAGGCAAAGAGGTCTGCAATGAAGTCTGTTCATCGGCTCGGCATTATCGTGTCTCCGGTGATCTTGCCGCGCGTGAGTCGCATCGCATTCTATTGTATTTTCTGTGCGGTCATTCTGGTAATTCCGATTACCTCTTGCCGCAAGGCTGCCCCAATCCAGATTGCAGCAGCGCGGCAGGAAGCAAAGCCGCAGGTGGCTGACAGTCGCGCTTTGACCCCGGAGGAACCATCCTGCCGTGTCTTCGTACAGAATTTCTATGACATGTATTGGAATCAGTTTGCGAACGAGTCGGGCGATCCCAGTGCCTCCGGAAAAGCCTATTCGTATGATGACGCATTAAGGCGTAACCCTCCAGTTTTGAGTGAGGAACTGATCAGGCTGATCAAAAAGGATGAAGACACCTCGAAAGCGGCCGGAGGCGATATTGTCAATCTGGACTTCGATCCATTCTTGGATAGCAATGGACCAGTCGGAAAGTACTTGGTTAAGAGTGCGAGCGTTGTAAATGGCGTATGCCAGGCCGCCATCGAAGGTGGTCATGGGATTCATGAGGTTGCGGAGCTGAAGAAATCCGGCTCAAGCTGGCAGTTCATCAATTTCCACTACAGCCACTATTCAGAGGACGGGAAGATGAGAGAGTTTCCGGACGACGATTTGATCCATATTCTGAATCGGTAGGTATTGAGGATCTCCCCACGAGCACTTCTCCTGTTCCTTATGTTGAGCCGTGGTTCCGCGGAGCTTATACCGATGTTCCGGCAGTGGGCCGCGCGGTGCTGCACGCGCTCGATCTGGCTCTCGATGACCTGACAAAATGGACCGAGGGGCTGACGGAGGCCGAGATTCACGCTATCTTGGTCAAGGTCGGCGAAGGCTGGCCTGCAACCAGTCGAGGTAGAGCTGGCTGGCGGCTTCCACGCCCAGAACCAGGAACTCCGGTGTCTCGTAGCTGTGCAACTCGTGCAGCCGGGCTTCGAGCGCGTCCAGCTGATCGGGGCCAGTCTTGAGCAGCAACAGGGTCTCCGTAGCGGACTCGACCTGGCCCTGCCAGTGATAGATGGACTGGACGCCGGGGATGAGCGTGGCGCAGGCGGCCAGCCGCTCCTCCACCAGGGTGCGGCCCACGCGGCTGGCTTCCTCGGGGTTGGCCGCGGTGGTCAGAACGATGCGGGCTGGCGGGGCGGTTTCGGGCATGGGGTGAGTATAGTTCTCAAACACAATGTAATCCGAATTGAAAGGGCGAAGCGGCGTTTTTCTTCGAACCTGAAACCTTCCTTCACGCCGTCCGGCTTGCCCCACAGCCCCGACTAGGGCAGTATGGAATTTGCGGCTGGGTGAACCCAGCCGCGGTGGAGAAGCAGGATGAGGATTGTATTCGAGTCTGGGATCGAGTTCGGCACCTCCGGGTGGCGGGCGATTGTGGCCGACGAGTTCACGGTGGCCAATATCCGGCTGGCGGTGGCGGGAATTGCCGCCTATGTGAAGACCCTGCCGGAGCCGCACCGGGTGCTGGTGGGCCGCGATCCGCGCTTTCTGGGCGAGCGGTTTGTGGCCGAGGCGGCCAGCGTATTGGCTGGCGCGGGCGTTGCGCCGATCATGATCCCAGAGGCCGCGCCTACGCCGGCCATCGCCTATGCCGTGCAAACTCTGAAGACCTCCGGGGCCATCAACTTTACCGCCTCGCACAATCCGCCGGAGTACAACGGCATCAAGTTCTCCACGCCCGACGGCGCTCCTGCGCTGCCCGAGGTGACGAGGCAGATTGAGGCGGCGATTGACGGGCTTGGCATCGGCGAGAACATCCCCAGCTTGAGCGCACCGGCGGGCGGCTTTGAGACTGCCGACGTGAAGCCCGCATTCCTGAAGCGGCTGGCGGAACTGGTGGATTTGCCTGCCATCGCCAAGTCGGGCATCAAGGTGGTCTACGATCCGTTCTGGGGCGCGGGCCGCGGTTACCTCTCCGATCTGCTGCGCGAGGCGGGCGTGGCCGTCGAAACGGTTCACGACTACCGCGACGTGCTCTTCGGCGGCCATGCGCCGGAGCCTTCCGACGAGCTGCTGGGCGACGCCAAGGCCAAGATGCGGGAGATCGGCGCGGACCTCGGCGTGGCCACCGATGGCGACGCGGACCGCTTCGGCGTGGTGGACCGCGATGGAACCTTCATCCAGCCCAATTACGTGATTGCGCTGCTCTTCGACTATCTGGTGGAGACGCGCGGCTGGCGCAACGGCGTGGCCAAGAGCGTGGCCACCACCAATCTGATCAACGCCCTGGCCGACTACCACATGGTTCCGCTGTATGAGACGCCGGTGGGCTTCAAGTACATCGGCGAGTTGATTGTTGAGGACAAGATCGCCATCGGTGGCGAGGAGTCGGCGGGGCTGACCATTCGCGGGCACGTGCCTGAAAAGGATGGCGTGCTGGCCGGCCTGCTGGTGGCGGAGATGGTGGCCACCCGCGGCAAGAGCGTAGGCGCGCAACTGAAGGAACTATTTGCCAAAGTTGGTTCCTTTTATCCAGTTCGGGAGAACTTCCGCTTGACCGCGGAGGCGAAGGCCGCGTTCACTCAGAAGATGAAGGCCGATCCCGCCGAGCTGAGCGGGCGGCGGGTCGTGAAGGTAGTGCGAACCGATGGGCTCAAGCTGATTTTGGAAGACGGTTCGTGGGTCTGCTACCGGCTTTCGGGGACCGAGCCGGTTGTACGAGCCTATACGGAAGCGCGCAACGAACAGGATATGGAAGCGCTGAAGGCGGCGGCGGAGAGGTTTGTGCTGTCGTAAGCGTGGAGCAAGTCTAAAGGTGGAATGGAAGATGCAAGCTGGGAAGAGCGCGGCGGGAACGGTTGCCGGTCCCATGCCCAGGCGGGCGCTGGACTGGACGATGCGGGTATGGCGTCCGGCGGGCACGGTGCTGGCTGTGGCGCTGGCGCTGCTGCTTACCTGGCACGTGATCAATGGCAAGAACGGCCTGAATGCCTGGCACAATAAACGTACCGAAGACCATCGGCTGCAGCGGGAGATCAAGGATCTGGAGCAAGAGAACGCGGCGCTCCGCGAGCGTATCGAGCGGCTCAAATCCGATCCCGAGGCCGTCGCGATGCTGGCGCGCGAGAAGCTGCACTACGCCAAGTCCAACGAGGTAATCGTCGCCCTGCCTGCGCAGGAGCAGACGCCAGCCCCGCCGGCCGCGGCGGGTAAGTAATCGGATGAGGAACAGGCGCCGGGCAAGTGATCGCCGCCGGCGAGTTATAGAGTTACGGAGTTATAGGCAATGCACGCGAGCCCGCGGGGTACTTATCGAGAATTCTTGTTTCCTCAGAGCCTCCTGCAAAATTCCATTGAGACCGCAAAAAGTGTCAGGGCACGACTGAAGTCGTGCCCTGACACAATCTATCGCCGGAAGATAGTTTTACACGAGGTTCCTCAGCTAGGGAACCTCTGAAAAGCGCCGAGTTAGAAGAGTCCGTCGCCGGTATTTTTCTGCAAGGGCATGAAATCAGCGCATTTTCGTATGTCCGGCAGGTCGTTTAACCCGCCGGAAGCCGCCG
>JBEKDB010000008.1:0-80152 GCA_050014575.1 Occallatibacter sp. | reverse complement strand
AGCGTGTACTGGTCTTCCACCGGCACCTCGTAGAGCTTCACGTCCGGCCTGGTGTTCTGGATGTAGGTCTCCACCAGCGGCGTGCGCTGCTGGATGTTCTTGATCAGCACCTTCTCCCGCCCGATGGCCCTTTCCACCAGCGCCGCCTGCTCGGGCGTGAGCTGGTGCGCCTGCTCGAACTTCGGCGCCTTCTTTGCGTACGCGCAGGCCGCACCCAGGGTAATGATCAAAAAAGGGAGAGATAGCTTCCGAAACGTCATGTCAAGCTCCTAGGTTTGTTCTTGCAATTCTGCCTCTGTCCGCAAACTCCTATTCGGCAGCGCGCGGCTGAGTCGAGCCGTGTTCCTGTGTGCAGTCTAAATGCTAAGCCAGTTGGAACGTGATGACGATGGTTGTGGTCAGGTCGATCGGCTGTCCGTTGCGGGTGGCTGGCCGGAAGTGAATCTGCTGCGCCACGCGGCGAGCCTCTTCGTCCAGGCCGTGGCCCAGCCCATGCACCACATTTTGCACCACCACCCGGCCGCTGGAGGTAAAGGTAACGCGCAAAACAACATCGCCCTGGACCTTCAACTGGCGGGCTTCACTGGTGTAATCCGGGACCGGCTTGGAAACGATCTCCAGATTGGTGGTGACCACCGACTCAACCGCCTTCTGGACCGGCACAGCCACGGCGACGGTAGGAATGCCGGCCGAGGCCACCTTGCCGCCCGTGTAGCTGCTGGCCGGAACTGCGGCTGTGGCGGGGATGCCGGCCGAGGCCACCCTGCCCACCACCCCGTAGTTGGAACCGGACTTGAGCCCATTGCCGATGCCGGTCGAGCCAACCACCCCATGGGGCGCTATGGCCGGACCCTTCATGCCGCCATACGGATTGCCAATCGCCGCGATGGTGGCCGGTCCCCTGGCGTTGGGATTGGGCGTCACGCCGAAGGTCTCGCCAAGATGCACTGGAGCCGTCGAGGGCTTGACGTGGCTGTCTTGCGCCGGCATGGCCGCCGTAAGAGCAGCCTTGGGCTGCGGAGCCAGAATCACCGAAGGCTTGGCTTCCTTGATCGTCGGCAACGCCAGCTTGGCTTCCATCTGGATCGGCTTCAGATCCGGCTTGGGTTCCGGCCGCGGCACGTGGATCTTCGGCAGCTCAAGCTGGATGTCGGGCGGCTTGGGCTGTTCGATCTTGGGCGGCTCGGGCAGCTTGACCTTTTCGGGAGGTGGCTCGGGCTTGGGGACGACCAATACCGTCATCTCGTACTTGTGCTCCTCGATCACCCGCTTGGCCGTCGCTCCCACATAGAGCGCCAACGCCAGCATCAACCCGTTGATCGCCATGCTGGCGATAAACGAGCCGAGCGAACGCTCGGGCTCGGGGAGCAAACCGAGCGCGGGCCTGCCTGGGGAATCATGATCGCGCATTATTCAAACCTCGTCTGCGTCCGCTGGGAGGGAGCGTAATCGCTTCTTCTGTCCCACGTGGACCTGCTCAACCCAAGGCGGATTGCCGGCTGCATAAACCCAATAGACTGCGATATGCAACCATTTTACTCGAACCGCGGCAGATAGAAAAGCCTTGAATCCCTCTCTGCCCGAAAGAAACGCAAAAAAACCACTTTACACCCATCGAATGCCACCGGCGCCGATGCCATCCGAAAAGATTGCGACGCGTGCGCCATGCCGCATGGCCAGCCGTTCTTCCGGCGGTCTGAGGCTGGAGTCGGGTTCCAGCCTGACCACACTGTAATAGACTCAAGTTAAACCAATGCGTTCCTGAAAGGGCGGTTTATTTGTGAAGATATTGGTCACAGGCGGTGCGGGGTACATAGGCGGTACTGTGGCTGGACTGCTTGCCGAATCGGGACATCGACCTGTCGTCTTTGACAACTTGAGTCACGGGAAACGCGATCTTCTGCCGACAGGGGTGGAATTTGTGGAGGGGGAACTGGCGGACCGGGCGGCTCTTGAAAACCTCTTCATCGCCGCCTCCAGGCAAGGCCAGCCCTTCGACGCCGTACTCCACTTTGCCGCGCTCATTGAAGCCGGTGAGTCCATGGTCCGGCCCGAGATATACTTCCGCAACAACACCGCCTCCACCCTCTCGCTGCTCGAGGCGATCCTGGCCCACGGTCCGCGCCGCCTGGTCTTCTCCTCCACCGCGGCCGTCTACGGGGAGCCGGAGTCGGTGCCCATCACCGAAGATGCCCGCCTTCTCCCCACCAATGCCTATGGGGAGTCCAAGCTGCTGGCGGAGCACATGCTTGCCTGGCTGAACAGGATTCACGGCCTGCGCTACGCCTCGCTGCGCTACTTCAATGTGGCCGGAGCACCCGAGGGACCGGGGGGCGTGACGCGCGGCGAGGCTCACGAGCCCGAGACGCACCTCATTCCCCTGGTTCTCGACGTCGCCCTGGGCCGGCGCGCCTCCATCAAGGTCTTCGGCGACGATTATCCGACGCCGGACGGAACCTGCATTCGCGACTACATCCACGTCTCCGACCTGGCCGACGCCCATCTGCTGGCTCTCGACGCGCTGGAGACCCGTGATCGCCTGATCTTCAACCTGGGCAACGGCCAGGGCTTCAGCGTCCGCGAGGTCATCGAATCAGCCCGCCGCGTGACCGGGCATCCGATTCCGGCCGAGGTCCATCCCCGCCGCCCCGGCGACCCAGCGGTGCTGATTGCCAGCTCGGAGAAGGCGATTCGCGAACTGGGCTGGAAGCCGAAGTATACCCAGCTCGACGAGATCGTCCACACCGCCTGGATCTGGCACCGGAAGCGGTACGCGTGAGCATAGCCTGAAAGAAAGTGTATGCTCGCGTAGTTACATTTATAGACACATTTGTGGTATACTGTAGTCGACGGCGGGAGACCGTTGGCTGTGCAGAAGACTCACTGCGCGGGACCGGGAGAGAAAGCGATTATGAATGAAAACTGTGTATTGGCAGTCGTCAAGCGGCATGAAGTTCGAAGCGGACAAAACAAAAGCTCATCAGAACCTGCGCGATCACAAGGTTCCATTCGTCAAGGCCAGCGAGGTCTTCAAGGATCACAGCAGGCTTGAGCGTCCAGACGCTTCCCGCGACTACGATGAGGAGCGGTTGATAGTAATCGGGCGCGTCGAGCAGACCGTCCTCCTTGTAGTCTTCACCCAGCGCGGGGAGAGGCTCCGCTTGATCTCCGCACGAAAGGCGAATCGCAATGAACAGCGAACCTACTGGACTGGTGACATATACGCTTGATTCCGACAATCCTCCTACCTTGACGGCTGAAGAGCGGAAGGCGTGGAAGGAACTTCAGGAGATGCCGGACGAGGCCATCGACTACAGCGATATTCCACCCCAACCTAGCACTGGCTGGCGGCGTGTCTCCGATCTGGTTCCAGAGGAGAACAAGCAGCAGATTACGCTACGCCTGGACGCCGATGTGCTCGAGTTCTTCCGCGCCACCGGGAGGCGCTATCAGAGCCGCATCAACGCGGCACTGCGGGAGTATGTGAACGCACAAAAAAGGGCTGTGCAGCGGGCGCGCTGAGCACAACCGAATAAATCAATCAAACTAATGTTCGCGCCCTGCCGTTTCCTTGCCCGCTTGCCGACTGTGCCCCTGTCCCAGTAAAGTGACTCCCACGCGGAGACCCCCTGGGAGGCCCTCCCAGGGTGCCGTGCGCAACCTCGATTTCCTTTCCCAAAGGACGCATCCATGTCTTCCGCGCCTCTCTCCCCGATTGCCAATCAGGACATCGACTCCACTCTGCGCGAGGACCGCGTCTTTCCGCCCCCGGCGGAGTTCAGCCGCAAGGCCCACATCAAGAGCCTCGAAGAGTACGAGGCGCTCTACAAGCAGTCCATCGGCGATCCGGAGAGCTTCTGGGCCGGAGTGGCCAAGGACTTGCACTGGTTCAAGCCGTGGGACAAGGTGCTGGAGTGGGATCTGCCCTGGGCGCGCTGGTTTGTGGGCGGCAAAATGAATCTCAGCTATAACTGCGTCGATCGCCACGCGCTCGGCGTCCGCCGCGACAAGACCGCCCTCATCTGGGAGGGCGAGCCGGGCGAGATTCGCCGCCTCACCTACGTCGAACTGCACGCCGAGGTGCAGCGATTTGCCAATGCCCTCAAAAGCCTGGGGATCAAAAAGGGCGACCGCGTCGCCGTCTACTTGGGTATGACTCCCGAGCTGGCCATTGCCCTGCTTGCTTGCGCGCGCATCGGAGCCGTGCATTCGGTCATCTTTGGGGGATTCGCGGCCAACGCCATCGCCGACCGCGTCAACGACTCGCAGTGCGTCGCCATTCTTACCCAGGACTCAAGCTACCGGCGCGGCAACGAGATCCAACTGAAACGAACCGTCGACGAGGCCATGAACGCCTGCCACACCGTGAAGCACGTGGTGGTTTACCGCCGCACCGGAAGCCCGGTGAATATGGTGGAGGGCCGCGACCACTGGTGGCACGATCTGATGGCTGCCGCCGCGCCAGACTGCCCTGCCGAGGAACTGGATTCGGAAGATCCGCTCTACATTCTTTACACCTCCGGCACCACCGGCAAGCCCAAGGGCCTGGTTCACACCACCGGCGGCTACGCGGTGCAAACCTACCTCACCGCGAAGTATGTCTTCGACCTGCGCGACGAGGACGTTTACTGGTGCACGGCCGATATCGGCTGGGTCACCGGCCACTCGTATGTGGTGTATGGGCCGCTGCAGAACGGCGCCACGGTGCTGATGTATGAAGGCGCGCCCAACTGGCCGGATTTCTCCCGCTTCTGGAAGATCGTGGACGACCACCGGGTGACCGTCTTCTACACCGCGCCCACCGCCATCCGCGCATTTATGAAGTGGGGCGACCAGCATGTGGAAAAGCACAAGCTGGACTCGCTGCGGCTGCTCGGCACGGTGGGCGAGCCCATCAACCCCGAAGCCTGGATGTGGTACCGCGAGAAGATCGGCCACAACCGCTGCCCGATTGTGGATACCTGGTGGCAGACGGAGACCGGAGCCATCATGATTGCGCCCATTCCCGGCGCGGTGGCCGCCAAGCCGGGCTCGGCCACGCGGCCCTTCTTCGGCATTCAGCCGGAGGTGGTCAACAGGCAGGGCGAGCCGGTCCCCGCGGGCCACGGCGGCCTGCTGGTCATCCGCAAGCCCTGGCCCTCCATGGCGCGCACCGTCTATGGCGATCCCGGCCGCTACCGCAAGACTTACTGGAGCGACGTGCCGGGCAGCTACTTTACCGGCGACGGCGCGCGCCAGGACGCCGACGGCTACTTCTGGCTGATGGGCCGAGTGGACGACGTGATCAACGTGAGCGGCCACCGCCTGGGAACCATGGAGGTGGAGTCGGCGCTGGTGGCGCATCCCAAAGTGGCCGAGGCCGCGGTGGTAGGCCGTCCCGACGAGCTCAAGGGCCAGGCCATCTCGGCATTCGTATCCCTTGAGAGCGGCAACCAGCCCAGCGAGGAACTGAAAGGCGAGTTGCGCAAGTGGGTCTCAAAGGAGATCGGCTCGCTGGCGCGGCCTGACGATATTCGCTTTACCGAGGCGCTGCCCAAGACCCGCTCCGGCAAGATCATGCGCCGTCTGCTCAGGGAACTGGCCACCCACGGCGAGATCAAGGGAGACATCACCACCCTCGAAGACTTCACCGTAATCGCCAAGCTGCGCGAAGCGGAAGAGGGCTGAGCACGGCTTCAAAACTTCCGGGCCCCGCGGCGTTTCCCAGTACTAATCCCCGCAATAATTGCATAAGGGAAGGTCAGATTTCGGTTGGCGGTAAAGAACGCTCTGGACTACATGAGTTTTTCGGGCGAGGGTAAGATAAACTTGCATGAGTGACTCTGGACTTTGCGAACCCCCGGTCATTCAGGCTTCTGGATAACAAGTGGCCCATGGGTTCGTCCCTGATGTGGTGAAACCTAAGGGTGGTTTGCCTTACGGGAGGAAACATTCGTGGCACCGATTCTTCTCTGGCTGATCATGTTTCTCTGCCTGGTGATCTCGGTCGTCAAGTATCTGATGGGGCTTCTCCTCAGGCTCGCATTTCCCGGCGCTAAGATTCGCAAGGACTACACCTGGCAGCCCACAGTTAGCGTCCTTCTGCCCTGCTATAACGAGGGCCGCACCGTCTATCACACCATTGAAAGCATCAGCAATTGCAATTATCCCAATGACCGCTTTGAAGTCATCGCCCAAGACGACTGTTCGGTCGACGACAGCTTCGAGTGGATGCTCAAGGCCCAGCGCGACTTCACTAACATCTCCATCCGCGTGGGCCGGAACGATTTCAACTGTGGCAAGGCGCGCACCGTCTGCAATGCCCTGCAGCACTCAACCGCTGAAATCATCATCTCCATTGACTCCGACTGCATCTTCCATCACGACGCCATTCGCGAACTGACCGCCTGCTTTGCCGAACCTGTAGTCGGCTCGGTCGGCGGCCGCGTCGGCGTCAGCAACCCCAACGACAACGTCATTACCGCCATTCAGACCATCGTTTACTACGCAGCCTTCGAACTTTATAAGATTCCCGAAAACCTGACCCGGAGTGTCTGCTGCATCAGCGGCTGCCTCTTCGCCATTCGCCGCACGCTGCTGCTGGAGATTGAACCTATCCTCCGCGCCCGCCACTGGTTCGGCATTCCAGTCAATCAGGGCGAAGACCGCTTTCTGACTCATCAGACGCTGATGCGCGGTTACGGAACCTACATCAACAACGACGCCCTATGCTGGACCGCCGTTCCCACCAAGCTCTCGGTCCTTTTCAATCAGCAGCTTCGCTGGCGAAGCAGCATCTTGCGGGATCTCTTCTACACTCTGCGCTCTTTGCCGCAGCACGTCTTCAAGCTGCACCCAAATACCATCTTCACTATGATTCTTACTCCCTTGGGCGCCGTGATTGCGCTGCTGATGGTAATCACCATGCTCAGTACGAATCCGCTGGCCTGGGCTGGACCCCAGCCGCTGGTTGTCTACCTCGGCATCGCCGCAGTCTTCACGTGGGCTATCAACAAATACAGCATCAGGGAGACCATCCAGCATCCACTGGCCTTTGGAGCTTACATCGCATGGTCAGTCGCCAGTTCTCTCTTCATAACTCCCCTCGCCCTGTTAACATTTGATTCCGGGGACTGGGGAACACGAGCCAAAGTACGAAAGGAGGACCAGAATAGCCATGACAACAACTGATGCTACGCACAACTCGGACAAACCCAGTTCGAAGCTGCAATCGTTCTTCTACAAATCGACACTTACCCTCTATCGCGTCTTTGCAATCATCACTCTCTACGCCGTGCTCGCCGGCATCCTAGCCTATGCCTTTGTGATGGGCTTCTATGCCGTCAATAGCAGCTGGGCTGCCCCGCTGATTCTTTCTGCCTCCGATGAAAAAAGTCTGGACTTCATGCAGAAGCTGGTCATCAGCAGGCAATCCATCGAGGACCTCAAGGTAGACGTCATCCGGCAGCAAACCACCCTCGCGGAAATGGACAAATACCGAGCCTCCCTATTTGCTCTCGATCGCGAATTGCAGACGGCCATCGCGAGCAAGCGCGAACACGATCAGCTCACCGGACCGCAACTGGCCGCGCTCGACAAGCAAAAGCAGGCGGACAATCGCAAGACGCAGGAGTTGCTTGTCCAGATTCATCAGCTCGAAGCGCAAATCAAAAGCGATCTTGCGGCTGGACTCATCACCAAGGGAGATGCCGCCGCACAACTGGCCGCGCTCGACCACGCGAATACCGACTACACAGACAGCCGCATCGCGGATGTGATGCTCACTGACAGCGTTCTCGACAAGACCACCATCGGAACTAAGTCGCTTGAAGTGATCGAGAAGCAGGCTGAACTTCGTTCCGATATTGCCCAACTCGATGTAACTCTCAGCGTTGCGCAAAAACAGCTGCAGGAAGACAATCTCCAGGTGGATCGCCTGCACGACGCCATCGCCATCGCCAAGCTGAGCCCCTACTATCTCAACGCCAGCGGAGACAATCGCCTTTACTTTGCCTTCGTTCCCTACGACAATCAAGCCAACGCAACCGTTGGCGCACCGATCTACGACTGCTATCTCAACATGGTTCTCTGCCGCAAAGTTGGCGTCGTCAAGCAGGTATTTCTTGGCGAACAGGTCATCAACCATCCCATCTTCAAGAACCAGGTGCGAGGCCTCACCATCCTGATGGACTTGTCTCGCCCCGAGTCGGCAAAATCGCAGACTGTTTTTCTAGGCCGCAAGCCACTGTTGTTCTGATGAGCCGCTAAGCGGATCGATGTTTTGAAGGGTACGAGCTTTAGCCTTCAGGGAATGCCGATCGCGATCAGCACTTGTTTAGAGGGTCCCAAACGAATCAGCGCACGGTTCAAGATTTATTAGGGAGTACGATCATGTTTCGCCGAATCTCGTATCCACCCATCCTTGCACTTCTACTGCTCTTCATCTCCGCCCATGCGGAGGCGCAAAACAGTGAAGCCGATCAGAAGGCCTACTGCGTCTATCTCGCCGAACAAGCTAAGGCGCAGAGTAATTTCCTTCGCTCGCCAGATGCCCTCGCCGGCTTTACTCAGCCTGAGACCGGGCTGCCAATGCAACTGGTTGTCGGCACTCAGATCAGTCTCTCCAATCTGAAGAAGGCAGGCATCACCCTCGATGCCGCCCGCAAGAACTGCGAGCTTTACAAGGCCTCCACCGGTGTATTGCTAGCTCTCCAATATGCGTTGCCAGCCGTCGAGAAGGATGCGCTCACGCATCGGCTTCTCCTCATTGAAGAAGCTTCCAAATCGCTCGACGCGCTGATCGACAAGACATCGCAAATGGTCGCGGCTCAGAACATGACTCGCCCCATGCTCGTCTCCCTGCTCTCGAACCGGATCAAGCTCGATTCGGATCGTGCCGAAACGCAGTCGAAGATCGCCGCGCTCTACATCCCGCAGCTCTCCGATCAGCCGCTCAAGCTGCAAGTTGCAGCCAAGCAATCCAGCGACCACGCCGAACAGAGTTCCCTGGCCCGTCTCATTCGCCAGAATAACTGGGACGTTACCCTCACTGTTGGCGCACACCAACAGCTTAACCCTGTAGCCAACGGCTTTGGACCCTATGGAGAGGTGAGCGCCACCTATAACCTGGGAAGTCGCGCCATCGACAAGCACCTGGACCGCTCCGTCGATGCCTACTCCAGTTGGAAAAAGGTGCAGGAGAACGATGTGGAACGCGGTATGGAGGTGCTTCAAGATCAGGTTCAGCAAACAATCGCTGTGCAAGAAAATCGCATCAAGTCTATCCAGCAGGAGTCGGAGGAGATCGAGACGAATCTCAAACTAGTCGGCGACGCCGATACCAGCGCCGCCTTGGACTTTCGCAATCAGTTGATCTCCACACAGCTTCTTATAGGCATCGAAACCGGCGACGCTTCTTATCGGCTTGATCGCTTAAAAGACTTTGTCAGTAGGAATTTCTGATGACCTGATGCTGAAGTTCTGGTGTGTTGAGCATCAATCTGTGGTTCGAGCTAGTTGTTATAACGCTAAGAAGCCATGATTGGTACCGGCAAGTCGGCTTGTGGAGGATGAATTGTCCCTGGGGCGGTTGAGCGGCTACTCGGAACTAGCATTCCAGCACCTGCCGGTTCGCTTTCATCAAGGGTTTCAACCCGGGCAGAACGCCGCCGCACGTGGCGACTTCCTCCCCACATCCGAAGTCTGGGCAAAAGTGGAGCGTGCGTTGGAAGCCTGAGCGCGCCGCCCTTGCCGGCAATAACATCCGGCGGCGCAGAATGGTTGTATGTTGACCTCCGCCTGCCCCGCCCTCGCCGGCCCGGCTACAGAGAATAGCCCTCCTCCGCCGCACAATACAAGCAGGAACAATGACCGGAGCTGCGGCTCTTTGCTCCGGACCCGTTGCCAAGCTGGGCGAGGCGGAAGAGGGGTAAGCTGTTCTCAAGCGGAGGCGAAGATGCGGCGATTGCGTTACGGCGTGGCGATGAGCCTGGATGGGTTCATTGCCGGACCCAAGGGCGAGTTCGACTGGATGGTCGCCGATCCCGAGTTGGATTTTGCAGCCATTCACGCGCAGTTCGACACGCTGCTGATGGGGCGGCGGACCTATGAGGTTGCCAGGGTGAGGGCGGCTCAGTGGCCGGATCTTGGCCATCGCTGGATCGTCGTCTCGCGCTCGCTGAAGCCCGAAGACCACCCCGGCGTCACCATTTTCAGCAGCGGCGTTGCAGAGGCCGTGGCCGCTTTGAAGGCCCGGCCGGGCAAGGACATATGGCTTTGCGGTGGCGGCGTGCTGTTTCGCTTCCTGCTCGATGCCGGACTCGTGGATGCCGTTGAGGTTGTGTCGATGCCCGTGATGCTGGGAAGCGGGGTTCCGCTGCTGCCGGAGGGACGCCGCCGGAGCCTTCATCTTGAGAAGACTAAGGCTTTGCCAAGCGGAATTGTGATGCTCTCCTATTCCATTGTTCCGGAGCAGGAGGCAGGCTGAGTTACTTGTTTTTCTGCTCTGGTTGAGGCGATTCGTAACTGTGTTTCGAGGAAGATATTTATTCTCAGATGAATTTAATATCCCCGAAAAACCGGACTTGCAAGCCCTCTTCAACTGCACTACACTGTGTGCAGCCAAACAGAGCCTCTCTTTCAGACCTTTCACCCCCAATGGTTCTGACGGACTCGGGAAGGTGTTTATGTCGAGAGGGATTTTGAGGATCTGCTTCCTCGCGGGATGTTTCTTGCCGGCCTCGTTTGCAGCGACTGCTCAAGAGGTGATTCATGCGCTGATCGGGACGATCGGCTCAATAAACTCAGCGGCAAAAACGATTGTGGTCAAGACCGACGACGGCGTCGAAGCTAACCTCAAAGACATGGTGAACTCCCATCGCAAGATAGCCTTCGACAAGAGTGCCCGCGCCGATGCTGCCGCTGCCGGCGATTTCAGCAGGAGCGGCGAACACGTGATCGTCTACTACTTCGGCTTCGGCGATCTGCGCACTGTGGTTGCAATGCGAAGCCTCGGGCCGGGACCGTTTGCCAAGACCGTAGGAACAGTCGTCAGTTTCAACAAGAAGGAACATTCGCTCACGATGACAGACCAATCCGGGGAAGCACAGTTGTTCGAGGTCGCTCCGGATTCGGTGGCGGATACTGAGTTGGGCGCCGTGGGGGGACTCGATTTTCGACCCGCCAAGGGCGATCCTGTGCAAGTGACCTTTGCGGTGGTGAATGGGAACCGGACAGCGCTCTTCATTGGTACGGTGCCTCCCGAGTGAACCGGCTGCCAAGCCTGCTCTTGCTGAAGCATCCAGGGTGATAGCCGGCCTGCCGGGCAATGCCTTCGCATGCCGGTGGCTGCGCGGCGCGGCAATTCTTCCAATCTTGAGCAAAATTGCTCACACAATCCTGCAATCGGGGCGCATCATTACTGACAAGGTATCGCTTCAAATGCTTGCTGCCCCCGCGGTCCGGGTACAATGGCGGTAGACAGGGTGGGAGCGTTGCCACTCTCTGAGGATCTTCCCCCGAATGGCTTCAGTCCTTACTCCGCCCTCTTCTGAATTCGCGGCCGCAACTTCAAGCCTGCAGATTCCCGCAGTTCCCTGTTCTCCCGCCTCCGCGGTAATTCACGCGGCGCCGGCGCGGCAAGAGATTCGCATGGGACGCGCCGCATCGGTGGGCGCGGGCATTAACTGGCTCACGCTGACAGTGATCACTGCATTTCACGCGGGTGCCCTGGCGGCGCTGTTTTTCTTCAGCTGGCAGCGGCTGGCGGTGATGGCGGCGCTGTACGTCGTGGCCATCAATGTCGGCATTGGCATGTGCTATCACCGGCTGCTCACCCATCGCGGCTACCAGGTTCCCAAGTGGCTGGAATACCTGATGGCCACCTGCGCCACGCTGGCGCTGGAGGGCGGACCGATCTTTTGGGTGGCCACCCATCGCGTCCATCACCAGTTGAGCGACCGCGAAGGCGACCCGCACACGCCTCGCGAGGGCGGATTCTGGGCGCATACGGGTTGGCTCCTCTGGGGCAACGCGCTGCACGCGCAGACCGAGGTGCTGGCGCGCTACGTTCCTGACCTGGAGCGGGACCGCTTCTTTGTCTGGCTAAGCAAGTACCATTGGATTCCGCTGGTGCTGAGCGGCGCGCTGCTGTTTGGCGGCGGCTGGCTCACCGGCGGCCCAACGAACGCCGTCGGCATGCTGCTGTGGGGAGCGTTCATGCGCGTGACTTTGGGCCTGCACGCGACTTGGTTCGTGAACTCCGCAACTCACCTGTGGGGCAGACGGCGCTTTGAAACCCGCGACGACTCGCGCAACAACTGGTGGGTCGCCCTGCTCAGCGGCGGCGAGGGCTGGCACAACAACCACCACGCTCACCCCGTCAGCGCGCGCCACGGCCTCGCCTGGTACGAGATCGACCCCAACTACTGGGGCATCTGGCTGCTCTCGAAACTCGGTCTCGCCAAGAAGGTCCGCGTGGCCAGGTTCGACCCCGCCAACCCCAAGCCGGCGGGCGCGTAGCGCAACTCACCGCCCACCGGGCCGGAGCGGCTGAGAGCCGGCAAACAGCGGGATGATGGCCTACTCGCCCAAGGCGGTCTGCCGGTCTACCGCTCGTGCTTCTTCCAATGAAGCATGTGGTGGTCATCCACGGAAATCTTCGCGGGCAGAACCAGGCCGCATGTCTTGCAGATCAGAACGTCCTTCCCGATTTCCCAGTGGGTGCAGTCCTTGCACTTGCAAACCAGAAGCTCGATTTCCTTCTTTCCGCTCATTTACAGCCTCCTGAATTCTTCTTTTACTTCGCGCACGAAATCGGTGAACCGGGCCGTGGTGATAATGTTCGGCTGCCAGCACAAATCCCGGTCAATCAGATTGTACTGCTTTACGATTCGGGAGCCGGGAAGAGCGTTTCCATCCGCGCTGGGGGTCCGGCCCATGAGCCAGAGATGGTCGGCCACCGAGCACGCGGCGGTTACGTCGTGGGTGACCACGATAATGGTATTCAGATCGTCCATGTCGGCGACCTTGGCGATCAGTTCGCAGGTCTTCTCCAGCATGATCAGATCGAGGCCGGAAAACGGCTCATCCATGAGCAGAAAGTGCTCGCTGCACAGTATCTGCTGGATGATGGCGCATCTTTGCCGCTGGCCGCCCGATAACTGCGCGGGATATAGGTTGTATTTGTCTTCCAGACCGAACTCTTTCAGAAACTCCATCACCTTGTCGCGGGCGACGCCGGCGTCCTTTTCCTTCTTCTTTGCCCCCAGCATCAGGTTTCCAAGCACGCTCCGATGCTCGAAGAGCGGATAACTCTGAGCAACCACGCCGACCTCGCCGGCTATCACCGGGCGGTCGAAGCCGTTGACCGAAACCTGGCCCGAGGTAGGCCGCAACAGCCCGGCGACGATGCGGAAGAGCGTGGTCTTGCCGCAGCCGGAGGGGCCGAGAATGCCCACCACCTGCCCCTGCACCTTGCCCGGAACGATGATGTCGCGCACCTCCGCGGTAACTCCGCTCAGCACGGGACGGCCATCGTACTCCAGACACACGTTGTCGATCTTCAAAAGAGTCTTGCCGAAGCTATACGTGGGGGCGGCCATTAGTTTCGCTCCAGCGTCAGCGCAGCATACGGGCAGAGCAGGTTCTTGGCCAAGCCGATGCCGTAATCCTGCAAGAGGCCCAGCAAGAGGATGGTCAACTGAATGGCAAAGACCGCGGCCAGCCGGAAGTGGTGATTCTGGTCGAGCAGGATGGTTCCCACCCCGCCCTCGGAGCGGACAATGCCTTCCACCATGGTCAGCATCATCCAGCCCATCGCCGCATTCTGGCGGAGAACGTCGAAGACCTGGTCGATCTGGCCGAGAACGATCACTTCCCAAACCACGCGCCATTCGCCCATGCGCAGCGTGCGCGCCAGGTCGAACATCTCTTTCGGAACGCCGTTGATCACATCGGCCATTCCGGTAACGAAAAACACCGAAACGGAAAAGACCAGCAGCGACAGCTTCAATTCATGGCCGCTTCGGGCCATGAGCGTGAAGAAGAAAGTCAAGCCGACGAGCGACAGGAAACGCAGCTTGCTGAGCAAGGCGACGATGGGACGGAAGAAGGGCATCACCGTGGCATAGGCCAGCAGCAGCGAAACGACGGTGGAGACCGCGATAGCTTGGATGTTGAGATAGAAGCTCGTAATCAGCTCCGCTCCCAGCCCCTGCTCCCATAAGTCCCCAAAGGCATTCAGAACCTCGCCCGGTTTGGGCAGCAAGACGAAAGGACTGAAGAACCATAACAGGATTACGATGACGACCTGAACGGCAATCAAGGCGCGCACGGCGTTCTTGTTCAGAACCGCATTGGGTGAAAATACGGCGATAGCATGATTCATGATTTGCACATGGATGGAAGGATTCGGGGAGGCTTGCGCCTCCCCGGTTCGATTAACACTACTGGCCTATCTGAGTTATCTCGACGCGCCGGTTGAGCGCCTTGCCTCCGGCCGATGCGTTCGACGCGATGGGACTCTCGGAACCGTGGCCGGCCACTGACTTGAAGCGCGAGTCCGGGAAGCTCAGCGGAGCTACCTTCTGGAAGTAGCTCTTCACGGCCTGCGCCCGCTTTTCGCTCAGCGGCACGTTGACCGCGTCGCTGCCGGCGTTGTCGGTGTAGCCGTCGATCTGCAGCGCCAACTGCGAGTTGATGGCCAGGGAATCCTTCAACTCGTTCAGCGTGGGAATACTGTCCGGCAGGGGCTGATCAGAACCCGACGCAAAGTTGATGTAAACGGCCTTGTGGCCGAGCACGGTGCCGGTCTGCGCTTCCTTGGCGTAATCCACCGTCTCTGCGGCGGCGGTCTGCACACCTCCGGTATTCAGCAGCGCCTGCGCGCTGAAGATGAAGGAGGTATCGACCGCATCCTTGTAAGACGGAATGGGGTTGTCCTTGAAGAGTTGCGGGTAATTCTGTAGGTCGATCTTAGCGAAGGTCTCGTAGGTGGCGCGCATATTGTTGTTATGCTTGCCGTCCAGGCCAAAGTAATTCACGACGTCCTCCAAGCCAAACACCGCCGAGCCCCCCAGCATCTGGCCCGAGGCAGAATCGCGGAACCCAGGGTAATACTTGTACCAATAATCGCCGGTCTGATCGTTGTATATCTTCGCCGAAATCTCGCCGGCCTTGTGGCGAACGGCGTCGAAGGCCTTCACCTGGTCAGCAGCCTGAAAGCTAGCCGCCAAGAGTCCCGAGACTTCGTCGCGATTGTCGTTGAAAAACTTCTTGATGCCCAGAATCACCGCCGGCATCTGCGAGGCATACTCGTGCGAGGAGATGATTTTGGTTGTGCCCGGACGGCCATGTACTGCCAGCTCGTCTCCGGGGGTCCAGGTCACAACGCCGTCAGGGCAAACGTTTTTGGTTTCGCCCGTCGCGCGTCCGTCCCTTACCACTTTGCGGTCTTCGCAACGATTGGGAACGAATACCTCGGTGACAGCTTTCGTGTAATCCTCGTCCGGGGCCGAAATCCAGTTCACCGCATCCGGATCCCAGGTCTTCAGGTCCGGGTTGTTCTTGAGGCCATTCGATCCCAGATAGTTCAGGGCGATATTCCAGTCGCCGTCGCGAATCACGCCGACCACGGTCTTGCCCTTCATGCTCTGCGGATTCGACTTCCACTCGGCCGGGCCGAGCAGCGCATCTTCGCCGTTGGAGCGGCCCACCGCGCCGATGATCACCGCCTGGTACTCCGGCCCCAGCTTCTTCAGTTCCGGATTCAAATCGGCCAGCCACTGGCCGCCGCTGTCGCCCATCACCACAATAGCTTCAGCGCCCGTGGAACAGGTCTTCTCTCCGTCGTGGAGCTGCTTGGCGCAGGCCAGAAGGTCGGCGCTCATCTGCGAGTTCGAATCCTGACGGTGCAGTGTCAGGTTGACGCCGTACTTCTCCATCAGCGAACCCTTGGTGGTATCCGGGCCGCCGTTGGCGTAGATCAGCGAGAACATCGCGTTCCACTCCCACACATCGAACTGGAAATGCGTCGCCGCGACGTTGGCCGCAACGGTAGACGGGTAGGGCAGCGCCTGCACGTTGGCCACCTGCGCCTCCTCTTGAGGCGGAAGCGTCACGCGGGAGGCGACGATCGACTTCATGATGCCTGGGGTTGGAATCAAACCATGCTGCATGGCGGCGCGCAGCCCGAAAAACACCACCACAACCACGATCAGAATCAGGAAAAACTTCGCTTGCGGCTTCAAACGCGGCATTTCTTTCTTCCCTTCAATGAATTCGCAAAATGTTGATTACTTGAACATGTTGTCGTAATCGCTAGCGCTCTTGGCGCTGGACGCGGCTACGCTGGCAAGAGTCCCGGGCATCTTTACCGGCTCCGGCGCTTCCATCCCAGGGATGTGAATCATGTCCGCCCCGGTGGACTGGCTGCCGGATGTGAGCAGCTTCTGATTGAACTCGGCGAACTTTGAAGCCGCCTCGTCCGCGGCCGCGCCGGATTCGATCTGGTCGTCGGTCAGCAGCTTGTCGGTATAGCGGGAGAACTCGCGAATCTCGCCCAGCGTGCGGGAGGTATCGTCCTCGAGATAGTCGAGGGCCATATCGACCATCTTCAACTGATCCGGATTGCCGCGCAGCAACTGCTGGCCCACGCCGAGTGTTGCCTTGGCGTCGAGAATCATCTTGCGCTGCTCAGCCAGGAAATTGACCTTGTTCTCCGTCCGCTGAATCTTGCTGTCGGAGATCTGCGACCAGTGCTGGAAGGTCTTGAGCATCTTCGAGGTCTGATCTTCAAGTGCCTGAAGCTGCTTGACGCCCTGCATCAGCATTCCGGCCTGCTCCAAGAAGGTCTGCCGCTCGAGCTGGAGCCGCTCCTTCTCCATCGGATCGGTGGCGGCATTGGCCATCTGCTCGGCTTTGGCGGCCTTGCGGCCAAGCCCATTGATCTCGTCGGACTTGGCGGCAATGCTGCGCTGAAGCCTTTCGTCGCTTCCGGCAAAGCGCTGCAGCGTCTGGTCGAGGTTGTACTTGGCCTTCTTCATGTCGTCCAGGTTGTTGCGGAGAATGCCGATCGGATCGGTCTCCACCACCCACGAGGCAAAAAACCGCACCACATTCTGGAAGAGATTCGAGACCGCCGTGCGGAAGGTGGGATTGAAGACCAGCCAAAGGATGGCGAACAGCACCGCGGCCAGAATGGCCATATGAAGCGTGTCCGTCAAGAGTGTGATCAGGAACGGCAGCATGGCGTACAAGCCGATGGCGCCGCCCACGATCAAGGCCGCGAGCACCACCATGCCGAAGGGGCCCTCGGGCCGCTTCCAGAACGACTTCGGAGTGTAATTCTGAATGTTCTGCGTAAAGTTGGGAGTTACTGGCGAAATGCCCATGAGAGTCTCTTATCCTTTCAGCAGCGAGGCGTAAAGCGCCCTCTGCTGTTCGAGTTCACTGCCGCGGCGCTGCACGGCCGCCTCGAACTGGCTCTGCGCATGAGTAGCTTTTCCCTGCGCATCCACCAATTCATTCGACAACCGGGCCAACTCCTGCTGAAGTTCCGTGATCTGTGCGCTTATCTTCTGAATCTGGTCCTGCCGGCCGGCAACCTCGCGAGCCGCAAACTGCTGCGACTTTCCGCCGAAAGCGTCTTTTTCCTGCTGAAGTTTCGCCTTCAGCGTGTCGAAGGTTCCCAGTATCCCGTCTTCCGTCAATCCGGCCTGGGCCGTGGCCTGAATCACCGCGGTCTTGAACTTCACGTTCGACGGCATGACGGTGTCCGGGATGGCCTTGAGAGGATCGAGAAACTTGTGGATCGTCGCCGCGGTGGGCGTGCTCTCGAAGTCGGTCTTGGTCAGCAGCGTCTGGTAAACCGCGTCGTTATCCGGCACCACTCCCGCATCGATCGGAAGCGCATAAGAAACGGGAGAATCCCCGCCTGCAGCCGGAGCCGCCAAAGGCGCGGAAAACGCGGGGGCGGAAAATGGGGGTGACGAAAACGCGGGCGCGGCAGGGGCCGGTGTGTGCTTCTCAGGCGGCGCCGGTTCGTCCTCAAAGGCCACTTCCTTCAAAACGTCGAGAAATCCGTGTTTGCCAGTCATAACCCTCCCCAACCAATCTCAATTGCCGATAGCCGTTTGGAAACCTGCGGACGTTGCGACAAGGATATACTCGCCCAGCCGCTGGCCGCAAGGAAATAAGCGTAAACGCGGGCCGCGCCGATGCAAACAGCCTCTCGCGCGCCGGATGCCCAGGCAAAGCAGGTCGGAATCCCCGCGGTCGAGAGGTCTTTCGACTTCTTCGGCCGCCGCAGCGCCGCCTCCGGATCGCTTCTGGACCAAGCTTCCATCGCAGCCGCGAGGCGTTTTTTGGGGGGCCCACAATCACGGCAGTCGTATCGCATCCTGCTTTCCATGCGCTATGCAATACGCATTTTCCTGCCGCGTTGTTCCCCAAGGCCCGCGCTGCCGATCTTTGTGATTTCTATGGATCATCCTGAAACCGGCGGGATCGTCAGAGTTAAGTCGAAAGGCTTGTGTGAGTTTTGCGGCCACAATTGCCGATTGCAATATGAGTTTTATCCCGCGCCTGATGGAAGAATGTCTGTCCTGCCGCTCCTCTGCTATACTTTCGGCCATGGAAAACCGTTCTTTCAGCGATGTGGGCGGAACGCCCGGCGGCCTCGGTCATTTTGCATTGGGCTTCGTCATGGCCTGTATTGGGGGATACCTGCTGGTCAACCAGGTTACGGTTGTGGGTTCTTACTGGAACTTCTGGGGCGGAAACTCCTTCGGCATCACTCTTTTGCCGATGCTATTCGGCATTGGCCTGCTTTTCTGGCGCGGCCGAAGCATCCTCGGTTGGATTCTTACCATCGCCGGCGCGCTGTTCATCCTTGCGGGCGTGCTTGCCAACATGCACATCTTCTTCCGGCCGTTGAGCCTGTTCAACACCATTGTTATGCTCGTGCTGCTGGCTGGAGGCCTCGGCTTGATCGCGCGCGGCCTGCAGCCGCATGGCAAGCAGCCTGCCGAATAACTCCCCAGCTGCCGGTGCAAGCTCGGCCCGCGAATAGCTCAGTGTCTTTGCGTCTTCGGCCGCCGAGTCGCTATTGCTGGCTCTGCTTACCCTTTTGCTTGGCTTCTCTTTCGGCTTTTCTCTCGGCTGCGTCCTGGGCGCGTGCCTGGGCATCGAGGCCGTGGGTCGGATCCCTGTGGAGAATCTTGCGCGAGATATCCGGCCAGAACTCCTGGAAGATGGAACCCGCGCCGCCCTCGGCGGTCACCGTCAACCCATTGGTGATGGTCTGCCCAAAGCCGGAGGTGCCGGAGGGATAGTAGAGATTGGAGATGGCTCCCGAGATGATATTGCCCCCGACATTGGAGTAGTTCGGCTCCCACTTGCCGGTATTGTCGTGCTTGCAGATGACGTTGGTGGCCAGGGAATAGAGCACCCGGTGGGTGACGGTGCCGTGGCCGAGCCGGAAGTAGCGTGGATCCTGATGCAGGATCGAAGGCAGAATGCCATTGCCGATAATGCTTCCGTCGAAGGCGTCGAGATAAGCTGCGCCCGATCTCTTTCCATAACCCTCGACGCCCCATCCGAAGCCCTTGTCATCGTCCAGAGCTTCGTGGTAGCCAGCGACCAGAAATGCTGCCGCGAAAGCCACCGGATCGGTGGCGGAACGAAAGGCGAGGCCCATCTTCTGGCCCGCGCTCAGCGAGACGGCATCGCTGCGGTAAGAGGTGTTGAAGGAAGGCACAATCCCGACTACCCGCTGCTTCTCCTGCTCCTTGATCTGCTCATCGGCCTTCTCGTGCTGGCTTTTTTCCCCGGCAGGCTGCTGCGGGGCCGTTTGAGAGCTGGAACTGCCCTGGGCGGCGGGGCTTGGGGCCGGCGGCTGCGCGCCTTGGTTTTGCCCGGCCGGAGTTTCCTGCCCCATGGGCTGGGCCGCGGCAAGCGCGATTTGCGGTTGGGGAGCCTCAGGGAGCTCTGAGGCGGCGCTTGCGACCGGGCCTCTGTCCGGTTCCTGCGAAAAAAGATGAGGGGGCAGCGCCAAAAGAGCGATGCCGGCAAGAAATGTGGCAGGGAAAACAGAAGAACCTAAGCGCATCCAATCACCAGTGGCAGGGCGGCGTCCGCTAGAACCGCTCACCTAAACAAGAGGCAAGCGGGACCGAGGGACGCCACCTGCAAGGCTAAATCACCCCGCCGAAAGGCGTGCGTCAAAGTTCCGCGGCAGGGGCTACGTTTCATTGCGGGTAAACAGCACTTTTTTGTTAGACGCAATTCCACGCTCCCCGGACGCAGGGAAATCCCCGTGCGCGGCCCCCGGCAGTCAAGCGCGGGAGCCGCGCACGGCCTCAATTAGACCGCCTGCCGGCTCTTGATCTCGTTCAGGAGCACCTCGACCTTGTCCTTGCTTTCGAGGGCCTGGAAGCGGTCTTCGAGGCTATCGGCAAGCAGCACTTCGCTGGCGGCCGCATTCTCGGCGGCCTTGATGCGGACCCGGCTCCGCAGCCGGCCCATGGCGTGGTCCTGGCCGGCGCCGACGGCCTGGCGGGCATTCGTGGCCCGGCCCACGACCTTGGCGCGTCGATGCTCGGCCACCAGCATCTCGCAGTGAGCGCGGGTCTCGTTCAGCTTTTGGTCCAGCTTGTGCAGGGCCTCGCGCAGGTTATCGGCCTCGTGCTTCTGGTCCTCGGCCTGGCCGGTAAAGCCCTTGACCAGCTCGTCGTGGCTCAGGGCGCGTTCAAGGGCCGAGCGCGCCATGTCGTCCTGGCCCTTTTGGACGGCCAGTTCAGCCTTGCGCCGCCACTCCGCCGCCTGCTCCGCGTGCTCGGCGCGCTTCTTGTCGAGCAGGTGCTGGTCGGCGATGGCGATGGCCACCTGCGTCTTCACCTGGAGCAACTGGTTTTCCATGTCCAGGACAATCTGTTTCAACAGCAGCTCCGGATCTTCGGCCTTCTCGACCATCTCGTTGAGATTCGCGCGGAGCAGGGTGCTAACTCTCTCCAACAGTGCCATAACGTCCTCCTTGTTTCAGCTATCAGCTACCAGCTTCAAGCTGATAGCTCTTTCCGTTGGCAACCGGCGGTCATGTTTCCTAGCCGGCGCGGCCGGTTCATTGAATGCCGGACCTCTTGCTCGATCCCCAAAACCCATACCTCAGGGACTTAAGCCCTGCTTGATTTTGCTGCGCTTGCGGCACGACACCCAGAGGGTATCCGGTCGCGCCCTGACACATCCGGGAGCCTTGGACGAGTTTTTCCGCAGCCTGTAAAACCCACTGTCCATTTCCAGATCCCTGCGGCTCGACTAAAGTCGTGCCCTTTCAAAACTGCGCTAGTGTGAGATTCCCAGCACCTTATCCCGATCAGCACCAGGAGGGCTTTCCGCCAGGGGTCCTCAATCCCGAGGGCCACTGTTCCATTTGGGGGGTGCGGCGCGCCACCTCGGCTAGAAACCGCCCCTGTTCCGCGACCGCAATGAGGAACTGGCCGCCAGGTACCGCAGTGACCTGCAAGCGATGGGTGGAAAAGACCGGAGCGCTGAGCAAGCCGTCGGCCGTGCGAAGCTCGCACAGCGCGGAATAAGGCAGCAGCGCCTTCTTCCATCCCTGACGGATGAACAGGCCCTCCTCACGCAGCTCGTAGTACTGTGGCAGTGTGGCCGAGAGCGCGAAGACAAAGATGACTGGCCCGAAGAAGAAGGGCCAAACCGGCTGGCCACTCGCCGGAAGAATGGAATAGAGGGCGACAGGCAGGCCGAACAGGATAAGGCCTGTTGCTATCAGCACACCCACAAGCCACTTGTCGTATCGGGTTTCAAATCGCATTTGCGCACCTCGTTCCTTTCGATCGATGCGGCTCGAATAGTTGGGGTCGAGCATTCCCCTGGGTGCCCCAGGTCTGGATTTCCAGACCTGGGAGACCACGCTACTTGCTCTCCGGATTCGCCTCCGCCGACCTTGCCTTGATGGCCTTGACGTTGGACATGAGTTGCTTGATGTCCATGCCGCTGAGGGCCTCAAAGAGCGCCGGAACCTGGGCGGCTATGCGCGTCATGTCGCCGGTGATCTTGTGCGCTCCGGCGGCGTCGTCGCTGCCGGTGGAAACGATGGTGATCTTGTCCACCTTGCCGAGCGGCTCAGCCATGGCGCGGACCACGTCGGCCATGTTGGTGAGCAGCTTGTCCACCACGGCGGCCTGGTTCCACTCCTGGTAGGCCTCGGCCTTTACGCTCATGGCCTTGGCTTCCGCCTCGCCCTTCTGGAAGATGATGCTGGCCTCGGCCTCGCCCTGGGCGCGGATAGCGGATGCGCGGCCCTCGGCTTCGACGGTCAGGCGCGACTTCTCCGCGTTGGCCAGGTTCTCAATGCGCTGCCGCTCGATCTCGGAGGCCTTGAGCACAGTGGCAATGAGCTGCTTTTCATTGCGCAGGATTTCCGCTTCCTGAACCTTGATCTGGCCTTCTTTTTCGACCTGCTGCACTTTCACCTGCTCGGCGGTAACCTGCTGCAGCATGACGTTGGTCTGCAGTTCGTAAGCCTTGTCGGCCGTGGCCTGCTGGCGGCGGCTCTGCTCGGCGTATTGCGCCTTCTTGATCTCCAGGTCGCGCTGCGCCTCGGCCTGGCGGGTTTGCGAGGCGGTCTCGGCAATGACGCGCTCCTGATCGGCCTGCGCCTTGGCCACGGCGGACTCGCGCAGGGCGGTGGCGCGCCGAATGGCGGTGTCGCGCTCGGCCTCGGCCGTGGCCATCTCCGCGTCGCGCTTTATGCGGGCCACGTCGGGGCGGCCCATGTTGGAGATGTACTCGTTCTTATCGCGAACTTCCTTGATGGTGAACGAGATTACCTCCAGCCCCATCTTGCTCATGTCTCCCGCGCAGGTGGCGCGCATCCGCTCACCCACCATCTCCGGCTCCTTGACGATCTGCTCGACGGTCAACTGGCCGATGATGCCGCGCAGGTGGCCTTCCATGACCAGGCGGATCAAACCTTCGCGCTGTGCCGGTGTCTTGGTAAGGAACTGCTCGGCCGCGGTGAGGATGGAGGCCTGGTCGCTGCGCACCTTGATCTGCGCCACCGCCTCGACGGTGACCGCGACGCCCTGCTTGGTATAGAGATCCTGTTGCGGCGCCACGTCGAAGCTCATCAGCTCCAGGCTCAGCTCACGGCAGGTCTGCACCATGGGAAAGATCACCGTGCCGTGACCCTTGACGACGCGTGTGCCGCCGAATCCGTAGACAATCAAGGCCTCGTTGGGTCCAGCCTTGCGATACATCGAGGTGAATACGCCCACCACGAAGATCACCGCCAAAACGCAGAGACCCACAATTATGACGACCGTTCCGTTCATTCCGTTCAATAGATCATTCATTGCGATCCCGGCCCTTTCGCCCGGGAGGTGAGGGTTGATGGTTTTACCGCTTCGGGCCGGCGTTGCGGCCGCCCTTGGGAAACATCTTGGCCAGCAATCCCAGCAGGAAGATGCCCACCAGGATGGCCATGTCCGTTATCAGCACGGTGGTGTCAGTCATGTGATTCCCGGTCCTTTCCACCGGGAGGGGGTTGTTGAGGAAACATGGAACAGGAAACAGCCAGTCTCGTGGTCATCGAAGTGCCTACCGGTGTCTACACGGTCTTCCCTGACCCCTGATCCCTGACCCCTGATCCCTGTTCCATCTCCGGATAATCTTCCCAGCGCCGGACGTAGGCGATTCCTTCTTCGTAGCGGACGACGTAAACCTCTTCTTCGTTCTGAAGGGGCGCGCCGTCCTCGGAGCGCGCCGGGGCAGAGCGCCGCGCGCCCAGTTGCTCGTAGACAATCTCTCCGGTTCCGGCAGCCCGGATGGAAGCCGAAACCCGGCCCACCACGCCCACGACCGGCGTTTCGTCCGCGGTGAGGTCATGTTCGTGAGGCAGCATAACCCTGGTCAGGAAAAGGAAGATGATCGCTCCGCCGGCCACGCCGCAGACGGCCGCCAGCACCACCACAACTCCGGCCACAAAGCCGCCGTAGCGGGTCAGCAGGTAGCCGCCCGCTCCAAACCAGCAGAGAAAGATCATTAGCGAAAAGCCATTCCACCAGGGAACGGTAGCGCCTGGCTGCGGCGCCCCGGCGCCCCCATGCGGAAGATGAGCCGCATGCGGGACTCCGTGCGGGATGTGAGCGGCCGTCGGCAGATGCGCCGCGTGAGGCAGGTGAAAGTGCCCGCCGAAGTGTCCCATGCCGCCCAGCAGCGAAAGTGCGCTCAGAGCCAGTCCAAGTAAAAAACAAACGAGATAGAAGGATTCCCAGGTCATTTTTGCGCTCCCTGCCTCCGTACTCCAGGCTTGCGTGCGCCGGCTTGCCGGGCTTTAGGTTGCCGCGTTTTGGTTTGCCGCGGGCCGGCTGGGTGCGCCGCGGGTTCAAGTTTGGGGCGAAGCACTTCCGTGAGGCGCGGCGTCAGCCCCGGCGTCTCCAGAATGGCTTCCAGCAGCAGCAGGCACTCGCGCGAGTGCTCGTTGCGGGCCAGGGTGAGCAGGGCGTGCATCAGCTCCGGGTCGCGGCGGAAACGCTCAGCGCCCGAGACGAGCCACAGATCGAGCTTGTCTTCGACGTTGCGCAGCTCGCTTTGCAGCTCGGGGTGGTAGCCCTCGGGATCGTCCACCAGGTAGCCGGGATGAACCTTGAAGAACGCGGCCAGTATCTGCCGCGTGGTATTGGTCAGGTGGGGCCGCGCGCCGCTCTCGATCTGCGAGAGGTAGCTCTGGCTCAGCTTGGAGCCGGTTTCAGCCTTCAGAGCCCGAACCATCTCCTGCTGGCTCAGGTCGCGGTCCAGGCCGCGGAGGCTGCCCTCAACCTCGCGCAGGTAGCGGATTTTCTCGCCCAGCTTCATAGGAACAGTTGTCAGTAAACAGTTGTCAGTTGTCAGCGGGCATGGGCTGGATTCCATTCCCTCTTGCAACGACTTGGCGATTCGGCCGCCTTCTCATCGCAATATGCAATAAGCCTATCGCAATCCGTAATAGAATGCAAGAGGATTTGAAGAATTATTTTTGCTCCTGTGCATTTCTTGGTCTTTTCATTGGATTCCAACCGCCGGAATTGTGTAGAGTGGCCTCACATCGCGCTCAAAAGGAGGTCGCTTCGATGCCCCATCCCCACCCCGTAGTACATTTCGAGATTCTCGGTCGTGACCAGAAGCTGCTGGAGGAGTTCTACAAGGACGTTTTCGATTGGGAGATAACCCCCGCCATGGAGGGATATTCCCTCGTCAAGCCCGGCTCCGGCATCGGCGGCGGCATCGGCGCCATGGGCGAAGGCCGCGTGCATGTGACGTTTTATGTTGCGGTTGCGGACGTAGCCACCGCGCTCGAGCTGATCGAAAGCAAGGGCGGGAAGAAGGCCTTCGGGCCGCATCCCATCCCCGACGGCGGCATCATCGCCGGCTTCCTCGATCCCGAAGGCCATCTGATCGGAATAGTGCAGGGGCCGGCCGGGAAGTAGACGGCATCTTCCCCTGCTGAATCGGATTCGGATAGCCGCCGATTCGCGGACTCGTCTAAACGCGCTTCCCGTGCGTCGCCGCCCCGTCGCGTCCAGCGCTCTTCCCGCCATGCGAGACACAAACCCGGCTTGTGACACTTGGCGCGGGTGCGCCTTCCGCTCTGGCAGACAATAGATGCGTAAGGCCCGCCAGCCATCCGCTGCGCGGCCAGGAGAAAGTGTTTATGAGCGATCTTGCCCCGCTGGCTGAAGGCGTTGCCGTCGATCCGCTGGTTGGCCATCCCGCCGACTACCACGTCTTTCACCAGTTCATCGAGCGCTGCAAGGATCTGCCGGCCATCTCCACGGCGGTGGTCTGGCCGCTGTCGGACGTGGCCCTGCGGGGAACCGTCGAGGCCGCGGTCGAGGGCCTGATCGAGCCTACGCTGATCGGAGACGAAGCCGCCATTCGAGCGCTGGCCGCCAGCTTGAGCCTGGACATCGCCGCCTACCCCATCCTTCACGCCGAAACGGAGGCCAAGGCCGCCGAGCTGGGCGTGGCCATGTGCCGCTCCGGCAATGCCCAGGCCATGATGAAGGGCAGCCTGCACACCGACGAGCTGATGAAAGTGGCCATGCACCGCGATTCCGGATTGCGCACCAACCGCCGCATCTCCCACGTCTTCATCATGGATACGCCAGCCTACGCGCGCACCTTGCTCATCACCGACGCGGCCATCAACATCACCCCGGAGCTTGAAGACAAGGTTCACATTGTGCAGAACGCCATCGATCTGGCCCGTGCCCTGGGCATTCCCGAGCCCAAGGTGGCGCTGCTGTCGGCCATCGAGACGGTGAACCCCAAGATCAAATCCACGCTGGACGCCGCCGCCCTGTGCAAGATGGCTGATCGCGGCCAGATCACCGGCGGCATCCTCGACGGGCCGTTGGCCTTCGATACCGCCGTCAGCGTGAAGGCCGCTGCCATAAAGGGGCTGGTCTCGCCCGTCACCGGCCAGGCGGACATTCTTGTCGTCCCCGACCTCGAAAGCGGCAACATGCTGGCCAAGCAACTGGAATACCTGGGCGGCGCGCAACTGGCCGGCATCGTCCTCGGCGCCCGCGTGCCCACCATCCTTACCAGCCGGGCGGATTCGGCGGAGACGCGCCTCACCAGTTGCGCCGTCGCCGTGCTGCTGCACTATGACGCTCATCCGCTGGAGAAGCCCTAGAACATTTCTACAGATGCGGGCGCCCCACTACGGGGGCTCCACTGGGGTGAACCCCTTGGCTGAGACAGTTTGCGAGTGCCCCACTTGCCGTTCGCTGGATAATTCTGCTTAATCCGACTTTGCGCCTTCAGAATAATCCATGGTTGGTGAAGCGGAGGCGGGCTCTGGTGGAGACCAACCCGCCAAAACCGGGCCCCCGGCGACAGGTCTTCGTCGCTGGGGTGGAAGGAATAACCAACGGGAGACTCATCGATGGGATAAGGTGGGTGCTGGATCGATCCGGCGCCCCATTTCCTTGCTTTTCATCCCATCGATAGATTTCTCCATGCCTGAAAAAACTCATCATCGCCCCGTCCGGCGAGGCCTCGGGCTATGTATGAAGTGAATCCCACTCACGCACCGTGAGAATCTGATCGGCGGCAACTGCGGTCATCTTCTGCACGATGCCGGAGGGCCAGCGGATCTCAAGATCGACGGTCTTTGCCGCACCTAGCCCGAAGTGAACCCTGAGGTCGCAGGCGGACTGAAAGCTCGATTGGCTGACCACCTCCTGCACCTGGATCTTTCCGCCGTAGCGCGCGATCACCCGCGCGCCGATGGCGCTCCGGTTGCTTTTGACGCCCACCAGGCGCAACTTGATCCAGTGGTTTTCCTTGGGAGCATCGTTGCGCAGCAGCGTCGGCGGCTCGTTGACGTTCATGATCAGAATGTCGATGTCGCCGTCGTTGTCGAAGTCGCCGAAGGCCATGCCGCGGCTACAGTGCTGCGCGTTGATGTCGGGGCCGGCTTCGTTGGCGACCGCTGCGAAGGTTCCGTTGCGCAGGTTGCGAAAAAGCAGCCGCGGAGAGCGCGCGGAGTAGCCCGGTACGGATCGCGCCAGCTCCGGGTAAACGGTGCCGCTGCTAATCAGGATGTCCGGGTAGCCGTCGTTGTCGAAGTCGTACAGACCCGCGCCGAAGTCGATGAAGCGCGACTCCACATTAAGGCCGGCCTCGTTCGTAAGATCGTCGAAGTTCCCCTTGCCGTCGTTCTTGTAGATTCCCGGTGGCTGGTGGGCGAAGTGGGTCTTCACAATATCCAGGTGGCCGGCCAGATCGTAATCGCCCAGGCCGACACCCATGCCGCCCATCTGCCGGCCGTCGCCGCTCAGGGCCACGCCGCGGATCAGGGCTTCCTCGCGGAAGGTCCCGTCGTGATTGTTCATCAGCAGCATCGACGGCGTCGAATCGCAGGCGATAAAAATGTCCGGCCAGCCGTCTTCGTCGGCGTCGAAGGCCACGGCCGTCAGACAGTAGGAGCCGCGCGCTTTGTCCACGCAGGATGGGCCGGAAACATCCTTGAAAGTGCCGTCGCCGTTATTGCGGTAGAGGTAGTTCTTGGCCTTCGGCAGCCCATTGGGACCGCAGTTGACCGGCACGCCCTCGTAGTTGCAGTTCACCACGGAAAGCGAGGGCTTGGGCGCAGTGGCCAGGTCGATCTCCAGATAGTTGGCTACGAACAGGTCCAGCAGGCCGTCGCGGTCGTAGTCCACAAAGGTGCATCCGCTGCTGAAGCGCGTCTTCGGATGCAGCAGGCCCGCCTTCTCCGTGACGTCGGTGAAAGTTCCGTCGCCGTTGTTGCGATAGAGCTGGTTCTGGCCGTAATAGGTGATGAAGAGGTCTTCCCAGCCGTCGTTGTTGTAATCTCCCACGCAGACGCCTTGCGCCCAGCCCGTATGAAGCATCCCTGCTTTGGCGGTAACGTCGGAGAATGTGCCGTCGCGATTGTTCTTGTAGAGGCGGTTGGTTGCCGAGGCAGGAGTGTCGGTGAGGCGGCGTCCGCCGGGAATGAAGATATCGAGCCAGCCATCGTTGTCGTAGTCGATGAAGGCTACGCCGCAGGCCATCGACTCGATGATGTAGGTGAAGCCGTCTGTTTCTCCATAGATGGTCGGCTCGGTCAGCCCCGCCATCTTGCCCACGTCGACGAACCGGGAAAACGGCGGCAGCGCGGTCTTGGGCGCCAGAGCCGCTTGGACGTGCCTGGGCAGCAGCGACGCAAGAACCGCGGCCGGGATGGTGCGCAGCAGGTCGCGGCGCACGGGAAGCTTCAGTTGGTCGGCTTTCTTCTCTGGCTTCATGAATACAAACCTAGTGTGGCACAATTCGCGCCGGGAGCGTATCCGCGCCCTCGGTATCGAAAACGAACGGGCCTTTTCTTGTCTATTGGGCTGGCGCTGGAAGGCTGTTCCTCAGTTCCTGCGCATCCTTGTTCCCCGGATCGACCTCGAGAGCGCTCTCAATCGCCTGGCGCGCCTCGGGGAACTTCGACTGCATGGCCAGGCTTGCCGCCAGCGATATCCAGGCCGACACGTATTTGGGAGCCGCCTTGACCGCCTGACGGAACTGCTCTTCGGCCAGCGCCGTCTCCCCCAGCTTCGAATAGACAAAGCCAAGCTGGTTATGGGACAAGGCAATGGAGGGATCGTCCTCGACGGCGCGTTCCAGCGCGATCCGCTCGGTCGAATAATCTTCCAAGCCGTCCAGGACCATCGCCCAGCGATAGGCGAGCTTAGCTTCCTTAGGCAGCGTGTCGCTGGCTTCTTTGTAAAGAGCGGCAGCCTGCTTCTTGTCGCCCTTGGTGGCGGCTTCGTCGGCCTGCGTTGCCTTTTGCATAGCTAGCGTGTTGTCCGATTTCTGCTTCACCATGGCTTGGTAGATTTGCAGCTGCTCCGCGGCCTCTTCGGTCTTGCCCTGCTTGCGCAGCGTCTGGGCGAGTTCGGAGTGCACTTCCGGGTCCGCGTCGCCCAGCTCGATGGCCAGCTTGAATTGCTTTTCGGCTTCGCCGTACTCGTGCATCTGCGCCAGCACCGCGCCCAGATCGAAGCGCGTATTGTAGTGCTTGGGATTGATCGCGGCAGCCTGTTCCAGGTGCTTGCGCGCATTCTCAAAATCGCCAGCCAGCCGCTCTGCCGCGCCGCAGAGAAAGAGAATATCGGAGTCGCGCGGAGCGAGCTGCACCAGTTTGTGCGCCAGTGGGATGGAAATCTCCTGGTTGCTGTTGAGCAGCAGGGCGCGTAGATAGATTCGCTGCGCATCCAGATCGGCGGGTCTGCGTTTGGCCAGTTCGCCGCTGACCTTCACGGCCTCGTTATAGCGAAGCTGATGCACGTAGACCGTGACCAGCGCATCGACCAGGCGAGGAGAGTCGGGATACTTCTTGACAGCGTCGCCCAGCACGCGCGCAGCGTCATCCAGTTGGCCGGCTCCTCCCAGGGCCACACCGAGATCGAGGCTCAGATTCTCATCCGCGGGCTCCGGGGAAAGCAGCGCGATCGCTTCGTCGTAGGCGTGGATCGAGATCAGCGCCTTGGCCATGCCATCCAGCGCAATCTTCTCATGGGGATCGATCTGAAGGGCTGCCTGCCAGGCCCGGGCCGCATCCGGCGCCCGTCCCAACCGGCTCAACGCTTCGCCCAGCAGCAGGTAGGGCTTGATCTCTTTTCCATCCAGCTTCACGGAGATCAACAGCGGTTCCAGCGCCGCTTCATATTTGCCCTCGGAATACAGGGCCAGCCCCATCAGGTAGCTCAACGGCGCGGATTGCATATAGCGTTTCAGGCCGCTGCCATAGATCTGTTCCGCGCAACTGAATTGATGATGGTCGCCAAACCAGTTGCCCAGCTCAATATAGGACCCCTCATCGCGCTGGGTATGCACTCTGGCTTCGAGGGCCTGCGGCCCCTGGCAGGGCGCGGGTTTCTGCGCCTCTACTCCGTATGTCATCGGGGACGCCAGCACGGCCGCCAGTCCACACAATGCCTTCAACCACACTCTATGCACAGCCATCTGAGCGGAATACTCCTCGACGAACAAGGACGAAATCGGTGCGGCCCGCCGGAGGCCTGCTCTCCGGCGGCACGCTGTCTGCTGCTTTACTTCGCGGGAATTACAACCACCGTGATTCCGTAGCGAGGCACGTCGATGGTAAAGTTCGCGCCCAGATTCTCAATCGGAGACTGGGTCACGCCCTTACCGGCCAAAACCGTTTCCTTGTTCCAATCGTAGCGGACGCCCTTGCTGGCAAAGTTGTAACCGCTGATCGAGACCGACGTTGCAATCGCATGCTCCATGTTCTTGTTGAGGAAGACCAGAGCCATGCCGCCGTCGCGGCGCTTGACCGCATGCACGGCCAGCGCGTCGAGCTGGGAGTTGGCCTGCACCAAGGTATCGCCCACGGAAGCTGCGATGTGCAGCAACCGGAGGCCTTCAAAAGCCGGGCCGGTCTTTCCCTGGCTGTCCATCAGCGTGGCGGCGCTTGCGCCCTTGGGGGCATGAATAGGCGACCAGATCACGGTATAGACGCCCAACTCCAGCAGCGAGGCAACTGAATCGGCGGCAAACATACCCATGGAGGTCGGGTTTTGAACCGGCAGCCAGCTATTGGCGCCGATTCCCGTAATGGCCAGCGGAGGCATATGTCCCGCCGGGCAATACTTCTTGTACTTCTCCGCGAGGTCACCCACAATCAGGCCGTAGGTATACTGCAGTTGGTTCTTGTTCGGACTGTGATTGTGCGGATCCCCGCCAAAACGGGCGTGCAGCAAAAGATCATCCTCGTCGACCCAGTCGGTCCAATTCGGCGCAGCGCCAAGGCCGAACCACATGTCCACTGCGCTGAAGTCCATGCTGGCGCAGGCAGTTTTCAACACGCCTTCATTCCACTTCGAGCCGTAGGGATGAGCCCCACCCGATATCGGAGGCTGCACCACGTAGGCGCCCACCAGAACCGTGGGATCGACGGCCTTCATCGCCTTGGCATAGTCCACCACGGCCGCTCCGTAGGCCTGCGGGCCCATCTTGGCATTGTTCTCAAAGCGCCCCCAATCCTTGGAGTTGTTGGGCTTGCCGGCGTGCAGATCCGGCTCGGGCGAACCCGGCTCGCCGTACTTGCCGGAATCGTCAGCATCCGATCCTGCCGTGCGGTCCTGGCCATAAAAGCCGTTGTTGGACGGATCCTGGCCGATCGTCCACAGCATGATACCCAGCGGATCAGGATGGCCAATGCGCAGATGGTTGTAGCCGTCGTCGGCCGTCAGCGGGGTCGCAGCTCGCAGTCCCGCCCAGAAGCCGACCGTCTTCCAGTCATTCCCTTTGGAATCCTTTCCGATCTCCTGCGTGCTGGAGGGCTGGCCGTTGGCATAAGCCACCCAGGCGGCGGCCTCCGCCGGCTCGCCGCCACCCGAGCCATCCAGGTTGGTGCCATAGTTGACCGCTACCAGCGCCGTGCCCAGCTTGTCGATTGCGGGCACCACCGCAGGGAACTTATTCTCGTCGGCAAATGCCGGAATGCGGTCGTTCTGATAGGGGTTCACCAGCTTGCCGGTCGACCAGTGATAGAGCGCGTCAATGCCCTGGCTTCCAGGCAGCCGGAGCAGCGTGAAACCAGCCTCCTGCAGGGTCTTCAGCGCTTCCGGGCTGTAAGGCGAGTTGTCCCAGCGGTCCGCCGCGACGCCGATCGAGGTCGAATACACCATCGCCTTGTCTTTGGAGAGATCGATCTGCACCGAGGTCTTGTTTTGGGCAAAAAGAAGGGCCGTCCCACTCAGAAGGAATGTGACAGAAAGCATCGTGAGCCGCGCGGCGCGCCGGGCATCACGGCGTTGGAATGAAGGCATCATCAAGTATGGAAGATTCATGTTGAACGACCTCGCCCTCTGCATGGGCTGTTCTGGGCCGGAGCATTATCCATTGGGCGGCAACCGGCACGTTCTGCCGCGCATGGCAAAGCGGCGCCGGAAGGGCGCCGCTCGGATGACTGTACTGAGAGTATAGCCTTCTCCGCGATTTGGAGAAGAATGGCTTCTTCGTCGCGGACCCGGAAAACCGGGCCCGCGACGACCGGACTAGAGTCCGGTTTAGAAGTAGTACTTGGCTGAGAACAGCACCGACCTGTTGCCGGCCTTGGCCAGCGGGGTGCCGTTCGTTTGGGCGTTGGTGTTGGTCTGCGAGATCGACTGCAGCGTGTGGTTGTTGGTGCCACTCATGGGGAGTGTATTGATGAAGTTCAGCGTTACGTCCGCGCTGCCGCCCGAAGCATTGAACTCCTTCAACGGATGGTTCAGGAAGTTCGATGCCGAGATACGCAGTTGGAAGCTCTGGTTTTCGGTGATCTTGAAGCTCTTGTAGAGCGCCAGATCGCTGTCGACGTAGGCCGGACCCTTAATGTACGGCCACTCCAGAGTGCCCTGCTGGCCGTAAATCGGAGGAGCAAAGCACTTGTCGTTGAAGTACTGCCCTTTCGCCAGTCCCTTGCGAGGATCGCAGGTGACCACAGGGATCAAGATGCGCTGGGAGCCCGTGCCGAACCAGGTTGCATTGTTCATTGACGTGGAGCGCAGTCCGTTCGGAAGCAGAATGCTGTCATCCGGAGCGGTCGGCGTGTCATTGTAAGGCACCGACAGGTTCCCCGGATAGGTCGCATTCATGTTGCCGTTCGTGTTCGGCTGCAGTGGAGCGCCGCTCTGGAAGGCGGTGTAGCCGGAGATCTGCCATCCGTTCACGGCTTGGCGCAGAATCTGGCTGCCGCTCTTGACAAAGTTCGGCATGTTCCAGATGTACGACAGGTTGAGGATTTGGCTGTGGTCATAGGCCAGCGGGCCGTAGTTGTCTTTCAGGTTGAAGGTGTCCACGTTCGGACCGCTGCCGGCGCCGTTGCTGGTCATGTAGTCCCAGACACCCATCGCCTTGCCGAAGGTGTAGTTCGTCACCCACATCACCGGGCCGGACTGCTTCTGCCAGTTGGCCTGCAAAGCGTTGTAGCTCGCGTAACCGGAGTGAGTCATCACGTACATGTGCTGGTACGTCTTGTACGGCGCCCAATCCCAGTTGTTCCAGCTGATATTGGCGTAGGCAGCCGTATTCGTCACGCAATACTTGCTGTTTGAAGGAGAGGTGGGCACCATGTTATTGCTGCCGCCTGTTGTGCAAGCCGGCCCCGAGGGAGACTCGATGTTTCCGTTGACCGGGTCGGGCAGGAAGACATTGCCGGGCTGGATCAGGTTCATGTCGCCGATACTGCTGTTCGAACCGTCCTGATAGAGGTTCTTGCTCTCGTTGCCCACATAGGAAACCTCGAAGACTGAGCGCCAGGGCAGCGCGCGCGAAACCGTCATGTTCCAGTCCGAGGTGTAGGGGTTCCTGTTATCGCCCGGCTGCATGGCGTAGACCGAGGAGCCGTTCTGCGTCGTGCCGCCCGGAGGTTTGATGGTCGAGATGCCGGCATAGCCCAGTTCCTTGTTATTCACGTAGTTCGGGCCGTTAGCCTGGTACGTGAAAGCTCCCTGAGGTCCGTTCCAGGCGTTGTTGACCTGGGTGCTGACTTGGTACTGGAAGACGGAGTAGCCGCCGCGAAGCACGGTCTTGCCGTCGCCCTGGATGTCATACGCAAAACCGACGCGCGGGTTGAAGGTGAGGAACTTCGAGGGGAAACCGGAGAGCGGAATCGACGAGTCGATGGCGTGCCACTCCAGACCGGTGTTGCCCGGCGCTACGCCCGGGGCCGCGTTGACGAACGTGGCCATATTCCAGACCTGGTATCCGAGATTGTTGTTGCCGCTGCTACCCCACCAGAAGTTTCCGTTCTCCTGGCCGCCTGACCACTGACCCAGGTGGTCGGCGCGGAGGCCGTAGTTCAGAGTGAGTTGCTTGTTGGCCTTCCATGAATCCTGCGCGTAGATCGACCACTGATGGAAGCCCACCTGCGTCGTCGGATCGGCGCTGGCTTCCTTGTAGTCGCCGAGACGGCCGGTCAGCATATCGCCCACCAGGTTACCCGTCTGGTCGGCGCCCCAACCGATATCGTATTCGCCGTTGTTCTCGTTGCCGCCCGACTGCTGGTTGCCTTCAAAGTCCCAATAGGCGCCAGCCTTCAGAGAGTGCGTGCCAACGATCTTGGTGAAGTTGTCGTACAGCGCTTGGCCCAGCTTGACGCCGCCGAAGCCCTTGCCGCTGTCGAAGCCGTCGTAGAAATCCTCCTCGGAGATGTTCGAGAGAGCGCCGCCCCACGGACCTTCCACGTTGGGAATCTGCGTTTGCACCGGCGTGTGCGAGAAGATGGAGCCCACGTTGAAGCCCTGCTTCGTGCGGTCAACCGCGGACGGATTCGTAAGCGTGCTGGGATTGATCCAGCGCGAATAGTTGAAAACGAATTCGTTGGTTGTCGTCGGGGTGAAAACGTGGGTCAGGTTGCCCATGATGAAGTTGCCGACTTCGTTGCCGATAACCGGCGAAGGATACGGCACCGTCCACTGGGGAGCCCACCAGATCGAGAGCGGGTGATAGTCCTTCTCAACCTGACGCGTGTAGGAGACATTCAGCTTGGTGCTTTCGCTGAAATCGTACGAGACCTTGCCCGTAGCCTCATAGCGGTTCAGCGGGTTCGAGGCAGCGTATATGAAGTTGTTCCAGGAGTTAGTCTGACTCGGAACAACGTTCGGCGTAGGATACGCGCCTTCGGCGATCAGGCCCTTGATGTTGGGATCCCAATAGGCCGGCCTAAGCGAACTATTTCCGGCCGGGTCAGGGCTGTTCCACATGCCGTCGTAGGCGTAAGAATTGTCCGAGCTGTTAATCGCGCCGCTACCGCCGGGGACGTTGGTATTGCTGAAGTCGCCTGCCATCTGCGCCACGGTGGGAACGTTCATCGCCACCGGAGCAGCTGCCGGGTGCTGGTCCATGTACTCGTAACCGGCCCAGAAGAACAGCTTGTCGTGGCCCTTGTTGAACTTGAGGAAAGGAAGAAAAATCGGGCCGCCGACGTTGGCGCCATAGTAGTAATAGCTCTCGGCGGGACGCAACGACGCCGCAAGAGCCGAACCGCCGCCCGCGTTCAGGTACGTCTCCTTGGTGTACCAGTCCCAGGAGTTCAGCGCGCTGTTGCGGGCATACATATAGCCTTCGCCATGGAAGTGCGAAGTGCCGGATTTGCTGAAGGCCTCGAAGACCACCGGACCCTTGGCGTATTCGGCCCCGTAAGACGAGGTCAGAACCTTGACTTCCGAGACCATGTCCTGGTTGATGTTGGCGATCTGCGTTCCCATGTTGCCTGGATCGAGCAGATTCGAACCGTCCAGCATATACGCCATCGAGCCGTTGGGCTGCGTGCCGTTGGCCGAGTAATCGCCCGCCGGACCGCTGTTGCTGTCCACCGCGCCGGTCGCGTTGAAGGCCGCTGTCTGGCTGAGGCCGTTGTTACGGGCAAAGCCCGGCATCATCTTCAGAAGTTCGCCAGCGTTACGGCCGCCGAGCGGAAGATCGTTGATCATCGACTGGTTCAGTGTCGTGCTGACTTCGGCCGTATCGACCGGAACCATCACGTCTTCGCCGGAGACGACCATGACTGCCTGTACCCCAGTACCGGCAACCTTCAGCGTGATGTTGGGAATCGACCGCTGGTCGCCCAGGTTCATCACGATGCCTTTGGCTTCCCATTTGGTGAAACCAGTGGCCGAAACAAAGAGCGAATAGGTGGCCGGCTGAATAGCCGTAATGTTGAAATAACCTTCTTTGTCGCTCGCCGTTGCGCGAGCTTCGCCTGTGGCTTCACTCTTGAGCTCGACCTTGGCGTCTGGAATCCTCGCGCCGGTTTGGTCAACGATGATGCCGCTCAAGGAGCCTGTCAATTGCTGTGCCGATGCAGGAATCCCTTGAAGCCCGAGCAGAATCACGGCCATGACAGCCGCTATACTGCCGATTCTGAACAGAAAGTCACGGTACCAGCACCCTGCTGTTCCCTTGTTTGAGTTCAATTTACTGCCTCCTGATTGAAATTCGTGATCGCTCCTGGTTCCCCTCGCTCTGCCTGTTTCCGTTCGTCTGAAGCCGGGCAGCGCCCTCTCAGTGGACGCCGAAACATCGCAAGAACTGTCCGCGACTACGTTTACAACGCCAAAGGGACGCAGAAGTGATTACGCGCTACAATAGTTCCGCAAACATGGAAATGTCAAGTACTTTATCGTTTTATTTGCATCGGCAAAACGGTTTCGCAGATGACCGGATTGTTAACTTAATCGTTACTGCTACATAACCCCCGATCCCGGCTGCGAACTGCACCCGAAATGCCTCCCCGGTCTCCCTCCCGTCTATCCACTGGCAGGCGCCCGGATCCTGCTTTGCCTCCGACCCGACCGAAATTCGGAAATCGTTCCAATGAAAAGAGATACACTTCGGCGCTTCCCTCGGGAAACGATTTGTCCGCCCGGAAGATCGCTACCGCGGCTGCCCGCCCGGAGCCTGGTAGCGGCCCAGATCCTTGCGTAGCCTCTCCGCCAGTTGGCTGTCATTCTGCTCCGTGGCCAGCCGCAGCGCCTCCTGCGCCGTGGCGATCGCCCGCGCCGTGTCTCCCGTCTCGAAGCACATGGCCGCCAGCATCTGTAGGGTTCCAGGGTCTTTGCGCCCGGTAATCTCCGCAGCGGCCTCGAAGTGCGGCAGTGCCTCAGGGAAGCGTCCCGCGGCCGCCAGAGCACGGCCCAGGTTGTAGCGGAACTCGGCTGAGCGCGGGGACAGCTCGACGGCCTTCTGTATCAGGGAGATAGCCTCCCCCAGCCGGCCCTCGCGCGCCAGGTAGACACCGTAGACGTTGTACCCGTCCGGCGAGCGGGGCGACAGCTCGATGCCTTTCTTCAGCTCGGCGACCGCCTCATCGCTATTTCCGCTCATCTGCAGCAGAATATGGCCCAGGTTCACATGCGCCGAACCGTTGTCGGCGTCCAGCTCCACCGCCCGGCGAATGTGCTGCAGCGCTTCCTCGATCCGGCCCGACTCGGCCAGCGCGCTACCCAGGTTGTTCTGCGTCTGGGAGCTGTCCGGACTGATCGCCAGCGACTTCTCGTAGGCCTCGATCGCCTCCGCGGTCCGTCCCGAAGCATCCAGCGCGACGCCCATGTTGTTCAGCGGGCGGGCGTCGGTCGGGTCCTTGGCCGCGGCGACCTGCCAGGCCGGGATGGCCTCCGCGTACTTGTACTGCTCCTGCAGCTGTTCGGCGGCATCGAACTCGCGATAGAAATCGATCGCCGGCGTCTCGATATGGTCCAGCTGGTCCGGCCCGATGTTGAGAAACTCCGGAATGTTGACCGCCCGGTTGGCCGCCGTCGCGTTCTCGACGACGACTGGCGGGCTGGCGTGCCCCTCCTCATCGATATGGGTCAGATAGAGCCGCGTGTAGAACGACGGACTCTTCGACGAGAAGACCAGCCATCTCCCGTTCGGCGACCAGCTATGCCAGGAGTTCATCACCGGCAGATTCGACTCCAGCGGCCGCGCCTCGCCGCCGGCGAAGGGCACAATGTATAGCTTGCTGTCGGGCCGCATCAGCAGTCCGTTCTTGCAGCGCACAAAGACGATCCACTTGCCGTCCGGCGAGACCTTCGGAAAGTTGTTGCTCATCCCATTCTCGGAGGCGCCCACGATCCGCTCCGGCGCGCCGCCCTTCCCGTCATTGAAAGGAATCCGGTACAAATCGTACTGAATCTGGGTCTCGTTCGGGTCGTTTGCGTAGGTAGCCCTTTGCACGCCCGGCGGGTAGGGATCCCGCGCCTTGGCCCGCGAATACACCAGGTACTTCCCGTCCGGGCTCCAGAAAGCCGAGGTCTGCACGTAATCCGGATCGTCCGCGCCCGGCAGAGGCTGGAGTTTGCCGCTCTCCTTGCTGTACCAGGCCAGTACTCCGCGCGTCGGGTAGAAGACCTGTCCGAAGCCAAAGAAGGCGTAAAAGCCGTTGTAGAGCCGGTCCAGCACGCGGACCCCGTGCGCATGTGGAACATCGATGGAGTTCACCACGTACTTGCCGTCCGGCGATACCTGGCTCATGAAGCCAAAGCGCTTCTGCGAGCGGGTCTCGGAAAATGCGCTCCACCGGACCAGGTACTCGTTCGAGATCGTGCTGACCTTTTTCAGCGGCACCAGCGCATACAGTCCCTTGTCGTTTGCCGGCCCGTCGACGTCAATGCCCATCACCTTGCCGTCGCGCGAGAACGAGTGGCAGTTTCCGCAGGTCGGCAGGTTGGTCATCATCAGCCGGCTCTTGGTCTCGTTGATGTAGCGCAGCTCCCAGCGGATCTTGGGCAGAACCGAGTCGGGCAGCGGCTTGATCACTCCGCGCTGTTCCGACTCCGGCGGGGGCGGAATCAGCGGCACGTCGCGATAGAAGATCGGCGCGCCCACCGGGTCCTTCGAAGTCTGCAGCGTGCTCCGTGCACTGGATAGGGGATTGGAATCCTCCCGGCTGGCAAAGCCGCTGATCGTTACCGTTGCAGGTCCCTCGACCGAGCGCTTCTTGATCTCCGCCCAGGTCTTATCGTCCGGCCGCCAGGTGTGCATCACCAGTTCCTCGGCCGTCAGCGTGGGCTCTACGTAGCCCTGCAACTGCGTGTCCAGTTCCCCCACCAGCATCTTTTCGCCGTTCGACCAGACCCGGACAGGATGCCCGTGCCCGGCAAACTCGATCTCGATCCGCCAAACCTTCGACGCCGGGTTGCCATCCCGCCAGGCAAACTGGGGCGCGGCAATCTCCGGCGGATAGATCGTGCCTTTGGCCGGCACGTCGATGACCAGGAAATTCGGAGCCTCCGCCAATGAAGCGAACATCGATGGCGCCCGCATATATTCCGGCGCCGGAGTCGGTCCGCCATTCTGAGACCAGGCCGCCATGCAGCCCGCAACCGACACACCGGCCGCAGCCGTCAGCAGAATCCGTTTTGCGGTGGCGAATGACCTCTTCATCCCACTTCTCCCTCTATTTCTTGCCGGCAGCGGTCTGCGGTACCGCCTCTTTCACGTGGATAATCCGGTCGGCCTGCACATGTTCCAGCTTCTGCACGATGCCGCTGGGCCAACGGATCTCGATCTCGTCGGCCGTCGCGTCCGCTCCCAGTCCGAAATGCACCGGCCCCAGGCTCGACGATGCATAGCAGACGCTCGACGTCTGGTGGTTGTACTGTGTGCCGGATTTGGCCGTCACCTTCACCAGAGCGCCAATCCCGTCCCGATTGCTCTTGACTCCCTCCAGCGCCACCCCCAGCCAGTGCCCAGGGTGCGGACTCCGGTTCATCCACAGCTCGGCCGGGTGGTCCATCGAGGTGACCACGACGTCGATGAGTCCGTTCCCGTCAAAATCCCCCAGCGCGCAGCCCCGGTGCCGTGCCGCCGTCGCCTCGGTGAATCCCGCCTCTTCGGTTAACGGCTGCCACTGGCCGCTGGCGCCCAGGTTGCGAAAGACCGTGTTCGGCTGCTTGGGCGCCGCGCCCGGCGGCCGCGTCGCGGAAACATGCCCGCGCGAGACAAACAGATCCTTCCACCCGTCATTGTCGAAATCGTAGAGCGCCGGGCCGAAGCCCGACATATTCAGGCTGTAGGCGCCCATCTTGCTCGACGAGGTCACTTCCCGGAAGTCACCCTTGCCCGTATTCAGCAGAATCGGGAAAGTCTGCCGGTTCAGAGCCACGTAGGCAATATCCGGGTAGCCGTCGTTGTTGATGTCCCGGAAATCCAGCCCCATTCCCGAGATGAACGCGCCCTCTTCCGCCAGCGCGGTATTCGTCTGGAAGGCAATCTCCTCGAACTTGTCCCCCAGGTTGTGGAAGAAGAAGTTGTACTCCGAGTCGTTGGTGACGAACAAGTCCTGTTTGCCGTCCAGATCGAAATCCGCCATCCCCGCGCCCATGCCCTTGCCAACGTGATCGCGGATCCCCCATTCCTTGGAAACATCCTTGAAGGTGCCGTCGCCCTGGTTCAGGAAGAGCTGGTTGGGAAGACCCTTGTAGAAGCGCGGGTGGCAGTACTCCGGGGTTCCGTCGATGACGCACAGCGGCTTCTTGTCGTATGTCCATTGCAGATAATTGACCACGAACAGGTCGAGCAGCCCGTCGTTGTTTACGTCCACCCAGACCGCGGCTACGGCCCACTGCGGTCCGTACTCCGGATCGTTCCACTTGTCCAAGCCGGCTTTGTGGGTTACGTCCGTGAAGGTGCCGTCGCCGTTGTTGTGGTAAAGGTGATTTCCGTAAACCCCAGTGACAAACAGGTCCGGCCAGCCGTCGTTGTCGTAATCGCCCACCGCCACGCCGACATCGAAGCCTGTGCCCTGCAGGCCGGCTTTGACGGTCACATCGGTGAAGGTGCCGTCCCCGTTGTTGTGATAGAGCCGGTTCCATTGCTTCTCGCCGGTTTTCTTCATCGTCGCCAGGTCGGCGCCGTTGGTAAAGAAGATGTCCGGCCGGCCGTCGCCGTCGTAGTCGAAGACCGCCACGCCCCCGGCCATCGTCTCCGGAGCGTTGCGCGACTGGCTCTCGTTGCTGTCCAGTTGGAACGGCAGGGTCTTCAATTCAAAGCGAATCGGGGACTCGGATGTTTGTCCGCGCAGGCTCGCCGGCACCATCGCCAGTGTTACCGCCAACGCCAGCCGGCACGTCGCGCGTGCTCTCCTCTTCATCGCTGAAACACCGCCCCCTGAATTGACGCCAGCAGATTGTTCGGACTGCCCTGTTCGAGCCGATTCTAATCTATCCGCCGGGCAACCCGTCAGCTTCGCCGGGAAGTCCTGTATTATCCTAGGCGCATGCGTACCCTGGCCGCCTCGCTTCTTGTTTTCTGCTTCGTCCATGCCGCCGGCCAGGCGCCAGCGCCCGCCTCGGCCGACGATCTCATGCGGGAGGGCCTCACCGCGCAGCGCCAAGGAAACCTGCGCAGCGCCATCGAAGACTACCGCCACGCCCTTGCTGTCCGCCCCGACTCCATCGAAGCCCGTGCGAATCTGGCCGCCGCCCTGGCCGCCGACGGTCAGTTCGACGCCGCCATCGAGGAAAACCTCCGCCTCTTGGCCGCCCTTCCCGGCCAGACCGACATCCGCATGAACCTCGCCCTGGCCTACTACAAGAAGGGCGACTGGCACAATGCCGCCGAGCAGTTCAAGAAGGTCCGCGCCGCACGCCCCAACGACCTGACCGCCGCCATGCTGCTGGGCTACTCGGAGATCAAGCTCGACCAGGCTAGCGCCGCCGCCGAACTGCTCGCGCCCCTCGAGCCGGGGAATGAAAACAATCTGGATCTCGAATTCGTGCTGGCCGAAGCCCTGATCGCCTCCGGGCGCGAAGACGAGGGCCTGCCGCGCATGGAGAAGACCGCCAAGGCCACCAACGCCCTGGATGCCTGGGTCATCGCCGGTACCGCCCGGCTGCACCGCCGCGAATTCCGCCAAGCCCGCGCGGACCTCGATGCCGCGCTCGCCATCAATTCCTCCCTGCCCGGCCTGAACTCGCTGGCGGGCCAGGCCCGCGACGCCCTCGGCGACACAGAGGACGCCAAGGCCGCCTTCGAAGTGGCCCTACGCCAGGATCCGCGGGACTTTGCCGCCAATCTTTATCTCGGAGCGATGCGCATGAAGCAGCGCGACATCGACGGCGCCCGTCCCCTGCTTGAGCTGGCTCTGCAGTTGCATCCCGACGTACCGCAGGCGCAGTACCAGATGGCCGTGCTCAACGGCATGACCGGGCATTACGCCGAAGCCGCCGCCGCGCTCGAGTTGTTGGAGAAGCAGGATCCCGACTGGCTCGACCCGCACATTCAACTCGCCTCTCTCTACTACAAGCTCCACCGCCCTGAGGACGGAGAGCGCGAGCGGCAGATCGTGCAGCGTCTTGAGGCCCAGCAGCAGAAACAGGGTCCGTCCGCCCAGTAACTCTATCCGCCCGAACCCATTTCCGCATCCCACTACTCCTCTCTGAACGACATCCCATTCTAGCCAATATCGGCGCAATAGAACGGGCACGCGCAGGCAAGCGCGCCAAGCAGAAACCCCAGAATTGCAGCCGCAAGGAATCGCATCGCTGCCTTCCCCTTGACCAATAACACAGGTTGATATTGCCCGCTGCCGGAAGTCCTCGTATCACAAAATGCAAGCTGTTCTCCAACCGACAAAGCGACGCGCAAGCGCCAAAGGATTTCAGCATCTGGTCATCTATTTGCGCGTTAATCCTGGTTGACGCGCAATTCGGAAACCGCACTCTACCGCAAGTAGACGCCGAACCGCCGGTCCGGAAGCTTCTTTCGCCTATACTGGTGCCTGATAATCCGGTGCATCGTACCAGTGCAAAGGAAGAGACCGCCATGGTTCAAACTCGCATCAAACCGCATTTCCAGCAAGTGGCCGAGAAGGCGCGGCGGGCGGAGCAGACGCGCGTCTACCGGCGCAACCAGGTGCTTGGACTCGTGCTGTTGGCGGCGGCGGTCCTGCTTTGGTGGCTCTTTCACACCAATCCCAAGTGGATATTCCCGCCGGGGTGGTGGCGTCCATGAGCGCATTGAAGGGTACGGGCTTTAGCCCGTACATAGGCTCAGCAAGATCGGCTCGGGCTTTAGCCCCTGAGGGAAACCTCCCAAACAACGACCCGCTGGCAGTGCTGCTACTGGGGCCGACGGGGAGCGGCAAGACGGCGCTCTCGCTCGCGCTGGGCGAGCGCTTCGGCGGCGAGATTGTCAGTTGCGACTCGGTGGCTGTCTACCGCGGCATGGACCTGGGCACGGCCAAGCCCACGCGCGAGGAGCGGGCGCGGCTGCCGCACCACCTGATCGATGTGGCCGAGCCGGATCAGCCGTTTACAGCAGGCGAGTACAGCAGGCAGGCCAGGGCGGTGCTCAAAGCGATTGCCAGCAGAGGCCGCGTGCCCATCGTGACCGGAGGAACGGGGCTTTACCTGCGCGCGCTTACCGAAGGGCTCTTTGCCGGCCCGGAGCGGCAGACGGAACTGCGGGCGCGGCTGCAACGCAGCCGCCAGCGCCACGCGGAAGGCTGGCTGCACCGGCTGCTGGCCCGCCTTGATCCGGCCTCGGCCAGGCGCATTCATGTGAACGACACACCCAAGCTGATTCGCGCCATCGAGGTTTGCCTGTCCGCGCGCAAGCCGTTCTCCGAGGTGCTGGGGAACAAGGTCTTGGCGAGAGACCCGCTGACCGGCTTCCGGCTGCTGCGGATCGGGCTCAACCCGCCGCGGAAGGCGCTCTACGATCGCCTCGACCGGCGGGCGGCGGCGATGTTCGCGGCTGGCCTGATTGAGGAGGCGCGCGGCCTGCTTGCGCGCTATGGGCCGGTCAAGGCGCTGGACTCGCTGGGCTACCGGCAGGCGCTGGCCGTGCTGGCGGGAACTTTGAGCGAAGAGGCCGCGATAGCCGCCGCCCAGCAGGGGCACCGGAACTTTGCCAAGCGGCAGTTGACCTGGTTCCGTCGCGAGCCGGAGGTGCACTGGATCGATAGCTTTGGAGACGAGGCGGAGACTCTCGCGCGGGCAGCGGAGTTGCTTCAAGCCGCGCTCCCGTGAGCGCTTATGGCAATTCGTCCGCCGTGGGGTCGATCACCCGCGCCGGGTTACTTGCCGCGGCCGAAGCAGCATTCCATCCTTCGGCGGCGAAGAGCATCTAACTCAGTCATGAGCGATCAAACTTCCTCCGCGGCCCCATCCGCATCGTTGTCCGGCAGTTTTCTTATCGGCGGCGACCTGCCCGTCGACCGTCTTGGCTATGGAACCATGCGCCTGGTGGGCGAGGGTGCCTGGGGTGAGCCCAGCGACCCAGCCGAAGCTCGCCGCATCCTGCGCCGGGCGGTCGATCTTGGTGTTACGCTCATTGACACCGCCGACGCCTACGGGCCCGAGATTGCCGAGCGGCTGATCGGCGAAGCGCTCCACCCTTACGCGCCGGGCGTGGTCATCGCCACCAAGGGCGGCATCACGCGGCAAGGCCCGGCCAAGACCGAGTATGTGGGCCGCGCGGGTTACTTGATTCAATGCGTCGAGATGAGCCTGCGCCGGCTCCGGCTTGACCGCATCGACCTCTACCAGCTTCACCGCATCGATCCCCGCACCCCGCTAGAAGAGTCGCTCGGCGCGCTGAAGCGGATGCAGGAACAGGGCAAGATTCGCCACATCGGCCTGAGCGAGGTAACTCCGGCGGAGATTGAGGAGGCCGGCAAGACCGTCAGCGTTACGACTGTCCAGAATAGATACAGTCTGGCCGACCGGCGGCATGAGGAGACGCTCAGGTATTGCGAGCAGCGTGGCATCGGCTTCCTGCCCTGGTATCCGATTGCGGGCGGCAAGCTGCTCAAGCCCGATCATCCCTCGGCGCAGGCGCTGGCCCGGATTGCCGCGCGGCACTCGGCGACGGCGGCACAGGTTTCGCTGGCCTGGCTCTTGCAGCGCTCGTCGGCGATGCTGCCGATTCCCGGTACGTCGAAGGTCGCGCACCTGGAAGAGAACGTGGCGGCGGCCGGCGTTCGCCTCGGCAGGGAAGAGGCGGCCGAGTTGGAAGCGGCTGCCGGTTCCTGATCGAGCTGGAAAGGAAGATGTCGCCGGGCGCCATGGGAGGGTTCCTCTGCTCCGTCTGCGTGATTGCCCTTTCGTCCAGCCACATATGGTTTCGACCTTGCAGGATCTCCCTCATGCCCGATAGAATCACACCAGTCAAACCAGAAAACCGATATCCCGGTTTGGATGGCGGGATACTCCGAATTCTTGAAAACCTGACGTTCATTTGGTTGCTTCGGTCACGGGAGGAACTATGAAACTTGTGGCCGCTAATGCTCTCTGGGCACTTTCCCTCAGTTTGAGTCTGACCGGGCTTACCGGCTGCGTGAATTCGTCCGCAACGGCGGCGTCTTCCGCCGCGCCTACCATCACTAGCTTCATCGCGAATCCAACGGCAGTTTCGGCGGGCGGAACAGCCAGTCTTACGGGAGTCTTCGCCAACGGCGCGGGCGTGATTACTCCGGGAAATCTGGCCGCCACCAGCGGGGCGGCGGTGAGTGTTACGCCGTCGCAGACGACAACTTACACACTTACCGTCACAGACTCCGCCGGGGATGCGGTTACCCGGACGGCGACGGTCACGGTAAGCGCCTCCGCGCCGGCGATCGCCAGCTTCACGGCGAGTCCAACGACAATTGCGGCTGGAGGGAGCGCCAGTCTGACCGGAGTCTTTTCAAACGGGAGCGGAGTAATTACCCCGGGCAATCTTGCCGTCACCACCGGAACAGCGGTGAAAGTATCGCCTTCCGCTACCACATCGTACGTACTTACGGTCACTTCATCGAACGGGGCCTCGGTCACTCAATCGGTCACGGTCACGGTGCAGGGGGGGACGACGACTATCAATTCAAAGCTTGGCAAGCCCGACCGGGTATTGATAGGCCTGGGCGCAGGCAACGCGATCTCCGACATGCAGGCTCAGGGAATTCAGCCGGATATCGTCGATACCTATCTGGTGGGAGTGGGAAGCAGTTCCTGGATCGGTTGGAACAGCCCGTCCGGAAGTTACGTCACCGATACCGCAAACGCGGTGAACGCCGTCGGGGCGATTCCGATGTTCACGTTGTACCAGATGGCGCAAAATGGAGACGGAAATATCTCCGGGATAAGCCAGAACAGCTTCATGGACAGTTACTGGTCGCAGGCCCGGTTGATGTTTCAGTTGATTGGAAACTACGGCAAACCGACGCTGGTGAACCTGGAGCCGGACTTTTGGGGCTATGTGGAGTTACAGGCGCCAAACGGCGATCCGACCAAGCTGGCCGCGGTAGTGAGCGACCAGGCTGAGTGTTCATCGCTGCCGAACACGGCCAGCGGCATTGCCGGGTGCATGCTGCAACTGGCGCGCACCTACGCGCCCAATGCGCTGGTTGGGTATCCGGAATCGTTCTGGGGCGAGACGACCCCGCAGGTGGCTAGCTTTATGAAAGAGGTTGGAGCGCAGAACGGCGACTTCATTGTGGCCCAGACCAGCGACCGCGATGCCGGCTGCTATGAAGCTCCTTCTCCGGATGCTGCGTCCGAGTGTTCCGGACGCGGTTCGGGACCGTTCTACTGGGATGAGACCAACCAGACCAGCCCCAATTTCACAGAGTCGATCACCCAGTTGTCGACTTATCAGAGCGATCTGGGTAACAACCTGCCAATCATCTGGTGGCAGACTCCGCTGGGAGTGCCTTCTTCCACGCCGGGCGGGACCGACTATCACTATCGCGACGACCATGTCGACTATATGCTGAAAAATGCCTCGCAGTACGGGAATATCGGAACCTTCGGCATTGTCTTCAGCTGTGGCGCCGATTATCAAACCAGCATCACCACCGACAGCAGTGAGTTCGCGACGCTCTTCAAGCAGTACCTGAGCAGCGGAGGAGCTCCCGTCAATTAGGGCGTGCCGCGGCTGAAGAGCCCTGCTCCCTCCGGGATCTTCGGTTCGCAACTGGAGTTCCGAGCTACATCTCCTTGACGCCTTCGACGAAGGCCTTCAGCTTGCGGCTGCGCGAGGGGTGGCGGAGCTTGCGCAGGGCCTTGGCTTCGATCTGGCGGATGCGCTCGCGGGTGACCTGGAAGCTCTGGCCGACCTCTTCGAGGGTGTGCTCGGAGCCGTCTTCGAGGCCGAAGCGCATCTTGATTACGCGTTCCTCTCGTGGTGTAAGGGTCCGGAGGACCTGCGAGGTGTACTCCTTGAGGTTGACGCTGATGACCGCCTCGGAGGGCGAAACCGCCTGGCGGTCTTCAATGAAGTCGCCGAGGTGCGAGTCTTCCTCTTCGCCGATGGGGGTTTCGAGCGAGATGGGCTCCTGCGCGATCTTGAGCACCTTGCGCACCTTGGCCACGGGGATGTCCATGCGGCGGGCGATCTCTTCGCTGGTGGGCTCGCGGCCCAGTTCCTGCACCAACTGGCGGCTGGTGCGGATGAGCTTGTTGATGGTCTCGATCATGTGCACCGGGATGCGGATCGTCCGGGCCTGGTCGGCGATGGCGCGGGTGATGGCCTGGCGGATCCACCAGGTGGCGTAGGTGGAGAACTTGTAGCCTCGGCGGTACTCGAACTTGTCCACCGCCTTCATCAGGCCGATGTTGCCCTCCTGAATGAGGTCGAGGAATTGCAGGCCGCGGTTGGTGTACTTTTTGGCGATGGAGACGACCAGGCGCAGGTTCGCCTCAATCAGCTCGCGCTTGGCCTGCTCGGCGTCCATATCGCCCTGGATCATCTCGCGCTGGGTGCGCTTGAGTTCGAGGATGGAGACGCCGGCGTCGACCTCGATCTTCTCCAGGTCGGCCTTGCAGTTTTTCTGCTGGCGGCGGTACTCCTTTTGCAGCAGCTCGCTCTTGCTGGCCTCGTGCTTCTGCTCGAGCGAACGAATCTGGCGCTCCAGCGTGCGCATGGTGTCAACGGTCTTGTTGACCTTGTCCAACAGGCGCTTGCGCTCGAGGGCGGTGTATTTTAGCTCGCGGACGATGCGCGAGATGAGCACCTTTTCGCGGGACATCAGCCAGCGAGCGTGGCGCGCATCGCGGATCTTGGCCTTGGAAGCGGGCGCCGGGCCGGCCAGCCTCTCCTCGAGCGTCACAATCCTCTTCTGGTGCTTTATCAGCGCATCGACGCGGGCCACCGTGGACTTGACGCGAAGCTGCACCACCTCTTCGGTGAGCTCTTCCTCGTCGAAGATCACGACTTCCTTGATGTTGCGCACGCCGCGCTTGAGATCCTCGCCCAGGGCCACGATCTCGCGGATGACGATGGGGGAGCGCGAAATGGCCTTCATCACCCGCATCTGCCCGCGCTCGATGCGCTTGGCGATCTCGACTTCGCCCTCGCGCGTCAGCAGCGGAACGGTGCCCATCTCGCGCAGGTACATGCGCACCGGGTCGTTGGTCTTTTCCAGAGTGCCGGGGGTCAGGTCGAGCTCGACGTCCTCGCCCTCTTCCAGCTCGAATTCCTTATCGGCGCCGAACTTGGGGGCGTCCAGCAGGTCGATGCCCTGGGTGCCGATGGTGGTAATCAGGTCGTCCAGATCGTCGGGCGAGGAACCCATCTCGTCGGGCAGCATCTCGTTCACGTCGCCGTAGGTGAGGTAGCCTTTCTCTTTGCCCACTTCGATCAGGGTGTCAACGTCGGGCTCGTGCTCGTGGTCATGATCGTGATCATGCTCGTGATCGTGTGCGAATTTTTCGTCGATCGCCAAAATACTCCTACTCTCCGTCGCAAGGTAGATTAAGCACCGTTTGCGCACCGGTGCGGGGTCCGGCCCGGAGCACGCCAAAAAAAGACTTCCACGCGCAAGGCGAGGAAATCTGGGCGCGCGGAGACAGACCTGCGGTCACCCGCAAAAAAGAAGCGGTCTCAGGTAGTTGCTCGGAACAGGATGACAGCGCTTCAGGTTTCGCCTGGGTCGCCCGCGAGCCGAAGCTCATCTCTGGGGCAGAGGGGCGCGCATCCTCACAGAGATCAATAGATTACCACAGTCCGCCCCGGTTTTGCCAACGCAAAAATCCGGGGTTGGCAAAGGCCCGTGCGGGCTTGCCGCGCGGCTGGGCCGGGCACCACTGCCTTTCGGCTGCTCCGTCTCCTGTAGGTTAGACGCGCCAGCGGCTGGTTAGACGCAGGATTCCGGCGGCTGGGCGGGTTGGCTGGGAGAAGCGGGGCGGGCGGTTTCCCGGGCCGATTGTTTCCTGAGTTTGACTGCGGACAGCGCCGGATAAATCCAAGATTCTCGCAATGCATATTGACAAATATGCATCCATAGCATAAAACACAACTATGCCAGTGCGGTGCTTATCCCGGGCAGAGGCGGCGGATCTCGTTCGTCACTGCCTGTCGGCTGGACGAGTGATTCCGGGAAAGCATTTCAGAGAGGAGCTGGCAAAGGAAGGCCTTGACATTCTGGATGCACACCACGTGCTCAAGATGGGGAATATCTTCCAGGAACCCGAGCCGGACATCCGCTCCGGCGATTGGAAGTACAGGATGGAAGGGACCGATCTTGAAGGGAAGCCTTTGGCAGTGGTCTTTTGCTTCAGGGATGAATCGACGGGGTTCCTGATCACGGTCTTCAGCATCCGACGGTGATCTTGGTTCGCAAATCTACCTTTGCTTGGGAGAGGGCAACGGTCATGCAAAAAGAGATGAAGTCGTCGCATATCGAGTCGCAGTGCTCCGATTGCGGGAAGGCGGCACGCGTGGAAAGAGGAACGTATCGTTTCCGGGAGAGCGGCCTCGACAACGTAGTGTTGACGGGAATCGAGATCGTCAAGTGTCCCGCTTGCGGCAACGAGGAGCCCATCATTCCAAATCTGGACGGGCTGCTGCGCATTATCGCGGTCGCGATTGTGACAAACAGGTTCCCGCTGAGCGGGGCCGAGGTGCGCTATCTGCGCAAGTACATGGGAATGAGCGGCGATCAATTCACGCGCATCCTGCATACCGATAAATCCACGCTTTCAAAGTGGGAGACAGGCGCTGTGAACATAGGCTCGAAGAGCGACTTGCTGATTCGCTCCGTGGCTCTGAACCTGGGCCGGGGTCTGCGCGACGAGGCAGAACGGGTCACAAGGAACTTCGAGCATATCGACGAGGAAAGTACAGCGCCTCCAAATCGAATTGAGGTCGATTCGGAGACACTTGAGTATGAGTATGCATAGGTTGATGAATCCCCAAGTCTCAACAGCGAGACACCAGCCGCCCATCGAGCCCTTCACAACACGAATTGACTGGCAAAAGAGGTGATGCAATGTGCAAAACACCTGACGATTCTGACCTGCTTGTCCAATTCGAACTGGACAATATCAAAGACGATTACCGCCTCTTTTACTCCATCAAACGGAACAACTTCTTTTCTAGCGTTCAGGGATTTCCCGAACTTTGGGGCTTTTTTTGCAGAATTGACCAGATATGGAGGCGGGAAATCGAAGATCTGGAGGTAGCCATTGATCCGAATCGCACGCTCCCAGTCGTCTTGTATATGAACGCTCATGCGAAGTTGCGTATCAGCATGGAATTGGCATTCTCGAACTGCATGCCGGAGGCACGCTCGATCTTGCGTGACGCAGTTGAGAACGTGGCGCACGCACATCACATGCTTCGCGACACAGCCAATCAATGGATTTGGATGAAGAAGGATGAGCCAGCTGGGAAGAAGGCATTCAAGAGCGCATTCGAAGAAAACAAGAAAACCAATCTGTTCGCAGATCTCACTGAACTGCACGAGAAATATGGTGAGCTATCGGAAGCCGGATCACATCCAACTCTGCTTTCATTCGCCAATCGGGTCACCACGGAAGACCGCGAGGGCCAGCGGCACATGATCGTGAACTACAGCGGGGCGCCTGACAGGCGATTATTTGCATTGGAGCTCTTCAGTCGTCTCCTAACCTGCTACGTGATGGAACGGACGTTTTTCGAGGACTACAAGACTCGCCTCCAACTCGACGGACAACTGGTGCAGATGCGCCATAACTTCGAGATATTCAAAGAGAATCTGCGCCGAGAATTGATCGTCAAGTATAACGTCCAGCCTCCGCCTTCGAAACCAACTCCCCGGTGAAGAAGCCTCAATGTTCGGCCGGTCCTAGATGTTGAGCTGCCCGGCGGGATTATCTTGCCCCCACTAACCCCCCGCTCTTCGCCCCCTGTCCGTAGTGGCTCTCCACATACTTGTCGAGGATCTGCTTGAAGTCGGCCACGATGGTGTCGCCGCGCAGGGTGGTGGAGAGCTTGCCGTCGATGTAGACGGGAGCTTTGGGCTCCTCGAAGGTGCCGGGGAGGCTGATTCCCAGGTTCGCGTGTTTCGATTCGCCGGGGCCGTTGACTACGCAGCCCATGACGGCCAGCTTCAGCTCCTCGACGCCGGGGTAATGCTTGCGCCACTCGGGCATCTGGGCGCGCAGGTAGCTTTGAATCTGCTCGGCAAGCTCCTGAAAATACGTGCTGGTCGTCCGGCCGCAGCCGGGGCAGCTCGTGACCTGGGGCATGAAGCTGCGGATCCCGAGCGACTGGAGAATCTGCTGCGCGGCCTGCACCTCTTCGGTACGGTCGCCGCCGGGCTTGGGCGTCAGGCTCACGCGGATGGTGTCTCCGATGCCGGCCAGCAGTAGCGGCGCAAGGCCGGCGGTGGAGGCGATCAGGCCCTTCGCGCCCATGCCGGCTTCGGTCAGGCCGAGGTGCAGCGGGTAGTCGCAGCGGGCGGCCAGGCTTGTGTAGACGTCGATCAGGTCGCGGACGCCGGAGACCTTGGCGGAGAGGATGATCCGGTCGTGGCCCAGGCCGTAGCGCTCGGCGGCCTTGGCGGAGTCGAGCGCGCTCGCCACCATGGCCTCCATCATCACCTCGCGGGCGGGCAAAGGCTGCGCTAGGCGGGCGTTCTCGTCCATCATGCGAGTCAGCAGGGACTGGTCGAGCGAGCCCCAGTTGACGCCGATGCGGACCGGCTTGCCGTTCTCGACGGCGCACTCGATCATGACCTGAAAATTGTCGTTGTCCTTCTTGCCGATGGATGCGTTGCCGGGGTTGATGCGGTACTTTGCGAGGGCCCGGGCCGCGGCGGGAAACTTCTTGAGCAGCAGGTGTCCGTTGTAGTGGAAGTCGCCCACGATGGGCACGCGCAGGCCGCGCTTGTCGAGGCCCTCGACGATGTGCGGTACGGCAGCCGCGGCGGCGTCGTGGTTGACCGTGACGCGGACGATCTCAGAGCCCGCCAGAGCCAGGGCCGCGACCTGCTCGATGGTGCCCGCAACGTCCGCCGTGTCGGTGTTGGTCATCGACTGCACGACGACCGGAACCTCCCAGCCGACGCGAACCTGCCCGATGCTGACCGTAGCCGTTCTTCTGCGCTGAATCTCCGCCATGGGTCTAGTTTACCTGGAGCGCGGCGCAAGGGAAACTCTTTGGCATCCCCACCCTTTCCGGTCGCCGCGTCGACTGCCCGGAAAGGACGGGGCGCCAGAGCAACTGCACCTCAGTGCACCAGCGCAATCTCAATATGCCGGTGGATGGTGTGCGGCTGCGCGGCTCCGCACTTGGTCAGCGCCGCGTCGTCGCACTCGCGCATGCTCGTCACCACGGGGTTTTCCATGGTTGCCGAGAGGATTCTGCCGTCCGCCGTGCTTACGGTGAGGGTGACGTCAAAAGTCTCCTTGCCGACTCCCGCCTCGTACTTGCCTTCCTTCGTCTTGGTCACTTCCACCCAGTTATTCGGCGTGTCCGCCACCGGGACCTGCATCCACTCCGCCGGAAGCTGCAGATCGGGATGGGGCGGCGGCACATGGTGAACCAGAACCACGGCCGTCTGTTTCGCCGGGTCGATCGACTGGATATTCAGGTCGAAGTCGATCTGGTCCTTGCCCACAATCACCCGCGCGCCATCCGCCCACGAGCTGGCCTGCGGATTGGGCACATAGAAGTGATCTCCGGCGTGCTGCAGAATACCAACCTTGTTTGTAATCCACAAGTCCACGTAAAAGGTCATCAGATCCGTAATCGGCCCGATCATCTTCGCGTCCACTTTGCTTAAATCGGGGCCAGATGGCATCAAGCTGGGATCGAGCGAAAGCGTCTGGCGAAACTCGGACATCGCCGGCGCCAGTGTGACAGGCTGCCCGTTCGATGTCATGGCGGTCCAGCGAAACTCCTCGATGTAACTGCCGTTGGCGTTCTTCTTCACCGTGCCGGTGGAGTCGGCGGTGTAGTGCCAGTCTTCATTGACGCCGGTCATGTGGTAAGTGAGCGTCTCTCCCTCGCGATAGTGGCGCGTGAGAGGATTGCCGCCCGGCGCGGGCATTTGCCCGGAGACAAACGGAGAGACGAGCGTGGAGGCGAAAAGAACTGCGAGCGCGGGTAACGAATGTTTCATTGTGCCTTCCTTAGGATGCCTTCGGTGAAAAACTGCATTTGCTGGCGAACTACGCGGGTGGTTTGTTGAAAGGGTGGGCCCTCGACGGCCCACAGAGCCGTCAGGCCCAGGTGCATGGTCTTGAAGCTCAGGATGAGTTGCGGAAGGTCGATGCCGGCGCGGAGAGCCCCGCGCTCCTCGAGCGCCGAGAAGAGCGACTGGAGCTGCGGATCGATATACTTTTGCATCTCCACCATATACGGAAGAAAGCGCGCGGTATCCGCGAACATCTGCGCCAGAAAGACGCGCACGAAGGCGTGATAGGGCTCCTTCAGCCGGAAGTGCGCAAGAATGTAATCGGCAAGGGCGCGATCGACCGGCCGCTTCCCCGGCCTGAAGCGGGCATTCGCGGGCGCCAGGCGCGCCTCCAGATCGGCCATGAAGGCTACCACGATGTCCTCTTTTGCGGCGAAGTAGTTGTAAATCGTCCCCTTGCCCACGTCGGCCGCCGCCGCAATCTCATCGATGGTTACGGCGTCGATGCCGCGCCGCGAGAAGAGGTCGATGGCTGTGGACAGGATGTGAGTCCGCGCGGCCATCTTCTTCCGTTCGCGCCGGGATGCGACTGTGGTCATATATGACTATAGTCATACTACAGGATGTCCCGAGGTGTCAAATCGAGGCCAGATGCGGGTCAGAATTGCGGCCTTCGGTTTGCCGGCGATCCGACTGAAGCCCGGGATGCGCTTTCGTCGAGCGCCAATCATTGTGCGATCCGAGAGCATAGGCGATCCTGCGCCCTTCGACAATTTTGATCGTGCGACGGAGCGGTTTGACGGCCAGAACGCGCCAACGAGGCGCTGATCATTAGGACACTTCAAAAAGTGTCACAATCGCTCGCCGGTCCATTTCCCTTCTCATTATGATGAGGTTCATGTTCAGAGTCGGGATTTGGCATCTGTTAACGACAGCGGTATTTTGGGGCTTTCCGTCCGTTTGCGCATTCGCGCAGACAGAACTCAAGCCCTTGCGGGAGATTCGTCTCCCCGTCTCATCTTTGCGCGGAGCATACGCTCATTACCCCATTCCCGATATGTCCGCGAAACAGTTTTTTTCTATGCGTGTCGCTCCCGATCAAAGTCTTCTGGTGCTCGACTCAGACACGAGCGGCAATTGGCCCCTTGTGCGGCTCAGGAAATGGTGGACCGACAATCCGGTCAACGAAGTGCTGAGCGTTCCCGGCTGGAAAGCGGCCGATGCAAAATATATGGACTCGGTACTCGTGGACCTGCAGATCACGCTGGACGGCCGCTACGCGGTCGCTTTTGCTGGAGCGGTCTGGAGGAAAAAGTCCGATTTTATTTTCCATGCGCCGAGTGGATATGTCGCGCGCAGGCCAGACACGATCATCACCGTCATCGATCTGAGCCAATGGAAGATCGTTAGCAGCGTTCATACGATGGGTCTGGCGGATGGGCAACTCAGGGGAGCACGGATTGTGAGCGACAAATGGATTGTGTTGGATTTCGAACTTGGCGATTCGCCGTTAAGAATTCTCTTGTACCGTTATGTTAGCGACTTGATCTCGGTTCCAGAACTGCATTCCGGACCTGAATGTGTGTCGGACAGGCAGTTCCGTCCGCCTCCGCCCCCATCTCTTGGCTTGGGAACGTCTGATGCAGAGAAACTAAAAAGACAGAACAATACAGGCTGCGAGGCGGTTCTTCAAACTGTGGGGGTTGGCTCCGTTGATGGTCTGGAGATACTAATAGATCGAGGGCAGGACGTTCTACCGTTGGCCGTGGAAAGGCGAAGCGATGGCCTGGAAAGGACTGAAGACGATTATTTCCGGTTCTGGGGAGAATATCCTTATTATCTGCTCACCGCTGAGAACCCGCCATTCGAGTCTTCCTCGCATTGGTGGTACGGTCTTTATAATTCGCAAGAACGCGGAGCTTATGACTTGGAAATCTTCGATGCCGAAGGGCAGAAGCGGAGATCTCAAACTGTCCGGAATCTGATGTGTGGTGATCCATCACTGGAGCAGCAAGGTTCGGCCTGCGGATGCCGGGTCATCGATGTCTCCGAGGAACAGCACGACCTACTCGCTTTCTGCCGCACGCAGCGTGGCGACTATGATGGCATGGTGCGGCGTGAGTGGCTTGCCGTTCTTCACTCGGACGATTTCTCGGGGGCCGGATTCATTAGCCTTTCAAAGAAATACCAGCACGAGACTTTGGAAGAGATCGCGCGGGCTGACGGTCGCTCCTATGTTGTGACTCTTGAAATTGGGGAAACGCTCCGAGTCTATGCAATTCCCGACCGGCCGTAATGCAGCCTCACAGGAACCTTCCCCGGCACGGCTTCTCGTCAGAGCGGAAACCCGTCCCTCTGTTTTCGAATCCAGCCTTACGCGCTCAGCGAGTTGCTCCGCCATTCTTCTGAGTTCCGCCCGGTTGGCCGCCTACCCGGAAGCTGCCGCGGCGCGTCGATAAGACGACCGGAACCGGAAGATGCGGTAAGCTGGGGCGATGAGGGATGGAGTGAAGAACGGATTGGGCAGTCAAGCGGCAGGGGCGCAAGCGAGCGGCCCGGCGCTGCAGCTGCGCGGAATTCGCAAGGCCTTTGCGGATGTGAAGGCGGTGGATGGGCTGGACCTGGAGGTGGCGCGGGGCGAGTGTTTCGGGCTGCTGGGGCCGAACGGGGCAGGGAAGACCACGACCATCGAGATTTGCGAGGGTCTGACCGCTCCCGATGCCGGGACAGTGGAACTGCTGGGCCTGAACTGGGCCGCGGGCGCGGACGAGCTGCGGCAGCGGATCGGGATTCAACTGCAGGAGACGCAGTTCCCGGACAAGCTGACGGTGGAAGAGACGCTGCGGCTGTTCCGAAGTTTCTTCAAGCGCGGGATTTCAGTTCAAGATTCGATAGAGACGGCGCAACTCGAAGAGAAGCGCCAGTCGCGCGTGGCCGGACTGTCGGGCGGGCAGAAGCAGCGGCTGGCGATGGCCTGCGCGCTGGTGGGCGACCCGGAATTGCTGTTTCTGGATGAGCCGACGACGGGGCTCGATCCGCAGGCGCGGCGGCACCTGTGGGATCTGGTGGAGCGGCTGAAGCAGGCGGGGCGGACGATCATCCTGACCACGCACTACATGGAGGAGGCGGAACGGCTGTGCGACCGGGTGGCGATCATGGATCATGGGCGGGTGATTGCGCAGGGCACTCCGAAGCAACTGATTGCGACGCTGGGCGGGGAAGACATTGTGGAGTTTGCCGTGGGCGGCGCGATCGATTCCCAGGTCTCAGAGGCGAGACCTGGGGCACCCAACCATCCAGCGAGCCGCACGATAGTGAATGCGGGGCTGCTGAGGGCGATTCCCGGCGTGCAGTCGGCCATCGTGGATGAAGGCTTGCACCGGCTCTCGGTTAGCGAGCTGCACGTTGCCGTGCCGCGCATTTTTGCCGCGCTGCGGGACGAGGGGCTGCACCTGAGCGAGTTTCGCACCCACTCGGCAACCCTGGATGACGTGTTTCTGGAGCTGACGGGAAGGAATCTGCGCGATGAATAAGCTGGAGCGGAGCAGCCTGTATCAACTGACGATGGTGCGCTTCAAGCTGATTCTGCGCGAGCCGGAGGCCATCTTTTGGATCTTCATCTTTCCCATTTTGCTGGCGGTGGGGCTGGGCATTGCCTTCCGCAACCGTCCGGCGGATGTGCTGCCGGTGGGCGCGACCACGCCGCAGTTGACGCGGGCGCTGGCCGCGGAGAAGGGTCTGACGGCGGCCACGATGGACGAGGCGGCCGGCACGCGGGCGCTGGCGACGGGAGGCATTCTGCTGCTGGCGATCCAGAGGCCAGACGGGGTGGCGTACAAGTTCGACGACACCAATCCCGATGCGCGAACGGCGCGGCTGTTGGCGGATGGGGCGATTCAGGCTGCGGCGGGGCGGAGCGATGCGGTGCGCGCCGGGAACGAGCCGGTGCACGAGACCGGGGCGCGGTACATCGACTTTGTGGTGCCGGGATTGCTGGGCATGAACCTGATGGGATCGGCGATGTGGGGACTGGGGTTTTCGATTGTCGAGGCCCGGCAGAAGAAGCTGCTGAAGCGGATGGTGGCTTCGCCCATGCCGCGCTGGGAGTATCTGGCGTCGTTCCTGCTGTCGCGCCTGCTAATGCTCATCGTCGAGGTCGTGGTGTTTCTGGGCTTTGCGCGGCTGGCCTTTGGTGTGCCGTTTCGCGGACCGCTGTGGCAGCTTGGATCGCTGTGCGTGATGACTTCGCTGGCGTTTTCAGCGCTGGGGCTGCTGGTGGCTTCGCGGGCCCGGACGATGGAAGCTGTTTCGGGGCTGATGAATCTGGTTATGCTGCCGATGTGGATTTTCTCCGGAGTGTTCTTTTCGGCTACGCGCTTTCCGGCGGCGATTCAGCCTATGGTGCGGGCGCTGCCGCTCACCGCGGCCATCGATGCCATGCGCGGGAATATGCTGCAAGGGATGAGCCTGGGACAGCTAACTGTGCCGGTGGGGATATTGCTGGCGTGGTTCGTTGTGCCCTTCGCGGTCTCTCTGCGGATCTTTCGCTGGAGATAGGGGACGGAGAAGCCGGGCAGCCATCTCTTATCATTCTGAATAGGACGCTGAGTACACAACTCAACCCTGCCTGATGCAGACGTGAGCGCTGCGTCAAACTCAACGGCGGCGGGCGCGAACGGATCGCGGCGCCCTCGACCGGCCTGAATCCTTGCGGACCCCGGAATGAGGAATCTCGCGCCGTCCAGCCTCTGCTGTGGCTGGAAGTGAGGGCTGGGGCGGAGGCTGAAACTCAGGTGAGTTACGGGCCTCCGCCAGTCCCCAATTGCATGGTAGCTTAGCCGATTACTTGGATGCGGCAGCCTTCTGGGCAGCCCAGCGCCGCTTGACAGCCTCGGCGATGCGCGCCCGTCCTTCAGGAGAGAGATTTCTCTTCTTCTTCTTTTTCTTTGCGGGTTTCGCGGCCGGTGCGATCACTCTCAATGCCGCCTTCTTGGGCGCGGCCACAACCTTCCTGGGCCTGCCTACCTTCTTCTTCGGCGCCGGTGCGATAGTGCCGCTCAGCAATGCGCGTGCTTGCTGCAAAAGTGCGATCTCACGGTCGACCGATGCCAGAATTTCCGATACTCCCATTTTTCCTCCCTGACTGATTCCGCTAAGTGGTCCGATCCCCGCGCTTCGAGATTGCAGCGCCGCGCGGAGTCGGCCATTTGCCTTAACTTAAGATACTCGACTATTGTGTCTTTGACAAATAGAAGCATCCATTTCTGAGATATTTTTCGCATTTTTCTCGCGCGCTGGCGCGATGCGCATGGGAAAATCGCCAAGAAATGGCAAACGCCGATAGCTTTGTTATAGCGGTTCTTATGTCCGTTTTCTTGGCCGTTTCATAACCGTTGCGACTCATCGCCCGCAGCGCGCTACGATCTGCGTTCCAGGCGCGACCATGGCGCCGGCGGCCGGAGCCTGTTCCCGCACGGTGCCGTTTCCGGACACTTGCACCTCCAGGCCCGCGGCGGCGGCCAGCTCGACGACCTTGCGCACCGGCAGGCCTATCAGCGATGGAACCCGCAGGCTCTTGGCTTCGTCGATGGCGACCGCGGCCGCTGCCTGCTGGGGAGCGGGTTGCTGCGCCGTGGCGGCAGCCCCAGGCGCGCCGTCTGGCCTGGCACCTGCATCCGCATTCGAGTTCGGAATCGGGTTCGGGGCTTGACCGGCGGGCGGCGTGGATGCCTGGCCTGCGGTGGCCGCAGGACCTGACACCGCGCGCAGCGGATCGTCAGTGGGCAGGTCGTTGGCGGCCGCGTAGAGCGCTTCGATGTTAGCGGAATCTTCGCCGCCATCGTCTTCCGTCACCGGTTTGTCTTCCTTTGAAGGCTTGGGTGGCCGCACGTCGATATCGTGCGGGACTCCCAGATACTCGAGCACCTGCTGCGCCACCTCGGCAAAGACCGGCGCGGAGACGCTGGCCCCGTAGTAACTTCCCTTGGGATTGTCCATGACCACGGCCACGGCGATCACCGGATCGTTCACCGGAGCGATGCCGGCAAATGAGGCCACGTGCATGGTCTTGGAGTAAGTATGCGTGGCGGGATCGATCTTCTGGGCGGTGCCGGTTTTGCCGCCCGAAGAGTAGCCGTTGAGCTGCGCCTGCTTACCGGTGCCGTAGAGCACCACCCCCTCCATCATCTTGCGCATCTGGGCCGCGGTGAGCGTGGAAAGCACGCGATGCGCGCCCTGGGGCAGGGGATTGGGCAACTCGCCTCCCGCCTTGAAGGGCACCGCCTGCAAAGGCGGCAACTGCGGCGCGGCGGGCTTTTGGCCATTGGCGTCCACCTGGCCCGGCATGAGCACGTGCGGCGGCAGATAGATGCCGCCGTTGGCGATGGTGGAGACCATGGAGACCAGTTGCAGCGGCGTGACGGCGACCTCCTGCCCGATGGCGATGGATCCGATAGACGACGAACCCCACTTATTGACCGGCCGCAGCAGGCCGCGCGTCTCGCCGGGCAGTTCCGTGCCGGGGCGCGAGCCGAAACCGAAGTCGCGGATAAACGAATAGAAGCGGTCAGGCCCCAGCTTGAGAGCCAGCTTGACGGCTGCCACGTCGCTCGAGTGCTCCAGCGCCTCATGGACGGTGATAACTCCGTAGTGGTCCGACTTGTCGTCGTGAATCACGCGGCCGGCGATGGTGATCTGCCCTCCCTGGCAGTCGATCAAGTCGTCCGGCGCGGTCACGCCCTGCTCCAGAGCCGCCGAGTACACAACCAGCTTGAAGGTCGAGCCCGGCTCGTAGACGTCGCTCACCGCATGATTGCGCAAGAGCGCCGGCGTGGTGCGGCGAAACTGGTTGGGGTTGAATGTGGGACGAATGGCGAGGGCCAGGATCTGCCCGGTATGAACGTCCTGCACCACCACCGTGCCGTTGGCCGCATGGGTGCGCTCCATGGCGTGGTCCAGCGCCCGCTCGGCCAGAAATTGAATGTTCTCGTCGATGGTCAGTTCCAGGTTGCGGCCCGGCTCCGGCTCATGCTCGGAGGAACCCATCACCCGGCTGCGCGCATCGACGGCCGTGTACATGCGGCCCGGAGCGCCGTGCAACTGCCCCTCGAACTTCTGCTCCAACCCGCCAAGGCCGTTGTCGTCCAGGCCCACGTAGCCCAGCACCTGCGCCGCAATCTCGCTGTCGGGATAGAAGCGCTCGAACTCCTTTTGGAAGTAGACGCCCTTGATGCCCTTCGAAGCGATGAGTTCCCGCACGCGAGCCGCAACGTCGGGGGGCACGCGCCGCGCCACCCAGGCAAAGTCCTTTCCTTTGTCCAGGCGCGCGACGATTTGATCTTCGGTGGTCTCGGCATCTTCGGGGTCGGTGTGCACCAGCGCGGCCAGCTCGTGCGCGGCGGCCTGGTTGTCGTCGATCTCGTTGGGCACAGCGTAGATGGAGTCCGCCTGCACGGTCATGGCCAGCTCGCGCAGGTTGCGGTCATAGAGCACGCCGCGGCGCGGAGCTACCTCAAAGGTGCGCTGCTGCTGCTTCTGGGCGCGCTCCACAAAATCCTTGTGGCGCACCACCTGCAGCCAGAACAGCCGGGTGCAGATGGCCAGCGTCCAGAGCAGAAAGAAAAGGGAGATGACCCAGAAGCGCGCCCGCCTGAGCGGCAAAACGCGGTCCGAATTGGCGCGGTTCCGGTTGACTCCAACGCCCGTCAGCATGGGAAATAGCTCCGCTTCCAGTAGCTGCCCTTGCGCTTATTGCGCGGCGGGCGCCGGAGGAGTCGCTTGGGCAATCGATGGAGTGCCGGCATCCGGACGGCCATACGGATGAATCACCTGGCCCGGTTGTGGCTCCGCAAGTCCAAGCTGGCGAGCCACGGTATCGACGCGCCCCGGCTGAGTAAGCTGCGCCTCGGCCAGCCGCAACTGGCGGTTATCCTCTTGCAACTGTTGCAGCGCCTGCTTCTCCGACTCCACCCGGTAACCGCTTTCGATGGCATAGAAATGCTGCAATCCATAGATCATTACCAGCGAAAAGAGGAGGGCGGCAGCCACTGAAAACTGGCGCATCTGCCGCACCCGCACCGGGTCCGCCGCCTTTACCAGGCGCGTGTTGTCGAAATGCTTGGGAAAGAAGAACTCCGGCGTGCGCGCGCCCCGCCGGCGCAATGGCTGCTGGGCCAGAAGCTCGGCGTTCCGCTCGGCGACCCTCGCGCCCCAACCGCGGCCCGCTTCAAAGTAAGTTGTCGTGCATGCCGCCATGGTTTCCTCCCTGTTCCACAGTTGTCAGTTATCAGTTTTCAGTTACCGGGGCTTTCCAACTGACAACTGATCACTGTCTCTCCCCCGCCCTCAGCTTCGCGCTGCGCGAGCGCGGATTGCGTTCCATCTCTTCTTCGCCGGCGGTAACCGGCTTCCTGGTCAAAATCTCCCAGATCCCCTGCCTTGCGCCTTCGCGAAGGCAGTCTTTCGCGATGCGATCTTCCAGCGAGTGAAAGCTGATAACAACCAGTCTTGCGGAGGGCTTAAGCAACTTTGGCGCGGCCTCCAGCAATGCCCGTATCTCGTCGAGCTCGCGATTCACATAGATACGAAGAGCTTGAAAGGTTCTGGTCGCCGGATGAATGCGCTCCTGTTTCATTGGCGAGGCGGCTGAAGCTACGATCCGGGCTAACTGCCCGGTGGTTGCAACTGGCCGCCCGCGCACAATGGCTCTGGCGATTCTCCGCGACCTCCTTTCCTCTCCGTACTCGTAAATGAGGTCGGCAAGCTCCCGCTCGTTCGCCTCGTTTACCACCTGTGCGGCGGTTGGCCCGCGGCGCGTATCCATGCGCATATCCAACGGCCCATCCGCCTGAAAACTGAATCCCCTTCGCGCTTCGTCGAACTGCAGACTGCTAACTCCAAAATCGGCCAGCAAACCATCCACCGAAGCCGGCTGCACATATTCCGCAACGGAACTGAAGGCCTCGTCCACCAAGGTGACTTGCGGCGCCTGGCTGCCTAACTCCTCGCAAACCCGGTTCAGTCTTTCCTTGGCGAGTTTCAGCGCCTCGGCATCCCTGTCAAACCCGATCAGGCGCCCATGCGGTCCCAGCAGCCTGGCAATCCCCTCGGCGTGTCCCGCCAATCCCAGCGTGCAGTCCACATAAGTACCGCCTGCGCGCACTCGGAGAAAATCGATCGCTTCATGAAAAAGAACTGGCACATGGCGTTCATTCGACATCGTCATGCGCTCCCCCTGGGGGGTGTTAGCGGTCACTGGGCCGCTTGAGAATCGCCGCCACCGCCTCGCGCTTCTCCGCCGTCATCTTTTTGTCCGGCAGGCTTTGCTCGAAGATCTCCCGGTTACGAACTTCCAGATAGGTCAACTTCCCGACGACCATGACTTCCGCATCCAGCTTGGCCGTGCCGCGCAGAATCTGCGGCAGCAGCACCCGAGCCTGGTTATCCATCTCCATCTGCTGGCCGTAGTAGCCGGTCAAATCCAGATACGTGTCCACGGCGTCGTCCAGGTTGCTGTATTGAGCCAACTGCTTTTCCCGTTCTTCCCACACTGGCAGTGGCCAAATCTCCGCTTTCTCGCCGTCCGTCGAGGTGATGAAGAACTGGGTGACGCTGGCAGCGTCCAGCAACTGCTTGAAGGCAGCCGGGAGCTTCAGTCTCCCCTTCTCATCGACCTTTGCCGAATGACTTCCGCGGAACATCGTTGCGCCTCTTCACCCTTCGCGGCCGAATTCCCATCCTTTGCCGCGGCCGGTTCCCCGTCGTGACCTTCCCTCTTCCGTTATCTGGGCTGGTTCCCCGGCCCCGGTGCGCGTGAATTCTGCGCTGGAAGGTGAAAACTGGGGTAAACTTGCTTTGAAAGTGAGCCGATGTACTCCATAGAACTCCACTCGACTCCACTTTTTCCCACGTAAATCGATAGTACAGCCGTTCCCAGCTCCCGCCAAGGGAAAAATCGGGAAAAAGTTGGATTGGGAGGGGACGAATGTGGAAAAATCGACTAATAGACTAGAAGACTCTAATTACCACTAGATGTAGTGTTTACCGCTTTGGTCCGCTGCACTGGACGGGGCCGCGGGAGGTATGATAGGGGAACAAAAAGCGAAACTAGAGCCGTTCTGCCCGTGCACACCGCCAAAAAGATCGATGACGCCCAGGCAGTTGCCTCTACTCTTTTCCGTAACCGCGCCGGTGCCTTCCGCGCTCCAGCACCATCTTGAACAGGTAGAAGACGACCAGGGCGTTGACCGTCAGCAGGCCCGACCTGATCCACGTCACTTTGCGCAGCACCTCGAAGATCTCCCAAGGCAGAAAGGACGCCGTAATCGCTAGCGTCAGGTACTCGGCCCAGGCTTTCTCCAGATAAAGGCCGATTCCCTCGATCAGATCGAGCGCGGCATAGATGAAGACCACCGCGCCGATGCGCCGCAGCAGGTGGTCGTTGACCAGCGACGACTTTTCCAAGATGAAGTTGACGAAGCGCGGCTCGGAGTTGAAGCGCAAGTGCTCGGCCAGCCGGATCAGCAGATCGCCGATGTCCTTGTGCACCAGGCGCAGCGCGCCCACGCCAATGGCGATGAACAACAGCGCCTGGCTCAACTTGAAGGCCGCAATCAGGACGAGCCATCGATTGCGGCGCCTGGGCTTCGACAAAACCTGCATTGCGGAACCGGTCATGATCTTCGCGCGAACCAGGGCGAACGCTGGATGCTTCCAAGTTCGCCTGCTCCATCTTACGTTAACCGATGCGCGGCGGTTCGCTAACCGCGGGATCCGGACCGCGAGGCGGGCGCTGGAGGCTCGCGCCCTCCCATCTGCCGCTAAGCTACAATGAAGGCTGGGCCAAGGCCAGAATTCATTGCGCACTGAGCGCAGATAAAGCAAGGAGCTAGAAACCTTATGGCGATTCCCGCCACTCAAATGCGTCCCGGCATGATCATCAAGCACAGAGACCAACTGCACCTGGTCTTCAAGGTGGAGCACCGCACCCCCGGCAACCTGCGCGCCTTCATCCAGGCCAAGCTGCGCAACATCCGGACCGGGGCCATGTTCGAGGAGCGCTTCCGCTCCGCCGACGCCATTGAAAAGGTGGTGGTGGACGAAATCTCGATGGAGTTTCTGTACAACGACGGCGACGACTACTACTTCATGAACCCCGTGGACTACGAGCAGACCGTGCTCAAGGGCTCGACGCTGGGCGACGCCATCGAATACCTGACGCCTAACCTGCAGATCAAGGTGAGCTACCACGACGGCCAAGCCGTGGGCATCGATCTGCCGGCGGCCGTCGAGCTAACCGTCGTGGAGACCGAGCCGGGGCTAAAGTCGGCCACCGCATCCAGCGTCAGCAAGCCCGCCAAGACGGAAACCGGCCTGGTCGTCCAGGTACCCGCCTTCATCAACGAGGGCGAGAAGATCCGCGTGGATACCAGCGAGGGCGCCTACCTGAGCCGGGCGTAGAACGAGTTCCAGAACTGAACAAGAACGGGTTGCCCCGAAAAGGAGAGTTGTCCAAATGACCGTCCCCAGTCAGATTGCCAACGCCGCCTATATCTTTGGCCAGAACGCAGGCCTTTTCAAGAAGAGCTTTGAGGGCTTGACCACCGAGGAGTGGCTGCGCCGCCCCAACGATTCATCGAACCACCTCTTGTGGATTGTGGGTCACGTCATCTGGGCGCGGAGCGCCGCGCTCGGGTTCATGGGAGCGCCATGGACCAAACCGTTTCTGCCGCTCTTCGCCCGCGGAGCCAAGCTGGACGAAACCGCCCAATACCCCACGCCGGAAGAGATGACGCTTGCTTGGGAAGAGGTTTCCGCGCGGCTCAGCGCTGCCATGGAAGACGCTTCGGAAGAAGCCATGTCCAAACCCGGTCCGGAGCGGATCCCGAGCGCCGACGGCAAAATCAGCGGAATGCTGAACTTTCTGGCCAATCACGAAACCTATCATCTGGGCCAGGTCGCGTACCTGCGTTGTTGGATGGGGCATACTGGCATCGCCGGCTGAAACGGGCTCGACGGAGGCATGCATGAAAGCTCTGTTATCTTTGCTCATCGCCTGCTCTGTTTTGCCGGTGGCAGCGAGGGCGGCGGAGGCGTCTCCTATGGTTGCGAACGATCAGGCAGCGGTTGTCAAGGGCAACAATGAGTTCGCCGTCGCGCTGTATGACAAGCTGAGAAGCCAGGGCGGCAACCTCTTCTTCTCGCCCGAGAGCGTTTCCGCCGCTTTGGCTATGACTTATGCCGGGGCGCGCGGCAATACCGCCGCGGAGATGGCCAAGACGCTGCGCTTTACGCTGCCGCCGGATCGGCTGCATCCGGCGATGGGCGCGCTGCTGGCGGGCCTTAACGCCCCGCGCGAAGCATACCAGCTTCGCGTGGCCAACGCTCTTTGGGCCGAGCAGGATTACAAGTTTCTCGACGCTTTTCTCAAGCTGACCGCGAGCGATTACGGTGCGGGATTCAATTCGGTGGATTTCAAAGGCGATACCGAAGCGGTGCGGCTGACCATCAACCAGTGGGTCGAGCAGAAGACTGATAGCAAGATCAAAGACCTGCTCAAGCCGGGCATGGTCAGCCCCGCGACCAGGCTGGTGCTGACCGACGCAATCTACTTCAAAGCCGACTGGCAGTCGCAGTTCCAGAAAGCGCAAACGGAGGATGAAGATTTTCATCTATCCACGACGCAGACAGTCAAAGCTCCCCTGATGCACCGCGCGGGCGGTTACAAGTATTTCAATGGCGGGACGTTTCAAATTCTGGAAATGCCATATAAGACCGGGGAGTTATCCATGGTCGTCTTCCTGCCCAAGGATATGGATGGACTGCCTGCCTTCGAGCAATCGCTGACCGCGTCCAGCGCCAAGCAATGGCTAAGCCAGTTACAGCCGGTATTCAGCGTTATCGTGACCTTCCCCAAGTTCAAGGTGACAGAACAGCTTGAGCTTGGCAGCACGCTGGGAGCGATGGGAATGCCGAAGGCGTTTGACAGGAACGCCGCCGATTTTTCAGGGATGACCGGCAACCGCGAGTTATTTCTTTCGGCGGTGATCCACAAGGCCTTTATCGATGTGAACGAGGTGGGAACCGAAGCAGCGGCGGCTACAGCAGCGATAATGGTCGGGCACGCAATGCGTGAGTTCGACCCGACGCCGCCTCCCGAATTCCGCGCCGACCATCCCTTCGTGTTCCTTATCCGCGACAATCGCTCGGGCGGAATCCTGTTCATGGGCCGCGTGGCCGACCCGACGAAATAAGAAGCAACGACCCCCTGTTCCTGACTTCTGCTTTGCGCGAGTCCGGCTGCGCGCCCACCCGCACCACGGCCAGCGCCTTCGCCGGCTTCGGCCAGCTACGCTTGCGGTCCAGCGCGAAGTAGGCGATTTTTCGCGCCCTGCTCGCCGCCCTGACCCCCTGTGCAAAAAAACTTTCAAAAACCTCTTGACAGCCTTCGCGACTTGTGTGCTACAGTCGGTAACATTATGGCGAGTAACACTCCATCCGTTCACGATCCCGCGGAACTTGGCGATCTGGAACACGACATCCTGCTCATCGTCTGGCGCGAGGGCGCGGCGACTGCCGAGCAGGTCCGGGAGGGCCTGGGCCGGCCGCTCAAGGACTCCACCGTCCGCACCGTACTCCGCCGCCTTGAAGAAAAGGGCTATCTGGCCCACTCGGTCGAGAACCGCACCTTTGTCTATCGGCCCGCAGAGTCCCGGCAGCGCGTGGCGGGCCGCGCCGTCCAGCGCATCGTGGACTGGTTCTGCGACGGCTCGGTCGAGGCGCTTCTGGTCGGCATGGTGGACTCCGAGGTGCTGGACCACGCCGAGTTGCGGCGGCTGGCGGAGCGCATTGCGGCTGCCCAGCAAAGCGCCGCCGGTCATATCGTTTCCACTCCTGCAAGCAAGGAGGCAAAGTCATGATTTCATTGCTGATTGAAGCTGCATTGCGCACACTGCTGGTGGCTCTGGCGGTGGCAGGCGGGCTGCGCCTGCTGCGCGTCTCGAACGTGCTGGCGCAGAAGTGGACCTGGTGCCTGGTGCTGGCCGCGGCCCTCGCGATGCCGCTGCTGATGCGCTGGCAATGGCTCTCGGCCTCAGCGCCGATCCGGGTGCCGGTGCATCCCTGGGGGCAGCGCGCGGAATCCCGGCCGGCCGACGCGGCAAATGCGCCCTCATCCCCGCCCTCCGCCGACCCGCTGCTTGGGGCTTCCCCGGCCTCCGGGTTCGCGTCGCAGCCGGTGGAGCGATGGACTGCGCAGGTCGCGCCGCCCTCCGACGAATCGGCCCCAGCGACCGCGCCGCAATCAAGACCAAACCCGATCCAGCCGCTCACGCTTGCCTGGATTCTTTATCTTGGCGTTGGCGCTTTGCTGCTGGCGCGCCTGCTCTACGGAATCGGCGCGGCGATGAGGCTGTGGGCAACGGCGGAGCCGGTCTGCCTGGCGCCGGAGCCCGATCTGACCGCGGGCCTGCGCTTGCGTTCGAGCTCGCGGATCGCCTCCCCGGTCGCAGTCGGTTCAGGCGTGGTGCTGCCCAGCGATTATGCCCGGTGGGATCGGCAAAAGCTGCGCATCGTTCTCGCCCACGAGCGATCGCACCTTCGTCAGGGCGACTTTTATCTACAGGCGCTTGCCGGCCTCCACGCGGCACTCTTCTGGTTCAGCCCCCTGGCCTGGTGGCTCAAACGCAAACTCTCCGATCTCGGTGAGGCGGTCAGCGACCGCGCCGGCCTGGAAGTGGCCGCAAGCCGCTCCTCCTACGCTCAGATCCTGCTCGAATTCGCGGCCTTGCCGCGCCCAACCCTCATAGGAGTAGCCATGGCACGCAGCAGTAGACTTTCCCATCGCATGGAGCGGTTCCTCAACGAACCGAGCTTCCGACTGGCCTTTGCCGGTAGCCGCCGCCGCATGGCGCTGGCCGTCCTGCTTGTTCCCGCGGCGTTCTTCGCCTTCACCGCCCTCATCCGCGTCGAGGCTGCGGGGCAAGCCTCGCCCCAGCCCGCGCCGCAAGCCCAACCCGCAGTGGCGGCGCAGGCTGCCCAAACGGCCGCTCAGTCCTCTCCGCAGCAGGCGCAGCCCGACGCACAATTGCCTCTTGTCGCCCAACAGACGCCTCCGCCGCCTCTTCCAAGTGCCGAACAAGCGGCGCCGCCCCCGCCTCCACTACCGCCGCCGCCTCCGCCAACGCCACTCCCGCCGCCCGACCAAAACAGCGCAAAGGAGTCTGTGTACCCTTGCTTCGGCATGTGGAACACCACCAACCAGTACTCGTTTGGACTGGTTACCCCAAACAGTTTTCGCGCCTACTGCGGCGTCTGGAACAACGGTACACGGGCAGAGATCGAGAAAGCCCGCAAGCTGGCGCACGGTGACTTCCTCTGGTTCACGCAGGAGAGCAATGGCAAGTCATACTTTCTCGACGATCCATCCATCGTCGCGCCGCTCGAGGCCAGTTACAACGCGAAGGCAGCGTTAGGTAAGCAGCAGATAGAGCTGGGCCGTCAGCAGAAGGAACTCGGCAAACAGCAGCAAGAACTGGGCCAAAAGATGAGAGAGGCCGGCGTTCCCACGCCCGACTTGAGCAAGGAGATCGCCGACCTGGAATTGCAGTTGGCGAAACTCAAGGCCATGAAGGGAAAGACCATGACCAACGAAGAGTGGGCTGACGTGGAACACCAGCTCGGCGATCTGATGGGAAGGATGGGAGCGATCCAGGGTGAGATCGGCGCCAAACAGGGAGCTGTTGGCGGAGAGATGGGCAAGCTCGGTAGCCTCGAAGGGAAGCTAGGGGCGGAGCAAGAGCGTCTCGCCGCCGAGGAGTCCAAGCAGGCGGGAGAGGTCGAGCGCCAGTGGAGAACGATCATCGACGAAAGCCTGCGCGACGGCACGGCTCGCCCTGTGCAGTAACTTCTGAGCAAAAAAGCGCCCCATCCTCCTGCGACTTCCGCGAAATGGATGGGGCGCGACTGCCTGGTTTGGCAGCTTACTTGAGCTGCACCGCCTTCGCTTCGAGCAGTGCCTCGATCATCCCCAGCGCTTCCAGCACCGTCTCCGAGACCGGCGCGTCCACCTGCACCACGGCCAGCGCCTTGACCGGCTTGGGTCCGCTACGCTCGCGGCCCAACGCGAAGTTGGCGATGTTCACGCCGTGCTCGCCCAGGATGGTGCCGATCTTGCCGATTACCCCCGGCACGTCGAGATTGCGGCAGACCAGCAGGTTGCCTTCGAGCGGGGTCTCGATGTCGATGCCATCGAAGGCCAGCAGGCGCGGCTGCTCGCCATGAATCACGGTTGCGCTGGCTCCCATGGAGCCGGCCGCGGTGTGCAGCTCGACCGTCAGCACACTGGCCGCGCCGCCGCGATAGCTCTCGTCCTTCTCCTCGTGAATGCGGATGCCGCGCTCGCCGGCCACCGCCGCCGCGTTGATGCGGTTCACATTCTCCGAGCCGCGCAGCAGTCCCTCGATGGCCGCGTTGCGCACCAGCTCCGTCTTGACTTCGGCCAGCGATCCGCCGTAGGTCAGATGAATCGACTCAATGCCGCCCTTGCCGGTCTGCGCGAGGAACGATCCCACCCGCCCGGCCAGATCGATATAAGGCGCCAGCACAACATACTCTTCGTGGCTTAGCGAGGGCAGGTTGACGGCATTCTGCACCACGCCCAGCTTGAGATACTCGCGCACCTGGCGGGCGATCTGAATGCCCACCGCCTCCTGCGCCTCGCCCGTCGAGCCGGCGATGTGGGGGGTGAGAATCACCTGGTCGAACTCCGCAAAGGGCGTTTCCTTGGCCGGCTCTTTGGCAAACACATCCAGCGCCGCGCCGGCCACCTGGCCGCTCTTGAGCGCCTCTACCAGCGCCGCGTCGTCGATCAGCTCGCCGCGCGCGCAGTTGACGATGCGCACGCCCTTCTTCATCGCCGCCAGGGATTTGGCGTTGATCACTCCCGCGGTCTGCGGAGTTAGCCCCACGTGCAGTGTGATGTAATCCGATCCGGCAATCAGCTCCTCCAGCGTAACCAGCTTGATGCCGTTCTCGCGCGCCACCGCGGCCGAGACAAACGGGTCGCTGGCGACGATCTCCAGGCCAAAGCCCTTGGCGCGCCGGGCCACTTCCAGGCCGATGCGCCCCAGCCCCAGAATGCCCAGCGTCTTGCCGCGCAGTTCCGCGCCTTGCAGAATCTTTTTCTCCCAGCGGCCGGCGTGCATGGTCGAATTGGCGAAGGGCAGCTTGCGGGCCAGCGCCAGCATCAGAGCTATGGTCAACTCGGCGACGGCCACGGCATTTGCGCCGGGAGTATTCATCACCACAATGCCGCGCCGCGTGGCCGCATCGGCGTCGATGTTATCCACTCCCACGCCGGCCCGGCCGATAACTCGCAGCTTGGGCGCCTGCGCCATCAGCGCGTCGTCCACCTGCACGGCGCTGCGCACCACCAGCGCGTCGGCATCGGCCAGGGCGGCCGGCAACCCATCCGGCAACTGGTCGTGCGTCAGGACTTCCCACCCCGGTTCGGCCGCGAACACGGCCAGCGTTGCCGGAGAAACCTTCTCTGCCAGAACGATCTTCATCCTATCTCCTTTGTCCTTTTGCCCGGCTTCATACTCGTCAAAGCGGATGCCGTGCTTCTCGCATAACAGATCCAGCATCCGCACCACGGCCGCATGCGGCTTGCCCTCGTCGCGCTCGTACTTCCAGATCGAGTTGGGATGCACGCCCAGCCGCTCGGCCATCTCGTATTGATAGAGGTCCAACTGCTTGCGCGCGATCAGCAGCTTTTCTCCAAAACTTAGTTCGGCCATTTGGGTACGCTCTCCCGTGGACATCGAATCGTCTTCCTGGAGCGCCGATTCATTTCATCCTTGCAGCTCTGTGCAGATACGGTTGATTGATTGTTGAAGCTCTGAACTCCGTGAGCTCAAATCGACAGATGCGAGCCTTTGAGCGAGAGCTTCCCACGTTTCGCGTTTTTGAATCGCATCGATCACTTCGAAGGCTCTGTTCTGAAGCCTTGTACTGACGTACGGGTGGGTGTCTGTAGCTCGCTCAAGTACCCATCTCGCCACATCGATCATCGCTTCATCCGAATAACTCTCGTTCTGCGCAGCTAGGAAGAACAACAGCGCAAGTCCATACGGACACGAGTATTCATAGCCCCCGGCCGGGTCGGAATGAAGAAGCAGGTACGCAAAGAGGCCCGCTGCTTCCTTCGTCAGATCCACCGGCAGTACACAAAGGCTGAGCACTAACTGGACAACCGTGCTATCGATGCTGGTCCAATCATCCGGATTCCAATTCCAGGGCTCCGCCGAAGCACGCAATAAGCCAGCGCAGCAAAAGGCCCTCATCCAATGGCCGCTTTCGCCTCTGCCACTCGGCGCCCATTTTAGGTCTTCCGGCTCCGACCATCGAATGAGCCGCATTACCTCCAGTGGGTTCCAGGGCGCCGGCGTTGGAAACCTGCTGGAATCCCGGATGGCGACTAGCGCCGCAAAATGTTCCTCCACTTCTTCACCATAGTCAGCCCGCGCAATCTCTCGCAGCATCGCGTCGTCAACCCGTGCTGAGATTGCGCGCAGCAAACTCTCTGGATCGGGATCGAATTGGTGAAACAATTCAGCGCTCATGTCCATTTCTCTGCTCAAATGCTGGCTTTCGTTTTACTTTGCCACATCAGCAAAGACCTGCTGCGCCGCCGCCACCGCCTGCCCATAAGTCACCGGCAGCCCCAGCGTATCCTTGGCGATGTGCTCCGCCGCTCCCAAAAACGCCACCGTGTCCAGATAGTCGAAGAAGCCGAGATGCGCCACGCGGAAGATCTTGCCCTGCATCTCGCCCTGGCCGTTGGCCGTCACCAGCGCAAACTTCGCCTTCAGCGCCTTCACCACCGCTCCCGAGTCCATCCCCTCCGGCACCGCGACCGCCGTCGCCGCCGCCGCCGGCGATATAGGCGCAAAGAGCTTGAAGCCCAGCGCCACTAGCCCCGCCCGCGTAGCCGCCGCGTTCACCTGCGCGTTGTCAATGAGCGCGATGCGGCCCTTTTCCAGGTCTCCGCCCGCCTGCCCGGCAATATAGTCGAGGGCCGCGCCCAGGCCGGCAACCAGCGCCACCGCGGGCGTGTACGCGCTCTCGCCCTTGACGGCGTTCTTGCGTTCCTTGCGCAGGTCGAAGTAGTAGCGTGGATTCTTGGCCGTCTCCGCCGCCGCCCACGCCTTCTCGCTCACGCTCAGATACGCGAGGCCCGGCGGAATCATCACCGCCTTCTGCGATCCGCCGATCAGCACGTCGATTCCCCAGCCGTCCACGTCGAAGTGCGTGGTGCCGAGGCCGGTGATCCCGTCCACCACCAGCAGAGCCTCGCTGCCCGCCTCCTTGATGAGCTTGGCGACCGCCTCCACGTCGTGGCGCACCGCGGTCGAGGTCTCCGTGGCTTGCATGTAGACGGCGCGATGCTCCGGCTTCAACGCTGCGCGCACCGCCTCCAGGTCGAAGGTCTGGCCATAGGGAGCCTTCACCACATCGGCCGCCAACCCAAAGGCCTTCGCCAGGTCCACCCAGCGCTCGCCGAACTTGCCCGCCGTCAGCACCAGCACCCGGTCGCCCGGAGAGGTCAGATTCGAGACCGAAGCCTCCATCGCTCCCGTCCCGGAAGACGACAGTAGCAGCAAGTCGTTCTTTGTGCCGACAAAGACCTTCAACTGGGCGAGCACCTTCTGAAAGAGGGCGCGAAACTCCGGCGTGCGGTGGTGAATGTCCGCCGCCGCCATGGCAAACTGGGCTGCGGGAAGCAGCGGCGTCGGGCCGGGTGTGAACAAGCGCGTCTTGCGAATCATGATCGTCTCCTCGTCTGGTATTTCTTCAACTCATTTGGTGATTCTTCAATTCATCCCACTCAACCTGTCATCCTGAGCGACCGGAGCGCAGGTCGCCGCGGCGACGGAGTCGAAGGACCTGCGTTTCGGGCGTCTTCCTCGCGGTTGCGAACTTCGGAGACCGGAATTGGGGCCAGGTTCGACGCCCATACCGGTCGCTGACAATCACAGAATACACAAGAATGTGGTTTTTGTGAATACCGACCTGTGGAAAACCTCGAATCGGGACCATTTTCGGCCGGAATCTGCCTCCCGCACTTCGGAAACCCGTGTGCGCGGCCAAGGTATAGACTCTTTCCCATGGACGATTCCCACGGGAAGATTGTCAGGACCTCCGATCCGGGCTGGCTGCGCGAACTTGCGCTCCTTTACCGCGCTCGCCTCGCTGGGGTGCTGATTGACGATGCCGGCCTCGGTATCAATCCCGGAGACCAGAATCTGTTGCAGATGGCCAGATATTCAGGGCTTTCCAGGCGGGAGCTTGTTGGCGTCTGCGTGGCGCTCGGAATGAGTGTCACAGGCGTCACAATGGTGGTCTTGGCAGTCCTTGATCCGGAACCGACCAGCAAGCTGGGTCTGCTGGTGGCAGCCGGAGCGGTTTGTGTGCTGGGCGGAGGCTTCTCGGCAATCCAAACCCTTACCAGCCATAAGCCGCCGAACGTCAGGGTCACCGCACAAGGCATAGAAATATCCTGGAAGTAGGCCTGTTAACACTACCTCAGGCACTGCCCCAATCACCTCTCCTCGGCCTATTGTCGGACGCAATTCTGAAGCCGCGCGTCTCCGCCCAAGCCGCGCGCCTTACAATTCTGTTTTGGAGCCGGTTCGCCCGAGGCTCGCACTCCAGTTGTAAGAGGCAGAACCCCATGACCGAAGCAGGCGCGCTCGAACTCATCGTCACCCAGCAGGTTGTCGCCGCCATGAAGGCCCACAACGCGGTGCGCACCACCACGCTGCGCCTCATCAAGAACGCACTCAAGAACAAGGCAATTGAAAAGCGCGCCGCGCTCACTCCGGCCGAGGAGCAGCAGGCCCTGGCCACCATGATCAAGCAGCGCCGCGACTCGATCGAGCAGTTCACCAAGGGCAACCGCCCGGAGCTGGCCGCAGCCGAGGCCGCCGAGATTGTGGTGATCGAGGAGTTCCTGCCCAAGGCTCTCGACGAGGCCGGCCTGAGCGCGCTGGTGGCCGAAGCCGTCGCCGAAGCGGCCGCCGCCGGCGGCAAAGCGCCCACCCCCAAGGAGATTGGCGTTGTCATCAAGGCCGTTCAGGCCAAGCTGCAGGCTGGCGGCCTGCGCGCCGAGGGCCGCGTGGTCAGCGAGATGGTGAAGAAGGCGCTGGCGGGGTAGGGAAGGCATTCTCAGGTCTTCCGCCGCGGCGGGCGAGACCTGGGGCGCCCGCAAACGAGTGCTGGGGCACGCGGCTTAGCTTAAGAATGGCCTCTTCGGCTATTTTGCCGGAGGCGGAAGGCCGATTCAACGATTGGGGCGATCCTACCTACTGCGCGAGGTCCATGTCTTCGCCGTAGGTGGGATAAGGCTCCGGCTCGGTGCTGGTTGGCATGGCGGCAAGGGTGGCGAGGTCGGCTTGCACCTCGGTCCACTGCGAAGGACTCTTCTTGGTCGTGATGGGCGAGGCGGGATCGGCGTAGTAGGCCTGGATGTCTTCCTTGATGCCCGGAGGAATGGGCTGCGCCGGCTGGCGCGTGAGGCGATGGAGGAGATCGGCGTAGGCGGAGTCGGTGAGCGGATACCCGCCGGGCTGCACCACGTGCCCAGTGTCGAGATCGCGATTGGGCAGCGGATGGCGCGGATCCCGCGAAGGGTGCGGCATGGGCTTTCCCGCCGCGGAAGGCGTGAAGCGGGCGAGCCTCTGGCGAAGAGCGGCGGTTGAAAGCACGACGCTATGAAGGTACTCCGCTTCCGTGGCCTCGGTGGGGCCCTTGATGGCAACCAGCTTCAAGGGGCCCACTTTGGGAGCTACGAAGATGAGGCCCGCCAAAGCATAGGTTCCTATTCCCGGCTTGTGTCTATAGGCTTGCCAGTTGTTCTCGGCCGCCATCGCGGCCACTTCCTTATCCAACTCAACTCTCTCCGGGGTATTCGCCTCCGCGGGTTCGTGGTTCCGATGCAGCAATGTGACCGCATAGGCGATGCGGGGAATGAACTCGCGGACGGCGAAGCGGTATTCGCGAACATTCAAGCGGCGGCCGCGCGTGCCGGAGAAGTCTTCGGTCAGGCCGTAAGTCTGGTAGTACGCCAGGGCAAGCTGCCGCACGGGCACCTGAAGTCCGATATAGCGGAGGTAGTGGACCGGGGCAACGCGGTGATGCGCGATCTCGTCGATGTCGAAGGCGAACTCGGTCTGGACATGCTGGCGCTCTCCCTGGGCGTAATTCACTTCAGGGCCGTATTTCGCGCCGAGGCTGGGGAACTCGATGGCCACGGCATGGTTGGTAGCCGTGGAGTGGCCGACCGTGTCGCCGATGTAATGGGAGAGAGCGCCAACCGCGAAGGCAAGCTCATTGGCGTTGGTCGCATTGCGGAAGAGACTGACGACGAAGTCTCCCGAGCGGACATAGTGGGTCAGGTTGGAGAAAGAGCGGTCGCCAAAGGGGTAATAGCCGATGTCCTGAATAATGCATCCGCCGTATGCGTAGGCGCGAGCAGTCTCGAGATCGGCAGGAGTCAGGTTCGGATAGCGGCTGAGGAGCAGGGGAACGATGGAATCCTGCCAGGTGAGGTCGATGAGCTGCTCGTGGGTCAGCAGGGAGTAGGCGTCCGCCCGCCTGTGCCAGGGAAACAGCAACAGAAGCATGAACGCCATGATTGTTCGCAGGCGGGCTAAACTCATCTTTCCTCCCTGTTAGCTGAACTGGAACCTCCCCTTTCAGCTCCGGGCCTTCAAGATCAAGCTGGTTACTTCGCCGCCGTCAGCGCCTCGACTGGGACCAGCATATCTTCCTTGCGCATCACCAGGTTGGTGGCGTTGAGCGTGGCCAGCTCGAAGCCGTGGCCGTGAGTTATGGCGTCGGTGGGGCAGGCTTCAACGCAGTAGCCGCAGAAGATGCAGCGGTTGTAGTCGATGTTATAAACCTTGGCGTAGCGCTCGGAGGACGAGATGCGCTGCTCGGCGGTGTTATCGGCTGCCTCGATATAGATGCAGTTCGCCGGGCAGGCCGCGGCGCAGAGGAAGCAGGCCACGCATTTTTCCAAGCCGTTTTCGTCGCGCTGCAAGACGTGTGCGCCGCGGTATCGCTGTTCGAAGACGGCGCCGCGCAGAGGGACGGGGCCGTCGGGGTAGTTCTCAACCTCGGTGTGTTCGAGGATCTCCCCGAAGGTGATGCTCATGCCCTTGGCGATGCCGGCGATGTTCGCCACGATCGACATGAGGCCAGTATACGATGGATTCCGGGAGGTATTCACGATGCGAATGCGGGTTTGGACGGCGACTTTCCTGTTTGTGCTGGGCGCGGGAGCGGCGGTTGCGCAGACGCCGCCGCAGAGCCAGCCGCAACCGATGCCGATGGGCGGCATGGATATGGCCCAGGGCAAGACGATGGACATGAGCATGTGCCAATGCCCGTGCATGGCCATGGGCCAAGGCAATGGCATGGAGATGGGCCAGGGCAAGAGCATGGAGATGGACCACGGAATGAAGATGGACCACGGAATGAAGATGGACCACGTCAAGGACAAGCCTCCGCTCCCGGCCGGTCCGCTTAAGATTTCCTTCGCGGAAAAGTCCGCCGAGTGGCCCCCGGCCACGCTGGCCGCATTGCCGCACAAATCGGTGTCCGTGTACGACGAACACGCCAAAGCCTGCCGGACCTACTCCGGCGTGCCGCTGATCGACCTGCTCACCCCGCTGGGCGTTCCAGGCAAGCCGCACGGCAAGGACTTGCGGCTGTATCTCGTGGCCGAGGGGGCCGATGGCTATGAGGCGGTCTACTCCGTGGCCGAGGTCAACCCCGACGTGCACAACGCGACGGTGATCGTGGCCGACTCGCTGGACGGGAAGCCCATTCCGGACGACGGCCCGTTGCAATTGGTTGCCTCGGGCGACAAGCGTCCCGCGCGCTGGGTGTACTATCTCGTCGCCATCCGGGTGCTGACGGCGGAGTAAGCGCGCACCTTTTGCAATGACATGGTCAGAATCCAGCGCGGTTGACCCGCGGAACGCTACTTCTTCTTCTCCTCCTCCTTTGGTGGAGCGGCTTGGTGCTGTGGCGCAGGCGCCTGATGTTGCTGTTGCTGCTGTGGTGCCGCCTGGCGCTGCTGTTGCTGCTGTGGAGCTGCCTGGCGCTGCTGTTGCTGTTGCTGGGCGGCCTGGTGTTGCTGCTGCTCAGGAGCCTCTGGCCGCTGCTGCTGCTGTTGCTGCGGAGCGGCCTGGCGTTGTTGCTGCTGCGGTGCCGCCTGGCGCTGTTGCTGCTGCGGTGCTGCCTGGCGCTGCTGCTGTTGTTGCTGAGCCGCCTGGTGTTGTTGCTGTTGTTGCACGGCCTGGTGCTGCTGCTGTTGCTGAACGGCCTGGCGCTGCTGAGCAGCCTGGTGCTGCTGCTCTTGCTGAACCGCCTGCCGCTGTTGCGGCGCTTCCTGCTTCTGTTGTTGTTGCGCTGCAGCCTGATTGCGAACCTGCAGTGCGGCAGGTGCTCTCACGTTGCGATCCGCAGCGAGCGGCTGGTTGACCACCACGCTGGCCGGACGGCCCTTGTTGACGCTCGCAAACTGAGCCCGGTTGGCGCCGGCGGCGCGCTCATTCTGCACCTGCGTCGCCATGGGAGCGGCACGGGGCGTGCGCAGCGCCGCCAGTTCCGCGGGCCTGGCGCGCACCTGGACCCCGCCCGATCCGCCATTGAAACTCACGCGGGCTACGCCCCCGCCGCCGCTGACGGAGCGGTTGTAGACGTTGTGCACCACGCTGACGTTCACATTGTTGACCGAGCGGTTGTAATTGAAGTGGCCGCTGCCCCAGTAGCCGCCCTGGTAGCCGTAGCCGACATAGCCAAAGCCGTAATCGACGCCGCCATAGAAGCCGACATACTGGCCCCAGTAGCCGCGGTAGAAGCGGTAGTGGTCATGGTAGTAGCCCCAGTAGCCGGGGGTCCACAAAGCGCCCTCGTAGGGAGCCTGAACCCACGCGCCGGGCACCCAATAGTAGTCTCCCTGAGCCCAGGCCCAGTAGCCGGGGGTCCAGAGATAGCCGTCGCCGGGAGCCTGCGGCTGATCGTAGTCGGGCAGCGGCGGCGGCGCCTGGTCGGCGGTATACTCCGGTTGCTCTCCGTAACCCGGATCGTCCACCGGCTGATTCGATGCCTGGTTGTAGTTGCCGCCCGCATCCGGCGGCGGACTCTGCTGGGCGTTGTAACCCGCCGGCGCGGGAGCGCTCTGCTGGTCGCTCGATTGCGCGGGCGCCTGAGCGCTCGAGTCTGTGGATACGGGGGCCAGGTTGGCCGCTGCCGGGTCAGATGCCTGATCCTGCGTGCCGTTCTGGCCGGAGTTGGCGGCGTTCTGGTCCTGATTCGCGCGGCATCCTAGGGTGCAAAGCATTGTCGCCAAAGCAAGCAGCGGCAACGGTCCAAATCTTGAAGAAGGGCTCATTTCACGCTCCAATACGCTTGAATGCTATCTGAAGCGCGCGGGACCAGACTGCTCTCTATTGACCATTATTCGGTGGCCTTCAATGCCGCGCGCCGGGCGGTACCGACTTGCCGTGGTTGTTGGCCGGAGGGGTGGTTACCGGCTTGCGTTCGATGCGCGGCCTCACCAGCTCTTGGCAGAGAGCTGAATCCTGGCCGCGGGCCAGCCCCGGCAGCGCGCCCTGCCCGCTGCAAAGGCGCGGCATCATGGCGTCGGCCTCTTTGCCGCCGAGCGGCTGGGTGTGCTCCAGTCCGCTGTAGGCGTCCAGATCGTAGCGGTAGAGGAAGTCCTCCGCCGGCTTCTGCTTGCCGTAGTCGAAGTGGCTCCAGGTGGCCATGAACTCGCGTCCATTGGGCTCGGCCATGGCGGCGTAAACCTGCGTCCAGGCCACGCCCGGCGGTGGGTTCGCGCTCCACACCGGCACAGCCTGGCCGCCGCGCATCCAGCGAGCCGCCCAGCCATGCTGCGACAGATCGTAGTGGAAGGCGGTGAAGTAAGTATCGGCCGCGCACCCGGCGCAACTGTCGTAGAGCGCGGCCAGCTCCTCGGGCGCGTATTCGGCAAACTTCATCCAGCCGACGAAGCGCAGGTTTGCGCCCTTGATCAGCGGCGTCATTCCATGGCTGGTCAGCGACATGCTCCACACGGTGAACGTGTCCTCGCCGGGCAGCGCCTGCGGATTGGCGCGCCGCGTGGTCACCACCAGCGCCGCGTCGTACTGCACGCCGATCTCGCGAATGGCCGTCCACTTCTCCGCCGCCAGCGACCGCGTCACCCAGGCGATCACGCTCTGATCCTTCGTCGAGTGGAAGTCCATCCAGCGGAAGGGGTCGGGCTGCTGGGCCGGCAAGGGAGCCGCTAGAGCCAGCATTGCCGCGATCAAAACAGAAAGAAGCCAGGAGGAGACTGCCCGCATGAATTTAGGTATAGCAGAGAGGCGCCGAAGCGACACGCACATCCTCCCAGGTCCAATCCGCCGCGGCGAACCGGATCTGGGGCGCCCGGCCACCCGCCGAAGTCCACGTTAGCCTAGATATCAGTCTGGATCAATATCTCGAAATGTCCCGTACCGGTTATGTGAGCCGTGTCAGGAATCTGGCCGAGTTGCCTAGAACCCATCTCATAAACATTTTGTTGTTGGAATTCTGCGAAACAGGAGGTGCTCAAGGCGTCTCTGCGGAATGCGATGGCAGGCCGTTGGGAACTGACAGACGAACAATGGGAATTGGTTGAGCCGGCCTTGCGCCCAGTGCGGCGCGAAGACAACCGAGGCCGCC
>JBEKDB010000007.1:0-90576 GCA_050014575.1 Occallatibacter sp. | reverse complement strand
ATCGTGCCGCCGAACTGGTTCTGCTTGAGTTCTTCCTTGCGCGGCGCGAAGTAGTTGTTGGCATCGAGCGCGTCGTTGCGCAGGAACTCATACAGCGTTCCGTGGAACTGATTCGAGCCTGATCGGGTAACGATGGTGGTAATGCCCCCGCTGGTTCCACCGAACTCAGCTGGCGCGGTCGTGGTCAGAATGCGGAATTCAGCCATCGAGTCGGCAGGCGGTCGATACGCGTACCCCCCGTCCATGCGGTTTATGTTACGCATGCCGTCCACGAGAAAGGTATTGGACTCCGGACGCATGCCGTTGACTTCATAGTTTTGGCCCACCCGACGGAAGTTGTTCTGCACCATCAACCCCGAGGAGGTCGGACGTACTCCAGGCTGAAGAATGCCGAGTTGAGCGAAGCTGCGTCCGTTGAGCGGTAGATTCGCAATCTCGGTTTCGCTCACTACCGCGCCTTGCGCGATCTCATTGGTTTGCAGTCCAGCGGCCTCAGCGCTTACCTCGACGGTCTGCTGGTCAGACGCGGGAGCAAGCTGTACGGCAATCTGTGACTGGTTTCCAACGTCGAGGTGAATCCCCGAGTTGACCCAGGCTGCGAAGCCCGGAGACCGTACCTCGACCCGGTAGTCGCCGATGAACAACTCCTGAAAGGAGAACTCACCACGGCTGTCGGTTCGCTCTACGTGTTGCTGGGCTGTGCCTATCGACGTGATCACGACTTCAGCGCCCGGCACAACAGCCTTGGTTGCGTCCGTGACCACGCCTCTCAGAGAGGCGGTTGCGCTTTGACACGCGGCATTTGGCAGAACCGCTATAGTCAACGCAAGACAAAGAAGCAGAACAATGCGTTTCATGGAATGGCCTCAGTTCGTATGTTGGTTGGACTGTTTACGAGCATCAACCGTGCGGCCCGCAGATACAACAACCCTTTGATGGAGGCGCGACTACATCCGTAGATGTATGGTGTAGCTCATTCCTTGTGTTGAGTTCTATCGCCTACTTTGGATGGAGTCGCACCTCAACCATTTGGCCGTCGCAGATTCCCTTCCCTTCCACGATACTGTTATGCAACTAAAACTCATTCGAATACAGACGGGTCGTCCATGAGCGATTGTTCCGCAGTGTCGCTGTGCAACGTATCGATTCGCTTGCTGGTTGTCGAAGACCACCACGTGGTGCGACAGGGGCTGGTGGCACTGCTCAATGTAGCCGATGGCCTTGAGGTCGTCGGCGAGGCCGCGGACGGCGTGGAGGCGATTGCGCAGTTCCGCAAGCACCAGCCCGATATAACCCTGATGGACCTGCGGCTCCCGCGCCTGAACGGAGTCGAGGTCATCGAGCGCATCCGCATGGAGACACCAAACGCGCGCTTCATAGTGCTCACCACCTACGACGGCGATGAGGACATCTATCGTGCCCTGCAAGCCGGCGCGCGCGCCTACCTGCTCAAGGGCATGACCTCTGAAAAGTTGATCGCAACGATCCGCACGGTTCATTCTGGCAGGTCGCACATTCCGGCGGTGATCGCTGAGAAGCTGGCGGAGCGTATGGGCACCGAGGAGCTGACGCCGCGGGAGTTCGAAGTGCTGGAGCAAATTGTGCATGGCAAGAGCAACAAGGAGATCGCGACGGAGCTCAGAATCTCAGAGACCACGGTCAAAACGCATATCAATGGGCTGCTGGGCAAGCTGGGCGCAACGGACCGTACTCAGGCTGCCACGTCGGCAATTCAGCGCGGCCTGGTCCCGCTCGAATCCCTCAGAAATCCTCAGTGAAATGAGCAGAAGCACAGGCCTCCTCCACGCCTAATGCTTCCTCTGGCGCACTGCGCGATTTCTAGCCAGTTCTCTTTTCTCCATCCCCTTCACGGTTCGAATTATTGTGGTCCATTCGGTTTGAATCCATGGCCGCTTCATGCAATGAATCCACTACTCTCCCGCTGTTGCTTTCAAGCGAACCCCTTTGGTTACTATCGGTTAGCACATGGCCTTCCATACTCATATACGTATGCTGTAAGATACATCACAACGAGGAAACCAAATGCCCACGGCGAAGAAGGCCACAACCCGACCGAAGCGCAAAATCGTTTCTCCCGCAGAGACGCGCACTCAGCTCCGGCTGACCGTCGATTCCAAATTCACCAAGAGCCATTTCATCCAGCTTTTCGCCGTGCTCAAAATCCGCAGAAAGAATGCCCTAGCGGAACACATCATCATGAGTTTTAAGACCAAGGCCGCGCAGGCACAGCTTGTTTCGTTCTATAACGGCCCGTGGCAGAACATCCCATTTCAGAGCATTGATACCGCTTTCGTATTTCCTTTGACGTTCGAGATCGCCGATGAACTGGAAAGAGTCGGCGGAGAGGTTCTCGGCGGAGTAAATCGGTCCAAGGCATTTCGTGTGATGGTGGCCTATTTCGCCTTCGTTCATAAACTGAAGAACCAAACACAGACGACTCTCGCATAGTCTCTACGAGGCATTTGGCAGGAGGCGACCGCATATCCGCGATCATAAGCTACCTGCCGCCTCTGTCCTGCTGGCGTTGGCGCGGATTCGCCAAACGTTGAAGAAGACACAGGGCGTGTTGCATCTCCGGGTCAGTGAATTGGACGGAGATGCCGTGTTGCGCCGCAGCCTTTGTGACCATCCGCTTCCACTCCACGCTGCCGTCACACGCGATGCGCGATCCGTATTTCTGGATCGCCAACTCCAATCCAAAGAGGACGGCGGCTTTATCTTGGTTGAGTACGCTGACGATGCGCCCGCGGTCGATGACGGACACCAGCCCGTTCAACGCGTAGGACACGTCGCCGGTCTTGCGGTCAATTTTCCAAATGCGTGTCGCGGCGATCTGGTTGGCAAGGGCCTGTTGCTTTTGTTGGGCCGCAAGGCGTTGTTGCGCAAGGTCGGCCCAGTCCGCGCTGCCGTCATGAACTGGTGGTGGCCCGATATGCAGCGCATCTGCTTCCAGCCTTGCATCGAGCCGCCGCTGATTGCGTTGATCTGCATAACGCCATCCTCGAAGTTGTGCGGCTGCTCGCGCATCTCCCTCGGCAGCTTTGTCTGCTACCCATGAGCGGAGATTCTTCGGAAATGCCTCCTGCCTTCTCTTTTGAATGGACTGTTTCAGCGCGCGTACTTCGAGAACGGATTGAGCCGCAGCCTGGGAGAGCAGAACCTTCTTGTCCGGCCATGACAGAGCGGATGCGCGAATCTCCTTCTTCTGTTGCCTCAGAACGTCACGGAGGTATTGCGTGCAGTCCCTGCCGTCTGTTGTGAAGGCCTTGCATACCTCACGTTGCCGATTACGATACTGGTTATATTCATTCATCAAAGCGGAACGGTCAGCCCGTCGTTGCGCTTTACGTTCCTCCCTCTGTGCGATATTACGTTCGCTATGTTGTGCCAGATGTGGTGCGGAATGTTGAATAGATGTTGAGGCTGGTGTCCAAGGGCCAAGGACGGATTCTGTGGTCTGACGATTGATCTTCCCAGCGAAGTTGTTGCGGAATACGTCGGATGCTTTCACGCGAATGTTGTGGTCAACTGCAAGGACCATATATCCGCCCGATTCCCCCTTCTCAATGCGAAGATGATATTTTGCAAGCAGTGTATGAAGGGCTTCCCATGAGGCATTCTGGTGGGTTAGCAACGTTCGTACACGCGGAGCAACTTCACGACGCATATAAGTTTGCAAAGATTCTTCATCATGATAATGCTCATACTTTGCCGCCGCACCTGTCGATTCCTGTCGAGCAGTGCGAAGCGCGTTACGTTCCGAATAGGATGCGCGTACTGCCTGTTTTGATTGCTCATCCCAACGCGTTGGACCTGCCGTGTGTGTCCAGCCATATTTTGCTTCGAGGACGCGCATTGCGGCATCAAGCGTCAACCAGTTCCGATAAGGTGTATGCGCCTTGAAGGTCTCAGGATGAACCTTGTTGACCATGATGTGGATGTGAAAGTGCTTCTTGTCATCGTGCGCAACAACCATATATTGATGGTCCTGGTAACCGAGTTCACGGAGAGTGTGCAATGCACTTTCTGTCCATTGTGGTTGCGTTGGACGTTCTCCTGGTGGCCATGACAGTTCATAGTGGCAGAGCGCATCCTTGCAGCGTGGGTTCAAGAATGCAATCCCCTCCATCTGAACTGCCACGGTGTCCAAACCGGCAAGGTTGTCCGACAACACCACGTCCCCTCGTGAAATCGGTTCCCCTGTATCGGTGTCACGTTCTGTTGTTAGGTACTTGCATAGCCGCCTGAAACTGCTCGCGTGTTGCCGAGTTGGTTGCACCTTGGCAATCATGTTCACTCCGCCGTGTTTTTGTTGAAGGTGGCAAGTGCCGTGTGCAACTCAGATAGTAGCGAGTTGAGTTCACTGCGCAGTTCTTCCTCGTTAGGAAGGCCCTTTATCTTTATCAGCAGATGCTTTTGCAAGCCGAAAAGCTTGCTAAGTTCGGCGGCAACTTCCCGGCTTACTTGGGAACGTATTGGCCGATTAAGCGCGCATTTACGAATGAACTCGCTGACTGTCAGGCCGGCGAGATGAGCCTGTTGGCGAATGATTTCCTTCTCTTGGGATAAGAGTTTGATGAGCAACCCCCGGCGATGTTCAGTCTGCTTTGGCCTTGCCATTTCGGTGCTCCTATGGGGTCTCGGGGCGAAGCCCTGAGCAAGGTGCGCAGGCCCAAACCCGAGTAGCGAAGCGGATTGGGTTGGGCGGTGGATATGCCAAAACGACCGAAGGGAGTTTCGGTATATCCAGCGCCTACCTTGCCTTCACGATTACCCGCTTTTTCGTCCCCTTCAACAGTGTATTATACAACTGATATATAGACGGTCAGTATGGTATAGTACCTGGATATGGAGAATGAGGCCCGTCGTAGAGCACAGGTACTCTCGTCGCACAATATCGAGGAGTTTCGTGCGTTTTTGAAGGAAAAAGCGAATGAACCCGCACCGCAACCTGCTTCGTACAGGATGGGCGGGATTGTACGGGCGATATTCCCTCAACTGTGTTTGCTGAGGAAACGGGGATATTCGCTCAAAATGTTGGTCCATCTTTTTGAGGAGAACGGCCTGAGAATCACCGCAACTGCATTGTCGGGCTACATGAAGAAACTGGAAAGAGAAACGGAAGGTGCGCCGGCAATTGAAGTTCATAAACGGAGAACACAACCTTCACCACCCGGTTCGTAAGTTTGCAAACACTTGGCAATGAAACCGGACATACCGCTGTAAGAGGGGGACAGAATGATTCTCCTGCTGCGCAACGAACCGCAAACGTTTTTGGGAAGAAAAGGCTCTGAGGTTGGTTCATACAGAGGAACATAACCGTGCAGTGCATTTCGGAGAAAAGTCAGACAGTGGGTGCAAGAGGAGCAAGGTTTCCACGGCTGGGTTGCAAGCAAATTCGGCAACTACTCTGCTCTGTGGGCTTGGTAATACAGCGCGTAATTCAAATGCAACTCAACCTATGAGGTGAAGGGAATGCCGAGAAAGATTCTGAGACTGCCGAGTGTACTGGATCGCACTGGCCTTTCACGCAGCACGGTCTATCAGCGCGTAACGGAAGGAAGATTCCCAAGGCCAGTGTCGCTGGGGGACAGGGCTGTCGGCTGGATTGAAGCAGAGGTCGAGGAGTGGATTGCCTGCCAGATAGAGGCCAGTCGGGAACTCTGCGTCCAGAGAGCCGGAGTGAATCATTCGTCGGCGAGATGACGCCGGAACATGATTCCACCTCGGCACCCATCTGAGATTGGATTGCAGGGTATGGCCTGATTCTCTGCCGGCCGAGTTGACTGACTGGCTACGCCGCAGTTCCACGGAAGGGCAATACCTTGCCGCCGCGCTGGGTCCGTTCCAGAAAATCCGCCCAGTCCTGCATCATCCTGGCCCGTGGCTCCAGGTACAAGGCATGGTTGTACGCCGCGCTCACTGCATTCCGGGGAGCATGAGCAAGCTGCAATTCGATATGGTCATGCGCGTAGCCTTGCTCGTGCAGGATGGTGGACGCCAAACCACGGAAACCGTGCCCGGTCATGCGCCCTTTGTAGCCCATGCGCTTTAATGCTGCCAGAATGGTGTTGTTACTCATCGGCTGGGCAGCGTTGAGGTCGCCGGGGAAAAGCCATTCGTTGCACCCAGTGAAATCGCGCAACATCTCCAGCACTTCCAAAGCCTGCCTGGCCAGCGGCACAATGTGCGGCGTCCGCATCTTCATCCGCTCGGCGGGTATGTCCCAGCGGGCATTCTCCAGGTCAAATTCCCCCCACTTGGCTTCGATCAATTCGGTGGTGCGCACAAAGGTCATGGACATCAGTTTCATTGCCAACCGTGTGACCTGCTTTCCCTGATAGACCTCGATGCGTCTGAGCAGGGCTGGCAGTTCCTTGGCATCAACGCGGGCATAGTTGGTTTTTGGGGTGGATTTCAGAATGTCGCTGGGGCGAATCTCAGTGGCCGGATTGCGCTTGGCATATCCGTGGGCGATACCGAATCGAAACACCTGCCCCACCGTCTCCAGTGCTCGCTTGGCAATGTCGCGCGCGCCACGATCCTGAATCGCGTTGGCCATTGCCACCAATTCCGGCGCTTCGATCTCGGCAATGGGCCGCGCACCAAGGCAGGGCAGAATATCAGACGCCATACGCCGCCGGACCGTGTCTACGTGACGTGGGCTTTTCCCCTCTTGCCAATGCTCCAGCCACTGTGCGGTTATGCTTTGGAAGGAGTTCTCGATCGCGATTTTCTCTGCGGTCTTCTCCGCCTTCCGCTGCGCCATCGGGTCAACGCCAGTTGCCAGCAGCTTCCGTGCCTCGGCGTGGCGCTCACGGGCCAACGCCAGGGAGACATCTGGATATTTGCCGAGGGACATCAGCTTTTCCTTGCCCTCAAACCGATAGGACCAGCGCCAGAGCTTCCCGCCGGTCGGCTTGACCCAGAGGTACAGTCCGCCTCCATCGCCCATGCTGTAGGCTTTTTCCGCCGCTTTAGCCCTTTTGATCTCCGTATCTGTCAGTCCGGCCATGCCCGTTCCTCCCCTTCAAGAAAAGTACACCCACTTCAAAAACAGAATACACCCAATAGTACACCCGTCAAAACACGGCTGCACCTGGATGCATCTGAACGCAGAAAGACGTAAAGCCTAGCATTTACTAGGCTTTACGTCCTTCTATTGGATGTGTCTTGGGATGTTCTGGGAAGGGGTCTTGGCGGAGAGGGAGGGATTCGAACCCCCGATAGCCTTGCGACTATGTCTGATTTCGAGTCAGGTGCATTCAACCGGGCTCTGCCACCTCTCCGCGATATAACTCGTTTAGTTTCAATGAGTTAATGTTTGGTTCTGTTTAGGCTTTTTCGCTTCCGATTTTCCGGTCGCCGATTTAGTCACCACCCGTTCCCCGGCAGGAACTAGGCGATCTACTGCCGACGCCTGGTGTTCGGGAGCGAGATGTGCGTTCCTCATGACCATCTGGAGCGTCCTATGCCCAAGCAGCTCTGCAACTGTTCGCAGATCCACTCCGGCCATAACAAGTCTACTGGCAAACGTATGGCGGTTGCAATGCCAAGTGTATTCCTGAATCTTGGCCTCTTCGAGCGCGGTCGAAAACCATCCGCGCGATCCTTGGAGGGCATCGCCCGTGCGCACGGAAGGGAAGACGGGGTCCGTTCCCGGCCGGGTTTGCCCGCCCCGTAGCTCTTGGAGCGCCCCCAGGGCGACCGAGTTCAGAGGAATAATGCGCGAATCTGGGTTCTTGGTCCGAATCAAATGAAGCTGCCGGCGCTCGAAGTCCACCTGGTTCCAGCGCAGGCCGTACTGCTCGCTCATGCGCATCCCTGTATGGATTGAGAGCAGAAAATGGGGCAGGAAATCCGCGAAGCGGCGTTCGATGGCGGCACGTAAGCGCTTCTCTTCGGGGTCGGACAAGAACCTGACTCGCCCGCCGCCCTCCGCCTTCTTCCGAATGCGGGCCGCCGGGTTCCGCTCGATCCTTTCGTTGTCCAGGCCAACTCGAAAGATCAGGGAGAAGGTAGCTTGCCAGCGGTTCCGAGTAGTGGCAGCCCATTCACGCTCCTCCGCCTGCTCCGTCAGCCATTCCACGACTTCATTCTTGCGGATGGAATCGGCTGAGCGGGATCCGAACACAGGGCGAAGCTGATTGATACGCAAGCCGAGTTCGTAGGTTTGCTTTTTGCTGTTCTCGGCCCCACTGTGTCTGAGAGCATCGTCACAGAGATCGCTGAACGTGACTGCGCGCGAGCGGAGCAATTTAGGCTGCTTCTTGCGGAGAATGATCTCCTGCCGGCGTTTGTTCAAAAGCGTTCTTGCGGCGTTGTGGGTTCCGGCTTTTTCAAAGTGCCGTTTGCCGTCCGCTCCAGTCCACCGTATCCACCAAATACCGCTGCCCTTGATACGCTCCGAAATGCCCTGCATTTCACCATTCCTCAGGGCGAGATTGCCGGTACCGGACTCTGAGAGTCAAGGGTCAGGTGCATCGTTCTCGACTCATCCCGCCATGAGCTCCGAATGGTCGAAGCGCGCGAACCGACTACGACTCCCGTTTATCCGAACGTGGCAGTTCATCGGATAAGGCGCTAGAGCCATCCCAGGAGCGCTGAAAGTGGTTTTCCTTGTACTGTGTGTAAATGTCTTCGCGGCTTTCTGTATGCGCGACCTCCAATGTTAACGTTTTGTATGCCTCCGCCCCATAGGTGTAGGGATTTAATAACATTCTTTCCCGAGTAAACATGAGGAAGACTGTGGGTGCCCCTTTGTAGAAGCGGATCGAGCTCTCAGGTATCCCCCAGTCGCCGGTAAGCATGTGAATGGCTTCATATATTTCGCCCTCGATTGTTTTCGGCCTTCTGGCCTCCTGATCCTCACGCAACCCGCTGCTGACTTGCGGGTTGGTCATGAGGATTCTCCATTTCACATTGCTCTTAGCCTTTCGCTTGAGCAAATCGGACACTCTCTGCGGCGCGACTCGCAGGACACCGAAGAGGGATGAGCACACGATTGTAATCGTTTCTGTTTCCTGCTCCAGCGCCAGATAGAATCCATTGAGGGCGTCACTCCGGTTGAGATAAGCGTTGCGGATGCCGAGCGTATTTATCGTCTGAAGCAATTTAATCGCGAATGACAATGGGGTTGGCCCTTCATCTAAGCGACCCTCGCCCAATAGATCTCCAAGATCGATACCCAAAGATTTTTCGTCTTTTGCCACTTGCCTAAGGCGAAAAAGCGTCTGAACGTCAGGTGTCGTAGTTCCTGCCTCCCAGGAACTCAGCGTTTGCCGTTTTACTCCAAGTCGACCAGCGAGTTCTTCTTGCGAGTAGTTCAGGCCCACCCGGGTCTTTTTGAGTTGCTCTCCAAACTCCTTGACCTTAGTTGAGACCTCCTGATTGACGTTGCCGTCTCTAACGTCCTGGATCTGTGAGGATTCGGTTTCAATTTCGGTGTCAACTTCCCGCCTAGGCTTTATCACAGCGACTCCTTTCTGACAAGAATTCACGTTCAACGGAAACCCCCGTTGAGATTTGTGGCTCGCCACCGGCCAAGACCACAATACCTTGCCCCAGTACCGGCGAGTGGAAGACATGGCAATTCGGCGCGCTGCCAAATGCCCAACGGCGCAATGGCGCGGGGCCTCGACGCCGAACGGCCCTTGCGCAGTCGGGGAAAACCGGCGACGCGACCTAGGCGTTCATTCCTTGAGTGGTTGAAGGAGTAGCCTGGTACATCGCCGGAGCTGAATACGACTTTGGTACTCGGCGGCGAGAATCTTGTTCGGGAGATTGTCGAGGGTGTAGTGGGCCTCGGCTGCTCCCTTTTCGGTGCACAAAATCAGTCCAACTGGAGGGTTCTCGCCGGACTTCAGCCTCTTGCAACTGCTCGAAGGGACGGCCGGCTTCGACGCCCTGGTGCTGGCGGAAATCCTGCCTGCCCTTATTGTGGCACGGAACCATCGGTGAGAATCCGCGTCGTCGCGACGAAGCGATGGTAGCCGGTGAACAAGGTCTCGTTCAACCACTGCGTCGGATCATCCTTCGTGGCGGCTCGAGCGTCGGGCTCCGCCGAAGATAGGGCCACGCTGCGCACCGGGCAAGTGAATTGGCCGTCGCCAATCTGGACCGGACCATACTCCACAAGAATGGCGGCCCGGCGGAACGGGGCGCTATCTTTCGAGTCGGCCTCGATCGTAATGCGGAGGATGGTCCCGGTGGCCGGGTCCAGCCAGAGAGAGCCGTGATAACCGGGCTTGCTGCGGATGATCGAAGCGCCGGTTGAGCCTACGTTGGCCGTTTTTACTTGCATGGCCGCAATGCCCCTGGAGCCGACGCCGGGCGTTGCGACGCCTTCGAGAGTCGGCTGCACCTGATGCGAGCCGATGAGCTCGAAATGCGAGGCGGACTTGGGCACAGAGTATTGAAAGACCGCTGCCGGGCCCGTCACGGTCTCTTCCCAGTGGCTCCAGCTTATCTTGCCTTGTGCCGTGTCGGTCATGATCATGCTCAGGGTGGACCCGAACTCGCCCTGGGTGGTCAGTCCAGTCTGAGCCTGCCAAACGGCGGAGCCTTGTGCGGGGGGCTGATTCTCGCGTTCGTCGCGGAGGGAGGTTTCCCGGCTCGATTTGTCCACCAGATGCAGCCCAGCGCGAACCGGCCAGGCGTCCTTCTTGAGCTCCCGGGAGCTGTCGTCGTACCGGTAGGTCGTCCTGTTGGCCAGAAAGTTGGGCAGGCGCGGCAGCGACTTCGCCACATAGATTCGCGCGGCATCGAGCATCCGTTGCTGGTCAGCGTCGCCGGGAGCGGCGGTGGCCGGCAACTCGCTGGGCGGCGGGTCAAGAAACTCCGACTGATGGGCGAGCAACCGCAGCGCCAGCGCTGCCTCGGAGCCCAAACCCAGCTTTGCGTTGAGCCGGCCCAGCGTATCCTCGGTCAGCCGTTCTGAGAGCTCCATCTCGCCGATCAGGCGCATCATCTCCAGGTCCGGCTTGTGCGCCGCGCCGGCCGTGATCAGCGCCTGCTCCAGTTGCGCCACGGTCACGCGCTTTGCCGCCCCGGCGGGAAGCGCCATGGCTGCCAAAGCCAACAGAAGAATCAACCGCCGCATCCAGCCGTCCCTTCCCCGCGCCCCTGCTCGTCCTGAATCAGTCGCCAGACGCCATCCAGGGTTTCCACGGCCTGCTCCTGTTGGCTCACAGTCGAGCAGGATCACTGCCGCAAGCGTAGTGAGAAATGAGTTCGGCGGCAATACTCATTTTGGGCAATGCAAGCCTCTCCCCGCCACGAATGGCCTTTGCGCACCTGGGCCGAGAAGGGATGTTGCAATTTGCTTGACATGTCACCTTGAGGTGACATACCCTGTACGCAAGGTGATTTTCATGCAGACAACCACGCGGCCCACTGGGCATCCCGCCAGGAAGGCCTCTGCCGGAAAACTGCGGACCCAGCACGATTTGGAGCCCAGGGATCGGGAGAAGACGAGAAGCAGGATCCTGGACGCGATGGGCAGGCTGTTGGAGCGGAAGGGAAGCACAGGCCTTGGGATCAATGCCATAGCGCGCGAGGCGAAGGTGGATAAAGTACTCATTTACCGCTATTTCGGAGGCATTGGGGAGCTCTACCACGCCTTCGCCCGGGAGGGCAAATCCTTTCCCGCCTTCGAGGAACTTGCCGAGGGCCGCCTGGCTGAACTTTCCAGCCTTCCGCCCGCCGAGGCGGCCAGGCGGATGATTCTGGGATTCGGCCGCGCCTTGAGGCGGCGTCCCATCACCAGGGAAATGCTTCGCTGGGAGCTGCAGGAACGCAATGAATTGACCGAAGCGCTGGCCGGGGAACGCGAGCGCCTTTCGCTGCAGTGGCTCGCTCTTGCTCCGGAGATGCATGGCGCGGACCTTCCAGCTGTGGTCTCCCTTCTGGTAGCCGGCCAGGTCTATCTAACTTTGCGTTCCAAGACCTCCGACACCTATAACGGCATCGACCTGCTCTCCGAAGGCGGCTGGAAGAGGATCGAGGGCGCGGTGGCCTTGCTTTCCGATCTTTTCTTCCAGCATGCGGCATCGCAACCGGGAAAACCCGCTCAGGCTCCTGGCAGCGGTCGGGCCACAGAGCTGCCTTCATGAATCGCCGGACCTTTGTCGGCAGTCTCGGAGCCGCCGGTGCTGGCCTGGCCGCCGCCTGCGCCTGGCGGCTGGAGGACAATCATGTTCTCTCCGCCGCCGATGGCCCCGCATACTCCCCGTGGGTGGACTGGCAGCGGGAAGGCGCCCGCCAGATGGAGAAGCTGGTTCGCGCCGCCGTCCTTGCCGCCAGCCCTCACAACTCGCAGCCCTGGAAGTTTCGGCTTCTTGAGTCGGGAATCGATGTCTACGCGGATACTTCCCGGCGCATCCGAGCCATCGATCCTCTTCTTCGGGAGATGCATATCGGCATCGGCTGCGCCGTCGAGAATCTGCTGCTGGCCGCGGCGGCGGCGGGATACACTTGCAGCTTCGATACCCCCGGGCCATCGGGCACCGGCGAATTGCTGCCCGTCATCCGCGTTGTTCTAAAAGAGAGCGCCCCGCGCTGCTCCGATCTGTACGCGGCCATCCCCTGGCGTAACACCGATCGTGGCCCATACGCTGTGGGCGCGGATCTGGACGCGCGTTCGGTCCAAGCGCTGAACGATCTCAATCCGTCCGAATCCCAGCTGCGTATCTTCTGGTTCCGGAAAACCCACCAGATGCGAGCCTTTGCGGACCTGGTTTTCTCCGCCACCGAGGCCATCGTCGCCGACCCGGAACAATCCGCGAGCAGCGCCCGGTGGATGAGGACAAACTGGAGCGCCATCCAGCGTTCTCGCGACGGCTTGACCTACGACGCGCAGGGACTTACCCCGTGCATGAGGGCGCTGGCTAAGTTCCTGCCCCCGCTCGGCATCGAGAAAACAAACCGATATTGGCTCAGTGCTACCCGCGAGATTCAACTGGCCACTGCTGCCGCCTTCGGCTTGATCGCCGCACGCGATGCGCGCAACTGCCAGCAACTGCTGGAGGCCGGCCGCCTTTGGCAGCGGATGCACCTGCTGGCCACCGTGCATGGAATTGCCATGCAGCCGCTTAGCCAACCCGTCGAGCGCCGCGACCGCGAGTTCCAGCTCAACCAACCGCTTGCCTGCGCCACGGCGCTTGCGGAGCTGCAGCAGGACGCAAGCTGGCAGGCCGTCATGCCATTCCGCCTAGGCTATCCAACGCGGAGGGCGCTCCCCAGTCCGAGGCGCACGCTCGCCAGCGTGCTGATTTAAGGCTCCCACGATTCGCGTCTTCGCCGGCTCATGCTCCGGCAAGATGCATGCCCAAACGTCACCGCTCGGTGACATCACCCTCAAGGAGGTTGAACATGAATCGTCGATATGGATTGGCTTCGCTCGAAGCAGTCGCCCTGCTTCTGCTTCTGGGTTTCAATCAATCTGCAGTTTGGCCGCAACAGCCCGCCACTGCCCAAAACCTGCCATCCACTGCCAACTGGGTGACAATCAAGCGTGGCAGTCATCTGACCATCCGCGTGAACCCGGAGGCGGATCTTTCTGCCAACGGAGCCATTTCCGTTGGAGACGTCGCATACACTGGCCCATCCAGGAAGCTCAACCCCCAGGATTCCGCGAAACTGGTGTCCCTGCTTCGAGACTCGCTTGCCCGGGACCTGTCCGCCGCCGGGCCTGCCCCGCAGGCTGCCCTCACACACCCGCTGACATTGAATGCCAGCATTACCAGCGTCAAACGCTCCCACCCCCTGATCAACCTCGTGACCATAGCCGCGGTATTCGTTCCTTTGGACCTGGGCGGAGCCAATGTGACGGCCTGGCTTGTGGATCCCAAGACCGGCCGGGCGATGGTGGAGATTGAAGCGGTCGTCTGTGGACAGATCTACCAGGTCCTGGGCAGCCTTCAGGCGCTCGGCCAAAGCAAGATAGCGCTGAGAAAGGAGAGCCGCTCGATAACCAGGGAAGTCACTCGCTTGACTTCGCCCGGGCGGCCGCCCAATGCCGCAGTGGCAACTCTAGCCGTAACCCCTTAATCGCCGTGATCGGGAATGGCCCGCGCGGGCGGCCGTTCTGCCGCAAACTCCGTCCGCACCGATTGTCTGGAGCAGGGCTTGCCTCGCCGGAAGGCCCTGCTCAACCCTTGCGGCTGTCACTATCCCAGCGCCTGCACCGTCCCCTTGCCCACCAGCTCTTCCACCCGCTCCACCCAGCCGCGATCCGCCGCCACGCTCATCCCTTCCGGCTCCAGAATCACGGCATACTCACCCTTCTTCTCCAGATGCAGCATCACCTTTCCCGGCCCCGGCGCGGCATCCGCGGAGCGTTTCAGTTCCGCGAACATCTCCTCCGTCGCCCGCTCCAGATTGATGCGTATACGCACCCCCGCCGGCAGCTTCACCTGCACCTCTTCGAGCGCCACAATCGAAGTGACCGCAATCTTGGGCGCCGCATCCTCATCGCCCGTCAGCGCTCCGCGCACCAGCACCGGCGCCTGCATCCTCAACTGCCCTTGCAGCCGCTCATAATCCCGGGGAAAACAAACCAGCTCGATCTTCCCGGTCGCATCCTCGAGCGACGCCTGCGCATAGAGTTTCTGATCCCGCTTGGTCTTCTGCACCTTCAATCCCAGAATCGTTCCCGCCACCTGAATCTCGTCCGCCGGATCGGACTGCGCTCCCCAGCGCTTCTCCGGCGGCTTCCGTTCCAGCGCCTCCGCAACCGGAATCACCCCCGTCAGATTGCGCAACTTCTCGGCGTATTTATCCAGTGGATGCCCGGAGACGAAGAATCCCAGCACCTCCTTTTCGCTGGCCAGCCGCTCGCCTTCCTCCCAGTCGGCCACGCGCGGCAGGTCGTCGCCGCCGCGCACTGCCTTAGGCCCCTCATCGAACAGCCCAAACAAACCCGTCTGCCCCTGCGCCGCGTCCTTCTGCGTCTTCTGCGCCCGTTCCATCGCCTTGTCAACAGCGGCCATCAGCGGCGCGCGCTTGCCCAGCGAGTCCAGCGCGCCGGCCTTGATCAGCGATTGAATCACCCGCGAGTTCATCACCCGCAGATCCACCTTCTCGCAAAACTCCCAGAAGCTGCTGAAACGCCCGCCAACCTCCGTCCGCGCCTTCAGAATCGACTCGATCGCATTCCCGCCCACGTTCTTCACCGCCGCCAGCCCAAAGCGGATCGCCTCGCCATGCGGCGTGAACTGCGCCCCCGAAATCTGCACGTCCGGCGGCTCCACGCGAATGCCCATCTCCTTGCACTCGCCGATATACTTCACCACGTTTTCCGGCTTCGATGTCTCCGACGTCAGCAGCGCCGCCATGAACTCCACCGGGTAATGCGTCTTCAGGTAAGCGGTCTGATAAGCCACCAGCGCATACGCCGCCGAGTGCGACTTGTTGAATCCATACTCCGAGAACTTCGCCATCTGCTCGAAGATCTCGCCCACCGCATATTTCGGATGCCCGTGCGCCGCCGCCCCGCTCACAAAGCGGTCCCGCTGCTTGGCCATCTCGGGGGCATTCTTCTTGCCCATCGCCCGCCGCAGCAAATCCGCCTCGCCCAGCGAGTAACTGGCCAGTAACTGCGCAATCTGCATCACCTGCTCCTGGTAAACAATCACGCCCAGCGAGTCCTTGAGAATCCCCTCCAGCTCCGGCAGCATGAACTCCACCTTGCGCCGCCCCCACTTGCGCTCGATGAAGTCGTCGATCATGGCCATCGGTCCCGGCCTGTACAGCGCATTCAACGCCGTCAGCTCCTCCACCGTATCCGGCTTGTAGCGCCGCAGCACGTCCCGCATCCCGCTCGACTCGAACTGGAAGATTCCCGAAGTCAGCGCCGGGTGAAAGACCCTCTTGAACGTCTCCTCGTCGTCCAGCGGAATCATCTCGATGTCCACCTTCTCTCCCCGGCTGCGCTCGATCAGCTTCAGGCAATCGTCGATCACCGTCAGCGTCGTCAGCCCCAGGAAGTCCATCTTCAGCAGGCCCAGCTTCTCCACGGCCTTCATGTCGTAGGCGGTCACAATTTCGTCGTTCTTGGTCTTCGCCACCGGCACCAGCTCGGTCAGCGGACGCGGCGCAATCACCACCGCCGACGCATGAACGCCCGAGCCGCGCACCAGGCCCTCCAGCTTCTTGGCCGTATCGATCAGCTCGCGGATCGCCGGGTCGCTTTCGTATGCCTTGCGCAGCTCCGGCACATCCTCCAGCGCGCGGTCCAGCGTGATGCCCACAGTTGCCGGAACCAGCTTGGCAATGCGGTCCACATCGCCATACGGCATGTCCAGCGCACGCCCGCAGTCCTTGATCGACGCCTTGGCCGCCATGGTGTTGAAGGTGATGATCTGCGCCACCTGCTCGCGCCCGTACTTCCGCGTCACGTAGTCGATCACCTCGCCGCGCCGGTTCATGCAGAAGTCCACGTCGATATCCGGCAGCGACACCCGCTCCGGATTCAGGAACCGCTCAAACAGCAGCGAGTTTTGCAGCGGGTCGATGTTCGTGATCTCCATCGCATACGCCACCAGCGACCCGGTCGCCGACCCGCGCCCCGGCCCCACCGGAATCCCATGGTCGCGCGCGTACTTGATGAAGTCCCACACAATCAGGAAGTACCCCGAGTACTTCATCTGCTTGATGATGCCGATCTCATGTTCGAGTCTCGCTTGATATTGATGGGCTTCCGTCCGAAGGACTCCGCGCAATTCAAGCTGCCGCACCGCCGTCGCCAGCCGCTTCCTGAACCCCTCCCGGCACACCTCATCGAAGTAGCTGTCGATGGTGTGCCCCTCCGGCACCGCAAACTCCGGAAACGGATTCTCCACCTTGTTCAGCTTTAGGTTGCAGCGCTCGGCAATCTCCATCGTCCGCGCAATCACCTCGGGCGAATCCTTGAACAGCGCGTCCATCTCGCCGGCGCTCTTCACAAAAAACTGGTCGCTGTCGAACCGGAACCGCTCGCGATCGTGAACCTTCGACCCCGTCTGCACGCAGAGCATCACGTCGTGCGCCTTCGAGTCCTCGCCGCACAGGTAATGCGAGTCGTTGGTCGCCACCATCGGAATCCCCAGCTCCCGTTCCAGGCGAAACAGCGCCTCGTGAATCCGCTTCTCCTGCTCCAGGCCCTGATCCTGAATCTCCAAAAAGAAGCTGCCCTTGCCGAAGATCTCCTCGTATTGCCCCGCCACTCCCCGCGCCTTCTCGTAGTTGCCCGCCAGCAGCTCTTCGCACAGCTCCCCGCTCAGGCAGCCTGAAAAGCCGATCAGCCCCTCGGCATGTTCCGCCAGGTACTTCTTGCTCACCCGAGGCTTGCGATAGAACCCGTGCAGCGAAGCCTCCGAGGTAATCCGCACCAGGTTCCTGTACCCCTCTTCGTTCTCCGCCAGCACTAGCAGGTGATTGTTCTCGTCTCCCTCGCCCGGCGCGCGGTGGTCCTCGTTCTTGCAGATATACAGTTCGCAGCCCAGAATCGGCTTGATCCCCCGCTGCTTGGCCGCGTCGAAAAAGTGTACCGCCCCATAGATATTCCCGTGGTCCGTCATGGCCACGGACCGCTGCCCCAGCGCCGCCACCCGGTCCACCAGTTTGGTCAGGTCGCAAGCCCCATCCAGCAGCGAATACTCCGTATGCAAATGCAAATGCGTGAATTCAGCCATAGGACTATGATTTTAGCCGCTAGGCGGCCCGCCGAGACGGCCGTCCAGCGGTTGAAATCCCGCCCATCTGAGGAGAATCCGCCAACGCTAGCTTCCGATTAGCGTCCTGCAGACCGCCAGGATGCTTCTCTCGCTCTTCAACTTGACTTATAAAGCGCCTCATGGTATATGTATGGCAACTAAGCGGGTTCAGCGAAGGGCGGGCATTGTGGAAGGCAGCGGAAGACGGCTTTCGTTCGTTCTGTTTGTTTGCTTCCTAATCGGAATCGGTATTTGCCTCTGGAGGATAGCCAACGCATCACCGACCGCAAATGAATCACTCCTGCTAAGCCTTTTCCTAACCGGCCTTTCAATCGCAGCAACTTGGATCGTATCTCAGCATCACTCAGAGACATCCTTGAATAAGAACCTCCGTATATTTGCATTGAAGGCCGCAGAAAAGGTAACTAACCTTTCAAACGAATTCGATCGTCTATCATTATTTCTACAGCAAGAGCTTAAGGAACCTGAATACGAGTCACCTAGTGAGGCCCTCCTAGCGAAGACATCCGAATAGAGGGAGCTATCCACATTATCAATACGCTCAAATCTGTTAATGATAAGTCCCTCAGCGACTGGCAAGGTATCATCGGCGAAGAGATTTCAGCCAAGCAGGAGGCACAAGAAGAGCGAGAGGCTACCCTCCGGGAGATAATGGAACGCTTTGACGATCTACAACATACTCGATATGAAGAGCATACTCAAGAGGCTGAGCAGGAACGTCTCCGGTCGGAGCTGGCGTCGATCCGCGGTCAGCTAAAGGTTATGACCTCTCAGGTGAGTGGCATTCCTGTCTCACAATTGAATCGTCCGCAAAAGAAGACTCCTATAGAAAAGCGTTGCCCAACATGCGGTAACTTGATGCAGTACATTCAGAAGAGCAAACCTGGGACAATGAAAGGCGTCAGCTGCAAGGTGTGTGACGCGCGGTGGGTGTCCACGGCAACCGACGGAGATGTCGTTCTAGCTCCAAGGGTGCCCATTCGTGAGAGGGTGGTCTGCCCGGGCTGCAATTCCGCATCGACCGTCGACCTTGACCCCCTGGCCGGTTCTTCGACAGAGACGACCTGCCCAAATTGCTCCCTTCCTTTTAGGGTGAGTCGGAGCGTTACCGGTGTCAGAACCCACGCAAATGGGCATGTCATGAAAATGAATGTCTTTGGCACCGATCATTCTCCGATTCTCGACGAGATCGTCCTTGAGAAAATTACGAGTCTGATGGGAAAGCAGCCCTGGCCGGAGGGACAGAGCGGTCGAACCGCCTTGGCGCTCGGTATCTCCAAAACGGACGTACGCACCGGAGTCGAAGAGCTGATTCGGCGGGGTACCTTCATGCGCCAGTTTGCAGGCGAATTGTACGCACCGATGAACCCGCCAGAAACCGAGCCACCGAAGTTGAGCGAGGCTAGCGGATAGGAGACCAGATCCCATAATCCGGGTAGCGGATGGCGCACCCTTATTTCGCCCCTGTCTACTTATAAAAACGAACTGGGTGCCCCATCCTTGCGCGCTCGCCGCGGCGACCCGCGGCGACCGGCAAGGGTGGGAGACCACAAAGCCCAACCACCGGCCACCGGGTCCTTCCCTTCTCCCGTCAGGGAGAACCCGAAAATAGCCCATGGGTGAAACCCTGGGTCAGCGTCCCCAACCCCCACCCGGTCCCGTAGGGCCGGCGCAAAAGCTCCAAACGTGTTCTCGCCCCGGTACCGGGTGCTCAAGGTTCCAATTTTGGGACCCGGAGGCCGAACCGAGGAAGAGTGGCCATCGTCCGTGAAAAAACACGAATCATTCCGTTCGGCAAATCCTGGCAGCCCGGTTTAGTATGTATCTGCAATCAACATCCACATCGGTTGTGTTCTTTTTGGGACTCACCCCGCCAATCGGGGGCTCTTCGCCCCCCCTGGCAATTGAACTTGGCTCCGTTGACTGCCAGCCGATACCGGGCAGCGGAGGGAGGGAAGCGCATGATCGAGAAAATACTCGGCCCCGTAAGAGACGACAAGTTCCTGACTCTGGATCTGGCCAATCTGAAGCAGTTGGCCATAAGCGAAGAAGGGCATCCGCCGTATAACAGCCATGTTTCAGGTTATTATTTCCTGCCCTATTCAACGATAATTCACGATTCCGCGCAGGATGGAAGATTTCAGTTCTTGCCCTATCAAAATGGGAAGATCAGCGTTGTCCGGCAAGTAGACGTGGATGTGCTTTCGGGCCCGATGAGCGGCTGCTGGCTCGTCATGTTTCTTTGGCAGGGATCGTATTATGTTGCCCATGTTGTCACCGATTTTGAATCGAAATCTTCCAATTTCCTGACCAAGGCGGCCTGGAACTATTGGGTCGACACTGAGGCATCGGTAACTGTGATCGCGGGGTTCAACCCTTATGCCCAATGGTGTACGAGTCCGGGTTTTCTTTCGGTGCAGCCGTCGCAGGGAAATGACGCCTTTAGCAAGGTCTTTGGTCTGTTGACGCCAAACAGAGAACTTTATTCGATCCACACATATGAGCAAATGAGGGAAGGAAACTTATATCGAATCGCCGGTGTGATCAAGACGCGTAATGGCCTTGAAAGAGGGAAATATATTCCGGCTTGATCCCTCATTGGATAAGAAGGATGGGAAAGCCGGGCGCCCCAGGTCTCGCCTTTGAGACCTGGAACAGGGAGCCGGGGGCTTCACAGAGGGAGAGAATGCCGAATTGCACCGCCTTCAGGCACGGGCTCTTGTTCGCCTTCTACTTGAGACTTAGGATTGCACCCTACCTTTGCTCTTTCTCTTCTCCGCCGTGTCGCAACTACGGGGCGTAGTCTCCGAGCGCCGCTCTGAAGTACTGAGGATACCGGTGGAGAAAACCGGCCGAGACATGGCCCACATGTACCTGATCTTCGTGTCTTAACAGCAATATCTCATCGCCACTCCGCGCCCGGCACAGCACAGCAAATGCGTTTTCGTTCTTTTTTTGCAGCACCTCAACCGCCGAGGTGAGCTGACGGCAGTCGGGGTCTCGATCCGTCTTGAGGTCGACGTCCGCATGCCACACGCTGCTGTCCTCCATCGACCAATCGGCGAGAAACTCCAAATCCTGTGGGCCGACGTGTACGGGTAGCGCGCTTGAGCAGGCGGGCTCGGTCTTCGAGCGATCGCCGATCTCAGTATGTCCACAAACGACAATACCGAGGGTCGCGTCTTGCGGTTCCCCAGGCTGGGCAGATCCAATTGCCTTGCCGGCATTTGCGGTCCATGATTCAAATTCACTCAATCCCGCTGGCGGATTCACCGGAGTTGGCTGATTCGGTGGGACATGATTCTCGCGCATCCAGGCGCGCAACCATATAACACCTGCGGTCATCATGATTGCGAGCGCCAGAATACCCAGAAAGTCTTTCACTGGAATCTCCTTGCTTGATTATGAGACGGTGAAATTATAAGGCCTTCCAGTCGCCGGGCGCCGGGCGCCCCATCCTTGCCAGTCGCCGCGGCGACCCGCGGCGACCGGCAAGGGTGAAAGCCCCGCAATCCCGCACGCATTTGCTCTCCTACGTACCCTTCGCGCCCCGCAGCATCTATCATCGGTACTGTGATGACCGCCAAGCATCGCGGCCGCGCCCGCATCGATCAGTTCATAGGAGTCTGACCCGCCGTGAGCGACATCTTCTGGATCAAAGGCAATCCGCCCGCGCCGCTGGCCATCGTGCTCAGGCCGCGCGGCGACGAGTGGCTGGAGGACGAACTGCTCAGGATGAAGCAGGGCGGCATCCAAACCCTCGTTTCACTCCTGGAAAGAGATGAGGCCGTCCTGCTTGGCCTTGCCGATGAAGCTCCCATAGCAGAGCATATCGGGCTGAAATTCCTTTCTCACCCGATTCCCGATACCGAGATTCCATCCAACATCGCCGCCTTCCAGAGCTTCGCCGCCGGTCTGGCCAGCCGCCTCCGCGCCGGGGAAAAGGTTGGCGTGCATTGCCGGGGAAGCATCGGGCGGTCCACCGTCACCGCGGCCTGCGCGCTCATCCACCTGGGCTGGGCACCCCACGCGGCCCTGGCCGCCATTCAAGCGGCGCGAGGTTGCATGGTTCCCGATACGCAGGAGCAGGAGGATTGGATTTTGCGCTACAAGGCAAGGCCGTGACCGCTCCGGCCCCCGCGCCCGTTGTGGACCTCAGCTTCCCGCACCGCTGGCAAGCCGAAATTCTCCCGGCGCGTCCCCTCATCCTGCCCGCCCGCCACTTCGTCTATCCCCGCCAGGCAGAAGAGGTTGAGCGCGGCGCTCTTGAACTCCTCATCCGGCCCGCCGCCGAGGCGGTCGATGTATCCAGTCCAAAGCCTCTGCCGGACGCGCCGTCCTCGCCCTTCGCGAAGGAGTTCCTGGCTACCTGTGCGCTCGGCTTCCTCGACCCCGCCGTTCCCACCGGCATCTGGTCCGCGCCGAACCCGGAAGAGATCTGCGCTGTTTCCGGCGGCTACGCCTATCTGATCGACACATCCGATCCAGACCGTTTTACCATGCTCCCCTGCCGTCCTGTGATGGAGGTTCGACCGCTGCCCGCGCAGGGCCTGCTGCTCTTTGTCAGCCATCGCTCCATCCTCGCCTGGAACCGCGACGGCCAAGCCTGGCAAGCAGAGAGACTCTCTTCCGAGGGCGTCGTCGTTGCCTCCATTGACGGTAGCGTCCTCCACGGCCTCGGCTGGGATCTCTTCACTGGCAAGGAGTTTCCCTTCGCCCTCGACCTGCGCACGGGTCTGCGCATCCCCTGACAACAGACCCAGCCGCCAACAATTGGTCCTTGCTCCGGCGCATTGACGCGCTGGCCCGGCGGGGTGGAGGATGAAGACTGGGCCAATTGACGTTAGGTCTAGAGAGGAGTCTGCTGCATGTCTAAGGAATCGGTCGCTAAAAACGGCGCGCCGGACGACAGCTTGATCCCTCCCCGGCCGCTCCCGGACGGAGCCGATGACTTTTCAAATCGGGTACACGGCCTGCTCGACGGCCAGCCCAAGGACGATGCGACAGTCGCCAAGGCAATGGATGGCATGGACGACATCTTCGACCTGATCGCCGCCGGGCTCTACAGCATGGCTTCCATGCTGCTCGGCGAGGGCGAGGAGAGCATTCGGGCGGTGGAGACGGCGATTGCCAATGCGGAGGTTTCGGCCTGCCACAATCCCGTCGAGGCGCGCCAGAGCAGCCGCAAGGCGCTGTGCGCCGCGGCCCTGGAGACCATCGCGCGGCGTGACCCCGCCAGCCTGGCCGCGCCCGAGGGCCTGGAGCGGGCGTCTACCTGCATCGATGACGACGACCTTATCGCTGCGCGGGAATCGGGCCAAGAGCTGCTGAGGATGCTTGCCGGCCCGGACCGGGACCGCGTGCGGAACTGGCTCGCCAGCCTGCCCATCGCGCAGCGCACCATCTTTGTCTTGCGCGCCGTGGCCGGCATGACCCCGGCAGAGACCGCTGCGCTGCTCGCGGCTCACGGCGGCCCACGGGCTGCGGGGTGGACCGAAGATGCCGTGCGCGAGTTCTGCCGCCAGGCGCTCTGCTCGCTGGCCTCCCAGGTGATTCAAGCCTCGACGGCGCGGTAACCCGATCAGAGATTAGAGATCAGGGATCAGAATCCCAAGCGATCTATGAGTCGGCCGTGCGCCAGCCCAGCCCGTTTGGCCGATCCAAAAGAAGCTCCGTGCCCCATCCTTTCTGTCATCCTGAGCGACCCTAAGCACAGCGAAGGGGAGCCGAAGGACCTGCGGTCGGTTCTAGCGAGAGGGTGGGAAACCATGACTCTCGCGGGCGCAGTTCATGGGAGTCGCAATCCATCCGGCAACTCTCCGCGACCTCCTTTCCGCGCTGGATGGCGCCGAGATTCCGGGCTCGGCATCGGCCTGCGCGGAGCGGGTCCGCCCCGTTCTCCGATACACTTGTATTGAGAACCCTGCCGCCGTTGCCGCGCATCCATCGGGGGCGATCGGCTTCGGGCTTTGCCGTTTCGCCGTGAGTGAAAGAACCTTGATTTTGTTCGAGCATCCTGAAAAGAACACGATCCGTCGCTGCCTCTGCGCCCTTCTTGGCCTTGCGCTTTCGGCTTCCGGCGGAATGGCCGCGCAGTCCTTGCCCGGTCTGCCCGGAAGCCAGTCGTCCGCGGCGGATGCGTCCAGCTTTCAGGGCAGTGTGGCCACTGGGGAAGCCTCGCCGCAACCCATCGATCTCTCCCTCGACGAAGCGATCCAGCGGGGGCTGAAGACAAACCTGGGCGTGATCCTCAGCAGCGCGCAGACGGCGGGGGCGCGCGGCGAGCGGCTCAGCCAACTGCAATCGCTGCTGCCCTCGGTGGATGCGAGCGCCAAGGAGACCGTGATGCAGGTTGATCTGCCCGCCGAGGGGTTGCGCATTCCCGGCTTTCCGGCCATCATCGGGCCCTTCGGCTTCACCGATCTGCGCGCTTCGCTCAGTTGGTCGCTGGTGGACGTGGCCTCGCTGCGCAACTATCTGGCCGCGCGCCACAACTTAGCCGCGGCCCAGCTCTCCGCGCAGGACGCTCGCGACTTGGTGGTGCTCACCGTGGGCAATGCTTATCTGCTGGCCGTGGCCGATGAGACACAGGTCGCTAGCGTCGAAGCGCAGGCGGCCACGGCTAAGATCTCGCTCAACCAGGCGATCGCCAATCACCAGGCGGGCACCGCGCCGCTTCTGGATGAATTGCGCGCCCGCGTGGATTCGCAGTCCCTCGATCAGCAGCTCATCGTGGCCCGCAACGCCCTCGAAAAAGACAAGCTGGCCCTGGCGCGGGCCATCGGCCTGCCCCTGGCGCAAAGCTTTACGCTCACCGACAAGGCGCCCTATGCAGCCTTCGATCAGCTTGACGTGGATGCGGCCATTCGCCAGGGTCACGCGAATCGCAAGGATCTGGCGGCAATGGTCGAGCAGACCAAGGCATCCGAAGAGCAGCGCAAGGCGGCCACTGCCGAACGGCTGCCTACGCTGCAATTCAACGGCGACTACGGCGATATCGGCGTCACGCTCTCTCACTCGCACGGCACCGGCGACGCCGCGGGCACGCTGAGCGCGCCGCTCTTCAAGGAGTATGGCTTGCGCGGCGAGGCCGAGATCGCCCAGGCGCAACTGGACGCCGCGCAGGCCCGGCTGAGCGACAAGAACGCGCAGGTGGACGCGGATATTCGCGACGCCTTGCTGGATATTGCCTCGGCGCAGAAGCTGGTTGAGGTCGCCCGTTCCTCGGTCGATCTGGCCAATGAGGCTCTCAGCGAAGCCCAACAGCGCTATGCCAACGGCGTCAGCGACAATTTGGCCGTCAGCCAGGCCGAACAATCCGTGGCCCAGGCCGCCAGTCAATACGTGGCCAGCCTCTACCGGCACAACGTGGCCAAGCTCAGCCTGGCGCGCGCCCTGGGCGCGGCCGGGAACTACAAGGACTATCTGGGAGGAAAGTAGACGTGGCGGATTACACTCCAGTACCAGCCCCATCCGAGCCGGATGAAGACAACGAGGTCGTGCAGCCGCAGTCCCGCCGCGGGGCCATCGTCGCGGTCGTGGTTGTGGTTCTCGCGGCGGTCGCGGTGGCAATCTGGTGGCACGGAACCTTCACCGAGAACACCGATGACGCGCAGGTCAACGGCCACCTGATTCAGGTCAGTTCGCGCATCAACGGCCAGGTTCTGAACGTCGAAGTGAAAGAGAACCAGATGGTGAAGGCAGGCGACGTGATCGCCGAGCTCGACCCCGCGGACTACCAGGTTGCGGTGGAGAACGCCGAAGCCATGCTGGCCAGCGCCCAGGCCAACGCCGCGGCGGCCAACGTGGCCGTGCCCATCGCCACCGTCAACACCGGCAGCAACCTCAGCTCGGCCGGCGCCGATGTGAGCGGCACCAAGGCCGGCGTCGAGCAGGTCCAGAACCAGTTGCAGGCCGCACACGACCGCGTGGCCCAGGCCAAGGCCAACAACGTCAAGGCGCAGACCGACCTGGAGCGCTACAAGCCGCTGGTGGAGAAGGACGTGATCAGCAAGCAGCAATTCGACGCCGCCGTGGCCGCCGCCGACGCCGCAAAAGCCGCGCTCTCCGACGCCCGCGCCATGGAGCGCGCCGCCGACGACGCTGTGAAGGTAGCCAAGGAGCGCCTGGCGCAGGCCCAGGCGCAGTTGAACTTCGCCGAGACCGGCCCCGAGCAGGTGGCCGCGCAGAGCGCCCGCGCCCGGCAGGCGCAGGCCCAGGTTCAGCAGGCCCAGGCGCAACTGGATATGGCCAAGCTCAACCTGAGCTACACGAAGATTGTGGCCCCGGCGGCGGGCATCGTTACGCGCAAGAGCGTCGAGATCGACCAGAACGTCGCCGCCGGCCAGAATCTGCTCACGTTGGTCTCGCTTGAGGACCTCTGGGTAACCGCAAACTTCAAGGAGACTCAGTTGCGCCACATGCTTGCCGGGCAGTCGGTCGAAATCGAAGTGGACTCCACCGGCAAGACCTATCACGGCAAAGTAACCCAGATTGGCGGCGCAACCGGCTCGGTGCTTTCCCTTTTCCCGCCGGAGAACGCTACCGGCAACTACGTCAAGGTAGTCCAGCGTGTCCCGGTGCGCATCGACTTCACCGATCTCAAGGACGAAGACCCCAATCACGAGCTAAGGCCGGGGCTTTCGGTCGAGCCGAAGGTGCGGGTAAAGCCCTAGAAAAGCTGCGTTCAGCATCTGGTCTCTGGCCGCTCGCTGTTGTACCAAAACTGGGTGCCCCACCTGGGCGCCCTCTGGGCAGCGCGTCTCTGTTCTTGTGCCTAGGGTGGGTTCCTCGGCCGCCGCCCACACACCGATCATGCGCTGCGCGGATCAGGGCAGCTTGCGCAGGTTCGTGCAACCGTCCTTGTCTCCACCGCTGCAGGCTTTTTGATACCAGGTGCGCGCCTGGGCATTGTCCGGGGTCACACCTTCGCCATTCTGGTAGATCGTGCCGAGGTCGTTGCATCCCTGCATGCTTCCACCGCCGCAAGCCTTTTGATACAAGGCGCGCGCCTGGGTATAGTCCTGGGTCACGCCCAGGCCGTTGTCGAAGAGAACCCCGAGGCCGGAGCATCCGTTCATATACCCGCCGTCGCAGGCTTTTTGATACATGGCGCGCGCCTGGGCATAATCCTTGGTCACGCCTTCTCCGGTTTGATAGTCAACGCCGAGGTCGAAGCATCCGTCCATCATTCCGCCATTGCAGGCCTTTTGATAAAAGGCGCTCGCCTGGACAGGGTCCTGGGTCACGCCAAAGCCGTTGTCGTAGAGAACGCCGACACCGACGCACCCAGCCATGGTCCCGCCGTCGCAGGCCTTTCCATACAAGATGCGCGCCTGGGCATAGTCCCGAGCCCCGCCTTGGCCATTTTGATAGAGAATGCCGAGGTTGCTGCAGCCGCCCATATCTCCGCCATCGCAAGCCTTTTGGAACAAAGGCCTGGCCGCGGAATATCGCTTCTGTGTGAAGAGCGCAAAGGCCTGGCTCTCCACGTCAGCAATGCTCTGCTCTTGGATTGGCTGCCCGGCTCCCCCTTGTGCGCCTTTCGATTCCACAGCCGTAGCCGCCGTCGCCATCTGGCTGGTGCTCGGCTTCGGATTCGATGAGTTGGAACTCCCGTCCTGCGCCGGGCCCGGTTCCGCCGGCAGTTGCTGTGATGTGGTCGTTGCACTGTCGGATGTGTTCTGCGACTGGTTGGACGGCTGCGGGCCAAAGATCCGTCCCGCGGCGAATGCCGCCACCAGGAGCACCGCAACCCCCGCGACCCAGGCCCAGACGGGAACGCGCCCCGCGATCTTGTCGGCTCCCAAAGTCCCGGCGCCCCCCCCGCTCTCCAGGGCGGTGATCGGGCGAACGACGGGCGGCGGAACGTAAACCACCGCATCCAGCAGCCGAATCACCTCGGCAACGTCTTTGGGGCGTTGATCGCGGTCCTTGGCCAGCAGGTGCAGGATCAGCGCATCCAGGCCCTTCCAGTTGGCCAGATCCGGGCGCAGGCTGCTGGGCTGGCGCGGCAGCGCAGTCAAATGCTGCTGCGCCCAGCCGGGGTAGTTCTCCGCGTTGAAGGCCTTCTCTCCGGTGGTCATCTCGAAGAGCACCCCGCCCAGCGCGTAGATGTCGGTGCGGCCGTCGAGCTCGGCCGCGCGCATTCCCAACCACTGCTCCGGCGCGGCGTAGAACGGAGTGAGCAGGAGCGAGCCGGTCTGCGTGTACTTGCTCAGTTCCCGTGTGGCCACGATGCCGAAGTCGGCGATCTTCGGCACCCAGTTCTCTCCGTCCCGCGCCATGAGAATGTTCTCGGGCTTGATGTCACGGTGAACCATCCCTTTGGCGTGGGCCGCTCCCAGTCCTTCGGCAATGCCGCGCGCAATCGAGAGCGCCAACCCCACGTCGAAGGGCTTGGGCGAGTTGTCCATAAGCTTCCGCAGGTCAGGCCCGTCGACAAACTCCATGGGAAAGAAGAGCGTGCCGTCCTCGGCGGGCTCCAGATTCCCCGCATCCACCACGTTCCTGTGGCGCACCTGGCGCAGCGTCTTCACCTCGCGCAGAAAGCGGTTGGTAAAGGCCTCGTCCTGGCTCAATTCGCTGGAGAGGAACTTCAGCGCCATCGGCTCGTCCATCAGAGTGTGCCGAGCAAGGTACACCGATCCCATGCCGCCCTGGCCCAGCTTGCGGACGATCCGGTAAGTATTGCGGATCAGCATCCCCGGCTTCAGGTCGCGAATCTCGTTAAGCACGCCGCCATGGCTGGGGCATACCAGCTGGCTGTCGGGGTATCCGGTATCGCATTGCGGGCAGCTTTTCATTCGTTCGCCCAGCTTCCATAGAGCATTCCGCGGTGCCACCATTGTGCCAGCCCAAGCCGAAGAGCGCAATGGAAATGGCTCGATGCCCCATCGGCCGCCGCCCCGAACGGCTCATTTGGGAGAGAATAGGGCCGCCCAAAGGCTGTCGCCTATACTTCCCACAGCGAAAGTTTCCGCAGCCGGGGCGAAGCCGGGGAGGAACGATGAACCGCGAATGGCACAAGCAAAACAAGATGCCGGACAAGGCGACCGAAAAAGAGCGGATCGAGTGGCATATCGAGCACGCAAGGAACTGCACGTGCAGGCCGGCCCCCAAGGAACTGCTCTCGAAGCTGAATGGGCCGGATAAATCAGGGGCGGAGAAATCCGGTACGCCGAGCGGTTTGCGCACTCATGGATGAGGAAGTCTCGCGCGGGAGAGACAGTGCAAGCCGAAGCCGAGCGGACCCAAGATACAAGCAACGGCGGGACCTATCGGTAGATGGGTCGATGCTAATTCGATGGCGTTGGCGATGGAGAAAGCGGCAACGATCAGGTCCCAGGGGGAGAGCGATACGCGCGAGCAAGCAGAGTCGAGTTGCCAGGGACGTGGGTTGCATGGGTTCGACTCAAGCTTGCTCTGTATTTCAGGCTGAGAGAGGAGGTTTGGCGGTGTAGATGGCCAGACCCAGGCATAAGGCAATGAGAATCTCAGCGATGACCGGCCCCAGGAAGAAATATATCCATGAGTTGACGGCAAGAGCGAGATAGGCGGCCGCAAAGGCGGCCACGATGGGACGAATCCTGAGGGCATCGGTCTTTGCAAGGGAGCCCAGTTGCCAGAAGACGATGCCTTCAATGGTCAGCGCGATGGTTACAAAAAGGCCGAGGCCCATGTAAAAGTCCGCGTAGGACCGGGGATTGCCCATGAGAAGAAACTGGTTGGACTGCATGGCCGCGAAGGCGGTCGCGGCGGCGCCCGGCCCAGGTTTGCCAAAGACGTCGCCGATGGTGTGCAGGATCGCGTGAATGAGCGTCAGCACGGATGCGATGCGAAGGAACAGTGTGGGCTTCATCGAGACTCCTTACTCGATTGCAGGTTTGGGGTTGGCGATCACATTGGCGAAGGCAGCGAGTGTGCCGGCCCAGGCGTCGGGCGAGTCCAGGGTGGCGCGCAGTTGCTCGTATCCCTCGCCGTGGCGTTCAAGCCCGCGATGCTCCAGTTCGACGAGCGTGGCGGAACCTTCCGCGATGAACCGGATCTCGACTTCGCTCGCCTTGGCCAGATCGGCGTTGAACTTCCAATCGGGCCGAGATGCCATGAGAGAGATACCTTGTGCGGCGGTTCCCAGGCAAGCACGGTTCCCCAGTCGCATTGGTTCCCTTGTGCGTCGCGCTCATACCAGCGGCCTCCGGCGCGGGGTTCGACGAAGATAGATTGAAAGGGCTGGGCGCCGATGCGATGGTGTGCGGGCCACCACGTCTCCATCTGCTCGACAAAGACTGAAAAGGCGCGCTCAACGGGAGCTTGAACGCGCACGCGTTTGCGGACGACGGCTTCTTCCAGGGTTTGTGTCATGGTTTTCTCCGTTGGGGATTTGTTCGACAGAGCTTTGAAATGCGCTCATGGCTTGACTCCAGACCCGATCGAAATGAGCGCGCAGGCGGGCGATGCCTTCCGGATTCAACTGGTAGAGGCGGCGAGTCCCGGCTCGGCTGTCGGTCACCAGTCCCGCATCTTTCAGTACGCGCAGGTGTTGGGAGACCGCGGGACGGCTGACTGGCAGGCCTCGCGCCAGCTCATTGACGGCCAAAGGGCCGCCGGAGAGCCTTTGGAAGATGGCCATGCGGGTCGAATCGCCGAGGGCATCCAGTCCGGCCTGTAGGTAAGCATCCACTAACGGTAAGTTATCACGCACATATACTCTATTGTCAAGTGGAAAATCGGGCGCCGCGAAGAAGCAGCCCCCTGGAATAGGTATGGAAACCGCCCTCTGCGGTAAACTTGCAGCCAATGCGAGTCTTTGGGATCGATTGCGGAACGGAGGTTACCGGCTTCGGCGTTGTGGAGTCCTGCGACGCCGGGCGGCAGCCTCGGCTGGTCTGCAAGGCGATGGGGGCGATCCGCCTGAAGAAGGCGCTGACCACGCCGGCGCGCCTGGAACAGGTCTTTCGCGAGCTGACCGCCGAGTTGGAGCGCTGGAAGCCCGACGCGGTGGCCATCGAGGAGGTCTTCTACTCGGTGAACGCCAAGTCGGCGCTGAAACTGGGCCAGGTGCGGGGCGTGGCGCTGCTGGCCGCGGCCATGCGCGGGCTCCCGGTGGCCGAGTACGCGCCACTCAAGATCAAGTCCAGCGTGGTGGGCTACGGGCTGGCAAAGAAGGAGCAGGTGCAGTTCATGGTGGCGCGGCTGCTGGAGTTGGCCGAGCTTCCGCAGCCGGCCGATGCCGCGGATGCGCTGGCGATTGCGATCTGCCACATTCATACCGCGGAGACGCTTGGGTTGCAGGGGGTGGGACGATGAAGGCGGCCTGGCTGGCTTTGGTTTTGACTGCGCTGGCGGTACCGACGCGGGCCGAAGTTGCCGGCGCGGCTGAGCCTTTGTTTCAGGTGGACTTCTCCAATCCAAAGCTCTCCCCGGCCCACTGGACGCTGACGCTTCGCCCGGATGGAAGCGGGCATTTCCGCTCCGAGCGGAGCAGCGGGGCCGGCGCGGGCTCGCAGGGAATCGAGACTCCCGGCGTGGATCGGGATATTCAGTTGAGCGCGGAGTTTGCGGCGCGCGTCTTTCAGACGGCGCAGCGCAAGAGGTTGTCCCGCTCACCGTGCGAAAGCCGCTTGAAGGTGGCCTTCCAGGGATGGAAGAAGCTGAGTTTGACCGGGTCCGGCGGCGAGTGGAACTGCGAGTTCAACTACTCGCAAGACAAAGAGATTCAAGCGCTGGGCGACTCGCTGGTGGCCGTGGCGGGAACCATCGTCGAGGGCGCGCGATTGGAACTGCTGCTGCGCCACGACCGGTTGGGATTGGACGGCGAGATGGAGTTCCTGGTCGAGGCCCAGGCAGATGGGCGCGCGCAGCAGATGGAAGCCATCCGGGAGATTCTGCAGCGGTTGGCGGACGATCCGGGGGTGATGGAGCGGGTCAGGAAGCGGGCCAGGGTTCTGCTGACAAAGGCCGGGGTCGGAGCGCAGGGACCAGGGACTAGTGAATAGGGACTAGTGAATAGGGACTAGTGTCCCGAGTCCAATGTTCGATGAATGAATAGTGCTGTCATCCTGAGCGGAGTCCGCCGCGGCGGACGGAGTCGAAGGACCTGCGGTTGGTTTCTTCACTTTTGGGATGAATTTCTGACTCAGGACACTAGGAATCGGAGAATGGGGAGCAACAAATTCTCTGCAAGCGGGATTTTGGCAAGACTTTTGGAATTTGAAAGTGTCCTATGAGTGTCGGCCTGCCGGGTAGGGCGGGTTGCATCACGCGGCGGGAGCTGCGGAGAGGGGTAACGCCATGAATCGCATGGGGAATCGCTTCGGGTTGGTTGCGCGCGGATTGGGGTCTGGTCTGTTGGGGCTGGCGGCGCTTGCCCTGGGCGCGGGGTTGCTGTCGCCTGCCTGGGCCGGCGATGCGGGGCAGCCGGCGCGCGCGGTTCGGCTCAGCAGCGTGGACGGCCAGGTGCACCTTTCGCAGGGCGGCGAGCCGCTTGCCGATCAGGCCGTAGCCAATACTCCGCTGTTTGAGGGAACCACTGTCGCGACAGCGGAGGATGGCCGAGCCGAGATCCAGTTGGAAGACGGAAGCGTGGCGCGGCTTTCGCCCAACAGCGCCCTGACGCTGTCGCTCCTGCACGGGCAGGGCGCGTCCGGCGAAGCGGAGATCACTCTTGTCGGCGGCCTGGGCTACTTTGAGATCCAGGGCGGAGGGCAGGCCGGGACGATTCGCATTCGATTTGCCGGCAGCGTGGTGACGGCGAGCGGCTTCACGGTGCTGCGCGTCAACCTGGACAACCCGCCGGGCGAGTTGGCCGTCTTCTCCGGCAATGCCCACCTGGAGCGGGGCACGGCCCTGGCGGCGGACCTGCATGGGGGCGAAAGCGTTGCCCTGAGCGGCGCCGACGTCGCCCGCTACGACCTGGTTGAATCGATCGAACCGGATTCGTGGGATTCGTGGAACTCCGACCGCGACCAGGTGCTGGCGGGCGAGGCCTCGTCGAATACCGGGGCGGCGAATAGCTATGCCGACAGCGGCAACCCCGCATGGAGCGACCTGGACGCGAATGGGAGCTGGTACAATGTGCCGGGCCAGGGAAACATCTGATCGCCGTATGCCGCATCCAACACGGGATTTGACCCCTACGGCAGCGGCTACTGGATGTGGACGCCGCGGTTTGGCTATATCTGGGTATCGGGCTACTCCTGGGGCTATCTGCCCTTCCAATGCGGCGCCTGGAACTACTACGACAGCTTTGGGTGGGGTTGGGCGCCGGGGATGGGCGGCTGCATGCCCTGGTGGGGCACTGGTTACCTCGGCCCCAATATCGGCTTTGCTTATGGTGGCTATCGTCCCCCATTCCCCCCGCGTCAGCACCCTCATGCACCTATCGCCCGTGGAACTCGGACCGAGGCTTACCCGCTGGTTGCCGTGACCCGGCATCCCGCGACTCCCGGCAGCGAGTTGCCGATGCGCGACCGCGCGGGCACGGTGGTGATTGCGGGGCGCTCGGTGCAGGCCCTTCGCCCGCTGAACCCGCGCCCGGCCTACGACCACTCGGCCTCGGTGTTCGCAAATCGGACGGTCTATTCGGGCGCGAATTCGGGAATGAGGACGGCGAGTGGCCAAGCGCGCCCGGCCGGGACCGGTTTTGGGACCAGCCGCCCAGGCGCCGTGGGCAGTTCATCCAGCTCCTATGCGGCCTGGCCGTCAGGCGGGAGCAGCCACGCCGCGTCAACAGCCAGCCATGGTTATTCCGGCGGCGGGTCTTCCGCGGGCCATTCCTCCAGTGGGGGCGGATACTCCGGCGGCGGCGGTGGTGCCTCCCATGGTGGCGGTGGTGGGGGCAGCACCGGCGGCGGTGGGGGCAGCGCGGGCGGAGGATCGCACCGCTAACCCGAAGACGATTCAGGATGAAGGGGCTGCTTCGCTATGCGGAGCGGCCCTTTCTGTCTCCGGGAAATCTCTTTGCAGGTTTCGATAGAGAGCCGCGAACGCCCCGATGGGCAGCGCTTCGGCGCGGGCCAAGGGGTCGATTCCGGAGCGCGCCAGTGCGAGGGCCCCAGCGGCGGTGGGAATGCCGGCGGCGCGAAGATTGTTCAGCAGGGTCTTGCGCTTCTGGGCGAAGGCCGTGCGGACAAAGGGCAGGAAGCCGGCCTCATCGACGCCAAGTTCCGTGAAGCGCGGAGCAAAGCGCCAACGGAAGACGGTGGAGTACACGTCGGGCGGCGGCGAGAACGCGGACGGCGGAAGAGTAAAGAGATTTTCCGCGGGACCGTACATTTGCACGGTGACCGAGAGCAGGCCGTAGTCGCGGGAGCCGGGCTGGGCTGCGATGCGATCGGCCACTTCGCGCTGGACCATAAGAACGGCGCGGTCCAGCCAGGCGTGGCTGGCGGCGAGCTTGAGCAGAATCTGCGACGTGATGCCGTAGGGCAGGTTGCCGAAGACGAGTAGGCGCTGGCCGGCGGCGGCCGAGGCCGGCGCATAGCCGGCGAGGGCGGTTGCGAAGTCGAAGTTGAGCACGTCCTGCTCGACGACGGTGACGCGGCCCGGAGGGAATTGGGCGCGGAGATAAGCGGCGAGGCCGCTGTCCAGCTCCACGGCCAGAACGTGGGCGGCGCGGGCGGCGAGGGATCCGGTGATAGCCCCGGCGCCGGAGCCGATTTCAACCACTGTTCGGCCGGAGAGGTCGCCCAGAGAGGCGGCGATGCTCTCCGCGGCCTGCGCGTCGCTGAGGAAGTTCTGTCCAAGCTTGGGTTTGGCGGCCATGGGGCTGGTTCGATGTTAGATGAAAGCGCCCGGCTCAGCCTGATCGACAAGCCCGATTTGCAGATTAATTCCCGCTCTCTGATAGCGTGGAATTGGCGAGCCTGAGCGGCTTGACGGGCGGGGGAAAGCGATGGAAATGAGCGCGGCGGGCCTCGATCTATTGAAGCGGTCGGAGGGTTTTCGCAGTCACACGTATCTGGATGCGGCGGGAATTGCGACCATCGGTTATGGCCACCGGCTGCTGTTCGATGATTCCTTTCCCAACGGCATCACGGAGGCGCAGGCCGAGAAGATTCTCTCCAGCGATCTGTGGGGCGCCGAGCAGGCCGTCCAGCGCCTGGTGCAGGTTACGCTCACCCAGGGCCAGTTCGACGCGCTGGCCGATTTCACCTTCAATCTGGGCGCGGGCAAGCTGGCTTCATCCACGCTGCTCAAGGAACTGAACGCCGGCCAGTATGACGCAGCCCGCGAACAGTTGCTGCGCTGGGACCATGTGGGATCGCAGGAGAACGCGGGCCTGAAGGCTCGCCGCGAGGCCGAGTTTCAGCTTTGGGGCAATGTCTGCATCTAGGAACGCCCTCCACAAGCCCGCCCTGTGTCAGGGCACGACTTCAGTCGTGCCGTAAGTGCTGCAAAATCTACGCGGGCTTTAGCCCCTGAGGGGATATCGGCTTCGCAAGAAACAGTTCTTCAGAGCCTCCGAGCACCGAGCGGCTGGTCTAACACCGTAGCCTCATGATGTTTCCATCTCCACCACCTCCAGCCGCTCATCCCGCTTCAGGTAGCCTTTGCGCCGGAACCAGTCTTCCATGGCCGGACGCAGCCGGTCGATAGGAACGCGATTCCCGGCTTCGAGCACTCCGTCGGCGGCGGGCAGCGTGTCGTCGAAGACCGCATCGTTGGTAAAGTTGCGCATGGCGAAGTTGTCGATCCAGCCGATCGGGCACGGGTGCGCCGCGCCGCTGGAGTCGATTCGCTGGATGGAAAGCCGGCGCGCAAACATGCATTCACTCTAATGGATTTGCGACCGCGCCCGCGGCTCCCTCACGGCTTCTGTTCCGCCACCACCTTCGCGTCCTTCCCCTGCTGCGTCTCCACGCGGAAGCGCTTGTAGTCGTAATCGCGCTCGATGCCGCGCTGGTGAATGCCCTTGACCAGCAGGATGCGGGCCTGGATGGTCCCCTCGCCCCCGGTTGGAAGCCAGGCCTCGCCGTTCACCAGTTCCTGATCGAAGCGGAAGCTGGAGCCCTTCTGGACGCTGACCGCCAGACCGCCTGCAATACGAAAGTTGTCGTTGAAGCTTACTTCAAGGTGGGCGACCTGGCGGTCCGCCTCATCGATCCAAACCGTGCCCTGGAGCCTTTTGGAGATGTCCTCGCTCATGCCGTGGGCCTTCAAGTCCTTGCGGCCCACAAAGTCGAAGACGATGGTGGGACGGCCGCGATAACTCTCGCGGCGGGGGTTGCGCACATCCGCAACCTCCAGGACGTGGCTCAGGCTGATCTGCTGGCCTTCCTTCGGCTGCTCCGGCTCCGGCTTCTCCGCCTTCTCCACGAATTTGGTTACGCGCTCGGTCTCTTTCTGCTGCTCCTGGTCGTCGAGCGGCTTGCCGTCTTTCTTCACCAGGCGTCCGATCTGGTGGCCGTTGACGAAGAACTCCTCATACTCCGCGATCTCTGTTTTCGTCACCTTCCCGCTGGAGTCCAAATCCTCGGTGGTCTGCACGGAGGTGAAGGTGTAGTTCTCTCGCGCCTTATCAAGTTGCTTCTGGTGCTCGCGCACCTCGCGTATCAGCTGGGGAATCTCCGGCAGGGCTTGTCCGCCTTGCCCAGGTTGTCCAACCTGCCCGGCGGTCTGCTGGGCCTTTGCCAGCGGCGTCGGCGTCAGAATCAGCATCAGGCCGGCCAGCCGGAGAATGCGTCCTAGAACCATGAAGCCTATTCCTTGGGAACGATTTGAATCCGGTCGTGCGTCGGCGCAGGAGCGCCTCTAGTTGGACCAGGAGAGCCGGAAAAAGTCGCGGAACCTGGAACGAATCGACTCCAGTCTCCATTTGCTCGACCATGCTACAACGAAAGTTGTAAGATGGCATCCAAACCCTCAGTACTTGTCCGTAGGCAACCGGGCTCAATCGGGCGAGAAGGAGTACTCCCCCATGTTCAAGCTTCTGATTCATTGGCTGTTGTCCACGGTCGCTCTTCTGCTTGTTTCCGAAATCGTGCCCGGCTTCTATGTATGGGGATTCATGCCAGCTATGATCGCCGCGCTGGTGATTGGCCTGCTGAACGCAACGTTAGGCCTGTTCTTGAAGATCATTACCTTTCCCCTCGCCATCCTCACCTTCGGGGTGTTTCTGCTGGTCATCAATGCCATGATGATCCTGTTGGCGGCGAAACTCGTCGACGGCTTCCAGGTGCAGGGCTTTGCTGCCGCGTTCTGGGGTGGGGCGGTGCTCACCCTGCTGTCCCTTGTGATCCGCGCGTTCACGAAGGAAGATTAGACCCCGCTGCCGAGGCGAGTTGCGCTCTATTTCGCAGGCGCTGCCGCGGCCTGACTGTCGGCCTTGTCTGCGGCGGTTGGCCGTGCGCGACGAACCGGCTTCTGCGAGGTCTTCGCGGGCAGCTTGCCCTGCACCGGCTGCGCCGCCGGATGCGCCACCACCGGTCCGTTGAGGGTCTGCGGCGTGCGCATTGCCCCGGAGCTCGCAAAACCGCCTTGCGCCGGCGCGCGCGGCGCCTGAACGATGACCCTTGCGGGCTGCGGCCGCTGGACCCGCGAATAGACTCCCCATCCGCCGCCGGCAACCACGAACACAATCGCCGCCGCGGCCGCCGAGCGCATCCATCCGCTGTTCAGGCTGAGCGCCGCGGGCCAGGCCAGAATGCGGCCCCTGCGCGGCGCGGTGGCCAGCCGGGCGCAAACGCGGTCTTCCAGCCCGTCCGGCGCGGGAAGCCTGGCAATCAGCCGGAGCGTAGTTTCCGCCGCGCCCGCTCCGTCACAGGTAGCCGCATCCTTCCACTCACCATTCTCAACCGGATCGTTCATCGCATACTCCTTGCCTGGTCAAGCAACTGACCACTGACTACTGACAACTGACAACTGACCTGCGATTCATCGCAAGCTCCTCGTATGCTCCAGCAGTTCCGCCATCAGGTTCCGCGCCCTGAACAGCCGCGAGCGGACGCTGGACTCGCTGATCTCCAGCACCGAGGCGATCTCCACGCTGTTCAATTCCTCGAAGGCTGAAAGCATCAGCACCTCGCGCTCCTTGGCGGGCAGCTTCTCCACGCACGCCAGCACATGTGCGTGGTGCTGGGCCGCTGCGGCCATCTCCTCGGCGCTCAATCCATTCGACGGCAGCACCCGCGCCAGCTCTGCCACGTCGTCGGTCTCCGGCCTGGTCTTCGCGCGGCGCTTGCGGTCCAGCACGACGTTCCACACGATGCGGATCAGCCACACCCGCCGGTCGCGCACCTCATCGAGCGTCTCGCGATGGCGCAACACGCGCAGAAAAGCCTCTTGCACGGCGTCTTCGGCATCGGCGGGGTTGCGCAGCACCGAGAAGGCCACGCGGTAGAGCGTCCCGGCGTACTGGCTGACCAGCGCCGCGAGCGTCTCCTCTTCCGCCTTTCGCCCAGCTTCGTCCCGCACAGCGATCTCTGGAATCTCCATCCAACCTGAGAATACTGCCTGGCCGGCGCTCATAGACCACCAGACGCAGGCGGACTCAAAAATGCTCAACCGCCAGCGCCCTGTTCGATCCGGCGCTCGTCGATCGCCCCATAGGCAGGGCAATCTCATCCAATTCACCTTTGCCCGGTGCTATAATCCGGCAAAACATGCCCGAAGAATGCAATTCGACCACCCGAGTCGCGGGCACTCCTGCGCCGCCGGGCGTTCCACGGATTACGCTCGCCAGCAAGGAGGATCAGAATGCCACCAGGGTTTGCTGCTACTGCTGCGCCATGATCGTCGGCAAGCGTTACCGCGTTGGCCCCAATCTGGCTTGCGGCAACTGTGCCGCAAGGGTAGCCGCTCGCGCGGCTGCCGCGAGCGGAGCTGGCGCCGGCACGGCAGACGCGGCAGCGCCGGGCGCGGGCCTGTCCACTGGCGGAGGCGGGGCCTTTACGCAGATCCCCCAGTTCCGCCCTGCTTCGGAGACCAGCGTCTGGTCCTTCCAGGGACGGATCGGCCGGGCAGTCTTCTGGGGCAGGACAATCCTGGTCGAGGTATTGTGCGCCGCCGCCGGTTTTGTGGCCGGACGAATCGGGCACGCAGTCGCGTCCGCGGGAATCTATGCGGTTATCACCGCCTGGCTGCTCTGCATTCCGGCCTTTATTCTGGCGGTATGGGCGGTATTGTTCAGTCTGGTCACGCAAACAAAGCGGTGGCACGACCTTGGCCACTCCGGCTGGATGTTCCTCCTCAATTTCACCTTAATCGCCCAACCCTTCATCTTCGTCTACCTTGGCTTCTTCAAGGGAACGAAAGGACCCAACCGCTTCGGTGCCGATCCAGTTTGAGCGGCTCGGGCGTCCGGGCAACCGGAACGAAAAGTGGAATGGTGGGCAGATTCCGGAAAAGCATACCTCTTGGGCCGGGTGCCCCGAGCGTGGACTGGCCCCAATGATTGAGTGCCCCATCTCTCTTCCGCCACGGCGGAAGACCTGGGAATCCACTACCCTGCCCCTCCATCCATTGCCGAAAATAACCCTCCGTTGGCGCACACTGGCAGATAGAGGAAGAGCGTGCGAAGCCAATCTCCAATCCGTCAGGCATGTGCCCGGTCCGTACCCCCCACCCCCCTCCCCCCAATAATGCCCGTTTCCCAGACGCATTCCCGGCCATTGGAATGGCATAAAGTATTTATAAATAACCACTTATCGTCAGCGGTCAGGAACAGCTCTGTTGTCGTAATGGTAAGCAAGAACCACCGGAAAACCCTGGTTCTTGGTCAAGAAAGGGCACCTTCTTGGCCTCGTTTGACGGGAATTTGCAGCGGTCGTGAAGAACTCGATATACGAACAAGCTGGACAGCAAGATCGCTGCGGAACTCTGGCAACGCGAACAGGCCGATGGCTGCGTACCCCAGAGTCCGTCCGCCGCGGACGCTTGAAGGGTGGGAAGTAATCTCTGCCAGTCTTACTGCTTTCCGCCCAGTTTTTGCGCGGCGATCATGCCGGCGGCGCCATCCTTGTCGGCGTCCTTCACCTTCGCCCACAGCGCGCGCGCCTGGTCCTGCTTGCCCCTGGCCGCATACAGGTCGGCCAGGTCGAGCTGCGCCGCACTCGTCGAAACCGTCTCCGAAGGCTTGGCGGCCAGTTCGTTATAGAGGTCGATGGCCTGCGCGTCCCGTCCGGTCTGGCGATAGAGTCCCGCCAGCGCCAGCTTGGCCAGGTTGGAAAGATCGCGGTTCTCCCAACTCCACGCCCCGGCAACTTGCTTCAGCTCCGCCTCGGCGGCTGCGGTATGCCCCAGTTCCTGGTCGGTGACGGCGGCAAAGTAGCGCGCTTTGGCGCCCTCGGGCAGCCACCCGTACTTCGCGGCCACCGCCTCAAACTGTTCGTGGGCGGCCTTCGAGCGCTCGCTCGCGCTTGCATAAACGCCGGTCTCGGCGGGCGCTCCCGGCATCGCCAGCGGCGCGCCGTAGGTATCCAAAGCCGCGCCCAGGGCGCTGTCGGCGGCGGAGGCGCGCAGGCTCCAATACACCAGCCCGCCAACGCATACCGCAACAACGGCAACAACGCTGACGACCCAGCGCAGAACGCCGGAACGATGACCGCTGACCCAACTGAAGCTGCTGGCAGTGGCCTTGGCAAAACTATCCTGCTTGAGGGCGTGACGGGTTCGAGTATCCACGGTCTCTTCTTTTCCTTCTTGTCCTGACTTGTGCCGATTGTCCTAATTGTTCTGCTTGATTTGACTTGCAGACGAGTCCGCTTCGGCCGAAGCGCCGCCGCCGCAACCCCATTAGTCTATCAGCGCGCCGAGTCGTGCGTCCACCGCCATCGACCGCGCCCGGCGCCGGCTCTCGCCGCCGCTCCGCGCCTGACCCTTGCTGTTGCCCACCCGGAGGGATACGCTAGAGCCATGTACGAAGACTTCCACGTCAGCGACCGCTGGAGCGGCGAAGACCTCCACTGCCGCTGGAAGGGCACTCTGGTGGCCATTGCCACCCGCCACGCCGACGCCGTCGATGTCCGCTTCGACGTCAACGGCCGCCCCCTCTGGATCGCCCTCCCGTTGCAGGCCTGGGTCGAGCAGAAGCAGCGCTCCGGCAAGGTCGTCACCGACCAGCTAGCCGCCCAGATCGCCGGCCGCTACCTCAAGCAGTTGGTCGAGGAAGGCTGCGACTCGCGCCGCGAGATTTACACCATGACCGTCCCCGAAGTCCTCTCCCACCTCGACGCCGTAGTCGCCGAGGCCAAAGAGCAAGGCGCCATGCCCACCCTCCCGGTCATCGCCTGATTGCGGAATTGCCTCCTCGGCGTAGGCAGCCGAGGCAATTTGCCTTCACATCCGCGGCGAGCCGACCAGGATGGTGGCGCTGCCGCCGATGCGCGTGGCCGTGGCGGGATGCTGGAGCGCATTGGCGATTGCCGGGGGCAAACCCTCGACGCCGAATCGCGCTGCGTAGAAGGCGAACGGCGCGAAGTCGCCGGAACCGAAACTGGCGGTTTGTGCGTCGGTGGTGTAGTGCCGGACCAGGCTGGGATCGTCGACGGCGCGGCCGAAGAAGACGATGGCGTCGCGGACGGTATGGCCGTTGGCTTTGTAACCGTATAAGGGAATGCCCTGGCGCGTGACGAACTCCGCGATGAGCACCAGCGGCTGGAGCGCGAAAACCTGATAGTGGATGGCGTTTTCGTGGCGGGCCATCTCCTTGGGGAAAGCGCCGTTGGGATCGATCTCGGCGATGGCGTCCACGTAAGCCTGGATGCCGAAGTGGTAGAGCTTGTCGTCGGAGGCGGTGACGCCGATGGCGGTTGCGGCCAGCGCGCGCCAGTAGTGGTGATTGTTGTTGGAATCCCCGGGCTTCTCGAAGGAAATGTCTTTGTGGGCGGCGGTGCGCAGCCAGGCGGTGACGCGCTGCTGCTCCGCCGGATCCAGGGCCGAATCGTTCACCAGAACGGAGTCTGTAATGCCGGCGGAACTGAGCGTCCACTCCACCTGATACCAGGCCTGTGAGGACTCATCGCGGTCGTAGTCGAGCAGGGCGCGGGCCTGGGCCCAGGCGTCGAGCTGGGACAGCGCGCAGGCGGATTCCGCATGATTCCCGGTGGCCAGGTACTGGTTCATGCCGGCGGTAATCCGTCTCTCGAACATTGCATAAACCTGCGTGGCGGCAGCCTCGGCGGGGTTGATGGGGCCATTCGAGCCGGATAGATAGTGGTGCGGAATGTTCATGCGTCCGGGCGGCGCGGCGACCAGCGGCGTGGCCACGCAGGATTGCAGGCCCTTGATGGCCGCTCGCACAACCGGATCGGTGGTGGACCTGAGCGCGGCCTGACGGGCGGCAACGTCGACCACCGAGGCCTTGGGATCGGCGACGCGCTGGCCCAGAGCGGGGGGCGTCAAGGCGAGGACCAAGAAGAGAATTCCCGAAACCTTCATGTCTTAAGATTTCATACGCCATTGCGCAAAATGGCAAATGAGCCTGGCGTGCGAAACGGTTTGCGGGGTGCTGGTTGCCCCAGATCCCGATTCTGGAACCTGGGAGACGCTCCCCGTCCCGCCAGCCTTCTTTCCTGTTCCCTGACCGCTGACCCCTGGCCCCTGATCCCTGCCCCTGTCTTGATAAACTCGGAGTGCAATGAATCTGAGCCAATTGCAAACGACGATCGAGCGGCACTTTGCCGCCGGCCCCTCCGCCATCGGAGATCCTTCCGCCATGGCGGCCTTTTTTTCTCTCCGCGCCGCCCTTGAAAGCGGCGAACTCCGCGCCGCCTCGCCCGATCCCGCCTCGCCCACAGGTTGGCGCGTCAACGCTTGGGTCAAGCGGGGCATCCTGCTCGGCTTTCGCCTGGGCAACCTGGAAGAGTCGGCCGCCGGCAGGCTCTCGTTCATCGACAAGCACACCTACCCCGTCCGCCATTTCACCACCGCCGACGGCATCCGCGTCGTGCCCGGCGGCTCCTCCGTCCGCGCCGGAGCCTATGTGGCCCGCGGCGTGGTCTGCATGCCCCCGATGTACATCAATGCCGGGGCCTGGGTGGACGAAGGCTCGATGGTGGATTCCCACGCCCTGGTCGGCTCCTGCGCCCAGATCGGCAAGCGCGTCCACCTGAGCGCCGCGGCCCAGATCGGCGGGGTCCTGGAGCCCGTCAACGCCAGCCCTGTGGTCATTGAAGACGACGTGCTGGTGGGCGGCAACTGCGGCGTCTACGAGGGAACCGTCGTCCGCGCCGGCGCGGTGCTCGCCCCCGGAACCATCCTTACCAGGGGCACGCCGGTCTTCGACCTCGTCAACGGCACCATCCTCCGCGCCACGGCAGACCTGCCGCTCATCATTCCGCAGAACGCCGTCGTGGTCCCCGGCTCCCGCGCCATCGCCAAGGGCAAGGGCCATGAACTGAGCCGGGAGTGGGGCCTCTCGCTCTATGCCCCCGTCATCGTCAAGTACCGCGACGAAAAGACCGACCTCAGCACCGCGCTGGAAGATTTGCTGCGATAAACAGAACGGGAGCGGGGTCCAGCCGGAACTGCCCCGGATTCAATGCGCGCTCGAAGCCCCTGCGATCGATTTCGCGGCGCACTCGGCAAGATCTCCGCCCAGGCATTTTACTGGTAGATAAGCCTGAAATTCACCAGCACGGTGATCATCACCGGGACGGGCACGCCGTCTTTCATTGCCGGTTTGAAGCGGTATTTGTTGACAGCCTCGATCGCCTTGAGGTCCAGCCCTGGGTCCAGGCTCTTAATCACCCGCGGATTCTGTGGCTTGCCGTTCGTGTCTACAATCACTGAGATCAGGCAAACGCCTTGAATCTTCTTGCGCCTCGCTTCGTCGGTATACCGCGCTTCAACATGATTGAGCGGGACGGGCGCGGAGACTTTGCCCCCCACGCGGTCCAACCCCGAAGCGTTCTGCGATGCAGTCGCGCCGGTGTCCGCCTTCAGTCCAGCTTCCGCCAGCGCCTCCGCCGGCGAAAAAAGCGTTCCAAACGTCTGCACCGGCTGCGCGGTGAGCCGGAAAACAGTACTTGTGCTTCCCGCATCGTCCTTTTTGCTGTCAAGGCAGCCTTGGATGCCGACTCTTACCGCCCACCTGACAGCGACCGGCTCCCCTTTCAAGGCGCCGGGATTGAAGCGGTCCGCGTCGACAATTCGCAGGGCCATCTTCTCCACGGTCGAGCCGTCTGGATGCACGGGGTTGATGTCTCGCGGAACACCCGCCGCGTCGACCACCAGCGAGAGCGCAACCGTGTCGTCCTTTTCTTCCTTGCAGGCGTCGGGCGCCATGACCTCCCACACCGTCGGAAGAAGCGCCGGGGCGGTTACCTCCGGGCCAACGTCATAAACCTTTGCCGACGATGAGGTTGCGTCCGCGGGCGGAGCTGGCGCGGGAGAGCCGGTTTGCTGTCCTCCGGCAACGCTCGCGCCCAGCCCAGTCAGCAGCACCAGGACGCGCGCGATCCGCATGGTCTCCTCCCGCTAACTTCCTTGAAATGCAGGTATGATTCTGCATCATACACCTTGTGCAGCCTTTCAAAGGCAAGCCGACAGTCTGCTTCGCGGGCCGTGGGCCGGGTGCCGGAATCGGCGCATCTGACCCCTGCGAGGCTACGCTCGCTCCCCGCCGGTGCTACCATCGAATCTGACCAATGCAAGCGAAGAAACTGAAGATTATTCCCCTGGGTGGTCTCGGCGAGTTCGGCATGAACTGCCTGGCCCTCCGCTGGGAAGACGACATGATCGTGATCGACGCCGGGCTGATGTTTCCGGAGTCGGAGCTGCTGGGCGTGGATGTCGTCGTCCCGGACATTACCTACCTGATTGAAAACAAAGCGTATGTGCGCGCCATTATCCTTACCCACGGCCACCAGGACCACATCGGCGGCCTGCCCTGGTTCCTCTCCGAACTCAAGGTTCCCGTCTACGCCACCGAGTTCACCCTGGCCTACGTCGAAGGCAACCTTGAAGAGAACCACCTGCTGGACGAAACCACGCTTATCGAGATCAAGCCCAAAGAGAAGTTCACCATCGGCCCCTTCACCATCGAGCCCATCCGCGTTACCCACTCGCTGGTGGATTGCGTGGCCCTGGCCATTGAGACCCCGGTGGGCGTCGTCATCCACACCGGCGACTTCAAGATCGACCTTTCGCCCCTCGACGGCCACGCCTTCGACCTGCACACCTTCGCCGAATACGGCAAGCGCGGCGTTCTCGCCCTGCTCCAGGACTCGACCAACGTGGAACGCTCCGGCTACACTCCCAGCGAGCGCGCCGTCATTCCACGGCTCGACGAGATCTTCTCGCAAAGCAAAAAGAAACTCTTCTTCAGCTGCTTCTCCTCCTCTATCTACCGCATCCGCATCGCGCTCGATCTGGCTCGCCAGCATGGCCGCAAGGTGGCCATCGTCGGCCGCTCCATGATGGAGAGCACAGAGATTGCCCAGGATCTGGGCTACATCGACATTCCCCAGGGCCTGGTCATCAATCCCAGCCAGTTGCGCGACTACGCGCCCGAGCAATTGATGGTCCTCATCAGCGGCACCCAGGGCGAGCCGATGAGCGCCCTGAGCCGCGCCGCGGTGGACAACCACAAGCACGCCCGCGTCGACCCCGGCGACACGGTGGTGCTCAGCTCGCGCATCATTCCGGGCAACGAGAAGAGCATCTTCCGGGTTATCGACCACCTTTGCCGCCGCGACGCCAACGTTATCTTCGACGACGGCGCGCATGGACTGATTCACGTCAGCGGCCACGGCAGCCAGGAAGAGCAGCGCCTGCTCATCAGCCTGGTCCGGCCCAAGTTCTTCATCCCCATCCACGGCGACTATCGCAACCTGCAGAAGCACGCCCGCGTGGCGATGGAGACCGGCGCGGTGGAGCACGCCATGGTCATCGAAGACGGCGACGTGCTGGAACTGGACAAGGACGACGCCCGCAAACGCGACAAGGTGACCGCCGGCCGCATCCTCATCGATTCCGGCTCCTCGATCGATGTGGTTGAAGAACTGGTCATCAAGGACCGCCGCATTCTTTCGGAGGACGGCATCGTGCTGGCGGTTCTGGCCATCAACAAGCGTACCGGCAAGGTGGAGCAGTCGCCCGAGGTGGTGATGCGCGGCTTCGGCGGCGCGGACATCACCGACCAGGCTCGCGAACTGGTCCTCAAGACCCTCGACGGCCTGAGCACCGAGCAGAAGGCCGACTACGGTCTGGTCAAGGAAAAGGTCCGCGCGGAGTTGAAGCGCCTGATCCAGAAAACCACCGGACGAAGGCCAATGATCATGCCGGTGATCCTGGAAATTTGAGATAATGGCAACCTTAGAGCTGGATATACGTCATAATTGTTCGGTCTAGGGAACGCACGTCTGGTCGATGGGTGGGGTCGTTGAATACGATCAGGGGAACGGTGCAAGCTGCGTTGCTCTTCGCGTCAGCAGCCTGCGTGTTTTCCCAGAACACTAAAGTTTCAAGCGGCAACAACCCAATGGATGGGCAATCTTGGGTCAGGATGGAAATCAACGTGTCGCGACCATACTCGACTTCGTTCGGCCAGACCATCGCTCCAACTATTGGCGTCGAATGCAATCAAACAGGCAAAGAAGCGATCATTCGGCATTCTGCTTCAAACAGGTTTGCTGGAGTCCTCCGGTGAAAGACTACTTCGAACGAAGGTAGACGCAGACAAACCCCGATGGCACCCCTGGCGTCAACTGACAGACGGGATGACTTACGAATATGTGGGGATGGGTGAAGCGGGTATGAGCCTTTATCCACCGAACCGATTCCTAAAGGATATGTTTTCGGCGCAGCGGGTATTAGTGGAGTTTCAGCCCTACGAGTGGAACGGTGTTTTTACAGCCGAATTTGAGATGCATGATCTAAGAGAGGAGTTCGAAAGGCATCAGGAATGTCAATCGAAATAGGAGGGAGACCGAACAAATGCTTTATCCCAAGGACTTCATCAAGATTACCTTTCTTGAGCAGTATAGGGAAATCGTGTACGCTCACAAATTTCATTACATTAGTTTTGCGCTGATCTGCATTGGCATTGAGTTTCTTGGAAAATGCCTTGACCAGCCAAATGGATGGCATGACAAAGGACGGTCGAAAGAGCATTTTGAAAATGCAATAAATGAACTCATGCCAAAATACAGTGCTTGCTCCTCAAAGCTTTATAAACAATTACGGAGCGGATTTGCTCATGGACTGCTCCCCGGCACTGATATTGGACTTACACATCGGGATGAAAGCGTCCAATACGGCACGCACAATCTTGGCGAACATAACGGCAATCTCATTCTTGTGGTCGAGGAGTTCTATGACGACTTTGAGCTGGCTTGCAGGGAGATATTAAACAGACAATTCCCCCAAGGCGACAAGATGACAAAGGCCATTCTCGCGATGCCCTCTGACCCAATTGCTTAACACGAACTGATTTGTGTAGCTCTGAACGAGCCAGTTTCTACGAGGGCCGTTCGTGGCGGATGATCACACCATGGCAGAACAACTGGTCACCCTCGAAGCCATCCGCGCCGCCGCCGTCCGCATCGCCGGCATCGCCGTCAAGGCCCCGCTCGTCCGCGCCCCCTTCCCGAGAATCTCCGGCCACGGAACCGGCAAGGAGATCTACCTCAAAGCCGAAAGCCTCTAGCCCGTCGGGGCCTTCAAGATTCGCGGCACGGCCAACAAGATTCTGCAACTCACCCCCGCGGAGATCGCGCTCGGCGTCATCGCATATTCCAGCGGCAACCACGCCGAGGGCGTAGCCTACGCCGTCCGCGCGGCCGAAAGCGCAAGCAGCACCAGACAGATTATGAAGAGAGCGAAACCCCGTGTTCCCGCGAACCTCGCCCGTTCTTCTTCCACCTCTGCCTCCCCCAAAGAGTGCTTCCTCGTTCCTTTAGACACCGCTATGGGGAAATGCGGGCAAGGGAATTGCAACGAAGGAAATGAAAATTTCCGATGCGCGCGCCTTGGCATGATGGACCATTGTTCGGGCCGTCCTTTCGAGGGCGGCGCAGGCTATTTCGTCTCCACGCGGAGGAAGCGAACCTCAGGGTAAGCGCCGTCCCAGTCCGGTGAGACCCCATCGAAGATCAGGCGGAAGTCCTGCTCGCCGCCGGGCTTGAGCGGCGCGGCGGAGACCGGCTCCACATCAACATAGGGATCTCGGGTGCGGATCAGCTTGAGCGGCTGGGTTTCGTTCTGCGTCACCTCGTGGGCAAAGGTGCGGAAGAGAACCTGCACAGTGACGCCGGTAACGGTGCGGGAGCCTGTGTTGGCGATGTGCCCGTCGAGGTAAGTGATCTTGCCGCCGGCCAGGTTGCCCGCCTCGCTCATGGCCAGGCCGGTAATTCGCAGGCTGGCCGAGTAGGGGTCCGGCGCGGCGGAGATGGGCGTGGTCTTGTTTGACGGTCCTCCGTGTCCGAGGACCAGCACCGCGACGACAGTCACGATCAGGACGACCGCGGCGGCGATCACCGGCGGCAGCCAGTTGCGCTCCCGCGTTTCGGCGGTGGAAACAGGGTTGAAATCGGAACCAGTGCTCACGAGCGAGATTTTACACCTGTTACCGAAGGAATACTCCGGCATCCCTCGTTCTTGTAAATGGGCGAATGTTTTTCGGCCTTGGCCGATCTGCTGTGCAGCGCAAGAATTCTGCCAGCACTCGGAAGATCCGTCAGTTGACAGTTGCCGGAGTGTTTAGTGTCCCCGGCGTGTGTACGGCGTCTAAAGAATCGGACCGCGCTCGGCCGGAACCGCGACCGCCCATCCTACGTACCCTTTGCCGAAAGGCTTTGAAAGGCAGGCCCACGATGCTCTCTTCCCCGCAAACCGCATCCGCATCTCTGCCGGCGCCCGGCGGAGGCGCATCACAGCCCCGGAGGGCTGACGACTTGGCCTATCAGGCCGTGACCGTTGCCGCCATCCTGCTATTGCTGGCTAGCCTTTGGGTGTTCTGAACCACTGAGGGCGACCCTTAGCCAGTAGACGCATGGACGGGAGTCGCAGCGGTGGGGGCGCGCTTGCCGGTCTGGCGGCGAATCTCCATCCGGCCCACCCACTGGCCGAGCCCCCGTCCCATGGTTTAACCTCAAATACGCCATGAAACTCACGCATCCGCTTCTCATTCCCGCTCTGGCCGCGGCATTTGCCGCTTCGACCGTTTTCCCGGCCCTGGCTCAGCAGTCCGCCAAGCCTGCCGAAGACCTGCCTGACGCGCCCCAAGCCACCGCCGCCGCGTTCGTCCATCCCAACGGGCCTACCGTGGTCATGGATACCTCCATGGGCCGAATCACCTGCCAGTTCTATCAGCGGCAGGCCCCCAAGGCGGTCGCCAACTTCATCGGCCTGGCCGAGGGATCCATCGACTGGATCGACCCGGCCACCCAGAAGAAGCAGCACAACAGGCCGTATTACGACGGCACCATCTTCCATCGGGTCATTCCCGAGTTCATGATCCAAGGCGGCGATCCCACCGGCACCGGCATGGGCAACCCAGGGTACAGCTTCAACGACGAGTTCGACCCCAACCTGAACTTTGATCAGCCGGGAAAGCTGGCCATGGCCAACTCCGGACCCAACACCAACGGCAGCCAGTTCTTTATCACCGAGCTGCCCTTTGAATCTGGCAACCAGACCTACGTGATCTTCGGCCAGTGCGACGAGCCGAGTGTGCTGGTCGTCAAAACCATCGCCCGCGTCCAGCGCGACGGCCGGGACAAACCGCTCACGCCCGTGGTGCTCAAGAAGGTCACCATCGTCCGCGAAGGCCAACCCTTGCCGCCCTCGCCCGGTGAGGCTCCTCATCCGGGTGCCCTACCCAAGTTTGTGAATATCTCCGGCGGAGTAGCAGTGGGTATGCTCGTCTCCAAGACAGCGCCGGCATACCCAATCGCTGCAAAGAATGCCGGCGTCTCCGGCACAGTTGTGCTCGCCGCAACCATTGATACCGACGGCAAGGTGAAAGAGCTTCACGTTGTTAGTGGCCCGGATCTCTTGCAGCAGGCCGCGCTCGATGCCGTCAGAGAATGGCGCTTCCGGCCTTATCTGCTAAACGGCCAGCCTGTCGAAGTTCGCACTCAGATCAACGTCACCTTCGCTTTGCCCCGTTAATCGTCTGGTCAATCTATCGAAAAAGGAAAAGATTATGTCCCTTGCAGCAGGAACCTACGCCGTCTTCACCACTACCGAAGGCAAGATCACCGTCCGTCTCTTCGAGACCGATGCGCCCATCACCGTCAAGAACTTCATCGAGCTGGCCGAAGGCGCCAAGGAGTGGACGCACCCCGTCACCCGCGCGAAATCCACCGCCCGGCTCTACGACGGCACCATCTTCCACCGCGTCATTCCCGATTTCATGATTCAGGGCGGCGACCCCGCCGGCACCGGCATGGGCGGCCCCGGCTACCGCTTTCAGGACGAAACCAAAGGCTCGCCGCACCAGTTCGACAAGCCCGGCAAGCTGGCCATGGCCAACAGCGGCCCCAACACCAACGGCAGCCAGTTCTTCATCACCGTCGCCCCCACTCTCTGGCTCACCGGTAAGCACACCATCTTCGGCGAAGTCGTGGAAGGCCACGAGATCGTCACCAAGATATCCCTCGTCCCGCGCGGCGGCCAGGACAAGCCGCACAAGCCGGTCGTCCTCGAATCGGTAGTTATCGAGCGCATCGCCTGACGCCGCCTTAATCCGCTCAATCTCCGGCCCCCCAACCGCTGTTGGGGGTTCGCTGCGCTTTGGTGCGATGAGAAGCGGACCACCCACCTGCGGGCGTGCCAAGGCTCCGGTATGCGAGCGATTCGCGGCTGTCAATATGCGAATCGCGACGACTGCGTTTACCATGGGGACTTCGGAGGATGCCACCCCCAATGGAAAACGACGCCGCCAGCCAGGAACGCCCGCGGAAACATTTCAGTCCGGACCAGATTCGCCCCATGTATGCGCGCCACTCGCTGCTGGGGCCGACCCCGCGTCACTCCATCCCCGAGCAAGGCATGTCGCCGGGCACCGCATACAACCTGATCCACGACGAGTTGATCCTCGACGGCAGCTCCCGCTTCAACCTCGCCACCTTCTGCAGCACCTGGATGGAGCCCGAAGCCCACAAGCTCATGTCGGAAACCTTCGACAAGAACATGATCGACAAGGACGAGTACCCGCAGACGGCCGAGTTGGAGATGCGCTGCGTGCACATGCTGGCCGAGCTGTGGAACTCGCCCGGCCCCGAGCGCACCATCGGCACTTCGACCATCGGCTCCAGCGAGGCCTGCATGTTGGGCGGCCTGGCCCTCAAATGGCTCTGGCGCAAGATGATGCGGAAACTGGGCAAAGCAGCCGGCCAGCCGAACCTCGTGATGGGCTCAAACACGCAAGTCTGCTGGCACAAGTTCGCCCGCTATTGGGACGTGGAGCCGCGCGAGGTTGCGCTTGAAGGCAGCGAAGTGGTCACCGATCCGGAGCGCGCCGCCCGGGCCTGCGACGAGAACACCATCGGGGTGGTCGCCGTGCTTGGCAGCACCTTTACGGGCGACTACGAAAACGTCCTCGCGCTGAGTGCCGCTCTCGACCGCCTCCAGGAGCAAACCGGCCTCGACATTCCCATCCACGTCGATGGCGCCAGCGGCGGGTTCGTCGCGCCTTTCCTCCAGCCTGACCTGCTCTGGGACTTTCGCCTGCCCCGCGTCAAATCCATCAACACCTCGGGCCACAAATACGGCCTGGTCTATCCGGGTGTGGGCTGGATCGTCTGGCGCGAGCTTGAGGATCTCGATCCCGAGCTGATATTCAACGTCGATTACCTCGGTGGCGCAATGCCCACGCTGGCCATCAACTTCTCCCGCCCGGCAAGCCAGATCGTGGCCCAGTATTACAACCTCATCCGGCTCGGCAAGGCCGGGTATCGCGCCATCCACGAGGCTTGCCAGGAGGTAGCTGTCGAGCTCGCCGGCCAGATCGCCGAACTCGGCCCCTTCCGGATGCTTTCCACCGGGCGCGATCTGCCCGTCCTCGCCTGGACCCTGAATGAGCAAACCAACTGGTCGCTCTACGACTTGTCAGACAGGTTGCGCGATCGAGGCTGGCAGGTGCCAACCTACAGGATGCCGGCCAACCGGCAGGATACGGTCGTGCAGCGCGTCGTCGTCCGCAACGGATTCACCCACGATCTGGCCGGCATGTTGCTCCGCGACATAAAGCGCCATCTCGACTGGTTCGCCGCCCAGCCCGGCTTCAAGCCGTCGCTGGACGGAGCTGGCTTCCATCACTGAGCAAGACTGTAGCTTCGCCTGCCGGCGCACAATCCAGTTTGCCCTGTCTCAGGGTTTGCCCTACCGCCCTTGTCATCCAGAGCGACCGGACCCTGAGCAGTGCGAAGGGGAAGGGAGTCGAAGGACCTGCGGTCGGTTTGTTGCGAGAGGGTGGGAAACCGCAAAGGCCAGTTCCCAGCCTACGGGAATAACTCCGTATCTCGTAGCGCTCGGCCGCTGCGATCCTTGTCGGAGACGATTGCATCCTCTGCGGCAACCGGCCAGGGAATGGCCAGATCGGGATCGTTCCACACGATGGTCCGTTCACCCGCCGGAGAGTAATAGTCCGTGACCTTGTAGGCGAAGCCGGCAACCTCGGTAAGCACAAGAAACGCGTGGCCGAAGCCCTCAGGAATCCACAACATTGCGCCGTTGTCGCCGCTAAGTTCCACGGCCACATATTTTGCAAAAGTCGGGGAGCTTTGGCGCAAATCCACGGCCACATCGAGCACCGCGCCATGAGTTACCCTTACCAGTTTGCCTTGCGGCTGCGAGATCTGATAATGAATGCCGCGCAGCACATTCTTCTTCGAGAGCGAGAAGTTATCCTGCGCCCAGGACTCAGGCAAGCCGGCCTCCGCCATGGCGCGGCGGTTGCAGGTCTCCCAGAATGCGCCGCGGCTGTCGCGGTAAATCGCCGGAGTCAGCACTAGAACTCCGGGCAGTGATGTCTCTGCAATCTTCATGGCCGCATAACCTTGGCCGCGAAATGCGGCTCGCTGAGCAAAGCAAGCAAGTATTGCCCATAGCTGCTCTTGCTTATTGGCTGAGCCAGGCGCTCCAACTGCTCCGCGGTGATGAAACCCTGGCGATAGGCTATCTCTTCCGGGCAAGCTATGTTCAGGCCCTGACGCCGTTCGATGGTGTGGACGAAAAGTCCCGCTTCCATCAGAGAATCGTGCGTGCCCGTGTCCAGCCAGGCCATGCCGCGGCTCATGATCTGCACGTTCAGGCTTCCGGCTTCCAGGTAGCGTCGGTTCAGGTCCGTAATCTCCAGTTCTCCGCGAGCCGACGGCTTCAACGAAGAAGCGAACCTCACGACGTCGTTGTCGTAGAAATACAAGCCGGTCACCGCATAGCGCGACTTGGGCTTCTCGGGCTTCTCCTCAAGGCTGATCGCGCGGCCCAGGCTGTCGAATTCCACCACTCCATAACGCTGGGGATCCTCGACGGGATAGGCAAACACGATTGCGCCCCGCTGGAGTTCCGCCGCCGACTGAAGCTGGCTGGAGAACCCTTGGCCGTAAAAGATGTTATCTCCCAGGATCAGGGAGCAGGGTTCGTCCCCGATAAACTCCCTGCCTATCAGGAAGGCCTGGGCAAGGCCGTCGGGGCTGGGTTGCACGGCATAGCTTATATTGATGCCCCAGTTATCGCCGTCGCCCAGCAGTTCGGCAAAGCGGCCCGTATCCTGCGGAGTGGAGATGATCAGAACGTCGCGCAAGCCGGCCAGCATCAGCGTGCTGAGCGGATAATAGATCATCGGCTTGTTATAGACCGGAAGAAGCTGCTTGGATACAACATGAGTCACGGGATAGAGACGCGTGCCCGATCCTCCCGCCAGAATGATGCCTTTCATTTCGTAAGCCGCTCCGTGTAGTTCTGCGCGATCCATTCGAGGTAAGCGCCGGTGCGCACATTCTCAACCCACGAGGAATGGTCGAGATACCAGCGAACGGTCTTGCGAAGTCCGCTTTCAAACCGCTCCGCGGGCTGCCAGCCCAGTTCGCCAGAGAGTTTTGAAGCATCGATGGCATAGCGCCGGTCGTGGCCGGGCCGATCCTTGACGAAAGTTATCAGATTCCTCCGCGGGCCGGCGCCGGTGCGCGGACGCATCTCATCCACAAGGTCGCAGATCGTGTTGGCCACATCGATATTCCTGCGCTCGCTGTTCCCGCCGATGTTGTAAGTCTCCCCGATTCGGCCATCCCGCAAGACGGCGCGCAGCGCATCGCAGTGGTCTTCAACAAAGAGCCAGTCGCGCACATTCATTCCATCGCCGTAAACAGGCAGCGGCCTGGCCTCCAGCGCATTCAGGATCATAAGTGGAATGAACTTCTCGGGAAATTGAAATGGGCCGTAATTGTTGGAGCAGTTCGTGGTAAGCACGGGAAGGCCCCAGGTGTGGAAATATGCCCTTGCCAGATGATCTGAAGCTGCCTTCGATGCCGCATAGGGACTGTTTGGAGCGTAGGCCGTGGTCTCGGTGAAGGCCGGATCCTGCGCCCCCAGCGAGCCGTAAACTTCGTCGGTGGAGATGTGCAGGAACCGGAATGCGCTCCGATCGGCTTCACTGAGATCCGACCAGTAAGCCTTTGCCTGCTCAAGAAGAACGAACGTCCCCTGAACGTTCGTCCGTATAAACGCGCCTGGAGAAGCAATGGAGCGATCCACATGGCTCTCCGCGGCAAAGTGAACGACGGCCCGAGGCCGATGCTCACGGAGCAGTGATCCCACGAGCTCCGCGTCGCAAATGTCGCCGCGCGCCAGCAGATAACGCGGGTCGTTCTCCAGCGAAGACAGGTTGGCCGGATTCCCCGCATAAGTCAGCAGATCCAGATTGACGACCGGCGAGCCCGCGTCTTCCATCCAGCTCAAAATGAAATTCGAGCCGATGAACCCCGCTCCGCCCGTAACCAATAGGACATCCCGCATTCGTTCGCTCCGAGTTAACAGTATAGGCCATGGGCTGTATGCTCAGAGGATGGTGCGCTTTACGGTGCTGGCTTCGGGGTCGAAGGGCAACTGCACAGTTGTCACCGGGGGCCGCACACGCATCCTGGTGGATGCCGGACTGAGCTGCCGGGAACTGTTCCGGCGCATGAGGCTGGCCGACGAAGAGCCGGAGACACTGGACGCCATCGTCGTCACCCACGAGCATCAGGACCACGTCGGCGGGCTGGCGGTCACGGCGCGCAAGCTGGGTATTCCGGTGTACTTTACCGAGGGCACGCATCGCGCCTGGATGCGCTGGCTCAGCCCGCGGCGGCAGATGACCTATGCCCAGTGGCTGGAACGGTGCCGGAAGCAGGCCGCGGAGCGGCAGGCGGAGGCCGAAACAACTGCCGCGGAGGGCGATCCGGACGATCCGGAGGCCGAACCGGTTCCGGCCTGCCAGCTCGAGCCTGCCGTTCAAGCGGCTTTTTCCGACCAGCCGCCATCCCGAAAAGAAGATCCCACCTGGCTGCCGTCGGTCGAGTATTTCCAGGCTGGCCAGCCCTTCGAGATCGGCGATATTGCCGTCAGCCCCTTCACCATCCCCCACGACGCCGCCGACCCCGTGGGTTTCGTCTTCAGGGCCGAGGGAGTGCGGATCGCCTTCGCCACCGACCTCGGCTACATCCCGCCCAACGTGAAGGCGCAGCTCAACGGCGTGGATCTGCTGCTGCTCGAATCCAACCACGACCTGGAGATGCTGCGCGACGGTCCCTATCCCTGGCAGGTGAAGCAGAGGGTACTTTCGCGCGTTGGTCACCTTTCAAATGAGGCAGCGGCTCAATTCCTTGAGAACGGCTACGATGGCCAGGCAGCCTACGTGATTCTTGCGCATCTATCTGAAAGCAATAACCTTCCCGAACTGGCCAGGGTCACGGCCGAGCGTGCGCTGAACGGCCGGGCGAGCCTGCTGGCCAATCGGCTGTTGCTGGCCGCGCAGCATGAACCGCTTCTGCCTATATACTTTTGAGTCAATTAGATTACAATGGTAAGAGGTGGATATTGCTCTGTAACGGTTAGATTTGCAAGGGAAGCGCCTTGGGGCTTTGGCCACGTCAAAGCGAAGCGGACAGAAACGACACTGAACCGTCTCGGCTTGTAGGCCGTACAATCGTTTTGACCTTTCGTTGCCTCGTGAGCCGCGCGGAACATTTGCGGTCAAACACATGCTATGCAAAGTGAGCTTATACGCTTATGGCAAGAACGCAGTGCACAGACAGAGTCGTAGGCGCCATCCTGGCAAGCTGGCGATATGACATCTCGGGGATCTCGCCGGAGATGCGCAAGGACTACGAGCAGCATTTTGCCGAGTGCCCCCACTGTCGTGCCCGCCAGCAGTTCCACCGCAGCCTGGATGCGACGCTCGCCGTTTTGACTTCGCTGGCGGTCTTCTTCTTCCTCTTCGCGCTGGCGGTCCTCAAGCACATCAGGCCGGTAGAGCACATGGCCTTCAACGTCTTCGGCCTGGATGTCGCCGACACCTACCACATGCTGGTTTCGGCTGGCTTTGCGGGTCTTTGCTTCTCGGTGATCGCCTTGCTGCTGGTGCTCACGGCCACGCCGGCGCCGTCGTATCTGGGCGGCATCGCCGTCGAGCGCGCCAAGCTCATCGAAGAGCGGCTGCCCGAGGCGATCAAGTCGCTGCGCCCGCGGTAAACAACTTCGGCGCACCAAGCTCAAAGAGCCTCCCCCGCGGGAGGCTCCTTTGCGTGTGGACCGCGGCTTCTCAGCGAACCGCCCGGCCCTACTTCGCCAGCGGCTCGCGCAGGTTGCGCATATGGTGAAGAACACGCGTTCTATTGGCCCATCAACGACTGACTCCGCCTGTACTTGCAGCCTTATTTACCGCCTGCGCGATTTGCGCGGGGTCTCCCAGATAGTAATGACGAACGGATTTCAGGTCATCGTCGAGTTCTTCAACCAGCGGCACGCCGGTAGGAATGTTGAGATCGACAATCTGCTGCTCCGGCACGTCTTCCAGATACTTGACCAGCGCCCGCAGGCTGTTGCCATGGGCCGCGATCAACACCTGCTTGCCCGACCGTATGCTGGGAGCGATCGCTTCGTGCCAGCAGGGCAGAAAGCGGTCCACCGTGTCCTTGAGGCATTCGCTGAGGGGAAGTTGTTCTTTCGGAAGGTTGCGATAGCGAGGGTCCTTCCCCGGATAACGCGGATCTGCCTCGTCCAGCGCCGGCGGGCGAATGTCGTAACTGCGGCGCCAGAGTTTCACCTGTTCCGCCCCATACTTGGCTGCCGTCTCCGCTTTGTTGAGGCCTTGCAGCGCGCCATAATGCCGTTCGTTCAGCCGCCAGTCACGCTCGACGGGAATCCACATCTGGTCCATCTGGTCCAGCGCGATCCACAGAGTGCGTATCGCGCGCTTCAGCACCGAAGTGAAGGCGAGGTCGAAGGAATATCCCTGTTCCTTCAGCATCACGCCGGCCTGCGTGGCTTCTTCTCTGCCCTTCTCCGATAGGTCGACATCCGTCCAACCGGTAAACAGGTTTTCTTTATTCCAGATGCTCTCTCCATGGCGAAGCAGCACGACTTTGTACATCTCAATACTCTCTTTCTTGGGTGCAGGATTTGTGGAAGAAGAAAAGTGGACGCATAAGGGCCGGGCGGAATCCGCGTTCGCTCAATCGCGCAGGGCACCCCGCCTTATGAGATGCCCTGCTCGATTCAGACAAGCAGGTGGCTAGTCGTTGTAGTTCAACCCTTCCAGGCCCAGGAACACCGCGCCCGATCCCAGCTCTTCTTCGATGCGCAGCAACTGGTTGTACTTGGCGATGCGGTCGGTGCGGCTGACGGAGCCGGTCTTGATCTGGCCCACGCCGGTGGCCACGGCCAGGTCGGCGATATAGGTGTCCTCGGTTTCGCCCGAGCGGTGCGAGATGACCGAGGTGTAGCCGTAGCGGCGGCCCAGGTCGATCGCCTCCAGGGTCTCGGTGACCGTGCCGATCTGGTTGAGCTTGATGAGAATCGAGTTGGCGATGCCCTCGTCGATGCCGCGCTGCAACCGCTTGAGGTTGGTGACGAAGATGTCGTCGCCGACCAACTGAATGCGGCTGCCAAGCTTCTCGGTCAGGATGCGCCATCCCGCCCAGTCGTCCTCGGCCAGGCCGTCTTCGAGCGAGACGATGGGATACTGGCGGGTCCAGTTGTCGTAGAAGCTGACCATCTCTTCGCTCGACAGCTCTCGCTTGTCGCTCTTCTTGAAGACGTATTTGCCGGTCTCCTTGTTATAGAACTCGCTCGAGGCGGGATCGAGGGCGATGGCGATCTGCTCGCCGGGCTTGTAGCCGGCCTGCTCGATGGCTTCGAGGATCACCTCGATGGCCTCGGTGTTGGACTTGAGCGAGGGAGCGAAGCCGCCCTCGTCGCCGACCGCCGTGTTGTAGCCCTTCTTCTTGAGCACGCCCTTGAGGGTGTGAAAGGTCTCGGCGGCCCAGCGCAGCGCCTCGCTGAAGCGCTCCGCGCCCACCGGCATGATCATGAACTCCTGAAAGTCCACATTGTTGTCGGCGTGCGCTCCGCCATTCAGGACGTTCAGCATGGGGGTGGGCAGGATGCTGGCGTTCACGCCGCCCAGATAACGATAGAGCGGAAGCTCCAGCGTCTGGGCCACGGCGCGGCTGGCGGCCATGGAGACGGCGAGAATGGCGTTGGCGCCCAGCTTGGCCTTGTTGGGCGTGCCGTCCAGCGCGATCATCGTCTGGTCGATCAGCCGCTGGTTGGCCGCGTCCATGCCCTCCAGCTCGGGCCCGATCACGGTTTCCACGTTGGCCACGGCCTGCAGAACGCCCTTGCCAAGAAAGTGGCTCTTATCGCCGTCGCGCAGCTCCACGGCCTCATGCTCGCCGGTGGATGCGCCCGAAGGCACGATGGCGCGGCCCAAAGCGCCGCTCTCCAGAATCACATCCGCTTCCACGGTTGGATTGCCGCGCGAGTCCAAAACCTCGCGGGCGCGAATGGCAACGATCTCAGTCATATCGGTCCTCGCAATGCGGTGCTGCAGCCGGTCATTCAGTTGGGGACGGCGATCCACGGCAAGAGTCTCTCCGGCGGCGCTTCGTATCGTTTCCAGAAGCTCCCGCACGTTCCGAATCTCCTCTCCGTCCAGCGCTTAAGTGTGGGCTTCTACCCTCTGGATTCTAGCAAACCGGGGAGCGGAGCAACGTGCAATAGCGGTTAAAACACACAGCCAACGGGTCTGGACCCAAAAAGGGATGCGATCTTCCGCCCGTATCTGGCTTGCGCAAGACGCTTCCCAATTCGACGCAAAAAAACCAACGGCGACCACACCGAAGCGCGATCGCCGTTAGCCCCCATGAAAACTGTCGATGCCCGCAAACCCGCCTCAGAACGCTCCCATCGTCTGGCGCAGGCTATAGGAGCTGAGCGTCTTGATGTAGTTGCCGCGATCGAAGGGCGAGGTATCGGGGACGGAGCGCCGGCTGAGGCAGCCGCGCGTCTCCCACAGCGATGCGTACTCATGCTTCTCCAGCCAGTAGCGAAGGTCGGTCAGCACGCGGCCGATGTGATCGATGCCATGAATGTGCAAGGCCGATGCCATCATGGTGATGCCGGCGCCGGCCATGATGCTCTTGAGCACGTCTTCGGCCGAATGCACGCCGCCGGTAATCGCGATGTCGATCTTGACGTTGCCGTAGAGAATCGCCGCCCAGTGCAGCCGCGGCAGCAGTTCCGAAGGCGTGGAGAAGTGCAGCGTCGGGCGCACCTCAAGGGCTTCGATGTCGAAGTCCGGCTGGTAAAAGCGGTTAAAGAGCACCACGCCGCGCGCTCCCACGTCCTCCAACCGCGCCACCAAGTGGGGCAGGCTGGTAAACGTCGGCGAAAGCTTCACGGCCACCGGAACCTTGACCGCCTTGGTGACCGCGGCCACCAGGTCGAGCAGTTGCAGCTCAAGCTCGGCCGAAGTCTGGCTGCGATCCGTCGCCAGCGCGTAGGTATTCAACTCGATGGCGTCGGCGCCGGCCTGCTCCATGGCCTTGGCAAAGCGAACCCAGCCGCCGGTCGTAGCGCCGTTCAGGCTGGCCAGGATGGGGATCTTGACCGCTTCCTTGGCGCGCCGCAAGTGCTCGAGGTAGACCTCTTGCGTCATGCGGTAGTCGTCCAGATCCGGCAGGTAGCCGAGCGACTCGGCAAAGGACTCGGTGCCTCGCGAGAGGTCCTCGTCCAGGGCCTTCGATTCAAGCTCCAACTGTTCCTCGAAAAGCGACATGAGCACAATCGCCGCGGCGCCCGCGTCCTCCATGCGGCGAATGTTGTCCAGCGACTCCGACAGCGGAGTGGACGAGACCACAATGGGGCCACTCAGCTTCAAACCAAGATATTGCGTTGAAAAATCGATCATTCGGCACCTCCGTCAGCCACAGCTACCACTTTATCCTCAGGCTTCTCTTCCGGCGCAATGTGCGGCGTCTCGCCACGGCCCGGCATAGAGGCCCGCGCCGAGTAGACCCGCCACTGGCGCTCTACGTCGTCCTGCGCTTCCTCCAGCAGTTTGGCGGCCAGCGCCGGATTGCTGCGCGCCAACATAGTGTAACGCGCCTCGCGGTAGCTGTACTCCTTGAGGCGAATCGCCGGAGCCTTGGAGTCCAGTTGGAACGGGTTCTTGCCCGATTCGCGCAGGATGGGATTGTAGCGCATCAGCGGCCAGTATCCCGATTGCACGGCCAGCTTCTGCTGCTCCAGGCCATGCACCAGATCGTAGCCGTGGGCGATGCAGCTTGAGTAAGCGATGATAAGCGACGGACCGTCGTGGGCTTCGGCCTCCTGGAAGGCCTTCACCACGTGCATGTCGTTGCCGCCCAGCGCCACCCTGGCCACGTAGACCGAGCCGTAGCTTACCGCCTCCATGGCCAGGTCCTTCTTGCTGTTGCTTTTGCCGCTGGCGGCGAACTTGGCCACCGCGCCGCGCGGCGTGGCCTTGGACATCTGGCCGCCGGTATTCGAGTAGACCTCGGTATCCAGCACCAGCACATTCACGTTCTTGCCCGAGCCGAGCACGTGGTCCAGGCCGCCGAAGCCGATGTCGTAAGCCCAGCCGTCGCCGCCCAGAATCCAGACGCTCTTGCGAACCAGCGAATCCACAATGGCCAGCAGATTCCACGCATCGGAGCTGCCATTGCCGGCCAGCTTCTCGCGCAGCGCCAGCACGCGCGCCCGCTGCTGGTCGATCTCCGTCTCGGTCTTTTGCGAGGCTCCCAGCAGCGCCGCAACCAGCTCATTGCCAACAGCAGGCGCCAGCCGCGTCAACAGCGTCTCGGCAAAGATCTTCTGCTGGTCGAGGGCGATCCTCATGCCGAAGCCGAACTCGGCGTTGTCTTCAAACAGCGAATTGGCCCACGTCGGCCCGCGGCCCTGGGGGTTGCTGGTATAGGGAGTGGTGGGCAGGTTGCCGCCGTAGATCGACGAGCAGCCGGTGGCGTTGGCGATATACAGCCGGTCGCCGAAGAGCTGGGTAAGCAGCTTGATGTACGCCGTCTCGCCGCATCCCGCGCAGGCGCCGGAGAACTCGAAGAGCGGCTGCAACAGTTGTATGTCCTTCACCTGGGTGTGCGACAGCTTGGAGCGGTCCACCTCGGGCAGCTCCGCAAAGAACTCCCAGTTGTCGCGCTCGGCCTCACGAAGCGCCGCCTGGGGAACCATGTTAATGGCCTTGTGGCTGGCGTCGCTCTTGCTCTTCACCGGGCACACTTCCACGCAGACCGCGCAGCCGGTGCAGTCCTCGGGAGCCACCTGCAGCGTATAGCGCTCCTGCTCCATGCCCTTCCACTTAGGCTTGGCCCACTGGAAGGTCGCGGGCGCCTTATCCGCAAGCTCCGGCGAGTACACCTTGGCGCGAATCACGGCATGGGGGCAGACCATGACGCACTTGCCGCACTGGATGCATAGTTCCTTGTCCCACACCGGGATGAACTGCGCGATGTTGCGCTTCTCCCACTGCGCGGTTCCCGTCGGGAACGCCCCGCCGGCCGGGATTGCGCTCACCGGCAGCAGATCGCCGTGTCCCCCTGCGATCTGGCCCAGCACGTTGCGCACAAACTCCGGCGCCTTGCCGCTGATGGAGGGGATCAGATCGAAATCGGACGAGACGGCGGCAGGCAGCTCGACCTTTTCCAGGTGCGCCAGCGCATGATCCACGGCGGCATAGTTCTTCTGCACCACCGCCTCGCCGCGCTTGCCGTAGGTCTTGTAGATGGCCTTCTTGATCTGCGCGATCGCCTCCTCGCGCGGCAGCACGCCGCTGATGGCGAAGAAGCAGGCTTGCATGATGGTGTTGATGCGCGTGCCCATGCCGGCGTCGCGCGCCACCTTGTTGCCGTCGATCACGTAAAACTCGATCTTCTTGCGCAGCATCTCGTCCTGCGTGGTCTTGGGCAGATGATCCCAGACCTCAGCCGCCGGGTAGGGCGAGTTGAGCAGGAAGACCGCGCCCGGCATGGCCGCCTCCACCACGTTCATCTTCTCCAGGAAGCTGAAGTTGTGGCAGGCCACAAAGCTGGCCCGCGTAATCAGATAGCTGGAGCGGATGGGGTTCGGCCCGAAGCGCAGATGCGAGGTGGTCATCGACCCCGACTTCTTCGAGTCGTAAACGAAGTAGCCCTGCGCGTAGTTCGGCGTGTTGTCGCCGATGATCTTGATCGAGTTCTTGTTGGCGCCCACCGTGCCGTCGGAGCCCAGGCCGTAAAACAGCGCCCGGACGGTCTTCGGATCCTCGGTCGAGAACGCGGGATCGTAAGTGAGGCTTGTATGGCTTACGTCGTCGTCGATGCCGATCGTAAAGTGATTCTTCGGCGCCGGCTTGGCCAGCTCGTCGAAGATGCCCTTCACCATGGCCGGGGTGAATTCCTTTGAAGAAAGCCCGTAGCGCCCGCCGACCACCGTGGGCTTGGCGAAGGGTAGCTTGGCGGAGTTCTCGGCCAGCACGGTCACGATCTCCTGGTAGAGCGGCTCGCCGGCGCCGCCCGGCTCCTTGCAGCGGTCGAGAACGGCAATCGACTTCACGGTGGCGGGCAGTGCGGCCAGGAACGCCGCGGCGTCGAACGGCCGGTAAAGCCGGACCTTCAGCAGCCCCAGCTTCTCGCCCTGCTTGTTCAAATTGTTCAGCGCATCCACGGCCTCTTCGGCAGCTTCTGCGCCCGAGCCCATCAGCGCGATTACGCGCTCCGCATCCGGCGCCCCGTAGTAATCGAAGAGGTGATAGGCGCGGCCGGTGAGCGCGGCAAAGCGGTCCATCACCGACTGCACGATGCCCGGAACCGCGGCGTGGAACGGCGTGCAAGCCTCGCGCGCCTGGAAGAACACGTCGGGATTCTGCGCCGAGCCGCGGATTCGAGGCCGGTCGGGGCACAGGGCATTTTGCCGGAATTGAATGATGTACTTGTCGTCTAGCATCGCGCGCAGGGTCTCGTCGCCGATAGGCAGAATCTTGCCCACCTCGTGCGAGGTGCGGAAGCCGTCGAAGAAATGAATGAAGGGAATGCGGGATTCCAGGGTGGCGATCTGCGCCACCAGCGCCAGGTCGTGAACCTCCTGCACCGAGTTCGAGGCCAGCATCGCCCAGCCCGTCGCCCGGCAGGCCATCACGTCGGAGTGGTCGCCGAAGATCGACAGCGCATGGGTAGCCAGGGTGCGGGCCGTCACATGCATCGTCGCCGGGGTCAGCTCGCCGGCAATCTTGAACATATTGGGAATCATCAGCAGCAGGCCCTGCGAGGCCGTAAAGGTGGTTGCGAAGGCCCCCGCCTGCAACGCGCCGTGCAGCGCGCCGGCCGCGCCGCCTTCGCTCTGAAGCTCTTCCACCACGGGCAATGCGCCCCAAATATTCTTCTTCCCCTCCGAGCGCCACTGATCCGCCCATTCGGCCATCGGCGACGACGGGGTAATGGGGTAAATTGCGACCACTTCGGAGAGACGATAGGCTACCGAGGCGGCTGCCTCGTTCCCATCCAAAATAACCATCTTCTGTTCACTCATTCGCTTTGCCTCATAGCAGCCGGACACGACACAACCGCTAGAAAAGTGTCGCCGCTGAGGGGGGTGGCGCGGCTGTGATGCAAAGCACAGGGCGGGGACGAAATCCCATATATTAAAATGAATAGCCCGGAATGAACCGGTAAGCCGCCCCCCGCCGGTCGCCTAGTAGCCCTCTCCCCAGCGCTTCCCACTCGGCTTCGAAGATGGGTTGGCAGACCGCGTTATCCTGTTTGCCATGGAACTGATCTTCGCGGTGCGCGAGAAGGAGGCGGGCGGCTACGTGGCGCGTGCGCCGGGCCACTCGATCGGAACCGAGGCCGATAGCTGGGCAGCGCTGCGCGAAAAGGCGGTGGCGGCGGCCAGCCTGCACTTCAAGGATGCGCCCGCGCGGCCGGATCTCATCCGGCTGCATCTGGTGAAGGATGAGTTGGTTGCGGCCCGCACCGGCGAACCGGTCAGCGAAACCGCGCCCGAAGCGTGGCTGCGGGAGCTGGAACCCGCGCTCGCCACCCCGTCCGAGCTCGAAGGCATGCTCGCGGATCTTTCCCGCCGCGAACCCATCTTTCATCGCCCTGAGTTCGGAACCTCGCGGGCCGATTTCGAGCGCATGACGGCGGAGGATTACTGGGAGACCGGGGCCTCCGGACGCCGCTACTCACGGCAGTCCGTGCTGGGACGGCCTGGAGGAGCGCTTCTCCGTCCCCCACGCCGACGTCTGGGAGACGAGCGGCTTCCATTGCCACAAATTGTCGGAGGATACTTACCTGCTGACCTACACGCTGCTCCAGGACCACCAGCGCCTCACCCGGCGGACTACCATCTGGCGGAAGACTCCCGCCGGCTGGAAGATTGTCTACCATCAGGGAACCATCGTGCAGGATGCTTGAGGAGCGCTGCCGGGCGGCAGAGCCCTACTTGTCCCGCGCCACCACAAAATCCGGCGCCCAGAGCAGGGCGCGCTTGAACTCGGAGTCGGCAAAACGAGCCAGCGCCTGGCGGCTCTGCTCGGCGTAGCGGTCGGCCACGCCCATCGCGTACTCCACCGAACCATTCCGCGTCAGAATATCCCGAATCCTTTCGCGGCTCACGTTCTCGAAGCTGCGGTCGTCCATAACCCGCTGAATCGTCCTGCGCTCCGCTGCTGTGCCGTGGTCGATGGAGTGGATCACCGCCAGGGTGGCCTTGCCCTCGCGCAGGTCGCTGGCCACGGGCTTGCCCAGAACCTCTTCGGTGGCCGTCAGGTCGAGTACGTCGTCCACGATCTGGAAGGCCAGACCCACGGCGCGCCCATAGGTGGCCAGGCTGGTCTCCTCGGCCTCCGTGGCGCCGGCCAGCACCGCGCCCAGCCGCATGGAAACCGAGAACAGGCAGGCGGTCTTGCGGAAAATCAGGTCGTAGTATTCGGCCTCGCTGACGGCGCGCCCCAGTTTCTGAATCTGCAACAGCTCGCCCTCGACCATCTGCTGCGTGAGGCCGATAAGCAGGTCGAGAACTCGCAGGTTCCGCTCTTTGAGCGCCACGTTGAACGCCTGCATGTAGAGCCAGTCGCCTGCCAGCACGCACTTTTCATTGCCCCAGGTGGTATTGGCCGAAGGACGCCCGCGGCGCGTGTCGGCGCCGTCGATGATGTCGTCGTGAACCAGCGTCGCGGTATGCACCATCTCCACCACAGCGCCCAGGCGGATGGCCCCCTGGCCTGAGTAGCCGAGCAGGCGCGCGGAGAGCAGCAGCAGCGTGGGACGGATGCGCTTGCCGCCTCCCCCGCGCAGGTATTCGGCAATCTCCGTGATGGTGCTTACGCCCGAGGCGGCGTCGCGGCCCAACTCCTGCTCGATCGCCACCAGGTCGTCCCTGAGCAGATCGAAGACCTCTCTCGCCGTCGGTATTGCGAATGTGCTCAAAGTGCTCCGGACCGTGCTGTTCAGGGTTGAATTGTGTTCTTGTTGGCTATCGCGAAAGCAATTATTCTACCGCCAATGTTTTCGCCTGCTCTGTAATATAGCTGATCGCATTCGTCGAGCGCCTGATCGTCAGCACCGTTATAAGCGTCCAATGCTTCCGCCAAGGCCATCGGAGCCAGTCCTTGGAAACCAGCCGCTTCGATCGCTCTCTTCGTAATCTCAGCCGTCTTCGGACAGCCGATACGAATCAAGGCATGCACAATGATCGGTGTAAATTCGCGAGATGAGTTTACAAAGAACTGGCTATATCCGCCGTTGTTCACCTCGCGTTCCAGTGCTTCAATAGCAAGAACGATAATCTCTTCTTCAGTCATGTCATCGACGCCATCTCGTTCGGATTTCTGCTGGATCGCCATCTCTAGAGCTTGAATAAACTCGATCTCGTTGCCATTCGCGATAGCAAGCAATTCGTCGACGGATTTTCCAGCGCATAACGCACGTTGATTGGCGTGCTCGCGCATGATCTCCTCAAGGCCCATTTTGTCTGTCCCCTCCTAGTTGGTGCGGTAGTTGGTAAACTGCAGCTCCAAACCCAGATCCTTGCCGCGCAGCAGGGCGATGATAGCCTGCAACTCGTCGCGGTCCTTGCTCGAAATTCTGACGGTATCGCCCTGGATGCTGGCTTGCGCCTTCTTCTTCGCGTCCTTGACGAGGCGAACGATCTCCTTGGCCTTTTCGATGGGGATGCCTTGTTGCAGCTTGATCTTTTGCCGCATGCGCTTGCCCGAGGCCTCCTCCATCTTTTCGTAGGTCAGATTCTTCAGCGAGACGCCGCGCTTGACCAGCTTCTGCCCCAGAATCTCCTTGACCGCCTCCAGCTTGTACTCGCCCGACGAGGCCAACTGGATCGCTTCGCTGCCCTCCAGCACGATCTCCGAGTGGGTATCCTTCAGGTCGAAGCGCTGGCGAACCTCCTTCAGCGCCTGGTCGATGGCGTTGCGGACCTCCTGAATGTCTACCTTGCTCACAACGTCGAACGAATTCTCCTGGGCCATTTTTCCTGTCCTCAAAAACCCAAACCAAAAGGCTGCCGCACGCAGTGCCTCTATCAGTTTCCCACGTCCGGCCGGAGGCGAAACAGCCGCAAGAAGTTTTTCGTGGTTGCGGAGGCGATTTCTTCCTTGTCAACCCGCAAAACCTCGGCCAAAACCAGCGCCGTCTGCAAGACCCAGGCGGGCTCATTGCGCTGGCCGCGATGGGGCGCAGGAGCGAGCCAGGGAGCATCGGTCTCCACCAGTATCCCGTCCAGGGGCAGCCGGGCGGCAACGTCGCGCAGGGGCTGGGCTTTAGGGTAGGTCAGATTTCCGGCGAAGGAGACCAGAAAGCCCAGATCGAGCGACCGCCGCGCCTGCTCCCAGCCGCCGCCGAAGCAGTGCATCACGCCGCCCAGGCCGGTGTGCCGCCAGTGGGCTTCCAGAATATCGAGCAGATCGTCCCAGGCGTCTGTCGTCCCATCTTTCGCCCGGCAATGGATCAGAATGGGCCGCTTGCGCGCCGCCGCAATCTCCAGTTGGCGAATCAGCCCCTCGCGCTGCGCGGAATACGGCGCGCCCTCATGGTAGTAGTCCAGGCCGATCTCTCCGCAGGCGATCGCCTCCGGCTCGGCCAGCAGGCTGTCCAGTTTGGCGAGGATGGCGTCGTCGATCTCCGGCGTGTTGTGCGGATAGACGCCGGCGCTGGCATAGAGCTTCGGAACGCCGGGCTGCCCGTTGAATTGTCGGCAGATTCCGAGGGCCCGGTCCATTCCTTCGGCGTGCTCGCCGATGCCGATCGCCAGCACCGCGCCCACCCCCGCCTCCCACGCGCGGCGCAGCATGGCCTCGCGGTCGTCCGCGTAGCGTTCGCTGTCCAGGTGAGCGTGGGAGTCGATCAGCATTGCGGCCTCAGTGCGATGTGCTCTCGGATCACAGTCCAAGCTTAGTTTAAGCCGATGGCCGAGAATGCTGCAGCAGATGCCTTCTATTCGACCTTGCTGAAAGCGGCTGCACTGTCTGGTCTCGACGGGAAATAATCCACCCTTATCTTCTGTCCCACATTGATAGCATTGATAGCGATATCCCAATGCCAAATAAACTTCCTCGGCTGAGTCTCTCCGGGCACTGCGAGAATGAGGTATTCTATGTTCCCGTGCTTATTGGCCTCAACACTTTGAACGACTCCATCCACGCTGACCGAACGTACTAAAACCTCCCTCCCTAGCTTTTCTAGCCATTTCATTTCTTTTGCCTTGGGACTGAAAGTGCCAGTTTTTACGTACAGACGATTCTCCTTTATATCGCTATTGAGAGAGTAGTTTTCACCTGCCCTTGCATCGATCTCCACTGCCTGGGTTTCCTTGGACCAAGCATGAAAAGTCGGAGAAAGGTAAGACACATCGAAGACGTGCTTCCCCGGTAGGACTTCCACAACCGGCATATCAGGACTTGAAAGCTTGGAGTTTACGACAAGAGAGCGATCAATCCGACTAACGCGCAGACCGGAATCTAGCCCAGAACCTGCTATCCATACCCATGCAACCTCCGCGCGGGGTTTTGCCTCGCCATCATAAAACTGTCCCAGTTCATTCGCCAATACAGGCTGGCTGCATAGCAGAATCAGGAAAAACAACGCGAGCGATCGTTTCATCTTGCGACTCCTGGAACAAATCTTGGGTGCTTACCGGAGGCCCCAGAGAATTCCCGCCCATTCTAGACCTGCATCTTGCTCATTGCAATCGCAAATACACAGCGACTCGCAAAAGAAAAGAGATCGCTTTCGACAGCGACCCCTTGTGGATTGAGCGATGAGCGCCCGCTGAGAGAGCCTCTTGTCAGCGCCTACTTCAACCGCGCGCCCAGCGGAACCTCTTCCAAAAATCCTGCCAGCACCGGCGCGCCGCCTTCGAGCGAGGCGGCCAGCAGCATTCCGTTCGACTCCAGCCCGCGCATCTTGCGCGGAGCCAGGTTGGCGACAATGATAATCTTGCGCCCGATGAGCTTCTCCGGCTCGTAATGCTGCGCGATTCCGGCCAGAATCTGCCGCTTTTCGTAGCCCAGATCGACCTCCAGGCGCAACAGCTTATCGGCCTTGGGCACGCGCTCGGCCACCAAAATCTGCGCCACGCGCAAATCCACTTTGGCGAAGTCGTCGATGGCGATCACCTGCGGTGAGGCGGACTGCGGCTCCGCCGCCATATTGGCGTTCGGAAAAGAAACGGCTGGGGCAGTGGTATTGGGAAGTGGCGCAGCGACAGGTGAAGCAGGAATCGAAGATGCATTTTCCAAAAGGAGTCCCTCAGGGGCTAAAGCCCCGGCCAAATTTTGCTGCTCTTGCGGCACGACTGAAGTCGTGCCCTGACGCGATGCGGGTACTTGCGATGCATTTGGCGTGGTTGGTGGAGTCGTTTCTTCGGGAACCGAAGGTTGAGCGTCAGTTGTTTTGGAATGGATAATGCCTGCGCCGCCAACGCTGGCTGCTTGCACCACGTTCAAATTGTTCCGATCCTCGATCTTCTGCATACGCTCGACTGCGTCCTTTTCAGCGCGGGGAAACAGCGGCGCGGGCTCGCCAAAGCGCGTCCCTGGGCGCAATCCGCCCCAATGGAGTTCCGTCAAGAATGCCTGCTTCGCCGCGTCCTGAATCTCGCCCAGCCCAAGCTGCCGCCAGACCTTGGCGGCCGAGTCGGGCAGGATGGGATAAACCAGCGCGGTCACAATGCGGATGGCCTCGGCCGCCGTGGCCAGCACGCGGGCTTGCAACGCAACGTGCTCCGCCTCCGGGCGGTCCGCCGGGTGCTTCCACGGCTCGTTGGCGGTCAGGTAGCCGTCGGTCTCCGCCACCAAAATCCAAAGAGCCTTGAGCGCTTCAGAGAAGTTCAATTCGTCGAACTCCGGGCCGAACGCGGCAATGGTTCGCACGGCGCACTCGCGCAAGGCGGCCTCGGCAGCGGTCTCCGCGCCGGCCTCGGGCAGAACCCCGCCGAAGTATTTGTGCACCATGTTCACCACGCGGCTCACCAGGTTGCCGTAGCCGTTGGCCAGGTCGCCGTTGTAGCGCTGGACCAGCGCCTCGAAGCTGAAGCCGCCGTCCTGGCCGAAAGGAATCTCCCGCAGCAGGAAATACCGCAGAGCATCGGCCCCCAGCACCTCCAGCACCGTCTCCGTGCGCACAATGTTGCCCTTCGACTTCGACATTTTGCCCTGGTCGAAGAGCAGCCAGCCGTTGGCCTTCACCGACTGCGGCGGCGCGATCCCCGCCGCCATCAGGAACGCCGGCCAATAGACGCAGTGGAAGCGGCTGATCTCCTTGCCGATCAGGTGCAGGTCCGCCGGCCAGAACTTCTCGAAGCGCGCCTGGTCCGCAGGATCGTCCGACCCGTAGCCCAGCGCGGTGATGTAGTTGGCCAGCGCGTCCAGCCACACGTAAATCACATGCTTCTCGTCGCCGGGAACGGGAATGCCCCAGGAAAAGCTGGTCCGGCTCACCGACAGGTCTTTCAGCCCGCCGCGCACAAACGAGACGACCTCGCGCCGCGTGGACTCCGGCCCCATGAAGCCGGGGTTGGCCTCGTAAAACTCCAGCAGCTTGCGCTCGAACGCCGACAGCTTGAAGAAGTAGTTCTCCTCGCTCACCGTCTCCGTCGTGCGTCCGCAATCAGGGCAGACCGTGCCGGGAGGGCCGTCCACATAAGCCTCATCGGAGACGCAGTACTGGCCGGTATACGAGCCCTTGTAGATGAAGCCCCGGTCGCGCAGCGTGGCGAAGAGGTGTTGCACGCCGCGGATGTGCCGCTCCTCCGTGGTGCGAATGAAGTCGTCGTAGGTCAGCCCCAGCCGGTCCCACAGGCCGCGAAACTCGCCCGATATGGCGGTGGCGAACTCCATGGGCGTGCGCCCGGCCAGCTCGGCCGATCGCTCGATCTTCTGCCCGTGCTCGTCCGTGCCGGTGAGGAAGCGCGTCTCGATGCCCAGCGCCCGTTTGCGCCGCGCAATCGCATCGCAGACGATGGTCGAGTAGGCATGGCCCAGGTGGGGCCGCGCATTCACGTAGTAGATGGGCGTGGTCAGGTAAAAACGGGCTGGGTTCTGTGTGGAATCGCTCATGGGCGGGACTTCGCGTTCAACTCCCCGCTGACGCCAGCGGAAATATTGGTGCGATCTTCTCTCTATCTTACGGCATTCAGATTGACTTTATGCCGGCCTTCCAATGAACACCCCGTGCCCCATCCTTTCGCCTTTCTTCTGGCGAAAGGGTGGGAAACCACGAACCCCGCTTAGGCGATATCCCGCAGTCTCACGGCTTCGCAACCGCAGTCAGTCTGTTAAAATTACCTTGAAAATCAAGGATTTCTGAGGCCTTCCCGACGTGTATCTGGAACTGCAAAACCGCTTCGCCGAACATCTTCGTGGTGTTCTCAAGTCAAAATACGATCTCGATATTCAAAACCTCTACATCGAGATTCCGCCCGACCTGAAGTTTGGCGAACTTTCTACGCCTATCGCCTACGAGTTGGCCCGCAGACTCCGCAGGGCGCCTAGGGTGATTGCGCAGGAGATCGTGGCGGCGCTCGGCGCTCTCGCGGGCTTCACGGGCTTTGAGGTTGCAGGCGCTGGTTTTATCAATGCTCGTCTCGACCGCGCGAATGGCGCACGCCTAGTTGCGAGTGGCTTTGGTCTTGAGTTGAAGTCCAGCGGGATTCATGCGTTAGTGGAGCACACCAGCATAAATCCAAACAAGGCCGCGCACGTCGGGCACTTGCGCAACGCCATCCTTGGCGACACCTTCGTCCGCCTTTTGCGCGCCGCTAGCCTTCCGGTGGACGTGCAGAACTACATCGACAACACCGGCGTCCAGGTGGCCGACGTGGTGGTGGGCCTCCAGCATCTTGAAGCCAAATCGGTCGAGGATGTTCGTGCATTGATCGCGAATTGCCGGAAGCGCTCCGAGGGCGAGGGCAGTGTTGCCGCAGGCGCTTTGTATCAGGGCACGACTTCAGTCGTGCCGAACCCGCCGCCGAATGAATCCAGGGCTTTAGCCCCTGAGGGCAGTGCCGAGCGCATCGACTACTACTGCTGGGATCTCTATGCCCGCACCTCGCAGTGGTACGAGCAGGGAACAGCGGAGGAGAAAGAAGCACGCAAGCGCCTGCGCTACGCCACACTGCACGAGATCGAGCGTGGCGGCAACGAGACTGCCGAAGTAGCCGAGCTAATCTCGACCGCGGTGCTGCGGCGGCACTTGGAAACCATGCTGCGCCTCGGCATCGAATACGACTTCCTGCCCCGCGAGAGCGAGATTCTGCGCCTCAAGTTCTGGGATGCCGCCTTCGAGCAGCTTAAACAGACCGGCGTGCTTTACTTCGAGACCGAAGGCAAGAACGCTGGCTGCTGGGTGATGACGCGCCCCGGCGCGGAGACACCGGAGAGCGAGACGGACGAAGGTGCCAAAGTCATCGTCCGCTCCAACGGAACGATAACTTATGTGGGCAAGGATATTGCCTATCACCTGTGGAAGTTCGGCCTGCTCGGCAAGGACTTCGGTTATAAGCCTTTCTTCACTTATCCGAACCATGAGTGCTGGATTTCAACCGAGCATGGCATCGAGCCCCATCCGCACTTTGGCGGAGCGCAGGCCATCTACAATGTTATCGACTCGCGCCAGTCCGATCCGCAAGCCAATGTTATTCAGGCCCTGCGCGGCATGGGATATGCCGAACAGGCTGAACACTATACGCACTTCAGTTACGAGATGGTCGCGCTGACGCCGCGCTGCGCCGTCGAGCTTGGCTATAACATATCCGGCGAGGACATGGCCCGGCCTTACATTGAAGTTAGCGGCCGCAAGGGCTTCGGCGTCAAAGCCGACGACCTGATCGACAAACTGATCGCCGCCACCCGCGCCGAGGTCGACGCCCGCCAGACCGGAGGCGCGGACGCCGAGGCCGGCCGCCAGCGCATGGCGGAGCAGATCGCCATCGGCGCGCTCCGCTACTTCATGCTCAAGTTCACGCGCAATTCTGTCATCGCGTTCGACTTCAAGGATGCCCTGAGCTTCGAGGGCGAGACCGGTCCCTACATTCAGTACGCCGTGGTCCGCGCGCGCAATATCTTCCGCAAGGGCGGAACAACGCCCGAGGCTGTGCTGGCCGAATTCGACGGCATCGATCCCGCCCCCTATCTCGAAGGCGAGTCCGTTCAAGACATCTGGGCGCTGTGGCTGCGTGCCGCCCGCCGCACGCTGGTCCTGGAGCAGTGCATTGCCACCTCCGAGCCCGCCTATCTGGCCAAGCACGCCTTCCAGTTAGCCCAGGAGTTCAATAACTTCTACCACCGTCACCACATCCTCACCGAAGAAGACCCGGCGCGCAAGACGTTTCTGCTGGCGACTGCCGCTGTCGCGCTCCGCGAACTCATCGAACTCCTGAGCTGGATGGGCATTGAGAGCCCGGAGGCCATGTAGTAAGAGCGCCGGGCTTGAGCATCGATCGAATCGCCGCGGCCATTGCCACTCCGATTTGCAGGTGGTAGCCTCATCCTTGACCCCGCGCGGAAAAGGACCCTTGAAACCCATGCAAACCACCTACAACGGGCTGGAGCTGCCCCAGGACGGCCAGCCCATCGGCTATACGAACGGGCAGTTCGAGGTGCCCGATCATCCCATCATCCCGTTCATCGAGGGCGACGGCACCGGCCGCGACATCTGGAAGGCCTCGCGCCGCGTCTTCGATGCCGCGGTCGAGAAGGCTTACGGCGGCCGGCGCGCCATCCGCTGGTTTGAGATCTTCGCCGGCGAAAAGGCCTTCCGCCGGTTCGGCGCCTGGCTGCCCGACGACACCGTCGCCGCCGCCCGCGATCTGCGCGTCTCCATCAAGGGTCCGCTCACCACGCCGGTCGGCGGCGGCATCCGCTCGCTCAACGTGGCCCTGCGCCAGACACTCGACCTGTACGCCTGCGTGCGGCCGGTCAAGTATTACCAGGGCGTGCCCAGTCCCGTGAAGCATCCCGAGAAGCTGGATATCGTCATCTTCCGCGAAAACACCGAGGACGTTTACGCGGGCATCGAGTTCAAGCAGGGCAGCGCCGACGCCGCCCGCCTCATCGACTTCCTCAACAACGACCTGCTCAAAGGCGGCCAGAAGAAGGTGCGCGAGGACTCCGGCCTGGGCATCAAGCCCATCTCAGTCTTCGGGAGCAAGCGCCTGGTTCGCTACGCCATCCGCCACGCCCTCGAATCCGGCCGCAAGACCGTCACGCTGGTTCACAAAGGCAATATCCAGAAGTTCACCGAGGGCGCATTCCGCGAGTGGGGCTATGAGGTAGCCGTCGAGGAGTTCCGCGCCGAGACCGTCACCGAGCGCGAAAGCTGGATTCTGGCCAACGCCGACGCCAACCCCGGCCTCACCATCGAAGAGAATGCCGCGTTGATCGAGCCCGGCCTCGACATGGCCTCGCAGAGCTATCGTGATTCGGTTTACGCTGAGGTCAGGCAGGTGCTCGACTCCATCGGACCGAGCCACGGCAATGGCGCGTGGAAGTCGAAGCTGCTCATTAACGACCGCATCGCCGACTCCATCTTCCAGCAGATCATCCTGCGCCCCGAGGACTACAGCGTGCTGGCCACTACCAACCTCAACGGCGACTACATCTCCGACGCCGCCGCGGCCCAGGTGGGCGGCCTCGGCATCGCTCCCGGCGCAAACATCGGCGATGGCTACGCTGTCTTCGAGGCCACGCACGGCACCGCGCCCAAATACGCCGACAAGGACGTGATCAATCCCGGCTCGGTGATTCTGTCTGGCGTCATGCTGCTGGAGTTCATCGGCTGGAAAGAAGCGGCCAAACTCATCGAAGAGTCGATGGAGAAGACCATCTTGCAGAAGTTCGTAACCTACGACTTCGAGCGCCAGACAGCGGACGCAACCAAGGTGGGGACGAGCGAGTTTGCCACGCGCATCATTGGCAATATGTAGAGACAGGGACTAGGGACTGAGGGACTAGGGGTCGGTTTTGAAAGGGCACGACTTCAGCCGCGCCGCTTTTTTGCAGAATAAGAGGCTGGGATTTAACCCCTGAAGGAAACGAAAGAGGTTGCGATGATCCATTGTATGAAGCGTCTGCTGTTCATCTTTCGTTCACTAGTGACGGGGGTTCTCGCCGCGACGTTCATTGGCTGCTTGCCCGTATCATCGGCAGCACAGCCAACCATTTCATCACTGTCGAGCCCACTCGCTGGGAGCTGGCTCTTGACCGGTTCGCCACCTACAGGCTGGGGCGGATCTTCCAGTGCGCGCGCTGACCGAAAGCTCGACTCCAACGACGTTGCCTTGGCGGCAACCTTCACAGTCGACGGAAAAAAGGTAGTAGCTGTCATCTCAATGCTTTGGCCGTGTGGTACAGGATTCACTGGAGGCCATATTCAGGATATTACGGGGACAATTGATCCCGATGGGAATCTCGAGCTTCGTAACCGATCGGAGAACGGGTACACACCTCCCATGTCCGTGACGCTGACGGGGAAGGTCCCCAACCCGGGTGAGTTGAGTTGGAGTGGGAGTTACTCTCTCGACGCTGCGGGGCAAAACGGCTGTAGGACGGTTTCAGGGCCGTTTCAGGCCACTCCGATCATTCTCAAACCAGGAAGATATGAGGGAAGGGGAACAGCTTCTATTTACACTCCGGACCGCAAGGCACATCCCAGTCCGATCTCCACTGCAAAAGTTCGAGCCATACTTTGGCTTGAAGGTAATGGACAAGACGATATTGCTTTGGACGGGAGCGGAAGGCTAATTGGAAGAAAGGAACGCGCTACTTTGGTTATTGAGGGGAGTATCTGCGGGAAGCCAACGGAAAAAAGGGTGGAGATCTCAATTGAGGGCAGCACTCTGGTGGCTAATTTTTCAGGAGATGATGGATCGTTGGTCGGTCTGACCGGTTACGTCGAGAGCGCTGAGGGGGCGAAGCTCAGGGTCAATATTGGACTAATTAATATTGGGTCTTGCGACACAACTTTCCAATTAGATCTCCCAGTTTCGCTCGTCGACCTAGGGACAGGCAACGGCGAAGCAGCTACCACCGATACGCATTTGAAACAATGAAGTTCTAATTGCTCAAAAGGAGAACATGAAAGTCATGCGCAACAAAGTAAGCATCATCGGCGCGGGCAACGTGGGCGCAACCGCCGCGCACTGGATTGCGGCCAAGGAACTGGCCGATGTGGTCCTGATCGACGTGGTCGAAGGCGTGCCGCAGGGCAAGGCGCTCGACCTGCTTGAAGCCATGCCCATCGAGAAGCGCGACGTGAGCGTCACCGGCTCCAACGACTATGCGGCCACGGCTAACTCCGACATCGTCGTCATCACCGCGGGCATTCCCCGCAAGCCCGGCATGAGCCGCGACGACCTGCTGCACACTAACTTCAAGATCATGTCCGACGTGGTCGCGAAGGTCGTCGCGCAGTCGCCGGAGTCGATTCTCATCGTCGTCTCCAACCCGCTCGACGCCATGGCCCAGGCCGCCTATCGCCAGGCCGGCTTCAACCGCGAACGGGTCATCGGCATGGCCGGAATTCTCGACTCGGCCCGCTTCCGCGCCTTCATCGCCGCCGAGCTGGATGTGAGCGTCGAGAACGTCACCGCCTTCGTCCTGGGTGGCCACGGCGACACCATGGTGCCGCTGCCGCGCTACTCCACGGTCGCCGGCATTCCCATCACCGAACTCATCGCCCCCGACCGGCTCGCGGCCCTCGTCCAGCGCACCCGCGACGGCGGCGCGGAGATCGTCAAGCATCTCAAGACCGGCAGCGCCTACTACGCTCCCTCGGCGGCAGCCGTGGAGATGGTCGAGGCCATCCTCAAGGACAAGAAGAAGATTCTTCCCTGCGCGGCTTACCTCGACGGCGAGTACGGCATCCAGGGCTACTTCATCGGCGTGCCCTGCAAGCTGGGTGCGGCGGGCCTGGAGAAGATCGTCGAGATCAAGCTGACCGAGGAAGAAGACGCCGCCCTGAAAAAGAGCGCCGCCGCCGTCAAGGAACTCTGCGCCGTCATCGACGTGTAAGAGCAGCCTTTAGCTTTTAGTTCTTAGCTATTTGCCGAGCACGAGTCAGCGCCTCTCAAACGCCACCATCGCCGGCCCCACCTGCCCGGCGCATTGGACAGGGGCAAGATGGCCGCAGCCGGGAATGACGGCCAGTTGCGACTGCGGAACGAGACTGTGCATCTTTTCGCCCTGGCTCAGCGGGATCGCGCGATCCTCCGCGCCCCACACAATGAGCACCGGCATCTTCAACTGCGGCAGCAGGCCATCTGTGGCGTCCCGGCCGGTGAGCATGGTTGCCATCGCGCGCTGAATAATCCACGCGCGCTGGTTTGAGACGCGCAGAATATCCCGCGCGACGAAGGACGGAACCTGGGGCGGATTTGGCATCAGAAGGGCATCCAACTGATCCAGTTCCGCCGGAGTGGTGGGCGTAAACAGGCGCGTATCCCAGGCCGGCTTTTCGTTGATGCCGATCGCATCGATGAGGATCAGCCGCCGCACCCGTTCAGGATGCTGGAAGGCGAGATGCTGCACGATTCCGCCGCCCATCGACCAGCCCGCCAGGTCCACCTGCTTCAGGCCCAGCGCATCCAGAAAGCCCAGCACCACCGCTGCCTCATCGGGCACCGAATAGGAGAAGTCCGCCGGTTTCTCGCTGCGCCCAAAGCCGAGCAGATCCGGCATATAGACGCGGAAACCGGCCTGAGTCAGCCAGGGCGCCAGGTTGCGCCAGTCCTCGGCCCGCCCGCCCAGCCCATGCACCAGCACCATCGCCCGCCCAGCGGCCGGTCCTTCCACTACGTAGTGGACGCGATGGCCCGCAACCTCGACCGAATGGTTTTCCGCGCCCGAAACGCCCATCCGCAACTCATTTGCCGCGTCGAAGCAACTGACCGGCCGCATCCAGAATCCCACCCCGCCGGCCAGAGCCAGCACCCCGGCGGCAACCGCAGCCCAAAGAACCCGTCTCTTCCAGCTCATCGTTCCTCTCGCCCTTTCAATGCCAGCGCCCGCTGCCAGCCGGCCTCGATAACGCGCGCGGTCACCGGATCGATCTTCAGCGCACTGTGGCTGTTCCACTCCGCCCGCTCCACCCATCTCACTTCATCGGCATCCGAGGCCGCCCGCAGTTCGCCGCCCGCCACGCGGCAGAGGTAATCCGCAATCACATAATGGAAGCGAACTCGCTCGCCCTCGCGATGAATGCGATCCAGCAGCTCGATCAGCCCCAGGGGCTCGACCGCCAGTCCAGTCTCTTCCCGCACCTCGCGCACGACGGCAGCCTCAAGCGGCTCGCCCAGCTCGACCAGGCCGCCCGGCAACGTCCAATGCCCCTTCATCGGCTCGGTTCCGCGCCGGACAAGAAGCACCCGCCCCTCGTCCACCACCACCGCGCCCACTCCAATCAGCGGCGCCGATGGAAATTCTCTCTGCATGATCTCTCCGAATTCCGCTCTCCTTTACGATAGAACCCTCGGCGGCAATTCGCGCAACCGGGCGACTCTGAGCGAAATCGGGATCGTTCTCGACCGCGCATCTTTCGCCTCGGGCTATCATCGAATACGACAGGAGAAGGCCATGCCGGAATTCACGCTGCGAATCGATAACATGCACTGCGGCGGGTGCGTTCGCCGCGTCAGCCAGACCCTGGCCTCGGTCGAGGGAGTCGCGGTCGACGAGGTGCGCGTGGGTGCGGCGCGGCTGAGCACCAGCAAGGATTCCGTGCCCGTCGATCTTGCCATTGCCGCTCTGGCCAAGGCCGGCTATGGGGCACATCTTGAGCAGTGAGCGCGGTATCCCACCCTTGCCACAAGAATCCGCCGCGGCGGATGGCAAGGATGGGGCACCGAGAATCTTCCGGGCTATGGCCATGCCCGCAACGGAATCGCTCACGCTGCCCGTGCTGGGCATGACTTGCGCGTCCTGCCAGCATCACGTGGAAGAAGCTCTGCGCTCGACCCCCGGAGTCGAATCCGCGCGCGTCGATCTCATGGCCCATCGCGCCACCGTGGTCTTCGATCCGGCCGTCGCCGCGCCCGCCACGCTGATTGAGGCCATTCGCTCGGCCGGCTACGACGTTGTGCTTCCCCGCTCCGATGCCTCTTCCGCAACTCCATCGGACGAGCTTGCGGCTGGGGCTGAGCGCAAGGCATGGGCAACGCTCGCCGCCGGCGCGGCCGCCATGCTGCTTTCCATGCCGCTGGGCACGGAGATGGGCAGCTTGGATCACGCCCTTATGCGCCTTTTGCCCTGGCTTTATGCGCTTCCGCCGGACCCGCTGCGCTGGTTTCTCCTTGTTCTGACGGCGGCGATCATGGGCTGGGCCGGGCGCGGCATCTATTCGAGCGCCTTCCGCGCCCTGCGCCACGGCGCTACCAACATGAACACGCTGGTGAGCTTGGGAACGGGCGTGGCCTTCGCCTACTCCGCCTTCGCCACCATCCGGCCCGCAATCGGACGCGAAGTCTACTTTGACGCGGTGCTGCTCATCCTCGGATTTCTTCTCCTGGGCAAGAGCCTGGAAGGCCGCGCCAAGCGCCGCGCCCTGGCCGCGCTCGACTCGCTCTCCCGGCTGCGCCCCGCCACCGCCCGCCGCATCCGCGATGGCGTTCAGGCCGTGGTGCCGCTTGAAGAGATTCAACCCGGCGACAGCGTTCTGATTCTGCCTGGCGAACGCTTCCCGGTGGACGCAACGGTTCTGGAAGGCCGCACCACCGTGGATGAGTCGATGCTCACTGGCGAACCGACGCCTCTACCGCGCGAGCCCGGCGGTCGCGTGCTGGCCGGCTCGCTCAACTACGACGGCGCCGTTACTTGCCGGGCTGAGTCGCTGGGCGAGGCCACCGTCCTCGCGCAGATCACCCGCATGGTCCAGCAGGCGCAGTCCTCGCGCGCGCCCATGGAGCGGCTGGCCGACCGCGCCAGTTCCATCTTTGTCCCCATCGTGCTGGCTCTGGCAGCGATCACGTTGTCCGTCTGGCTCCTCGCCGCGCACTCGCTCTCCCTGGCGCTGGCCAACACCGTCGCCGTCCTTGTCGTTGCCTGCCCCTGCGCCATGGGGCTGGCCGTGCCCGCAGCCCTCACCGTGGCCGTGGGCCGCGGCGCGCAGCTTGGAATCCTCTTCAAAGGCGGAGAAGCTCTTGAACGCTTGGGCCGCCTGGACGCAATCGTCCTGGACAAGACCGGAACGCTAACGGTGGGCCGTCCCGTGCTGGAAGCGGTGCGTACGCTCGCCAGCCGCACAGAGAACGATCTGCTGCGCATGGCCGCCGCGGCCGAGGAGCGATCGAACCATCCGCTGGCCCACGCTGTTGTGGATGCCGCGCGGGCCCGTGGCCTTGTTTGGCAGCCCGCGGAAGACGTGCAAATCCTGCCCGGCCGCGGCCTGACCGCAAAAGTCGAAGGCCGCGATTGCCTGCTCGGCAATGAAGCGCTCTTCCAGGAGTTCGCGATTCCGCTTCCGGAGTCCATCGCTCCACCGGAGCCGGGCGTCACGCGCCTGTGGATGGCTCTCGACAGCGTGCCTACCGGTTGCTTAGATGCCCGCGACGCGCTGCGTCCCGACGCCAAGGAAGCTATCGCCGCGCTGCGCTCCTTAGGCCTCCGGGTACTCATGCTCACCGGCGACTCGGCCGCCGCGGCCGCGCCCATCGCCCGGCAAGCCGGTATCGCCGAGGTGGAAGCCGGCCTGGACCCAGCCGGCAAGCTGGCCCGCATTCGTGCGCTACAACAGGCTGGCCTGCGCGTGGCCATGGTCGGCGACGGCATCAACGACGCCGCCGCGCTGGCCCAGGCCGACGCCGGCATCGCCATGGGTTCGGGGGCGGACCTGGCCCAGGAGGCTGGCGACGTGCTGCTCTTGCGCGCCCAACCGTCGGCCATTCCCGCCGCGCTCAGTCTGGCCCGCTCCACCCTGCGCGTCATGCGCCAGAACCTGGCCTGGGCCGCCGGCTACAACCTGCTGGGCATTCCGCTGGCCGCGGGCGCGCTTTACCCCCGCTTCCACCTCCTGCTTACCCCCTGGCTGGCTGCTGCCGCCATGGCCCTCAGTTCGGTCTGCGTGCTGGGGAACAGCCTTCGCCTGCGACGCTGGCGAAGGCCCGCACCGGCCGTTCAAGCACGGTAAACTAACCGCAGAGCCTGTCTGTGCGCATTTTGACCCGTTACATTCTCGGCGAGATTCTCTCCCACGCGCTCATCGGGGGCGTGATCTTCACCTTCATTCTCTTCATGAAGGAGTTGCCCAAGATCCTCGAGATGATGGTCCACAACAGCTCCACCTTCACCAGCCTGGTGGAAGTCATCCTCTTCATGATGCCCAACTTTTTCAAGGTCACCATTCCCATGGCCGTGCTGGTGGGCGTGCTGCTGGGGTTCAGCCGCCTGGCCGCCGACAGCGAAATCATCGCCATGCGCGCCTCCGGCCTGGGCATCGGCTACTTTGTCCGCGTCGCTTCCATCGTGGCTGTGGGCGGCACACTGCTGGGGCTGCTCAACTCGATGTATGCGGAGCCGCGGGCCAACCAGGCCCTGATGGCATTGGAAAAGACTCTTGCCTCGCAGGCGTCCTACGAGATTCAGCCCCGCGTCTTCGACGAGGATTTTCGCAACTACGTCCTCTATGTGCAGGACGTGCGGGCGGGAACCGGCGCGGCCAACTGGCGCCAGGTCTTCCTCGCCGACGTCACCGACCCCGCTGCGCCGAAGATTACCACCGCCGCTGCGGCTACCGTGGTCAGCGACTCGAACCAGGGGCTGCTAATGCGGCTGCGCAACGGAACGCTGCACGAAACTGTCGCCGGCCAGCCGCAACAGTACAACGTCTCCACCTTTGAAACCAACGATCTGCCCTTCGCCGCCGGCCAGCAGAACGAAGGCCACCTGGGACGTCTGGACACGCCCATCTACGCCATGCCCATGAGCGAACTCCGGGAGCATTTCCGCGCCCCGGACGGCCGACGCTACCTGATCGAGATGTATACCCGCTTCTCTTATCCCGCGGCCTGCCTGGTTCTCATGCTGGTGGGAGTTCCGCTGGGCGTCACCTCGCGGCGCGGCGGCAAAAGCTCGGCGTGGGTCTTTACCATTCTGCTGGTCTCCCTCTATTACCTGGTTTCCACCTTCGGCGTCGCCCTGGGCCAGCAAAACAGGATTCCCGCGTTCTTCGCCGTTTGGTCGGCCAACCTGATCTTCGCCGCGGGCGGCATCTGCCTGCTCTGGCAGATGGCCAGCGGCGGCCGTCTCCTGAATGCGATCGCGGCCTGGACTTCTCGTTCCCCCAAACCCAGCTTCGCCGGCGCGCCTTTGGGCGGCCTGCGGAGCGCGCTTCAATCGCGTACCCAGCGCGGCAAGGCCCGCAGCGTCTTTCCCCGCATCCTCGACGAGTACGTGGTGCGCGAGTTCCTCGACATGTTCTTCCTGGTTCTTTTGGCCTTCGTCCTGCTCATGCTCATCTTTACCGTCTTCGAGCTGCTGGGCGACATCCTGCGCCACAACATTGCCTGGTCCACGGTCGGTGAATATCTGATCAACCTCACACCCAGCATGATCTACCTGATCGCGCCCCTGGCCGTGCTGATCGCCGTGCTGGTTACCTTTGGCGTGCTCAACCGCAACTCCGAAATCGTCGCCATGAAGGCCACCGGAATCAGCCTTTACCGCCTGGTGATTCCCATCGTCGCCATCTCCGCGATCATGGCCGTCAGCCTCTTCCTCTTCGATGAGTTCTATCTGCCCCAGGCTAACCAAAGGCAGGAGGCGCTGCGCAACATCATCAAGGGCCGCCCGCCGCAGACCTTCCTCAACCCCGAGCAGAAGTGGATCTTCGGCCAGCCCCATCCCGGTGAACCCGACCGCATCTTCTACTACCAGTTCTTCGATCACGACCGCAACGAGTTCGCCAATCTCTCCATCTTCGAGTTCGATCCCTCCACCTTCGCGCTCTCCCGCCGCATCTTTGCCTCGCGCGTCTTCTGGGATCAGGCAACCGGCTCCTGGCGCTTCCAGAACGGCTGGCAGCGCGACATCGAAGGCAGCAGCGTCACCGATTATCGCGAGTTCGCGCAAACCTCCTTCTCCGAGATTCATGAAGATCCCGGATATTTCGAGAAGGAGAGCCTGCAATCGCAGGAGATGAACTTCGGCCAGCTCAGTCGCTACATCGGCGACCTGCGCCAAAGCGGCTTTGACACCATGCGCCTGCGCGTCGAGCTGTGGCACAAGCTCGCCTACCCGTTCATCGCCGTGGTCATGGCGGTGCTCGCCATTCCCTTCGCGCTCTCCATGGGCCGGCGCGGCTCGCTCGAGGGCATCGCCGTCGCCATCGCCGTGGCGCTTGCCTATTTTGTGGTCGACGGGCTCTTTGGCGCCCTGGGCAACGTGAATTACCTGCCCGCCGCCCTCGCCGCCTGTTCCTCCGATATCCTCTTCGGGCTGGTCGGCGGCTATCTGCTGCTCAGAACGCCGACCTGATCTCGGCCGCCGCCCCACTACCTGTCAAAGAACCTGCCATGGCCGCCGTTGGCCCAAGGGTCGTAGTGGGCGGCGAAGTTGGCGCGGGTCTGTGTGGAGGGGTGGCTGTAGGTCCAGAACTCGATGAAAGGGCTCGGATTCGGGTCTTCCAGCCAGGCTTCGCCGAGGGCGTTGAAGCCGGCGACGGCAGTCTTTTGCGGATCGGCGACGAGCCCGTGGATAGCCTCCTGTCCGTAAACGTCGGCCTGGTGCTCATAGTAGCGGCTGATGGTGTTGCTTACCGGCTCCAGCGCGAAACCCGCGACCGAGAGGACGAAGAGCAGCACGACGAAGCCGGCACGGGTGGCGAGCGGAGGCTGCGGCTCCGCAAACTGTTCCGGTCTGAAAAGTCCCCAGCGCACGCCAAAGCGGTCCGCCAGCCGGACGGCAAACCTGGCGCATGCCCAGTAGACGAAGAACAGGGCGATGGCCGTGAGGGCCAGCCCCTGGGGAATGTGATGGAGGACGTAGTGGCCGCTCTCGTGGCCGAAGATGAAGAGGATTTCGTCGTCGGGAATGCGGCCGGCAGTGGTGTCCCACACGACGATGCGCTTGGTGGCGCCGAGTCCGCTGACGTAGGCATTGAGGCCGTTGGTCTTCAGGCTGGCCTTCATCAGGAACATGCGGTTGGGCGGAATCTCGGTTCCAGTGCGGGCGGCGACCTTCTCCAGTTCGGCTGCCAGGGCGGCATGGTGTGAGGCGAGCGGTTCGTATTTGTTGAAGATAGGTTCGAGCAGCGGCGACGCGAAGGCGGAGAGCACGAGGAGCGGGAGAGTGACGACCCATGCGCCCAGCCAGTAGCGGCGCGGCCAGCGGCGGACGATCCAGTTGAAGTGCAGCAGGACCGGCGCGCCAATCGGCACCGAAAGCCCCAGCGCCTTGGCCTGGTCGCCGAACCAACCGCCCCAGCCCTGCACGCTGATGCCGTAGCTCCGGCTGACGTGGTGGGCATAGGCGTCGAGGGGCAGCCCGGCCAGGAACGTGATGACCAGGAGGGCGGCAAAGAAGAGCAGCCCCTGCAGCCAGCGGCGGGCACAGATCCGCTGCGCCCAGGCCTCCAGGTCGGCCGCGGCGCGGGTGGCCAGCAGAAGCCAGAGGACGGCCAGGCCCCAGAGCGCGCCGGCAAATTCCATAATGTTGCGAATGCGGCCGAGGGCGATGGCCTTGGCCAGCTTATCGGGCGGCAAGGAATAGGCTTGCGGGGCGGGCTGGGCTGCTTCCGGCTGCTGGGCCGCGGATGAGGCCGTCGCGGTCTGGACGGCCCGGTTTGTCTGGGCGCGCGGGCCGGGGCCAAGGCGCGGAGCCACGGCGCTAAGCGAGAGGACAACAAGGCAGGCGAGCAGCGCGCCGCGGGCGAAACTCATGAGAAATTCCCTTCCCAGTAGCCTACTCTGAGACAATCCAGTGAGAAGAAGATTTTTCAACTGAGTTTTCCAGCCTATGACAGTGATCTCTTTTGCCGCCAGCGGGCGGCCCGCTTCCAATCCTGCCCCCAGGCCCTCCTCCGGGCGCTCGAATCTTATGGTCTTTGCCATTGCCGCCCTTTTTTTAGCCTTGCCTGCGACGGCGCTCGCGCAGAAGAAACCCGCGCCCGCGCCCCATCCCGCGAAGGAGAACCAGTCTGCCGGAACCCCGGTGCTGCTGGACGCCATGACCACCGAACTGCACCGCGCGTTCACATCGCTCGGCAAACAGGGTGACGACAAGCAATTACCACCGTACTTCCTGAGCTACGCGGTGGCCGACGCCAGTGCGGTGGCGATTCGGGCGCAGTATGGAGCGCTGGTGGATAGCTCGGCCAACCATGTACGCCAGGCCGACGTGCAGGTGCGCCTTGGCGAGCCCAAGCTAGACAATACCCACGGCAAGCATCGCGCCTCGGCGGTATACAGTCAGCAACTGCCGCTGACCGACGACCGTGAGGCTCTCGGGCGTTCGCTGTGGCTGGCCACCAACACCGGCTACGGTACGGCGCTGGACAACTACCTGCGCGTAAAGACCGAGGCCGAGGTGCGGGCCAAGGAAGAAGATACCTCGCCGGACTTCAGCCAGGAGGCGCCGCAGACCTACATCGGCAAGCCGGCTCCGCCAGTGGTGGTGGACAAGGCAGCCTGGGAGCACCGGGTGGGGGCGCTGTCGAAGATATTCCGCGAGTACCCCGGCGTGTACCAGAACGTGGTGATGCTGACGGCGCAGAACGAGACCGACTACTTTGCCTCGTCGGAGGGTTCGCAAGTGGTGACGCCGCACCTGCAGGCGCGCGTCCTGATCCTCGGCGTAACGCGAGCCGACGATGGGATGGACCTCTACCGGGCGCGGACCTTTGAGGCCGAGACGGTGGAAGGTTTGCCCGCGCAGGCGGAGATGGAAGCGGCAGTCCGAGAGATGGGCAAAAGCCTGGAGGCGCTGCGCAAGGCCCCGCTGACCGAGCCCTTCGACGGGCCGGCGATTCTCTCCGGGCGCGCCGCGGCGGTCTTCTTCCACGAGGTGCTCGGCCACCGGCTCGAAGGCCAGCGCCAGCGCGGCGACGAGGAGGGCCAGACCTTTACCAAGGAAGTGGGCAAGGAGGTCTTGCCAACCTTCCTTTCTGTGGCCGACGATCCGACCGCGACCAAGTACGGCACGACCTGGCTGAGCGGCAGCTATGAATTCGACGACGAGGGCCGGAAGGCGCAGCGCGTGGAGCTGATCGACAATGGAGTGCTGAAGACCTTCCTGATGTCGCGGCTGCCCATTGCCAGCTTCAGCAACTCGAACGGCCACGGGCGCGCGCAGACGGGCAAGGTGCCCACCGGACGCCAGGGCAACCTGATCGTGACCTCGACCAAGACCGTTCCCGAGGCTGAGCTGCGCAAGCAGTTGATCGAGGAAGCCAAGAAGCAGGGCAAGCCGTACGGGCTGTACTTTGAGGACATTTCTTCCGGCTTTGCCGTCACCTCGCGCAGTTCGCCGCAAGCTTTTTCCGTGGTTCCGCTGGTGGTTTGGCGGGTTTATGTGGACGGGCGGCCGGATGAGCTGGTGCGTGGCGTGAGCATTGTGGGCACCCCGCTGGCCGCGATGAAGAAGATTCTGGTCACCGGCGACAAAAGCGAGGTCTTCAACGGCGAGTGCGGCGCGGAGTCGGGGACGATTCCCGTGAGCGCTGTTGCTCCCGCCATGCTCCTGAGCGAGCTGGAAACGCAGCGTGTGCAGCAGGGAACTGCGAGGCCGCCGATTCTGCCCATTCCGGGGGCGGAGAACGTGGAGCCGGCAAAGCCCGCAGCCGAAAAGAAGGAGGCGCAATGAAACCGATTCGTCCTGTTGCATTCCTTGCCGGAGCAGTGCTGCTCGCTGCCTGTCTGTTTGCCCCGCCTCTTGCCGCCGCCCAGCAAACCCGCGCCGACGCTGAGAAAGACCCCATCCTCAAGGCCATGCTCGAAGAGCTGGACCGGAGCAAGAACGAGTTGCAGTTGAAGGACTTCGAAAAGCCGTTCTTCATTCAGTACCGCATCGAGGATGTGGACAACTTCGAGACCAAGGCGGAGTATGGCGCCAGCGAAGGCTCGCAGCGCAGCCACGAGCGCGTGATCCGGGTAACGGTGCGGGTGGGCGACTACAAGACCGACAGCTCGGTTTCCGGCGGACGCCGCGACGTTGAGCTGCAACTGGCGGCGCTCGACGACGATCCCATTGCGGTGCGGTCGGCGCTGTGGTCGGCTACAGACCAGGCCTACAAGAACGCGCTCTCAGCCTATGCGCAGAAGCAGGCCGCACTCAAAGAGGTGCAGACCCCGCCGCAGGCTGACGACTTCAGCCAGGAAAAGCCGGTCGTTTCGCTCGCCGAGCCTCTCCAGTTGAAGCTCGACGAGGCTGCCTGGGCGGAGCGTGTGGCGCGGGCCAGCGGGCTTTACCGGACGGATGCATCCGTCAAGGCCAGCCAGCACGACGTCGAGTATTCCATGGCGGAGTTTCAGGCGCGGGTGACGACCACCTGGCTGGTCACCAGCGAGGGGACCATCGTGCGCAAGCCGGCGGCTGAATACCAGGAGGTCGTAGCGGTGGGCGCCCAGGCAGCCGATGGGATGAGGCTCGACCGCTCCTACACTTCAGCCGGCGTTTCGCTCACCGACCTCGACGCACCGGACGCCTTCGAAAAACATGCGGTTGGGTTGATTGCCTCGCTCACCGATCTGCGCCAGGCGCCGCTGGTCGAAGAGGAGTATCACGGGCCGCTGCTGCTCAGCTCCGATGCCGCCGCCGATACGCTGCGGGCGCTTTTGGCCGGCGGGGTCACGGCTACGCGCCCCAAGCTGGGCACCGAGGCCCGCACCAACGGGCCGTTTGCCTCCAGCTATCATGCGCGCGTGCTGCCGGAGTTTATGGATGTAGTGGACGACCCCGGTTTGAAGAGCCTGAACGGCAAGGGACTTGTGGGCGCCTACGACGTGGACGACGAGGGCGTGCCGGCGCAGGCGGTAAAGCTGGTCAGCGAGGGGCGGCTGGAGAACTATCTGATCGGCCGCGAGCCGGTGCGCGACTTTCCCCAGTCGAACGGCCACGGACGCGCCGGAATCATCGGGGCGCCTAGGCCGGCGATCGGCGTGCTGAAGGTGACGGCGAAGGACGGCCTGCCGGGCGAGGAACTGAATCGCAAGCTCCTGGACCTGGCCAAGGACCGGGGACTGAAGAGTGTCTACTTTGTCGAGACGCTGGGCGGTGCATCGACGCCGCGGTTGCTCTACCGCGTGAGCCCCGACGGCACTCCCGCCGGCAAGCGCGAACTGGTGCGCGGAGCTAAACTGAGCGATCTGGACCAGCGTGCTCTGCGCTCGAACGTCGAGGCCGCGGGCAAAGACCTCTTTGTGGCCAACTACTTCGGCGACCCGCCGCAGACGGTGCTGGCGCCGGCGCTGCTGGTGGATGACGTGACCATCCGCCGCGCCAACGAGAAGAACGAGAAGCTGCCCTTCTATCCGCCGCCAGAGTAGCAAACGGCGCAGGCTTGTCTCGAAAGTATCCATCGCCTCGTCGGGATCGGTGAGGATTCGATCGCGCTTGTCATTCTCCCGAATCTGCTCCCCTGGGTGTTCGGCGGGATTCAGATCTGGTCACTCGATCTCCGATCTCTCGCTTTGCCCGCGGCAGTGGAATAATGAGAAACATGCGCACTGAACTGTCTCAAGCGAATCTTGCCGGAATCGAAACCGAACTGCTGGCCGTCCTGGCCGCCGACGCCCAAACCTCGAAAGCCCCCGACGCCAAGCCCGAGCCGGTGCTGTTGACCGCGGACGAAGCGGCGAAGGCCGCCGCGGCCGCCGTGCTCTCAAGCGGCGAATACAAGGCCGGCGCCAATGAAACGCTGCTGCTCCACGCGCCGGCCGGCCTCCAGGCCAAGCGCCTGCTTATCGTCGGACTGGGCAAGCACGCCAAAGCCACGGTCGATAAGCTCCGCAATGCCGCGGGCGCGGCTGTCCGCTTTGCCAAGCCACGCGGCATCCGCGAGCTGGTCTTTGCGCTGCCCGATTCGGACCTTCTGCCTCCCGCCTCGTGCACCCGCGCCGCGGTCGAGGGCGCATTTGTGGGCGACTTCGACCCCGACACCTATCGCAGCGACCGCAAGGATCAGAGCATCCAATCCTTCACCGTCGCAGCCTCCGCCAGTTCAGACCGGGTCGCGCTCGAAGCCGCATTCGCCGAGGGCGTCATCGTGGGCGAGAGCCAGAACTTCACCCGTTCCTTGGTCAACGAGCCGGGCAACAAGATGACGCCTACCATCCTCGGCCAGCGCGCCGTGCTGATGGCCGCCGAAGTTGGGCTGGGCTGGGAGCTCCACTCCACCGAGAAGCTCCACGAACTGAAGATGGGCGCATTCTGGAGCGTCTCGCAGGGCTCGGCTGAACCGCCCGCCCTGATCGTTCTGCGCTATGAGCCGGAAGGCGTGACCGATGGCCCGGTCCTCGGGCTGGTGGGCAAGGGCATTACCTTCGACAGCGGCGGCGTCTCCATCAAGCCCGCGGAGAATATGGAGAAGATGAAGTACGATATGGCCGGCGGCGCGGCCATGATCGGGGTCATGCGCGCCATAGCCCTGCTCAAGCCCCGCGTGCGCGTCATCGCCATCGTCTGTGCCGCCGAGAACATGCCCGATGGCAAGGCGCAGAAGCCCGGCGACGTGCAGACCGCGATGCCCCTGGCTCCGGACCGGCCCGGCAAGACCATCGAGATCGTCAACACCGACGCCGAAGGCCGCCTGGTTCTGGCCGACGGCCTTACCTACGCGAAGCAACTGGGCGCGACTCACCTCATCGACGCGGCAACCCTCACCGGCGCCTGCGTGATCGCGCTCGGCCATGTGAACTCCGGCGCATTCTCGAACGACGACGCTGCCTGGGCGAAGTTCGACGCGGCCCTTGCCACGTCCGGCGAGAAGTTCTGGCGGATGCCCCTCGGCGAAGAGTATGCCGAACAGATCAAGAGCGACATCGGCGACATCAAGAACACCGGCGGACGCTGGGGCGGCGCGAGTACGGCAGCCGAGTTCCTGAAAGTCTTTGTGGAAGATACTCCGTGGATTCACCTGGACATCGCCGGCATGGCCTGGGTCGAAGACGCGAAGCCCTACATTGCCAAGGGGCCGAGCGGGGTCGCCGTGCGCTCGATCCTGGAGTGGGTGCGGAGCTACTGCTGATCCGGCATTATTGAAGTGCAGGGAAACCCACCCCACCCGGCCAGCAGGCCCCGTGGGGACATCGGCGGCAGGTCCGGGTCGGATAGGGTGGAGTATCTCAAAGGACCTACTGTTGACTTATCCGTAAAATCGTCGCTACACTAGTTACTGATCTGCTAATAGGGCGGCGGCCGGCGGCCTGCCCGCTCGGAAAAGGAAAAACTATCATGAGTGAATCGACAATTGCCAATCCGCAATGTATTGGCAGCGGCCAGCCCGCGTTGCCCAGTGATCTGTTACCCCTCCAAGGATACGACAGTGCCCGTTGCAGCGATTGTCGCGCCAAGGTCGCGGTTTGGTTCGCAAACGGGCAACGGATACGACGCGCCCATGCGGTTGGAATCGACACAGATGAGCCGGAACTAGCAGCGATGGTTCGGGCCGGTGTACGAGGGAGCGCTATCAGCCTCGATTACGATCCGCGGCCGTAGTCTCCCCAGATGGCCCCGGCATGATAGCCGCTCTACAGCTCACCGCGCCGGGACCTTGATCCTCCAGGTCGGGCCGGTGTGTCGATTGGAGGGACTTATGGCAACGAAGAAAGACCCGTGGTGCGCGCTAGGGAACCTCTGAAAAGCGCCGAGTTAGAAGAGTCCGTCGCCGGTATTTTTCTGCAAGGGCATGAAATCAGCGCATTTTCGTATGTCCGGCAGGTCGTTTAACCCGCCGGAAGCCGCCTG
>JBEKDB010000006.1:0-118986 GCA_050014575.1 Occallatibacter sp. | reverse complement strand
CGTGTACCGCTGAAACTCCGCCTGCCGAGCCAAGGTCAACTGCTGCATCTGTGATCCCCTTCCAAATACAGCTTCACTCAGAAACCATAAGGATCAAAGAGTTTTTCAGAGGTTCCTTAGAGAATCGGCTCGCGAAAGTAGCAGCCAACTGATCGTCGCCAGCCACTCTGAAGAGGTGCTAAACCAAGCCGCGACCATGGACGATGGCAGCGTGGTTGCGTTTCTCGGCAAACCCCATCGCATCCCAAGCAACAGTACCACGGCGGTGAAAAAGGCATTAAATAGTGTGCGGTACGATCAGTATTACCTTGCTGAGCAAGTTGGGTGGGTCCTTTACCTCGAAGATCATACGGACTTGAGCATCCTCAAGGCATTTGCTGAGAAACTGAATCACCCGGCCGTGAGTGCATTGCAGAAGGCGTTTTTGGTTCCGATCGGAAACCAGCCCAAGGATGGACGGAAGCACTTTTATGCACTGATTGAGGCCAAACCCGATTTGGTCGGGGTCCTGTTGGTGGACAGTGACGCTCCCGATCTTCAGCAGGAGCCTAAGCTGACTGAGATGAAGTGGGAGAGCCGCGAAATCGAAAATTATATCTGTCAGCCGGCTACTCTGGAATCTTTTGCGAGAGAGATTGGTGCTCAAGTTGCGGGCGGCCCTCTGCTGGAGGGGGCTTCAATAGAGGCGGCAGTTGCGGCCATGAGGGAGGCTGTACGCGACCGCGTCATCCCTGCCGCACTTAGGGATCTAAACGATCCCTGGTGGAAAACCATTAAAGCGAGCGATGAGTTTCTCGACCTGGTCTTTCCAGATTTCTACAAACGGATTGGGCAGTATATGGAAATGAGGAAGGCTGACTACTATCGCTTGGTCCCTCATGTGCCGGACGACATGATTCCCGATGAAATCAGGGTCGTCCTTGACAGAATTGCGGAAGTTGCGGCCAACGCCCACCCTGCGACTGAGTAGACATGGGTGTAGCGACAATCTACTGACCCAACAAGAGTGTGCGTCGAAAGGACCCGGATTGGGAATCACTCCGCTGTCGGCCCGGGTTCTTTCTCCGCGCTCCGCTTCACAAAGCGCCGTCCGTGAATCTCATACTCCCCGCCGGCAACGCGGGCAATCGCCTCGCTGTATGCAATGTGCTCCTCGGCCAGAATGCGCTCGGCAAGCGAGTGCGCGTCGTCGGTCTCCAGCACCGGAATCGCCCGCTGGACGACGATCACGCCGTGGTCCAAGTGCTCATCGACAAAGTGAACCGTGCAGCCGGCGATCTTTACCCCGTACTCGAAGGCCTGTTGCTGCGCATCGAGGCCGGGGAAGTCCGGCAGCAGCGAAGGATGAATATTGAGAATGCGGTTGGGAAACGCGGCCACAAACTCCGGCGAAAGCAGGCGCATGTAACCGGCCAGGCAGACCAGGTCCACGCGGTGCGCGCGCAGGCAAGCGATCACATCGGCGTCGTGCTCGGCGCGCTTGCGCCCCTTGGAGACCAGGACTGCCGTGGGCAGTCCCAGATCGCGAGCAGCTTGCAGGCCGGCGGCCTCGGCCACGTTCGAGACCACCACCGCAATCTGAGCGCCCATCAGCCGGCCGGAGCGGATGGACTCGAAAATGGCCAGAAAGTTCGATCCGCGGCCGGAGAGAAGAATGCCGAGGCGAACCGGCGGGTCTTTTGAATCGAGTTCCAACCCTCTCCCTCAGGGGCTAAAGCCCCGCTGCCCCTTGTGTGCGCTGACGTACGGGCTGAAGCCCGTACCCTTCAATCCGTCAACCTGCCGGGTCGCTTCAAGACAAATTTATGTGTACTGCACCCGGCGCTCGCCCTTCACCACGCGCCCAATGACGTAGAACTTCTCCTCGGCGCGGTCGAGCAAAGTCTTAGCGCGCGTAAACTTGGCCGCCGGAATGGCCGCGATCAGCCCCACGCCCATATTAAAGGTGCGCATCATCTCATCCTGCTCGACCTGGCCCAGCGCGCGCAGATGCTCAAAGATGGGCAGCACCGGCCATGACCCGATCTCCACCTGCGCTCCCACATTCTTGGGCAGGATGCGGGGCAGGTTCTCAGTGATTCCTCCGCCGGTGACATGCGCCATCCCGCTGGTTAGCCCGGCCCCAACCAGCTTCTGAATCACGTGAAGATAGCTGCGATGCGTCCGCATCAGCGCCGCGCCGGCCTTCTCCTTGATGGCGGTCACATATTGGGCGGGCTTGTAGCCGGCCACCTCGAAAAACAGCTTGCGCGCCAGCGAATAGCCGTTGGTATGCAGCCCCGTGGAAGGCAGGCCGATCAGCACGTCGCCGGCTTTGATGCCCGCGCCGGTCACCAACTTCTCCCGCTCCACCGCGCCCACGATAAAGCCCGCCAGATCGTACTCGCCGTCGGCATAAAAGCCCGGCATCTGCGCCGTCTCGCCGCCGATCAGGGCGCAGCCGTTGGCCTTGCACGCCTCGGCCAGTCCGCTCACAACGCTCTCGGTCACTGCCGGGTCCAGCCTGCCGCTGGCCAGGTAGTCCAGAAAGAACAGCGGCGTTGCGCCCTGCACGGCAATGTCGTTCACGCAGTGGTTTACCAGGTCCGCACCCACCGTGTGGTGCAGGCCCAGTTCGAAGGCCACCTTCAGCTTGGTTCCGACGCCGTCGGCAGAGCTCACCAGTATCGGGCTCTTCCAGCGTTGCAAATCCAGCCGGTAGAGCGCGCCGAAACCGCCTATGCCCCCCAGGACGTTGCGGTTAAAGGTCTTCTGCGCCAGGTACTTGATACGCTCTTTGGCGCGATCGCCACTGCTGATGTCCACGCCGGCGTCGGCGTAGGTCACGGGTCTTGGCTGGAGCTTGGATTCATCGAGCACGGAGACGGCTTTCTGCGGATGGATTCCTGGAGCGGCGCGACGGGCCGAAAGTCGATTCTAGCAGGGTTTGAGGCAGCCTTTGCGGCTTGACTTTTGCACATGTTCATCCTCCGTGCCCCCTGTCGGAAGACATCTCTTGTTTCGAATGACAAGCCGGCTTGACATTAAAGAGCCGCTTCGTTATTCTGATTTGGAAAGCCGACTTTACATGGCGCCCACCATCACAAACCGCGTCAAAGAGCTCAGAACCGCCCGCGGATGGACCCAGGAGCAACTGGCGCAGGCCGCAAAAGTCTCCCGCCAGAGCATCAACTCCATCGAGCGCAACCGCTACGTCCCCAGCCTGGAGCTGGCCCTCACCTTCGCCCGCCTCTTCGCTTGTTCCACCGACACAATCTTCCAGTTGGAGAACGAAAAATGAACCATCCCATCCTCAGCCGGATTCCCATCCTTCGCAGATTCATCGATGAGCGTTTCCTGGAGCATCGCCGCCGTTCCACCAGCGTCGCCGGATTCACGAGCGCCTTCGCGGCCATCGCCCTCTTCGAGTATCGCTATTTCAAGAACCACATCTGGAGCTGGGACCTCCTGGCAGTGGCAATCACATTTATCGCGGTCAAGTTGTTCATGAGGCTTTGGTACTGGTTCAAAGACTGACCGAGCGTCAACCCTGAAAGGAAAACTGAGAAGTATGTGCTTTCCATATCGGCAACTCGACCTCAAGACCCGTGGCCGGAGGGCCATTGGGAACTTCTCCATGGCAGTCGGCCTTCTGCTATGGGTCTTTCGCGCCTACATCCCATTCAGCCAGGGTTGGCTCCAAGCGGTGTGCGGCCTGCTGTTCGGCGTTTCCATCGGCATCAACCGCTTCGGCTTTCGCGCCGCCTGCGGCTCCGGGGCCATCGATCGATGAGTCGAAAGGCCAAGCAGCGCACGGACAAGGCAATTCAGCGGGAAGCTCGAGCGTGAAGAAACCCGTCAACTGACCTCCTCACGCGATGAACACCATCACAATCCGGAGCGAACAATGAAAGTTACGATGATCGGTCACAGCACAGTCCTGATCGAAGCCGCCGGCAAGAAGATTCTCACCGACCCCTACTTCGGCTCCTGGGGCAATGTTGCCTACAAGAGGATCGCGCCTCCGTTCAAGACACGCGAGGAGATGGCGGCTGTCGATCTGGTTCTGGTCTCGCACAATCATTGGGACCACACGGATTCTCGCTACTTTCGCGCTCTGGCAGCCGATGTTCCCGTGGTTGCTCCAGGGGCTGCTGCATGGATCACGCGCGCCAAGGGAGCAAGGAACGTGGTTGGCCTGGGGAGATGGGAGCAGCGGCAGTTCGGCTCCATTGCCGTTACAGCGGTCCCCGCGCTGCACATGGGGTTGCCGTGCGGAATGGTGATTGAAGCGGAGGGCAAATACATCTATTTTGCTGGAGACACCTATTTCGCCGGCTTCATGAGGGAGATTGGCGCAAAGTTCAGCCTGGATCTGGCCTTGATTCCTGTCACAACGTTTCGCATGCCCATGACCATGGGGGAAAAGAGCGCTGTGCGAGCCGTCGAGGCGCTCGCGCCCCGGACCGTCATCCCCATTCATCTCGGAATTGTTCCACGCTCTCCGTTGATGCGAACCGGGGACACTGCGGAGGGTTTCAGCAAGCGTGTGCTCGACGCGGGGTCGAAGACCGAGGTGGTCATTCTGCGCGAGGGCGAGAGCTGGACGGGCCACCGGTGATGGTGTCATCTGCGCTTAAACTGCCGCCGCTTTGTTCAAGCTGCTGATCGACGGCCGGGTGGAATTGCACTGGCGAAGCTGAGGCGACCTATCCGGCCGCATTCCCCGGCGTCAGATCCTGGGCGCCGATGGCCGCGCAGTCGATCGACAGGCAAGCGCCGAGCTCGTTGAAGTTTTTATCCCAGCGCGGGCGATCGTCCTTGCCCAGGGCGATCAGCCCGTAACTGGCGGTGCGCAGAATCTCATACCAGATGTTTTGCGCCTGCCACAGGTTCAGCTCGAAGGGCAGCTCGACCACGGCGCGGGCTAATGCCAGCGCCCTCTCCAGAATCTCCAGCGAGCCTGAGGACATTACCAGCTCGATCATGGAGCGTCTCATGCGCTGGTCGGCAATGTAGGAGAGCGTAGCCGTCTCCAGAGGAACCTGGTCTGCCTTGGCAAGTGCTAGAAAGGACCGCAACTGGGCCTGGTCGATAGGCTCGGCCTCCAGCGCTCTGCGCAGTCCCGCATTGATGGCGAACCCCGCGGCCAGGGTCAGCGCCGGCGGCTTGGGCAGCCCGGCCTGCGTTAGATAGTGCAGCAGGCTGGCGTGGTCCTCGTAGATCGTGGTCAGCGAGTTCTCGATGTCCCACAGCGTCGAGTTGAGGATGACCTGCACAATCCGCCGCTGTTCGTCGGTAAACAGCGAGGTAAGCGAGTAGTCCACATGGCCGTAATGCCGGTCGAGCAGGCGAATCACCTCCGGGAAGTAAGCGCGCTGCACAAGCTCGGCGGCCTCTTTGACAAGGGCTTCGAACGCGGCTGCATCGGCCTCGCGGTAAGCCTTGACGGCGGCGGTAATGTTCTGATCTCCGAAGTGCAGAACCGCGAACGAAAAGGACTCCTGCTCGGTGGTGACCGAGCTGACGATCCGGGCCCGGCCCAGCGCCAGCCGCCCCCGGCCGGAGCTGAAGATCTCCCACGAGTTGCGCCACACGCGGTAGCAGAACAGGTCGGTCTCCTCGGCAAAGGAGGAGAACATGGAGCTGATGGCGTAGTGGGCAGCTACTTGCTCAAGGCCCAACTGCCGGGATCTGACCTGTTCCTTATAAAGCAGTGCGCCATCGCCGGCGCTGGCCACGTTGGAGCGAGCCTCGGCCAGGCGGGCCAGAAACGCCGGCTCCAGCGCCGTTGCCTGGTCGCCGAACAACTGCCGCGCCAGTTGCAGCACGCGCGCCGCATAGGCAATGATCTGCACGGCCTCGATACCCGAAATGTCGTCGAAGAACCATGCGCAACTGGTGAACATGAGCTGCGTGTGGCGCTGCATCTCCATCAGTTCCAGGCCGCGCATCCGCTCCGCCGCCGAAAGTACGTGACTCTGGTGCTCGAGGAAGAATCGCTCCACCGACTGCGGGCTTTGGTCGACCACGACCTCGATGTAGCCGTCGCGGGCCTCCCACACGTTCTTGTAGAACTTTGCGCCCTCCTGATCGGTCAGCGGAATCAGCGCATCGCGCAGTTCGTTCAGGGCCTTGCGCAGCGGCGCACGCCAAAGCTGGTTGAACCCCATGCCCCCGTTGCAGCCGCAGTTGGAACGCCAGCGCTCGACGCCGTGCGCGCAGCTCCACGAACTGTTTTCGACGATCTCGCACTCGTATCTGGGCGGAAACTGCTCCAGGAAGCTGCCATAGTTGGCCAGCTTCACCGCCTTGTCCCCTTCCAGCAGGCGCAGGGCGTAGGCCAGCGCCATCTCGCCATGCTTGTGATGATGGCCATAGGACTCGCCGTCGGTGGCCACGTGGACCAACTGCGCCTCCGGGCTGTCTTTGAATCCGGCTTTGAGCCGCGCGGCAAAGTTCTCGCCCGAGTTCAGCAGCCCGCCGAACGCGATCTCTCCGGAGATAGGGGCGTTATAAAAGAACACAACAATCGAAACGCCGGAGTCGAAGCGCACCATGTACGGCCGCGTCGAATCCACCGAGCCGCCAGGGGTCGCGGTCCAGCCCACATCATCCTTTCCCGCACCGTCCATGAGCAGGCGGATGCGCCCGCACTGATGCGGCGCCAGCACCGTGTACTTGATTCCGTGCTGCGCCAACAGCTCGAGGGAATCGCTGTCCACCGCGGTCTCCGCCAGCCACATGCCCTCCGGCGGCGCGCCGAAGTGATGTTCGTAGTCGGCAATGCCCCAGCGGATTTGCGTCATCCGGTCACGCCTGCTGGCCAGCGGCATAATCACGTGGTTGTAAACCTGCGCCATGGCCGAGCTGTGACCGCCAAAACTCTTGCGGCTGCGCCGCTCGCCGTCCAGGATCATCCGGTAGGTGCGCGGCGCATTCTCCTTCAGCCAGCTCATCAGCGTCGGCCCGAAGTCGAAGCTCATGCGCGCGTAGTTGTTCACGATGCGCGTAATCAGGTTCTCGGTATTCACGATGCGCGCCGCGCCGTTGGTGGCGTAACACTCCGCGCAGATGCGCTCGTTCCAGTCGTGGTAGGGCGCGGCCGTCTCCTGCGTCTCGACCGTCTCCAGCCACGGATTCTCCCGCGGCGGCTGGTAAAAGTGACCATGAATGCAGACAAAACGATTAATCGCGCCCATCAGCCTTCCGTTCTCGTGCCGGCATCTTGCAAGACCCGCATCAATACCTCAAACGATTATCTTGCCGTGATTGATTATTGTAGGCTCGACCGCCCCGTTGGCGCTGTGTTCCTAGCCAGATCGCAAGCTCGCCACAGGTACCAACTGGCTACCGAACGGAACGGCGCCCAGCGTTTTCCCCTTTTGAGCAGCACCTCGGGCTTGGGCAGATCGTCGGCAGTCAGCGCCCGCGTCCTCGGAATTCTTTGGAAGGTCAGCGCGAAGCCCTTGCGCACGCCGTAGTCGGTCGCCGGCAGCACATCCGGCCGTCCCATGCGGAAGATGAGCAGCATCTCCACGGTCCACGGCCCAATCCCGCGCACCTTGGTTAGCCGCTCGACGATCTCCTCATCCGTCATCTTGCGAATCGCCGCGTGTGCGGGCACCGTCCCGTCCAGCGTGCGCGCCGCCAGATCTTTCAGAGCCTTGATCTTGTTGCCCGAGACCCCGGCCGCCCGCAGCACCTCATCCGGCGCATCCAGCAGCAGTTGCGGCGCGGGATTGCCGCCAAAATACTCCCGCACCCGGCGATGGATGGTAGCCGCCGCCTTGCCGTGCAACTGCTGGTAGAGGATCGACTCAAGCAGCGACTCAAAGGGCGATTGCGCGCGGTCGAGCCGCAGCGTGAACGCTCCCGCCCGCTCGATCAGCGCGCCCAGCTTGACGTCGCGCGCCCGCAGATGCTCGACGGCCTCAGCCGCGTCGAAGGGAAGTTTTGGGCTCTTGCCGTCATGAATCATAAGCGAACAGTGTACCGTGCCGGGAGCGCCCCGCGGCGGCGACAGAGCGAGTGCCGCAGGCGAACCGCACCCGGCCCGCCCCACCCTTGTAGAATCCAGGTCAGAGACGGACGAGGAGCGCCAGCGCCATGAAGATGCGGCCGGGAACGCAAACGGGATTTCTGATGTGCGGCAAGGAGTGGATCGACGGAGAAGCCCTGGAGGTGCATTCGCCCTGGGACCAGGGTCTGGTGGGCCGGGTCTCCGTGGCTACCCGCGCCGACGCCCGCCAGGCCGTCAACCACGCCGTTGCCAGCCTGCGCCGCACCCGCGCGCTGCCGCGCTGGAAGCGCCGCGAGATCCTCGAGGACGTGGCCGCCGCGCTGATCGAGCAGAAGGAGCGTTTCGCACAACTCATCGTCGCCGAGGCCGGCAAGCCCCTCCGCCTGGCCCGCGCCGAGGTGGATCGCGCCGTGCTCACCTTCAAGACCGCTGCCGAAGAAGCCGCGCGCCTGGGCGGCGAGAGCCTTCCCCTGGACCTGACCGAGGGCAACGAGGGCCGCTGGGGACTCGTGCAGCGTTTCCCCATCGGTCCGATACTGGCCATCACCCCGTTCAACTTCCCCCTGAATCTCGTCGCCCACAAGCTGGCGCCGGCCATGGCCGCCGGCTGCCCCATCCTTCTCAAGCCCGCCCCGCAGACGCCGTTCACCGCGCTTGCTCTCGGCGAAGTGATTCTCAAGGCCGGCTGGCCTGTGGAGGCGCTGGCCGTTCTTACCCTCAGCAACGCCGAGACCGCGCACCTGGCTGAAAAGGAAGACCGCATCAAGTTGGTCAGCTTTACCGGCTCGGCCAGGGTGGGCTGGGAACTGAAGGTCCACTCCGGCCGCAAGCGCGTCCTGCTCGAACTCGGCGGCAATGCCGCGCTCATCGTCCACGGCGACTGGCACGACCTGGACGCGGCAGCCCTGCGCACAGCCCACGCAGCTTTCGGATTCGCCGGCCAGTCCTGCATCAGCTTGCAGCGCGTCTTTGTCGAGCGCGCCATCTTCCAGACCTTTCTGTGGAAGGTCGTCGAGCACGCCGCCAGGATGGTCGCCGGAAACCCCGCCGACGAAGCCACCGAAGTCGGCCCCCTCGTCCGCCCCAGCGAAGCCGAGCGCGTCGAGGCCTGGGTCAAGGAGGCCGTCGAGGGCGGCGCCAAACTGGTCTCGGGCGGCGAGCGCCACGGCTCCGTCGTCGCTCCCGTCATCCTTACCGGAACCAAGCCTGGGATGAAGGTGCGCGACGAAGAGGTCTTTGGCCCGGTGGTAGCCATCGAGCCTTACGAAGACTTCGAGCAGGCTCTGGCCGACGTCAACCACTCCAAGTACGGCCTGCAGGCCGGCCTGCTGACACGCGACGCGGGCCGCATCCTAACTGCTTATCGCGAACTCGAAGTCGGCGCACTCATCGTCGGCGACGCTCCGTCTTGGCGTCTCGATCCCATGCCCTTCGGCGGCGTCAAGGACTCTGGCCTGGGCCGCGAAGGCCTGCGCTCCGCCATCGAAGAGATGACCGAGCCGAGAATGCTGGTGATGACCGGCCTCAGTTAGCCGCGGTACGCCGGCGGTCCATGGATGAATCGCCGTTGGCCTGCCGCGAAGAGAAGTGAATTGGTTGCCCGCGCGTGCTTCTAGGCTTTGGCCTTCTGTGCCGCCCAGCGCCTGCGTTGCGCATCGGCGATCCGCTGCCGCGCCTCCGGGCTCAACACGCGGTGCTTCCTGGCCTTCGCCGGCGCTTTGCGCGCTGCCTTAACCGCTGCCTTGGGCGCTGCTTTGGCCGGCGCCTTGGCCGCTCTTCCAGCCGCTGCCTTCCGGGCCTTGCGCTGTTTGACCTTTGCCTTGATCGCGATAATCCTGGCGGCGATCTTGCCGGCGTGGGCCAGCAAGGAGCGAACCTGCGCGAGCTTTGCGATTTCCGTGTCGATCAGAGTAAGAACGGAGTCGTTTGCCATGTATCAAGCATAACTCAGAAACCCGCGCCTGCACAGTTTGTCCGGCGATTTGCACAAGCTGTGCGAGCGCGAGCCGTGCGTTCTCATTCCGGCTTGCCCACGGTGCCTTCCTTGTACGCCTTTTGCAGAACGAAGAACGCTGCCTTCTTCTGCCCCTGTTCGGAGATAAGTCCCTTGCGATTGTACTCATCCTGAATGTCCGCCAAGGGCCTGTTGGGCGATCGAAAATCCATCAGAATCCACGGGCTCATGCCTCTCAGTTGCGGAATGCGATTGAGCATCCCCAATTGATGGCGATAGATGTTCGCCTGATACTCCTCCGTCCAGCGCTGGGTCTCGTCTCCGTGCAGTCCGGCCTTCGCACCGCCGCCAAATTCGCTCATGATCAGAGGTTTCTGGTAGTCGATGCGCCACTCGGTTATGTCCGCGGTCTCCGGCTTCTGCTCATACCATCCTATGTATTCGTTGGTGCCGATCACGTCCAGAGCCTCGCCCAGCTTATCGTCCACGATCTTGGTGTGCCCTTCGCCGCGCACCAGCAGCGCCGCTGTGATCAGCCGCGTCGGATCGAGTTCGCGGGCGCGGCTGGCCAGAGTTTCAATGAAGCGCGTTCGCGCCTCGGTGTTGGGCGTCTCGTTGGCCATCGACCAAAGAACGATCGCCGCATGATTGCGCGAGGTGCCTATCTCTTCATCCAACTGCTGACTGGCCTTGGCAAGCACCTTTGGATTGTCGAACTCCAGCGCCCAGTAGACGGGATTCTCCGACCACACCAGCACTCCCATGCGATCCGCCGCGCGCAGCATGGTCTCGTCGTGCGGATAATGCGCCAGCCGGACAAAGTTGGCGCCCAATTCCTTGGCCCAGCCCAGCAGCGTCTCCGCATCCTTATCCGTGTTAGCTCGGCCGGTGCGGTAGGGCGCCTCGGCGTGGATGCAGATGCCGCGCAGAAAAATGGGCTTTCCGTTCAGCAGTATCTCGGTGCCGCGCGTCTCGAGAGTGCGAAAACCTATCAGATCCTCAATGGAATCGTCGCCAGCGCTGATCCGGACCTTATAGAGCTTGGGCGTCTCCGGCGACCAGCGCTCAAGCCCATTCACCTTTCCATGAAAGTACACCCAACCCATCTTGTCGGCACTCGTCGACATGTTGGCCTTCAGCTCGGGAATTTCCACCTTCGCGCTCGTCCCCTGCATCGCGTCCAAGGGGCCTTCAAAGTGAACCCAACCTTCAATAACTGAATCTTCCGTGCGGCTCAGATGAACATCATACTGATCGATAAACACCTCTGGAACTTCGATCAGCGAGACGGAGCGATGCAGACCGCCATAGTTCCACCAATCGGTTTGGAGTGTGGGAACATTGTCTTCGCGGCGGGTGTTATCGACAACAGCCACCACGAAGTTGGCGCCCGCATGAACCGCCGCCGTCACTTCGCAGTTGAAACTCGTGTATCCGCCTTCGTGCTCGCAGACCTTCACCCCGTTTACCCAAAACCACGAACGGTAGTTAGCCGCGCCCACATGCAGAAAGATGCGCGTGTGTTCCTTGGGCTGATAAGTGAAGTCGCGCTCGTACCACACCGGCCCCTCGTAGTAGAGCAGCGACTCGCGCTGCGTGTTCCAGTCGCTGGGCACCTTCAGCTTGAGCGCCGTGGCAAAGTCGTACTCGGTGGGGAAGTTATCGCCTGGCTGGACCTTCCGGTTGAGGAACCAGCCGTTGGCCTTCTCCTGGTGATGAAAGCTGAAGAGCCCGGAGAAGTAAGGATCGACGATCGAGGCCCAGTCGCCGTCGAGAGAAGTGGCGGGGCGCCGGTCTGCGCCGGTGAGCACAATGGGAGCATGCGGCGGAGCAACCTGCGCAAACGCGGCATGAACGGTGAGAAGCGCCACGGCTGCAGCAAGCAGAACGAAAGTGCCGGGCAAAAGGTAGGAAAGGCGTGCGGGCAGGCGGACAAGCGGATTCTTCATTTCAGGGCCTCATGGCTTGGGTTCGAGCGGCTGCCTGCGCCGTATTTCATCGCTGGACGCGGCCGCCTGGTACGAAGTTGCAATCTTATCGCTCGCGAGCGGAGCTTGTACATTCCGGCAAAGCAAGCGCAGCCAGTTAGGCCGGGATCATGCCTGCCCCCGATGCAGATGCAACTGCCGCAGGGCGCGGTCGAGTTCGAGCTTCTGTTGGGTCAACAGGGCCAGCTCGGCAAAATCGCCGCGGCGCTCGGCTTCGGCGATCAGGGCGCGAAGATCGCGCTGGCGGGTTTCGATAGCCCGCTCATGAATCTCCTGGATCGCGCTTTGCACCTCGCTCTCCAAAGGCGGCTTGGTCTCCGCCAGCAGCGCCTCGGCCAGCAAAGCCCGCTGCACCGGATCTTCAACCGCGTTGATCGGATCGTTGGCCTGGCGGCCGGCCAGGGCCTGCATGGCCGCGAACGTGCCCAGGTGCTCAAACCACGCGGGTTGCTGTGCTAGCGCCTCGACCGCCAGCCGCCGCGCCCGCTCGTCTTCGGGGTCGGTGACGGCCAGTGCGCGCAGCAGTACCCGCTCCACCTCGGTGAGTGTGGCGGCCCGCGCCTCGACGCGGTCGCGCCGCTTGAGCGCGGCCTGGCGCAGTTCTTCGCGCAGAATGACGGAGTCGATGCTCAGCTTCTGGGCGGCATCGGCGGCAAACTGGTCGCGCGCCAGCTTTTCCGGCATCCGCCGAATGTGCGGCAGCAGGTAGTTGACCCGCTTCAACTTTTGCTCCGGACTACTACCGGGAAATAGATGCCTGGCGCGCTCGATTAGAAACATGTCCAAACCGGGCGCGTTCCTAACTTCTTCCATGTATGCCTGTACCCCACGCTCCCGAATAAAGCGGTCCGGGTCGAGCCCGGATTCCAAGCTGACAACTCTGATCGAGAATCCCTCCTCAATCAGTGGTGCGATCTTGTCGGCGAATTTCTCCACGGCATTCTCACCTGCCGTGTCCCCGTCGAAGTTCACTACGACGTTGGATGTGTGGCGGCGAAGGATTGCCACATGCTGTTGAGTGAATGCGGTGCCGCTGGTGGCGATGATGTTTTGAATGCCGCGCAGAAAGACCGAGATGCAGTCCATTTGGCCTTCCACAAGAAGTGCAAAGCCTGCCTGGCGGATGGTGCTGCGTGCCTTGTCGAGATTGAAAAACACATCGCTCTTGGAGTAAAGCGGCGTCTCGGGCGAGTTGATGTACTTTGCGCCCGCCTTATCGCCCGTCTCCAGCGTGCGCGCGGTGAAGGCGATCACCCGCCCGCTCTCGTTGGCGATGGGAAACATGACCCGCTTGCGGAAGCGATCGTAGATCGGTCCCAGGCTGCCGTCACCCTGCTCCTTTGCGCTGAACAGGCCGCTGGCGCGCAGGGTTTCGTTGTCCGCCATGCCGCTGAGCCGGTCACGCAGGGCGTTGAAGCTGTCCGGGGCGTAGCCGATGCGGAAGGCTCTTATCCCTTCGGGCGTGAGACCTCGACCAGCGAGGTATTCCCGCGCTACGGCGCCCTCGGGCGAGCGCAACTGCTCCTCGAACCAGGCGGTCGCAATCTCGTGCAATTCCAGGAGCTTGGTTCTCAGGCGCGCCTCGGCGGCCTGCTCCGGGGAAGAGAACTCGCGCTTGGGCAGCGGGATGCCGCACTTCTGCGCCACAATCCGCACCGCCTCGGGGAAGGTGACGTTCTCGATCTTGGCCACGAAGCTGAACACGTCGCCCGAAGCCTGGCAGCCAAAGCAGTGATAGAACTGCCGCACCGCATGAACCGAGAAGGAGGGCGACTTCTCCTTGTGAAACGGGCACAGGCCGGAGTAGTTCTGTGCTCCCGCCTTGCGCAGGCGGATGTAGCCTTCGATCACCTTGACGATGTCGGCTTGCTGCTTGACGGATTCGGCGAAGTCGGGCATGGGAGGGTCTGTATTGAGAATAAGCCCGGAGGGTAAGAGGCGATGTGGAAGGCGTGGAAAGAAAGCTGGCTCCGAGTGGCGCCAGTCCGATCCCGGCCAGCGATGAGGCTTAGCTTAGCAACAGCGACAGTTGAAGTGGGTGTCGAAAATGGATTCGATCACGGTTATGCTTAACGGGCTCAGCTGCGACTGTGAGCGGTTGGCGAATAGCCTCGCTCTATCGATTCCCTCAGCACTTTTCGCACCGAATCGATAGCCGCCGGAATCTCGTCGCTTCGGGAGACCGGGCCATGCCCGCCAACAACAAAACCGGGCTTAAGTTCCTCGATTCGATCAAGTGATTCGAGCCACAGTCGCCAATCTGCTTCGCTCCCCGCGTCCAGGTTCGGAAGATACTCGCGGACCAAGCAGTCGCCTGTATATAAGACGCCTTCATCCGGAACCCAAACCGAGAGATTCGTTGGTGTATGACCGGGGGTTAGCATTATCTCTACCTTCGTGCTACCCAGATCGAAAATCGTTTCGTCCTGAATCCGACAGTTCGGGTTTACTGGATTCGTTTTATAGAAGAAGGCCCGCGACTCATTGCGCGCGACGCGCCAAGCCGGGGATCGAATCGTTGAACTCGGCGATCTCCGCTTGAAACTCCTCGGGCGTCCGCGCTATCCCCGCGTGGCCATACACATCAATCCCCATCTCGCGAAAGTATCCGTTCCCGCCGATGTGATCGAAATGCTTCTCCGTATTGATGACCCGCAGCATGTTTCCCGGCCGCGCGGCGCAGGCATAGCCATAGATGGTTTGGGCGGCCAATGTGTTCCCGCCCGTGTCTACCACCAGAGTCATTTCATCGCCGGCGATGAATCCCGCATTAACGCACCAGGACGGCGCATATCCCAGCCCGGTAATCGCATAACAACGATCGGTAAGCCGCATGGGGCAATTATCGCGCAGTCATTTGCTGACCGTCCATCGGATAGCCCTGCCACAGATACTCCAGCGCCTCGGGCAGGGTTTGCTGTTTCACCGCGCGGTCGGTGTGGCCGGCGTTGCGGGCAAAGACAAACTGGTAACGATAGCCCTTCGCCGCCAGAACTTTGGCCATGTTCTCGTTGGCCACGACCCAATCGTGCATCTGGTCGCCCATGATGTTGGGATTGAAGTTGTCTCTGTCGCCCACTTCCATCCAGATGCGAAGCGGCTTGGCCGGGCTGTTTGGGATGAGGTGCTCATGAAACTCCCACGCGCCGTGAGGAGTCTGCGGGTTAAAGGGCCACTGCTGATTGACGTAAGTGCCGGAGTAAGTAAGAACGCGGTGGTATAACTCAGGGTGATACCAGGCCATGATCAATGCGCACGAGCCTCCGGAGCTGCCGCCCATGGTTGCCCGGCCCTCGGGATCGCGCGTCAGCTTCACATGATATTGCGACTCGACGAGCGGCAGCACTTCCTTCTCGACGAACTCCGCGTACAAACCCGACATGGTGTCGTATTCCAGGCCGCGCTCGCTGCCCTGCGCATCGCCCCCGCCGTTGCCGATGGAGATGGCGATCATGACGGGGACACGGCCCTCGGCGATCAGGTTATCGAGAGCGGTGAACAGCGCGCAGTCGGGACCGTCGGCGCCGACGATGAAGGGCGCGGCCGTGCCCGGCACATATTGCTTGGGGACGTAAACTGCGACATGGCGCGTGTAGGGAGCGGGGTGGCTGGTGGTGACGATGAGCTTGGCGGGATCGGCGGGATCGGGCGCGCCAAACGTGCCCGGCTCGCGCGCGATGCCGGGATAGATCTTGCTGTCGGCCGAGTTCATGGTGAACTCATAGACAGTTCCCTGCGGCACGCCATCCCGCGCGGCCATCTCCGGCGCGGGGTTGTGCGTCGGACCGAGGATGAAGTTCCCGTCGGCGTTTGCCGGAGCATTGACGCCGTCCGGCAACACTCTGGCCGCGACAAATCCAGGCGTGCTGGGGTCGCGGGTGGGCGGCGTGGGGCGCGCGGGGCGTGTCGCCGCTGGCGAGGCGGGCGGCGCCTGAGCTGCGGTCAGCGCTGAGCCAGCCGAAAAACCGATCAAAGACGCGATGGTCAGAAGACGAAGCATTGAGGGCTCCTTTTGTCTCAGTGCGGATTTCCGAAGGTGCGGGGAGAGGTTCGATTCAATCCTGTTCTTTACCAGACGCGCGCGTCAGCCACGCGGACCTTTCCGGGAATATACCACCAGCGACGGACTGGGCAAAAGGGGCGGCGGACCCGGCGTTGGATAAGCGGGCCGCTGCTCAGAGGAACCGGGTCGGCGGGCCTTGCGTACCATAGAACCATGACGCATAAGGCTTTGGGAGTGGCGCTGTGTCTGGCGGCGGTTGCTTGCGGGGTTGCGGCCGCGCAGAGCAGCAAGCCGGCGGTAGCTCCGGCGCAGGCTCCGAAGGCGCAGCCGCCCGGCGATTACAGAGTGCCTCAGATTGCCGAAAGATTGCGGCTCTCGGACTTCGCAGGGATGGAGCCGCGAGCAGAGTTGAAAGGCACGCTGCTCAAAATCGCCGGCTTTATCCAGAACACGCCGCGCGACGGGCAGCCGGCGACCGAAGCTACGGAGGTATGGCTGGGATATACAAAGAGCGATCTGTATGTCGTCTTCATTTGCCACGACCGTCACCCAAGCGAGATTCGCGGACATTTGGCGCGCCGCGAGAACATACTCAACGACGACAACGTCTCTGTGCTCCTCGATCCCTTTCAAGACCACCGCAGAGGTACTCTCTTCACGGTGAATCCGGCAGGGGTGCAGGCCGATGCGGCATGGACCGACGGCCAGGGCCAGGATTACAGCTACGACCAGGTGTGGGACTCGGAAGGCCAAGTGACGCGCGACGGTTGGATGGCGCTGATGGCCATCCCCTTTCGCAGCTTGCGATTTCGACCCAATGGATCGGACTGGGGCGTGGTCTTCGGCCGCAATTTTCCGCGCAACAGCGAGACCGATTTCTGGCCGCGCGTCGCCGCCAATATCTCCGGCGTACTCACCCAGGAAGCTACGCTGAAAGGCATTGAGGGTGTAACGGGGTCGCATAACATCCAGGTGAATCCATACGTGCTGGGACAGAATGAGCGCACGCTGGAGACGCTCGATCCGGCCAATCCCTATTTCAGTTCGCGCCACCTGGAAGCCACCGCGGGCGGCGAATTCAAGGCCGTTCTCAAGGACAAAGTCGTCTTCGATGCCACCGTCAACCCGGACTTCAGCGATATCGAGTCCGACCAGCCGCAATTCACTGTCAATCAGCGCTATCCAGTGTACTTCCCTGAGCTGCGCCCATTCTTTCTGGAAAACGCCAACTATTTCACTACACCTTCGCCGATTGTCCTGCTCTACACCCGCAACATTGTGCATCCGGAGTTCGGGGCGCGCCTGACCGGCAAGCTGGACCACACCAACATCGGCCTGCTGGCAATCGACGACCGCGAACCCGGCGAGACCGTCGGCTCCGGCGACCCGCTCTACAAGGAACGCGCCTTTATCGCCGCGGGACGCGTCTCCCAGGATCTGGGCAAGGGGTCGAGCATCTCCGCGCTCTATACCGACTACGAGTTCGGACAGGGATGGAACCGCATCGGCGGGGTCGACTCCGCCGTGCGCTTCAACGACAAGTGGACTGCCGTGGGGCAATGGGTGGAAAGCTCGACCATGGGCACTCTCGACAGCGGCAACCCTCCCACCTATTCCGCCGGACCGACGTGGAATATGAGTGTGAGCCGCTCCGGCCACTCTTTCAACTTGTATACGAACTTCGTGGATTTCAGCACCGGCTTTCAAACCCAGCTGGGTTTCATTCAGACCTCGAATATTCGCAGCGGCCATGCTTATGCGGGCTATCAGTGGTTTCCCAAGCACAGAACCATTCAGAGTTATGGTGTGGAAACCAACCAGAATATTGCCTTTAACCATCAAGGCGACCGCGTATATCATTACTCATCCTTCGACGCTTATGTCACTTTGCCGCGCAATATCGTCATGTATCCGATTGTCGGGCAGAACTCAGACACAGTGGGTCCGCCGAGTTACTCCGTGCTCACCCAATACAAGAACTTCACCGAGAATTATGGCGGATTCGGCGCGCGCGGCGCTCCTACCGCGCAATTCAACTTCAATGTGACCGCGATGCGCAGCGGCAATGTGAATTACAATCCCGTGTCGGGCCAGCCTCCTTTGCTCATGAATCAGGAGACCGCGCAGGTTCTCTTTACCTTGCAGCCCCTCCGCCAACTGACCGCGGACAATACCTATCTGCTGGATCGCGACCGCTCGGTCGCAAACGGTGCGCTGGTTTATGAAACCCAGACCTTCCGCACCAAGGTCAACTATCAGTTCACGCGGGCACTCTCTGCTCGCGTCATAGTGGAGTACGATTCGACGCTGGCCAATCCCGCGGAAACGTCGCTGCTAAGGACCAAACAAGTTGGCACGGAGGCGCTGTTTACATGGCTCCCGCATCCCGGCACGGCGGTTTACATCGGATATAACAACGATTTGCAGAATCTGGATCGGTCGCTGTGCAATCGCTTGCCGGGCGGGGCCTGCGATCCTGACGATACGGTTGCGCCGCGGTCGCCGCAGTTTTTGAACGATGGGCGGCAGATTTTCATAAAGGCATCCTATCTATTCCGCTTCTGAGCCAGCCGGATTTGTCGACCGGCGTGCGTGCGCGTCTCTCAATGCGGGCCGTCAGCCGCCTTCTTCGGTCTCTGTCTCCTCTCTGTGCGAGTTGCATCGATTAAAATGGATGCCAATGGCGCTTCCCATCAAGGTCTGTGTTGTCTGCTCAGAGGAGTTCGAACTGAGGCCGGACAAGCCCGGCTTTGCCAACCGCTGCCCGGCGTGCAGCGAACCCGAGGCAGCGGCCCCCGCAGCGAAGCGGCCCATGGACGCCGTGGAGCGCAAGGCCGCGAAGGAAGCCGACGAGGCGCGCCGGAAGGCGATCCGCGACCTGCTCTATCGCAAGGAAAGCTGAAGCTCCGCGCAGCCGCGATGGCCGCTACGGCCGCTGGCCGCCTCGCCACCCATTGCTTCCAATATCGTCCTCCCGCATCCAATCCTATGTAAGGCAGAGGAGGTCAACCGTGTCGCTTCGTCCTGTTCGACAGATCTTTGAAACCAAGCCCACCATCGAAGGCGCCGGCGTGAAGTTGCAGCGCGCCTTCGGTTTTGGCAAGACCACAGAGTTCGATCCTTTCCTGCTGCTGGATGACTTTCGCAGCGACAATCCGGCGGATTACCTGGGCGGCTTTCCGTGGCATCCGCACCGGGGAATCGAGACCATCACCTATGTGCTAGCCGGCGAGGTGGCGCATGGAGACAGCCTGGGCAACAAGGGTCGCATGACCGCCGGCGACGTCCAATGGATGACGGCGGGCAGCGGCATTCTGCACCAGGAGATGCCCAAGGGAGATGAGCGGGGGCGCATGCACGGCTTTCAGTTGTGGGCTAACCTTCCTGCATCGCTGAAGATGACTAACCCGCGCTACCAGGACATTCCCGCGAGCGCCATTCCCGAGGTGACCGAGGACGACGGGACCAAGGCTCGGATCATCGTCGGGGAGTTCTGGGGCAGGAAGGGGCCGGTCGAGGGCGTTGCCGCCGATCCGCGCTACGTGGACATCTCCGTCCCTCCGGGCAAGCGCAAGCGCATTCGTGTGGAGACCACGCGCAACGCCTTTGCGTACGTTTTTGCCGGTTCGGGCGCCTTCCACGACGCATCGAGCCCGCGGGCCGTGCTGACCGAGTCGGCCGTGGACCCCAATGCGCCGGCGGTGTACGACGCGAAGAACCACTCACTGGTGCTCTTCGACCGCGGCGACGAGATTGTGGTCGATGCCGGTCCCGAGGGCATCCGCTTCCTGCTGGTTTCAGGCAAGCCGCTGGAGGAGCCGGTGGCATGGTACGGTCCGATCGTGATGAATACGCAGGCAGAGTTGCGGCAGGCGATGAGCGAGTTGCAGGATGGGACGTTCATCCGGCACGGGTAACGGCGCAGCAGCGGTCAGCGGCAAGCTCCGCGCCTTGATGGTCAGAAGCCCGACGCTGGAGGCCGGCGGACGCGAGCGTCACGCTTCCAGCGGCAGCTTCCCAGCGAGAATATCAGTCGGAGTTAGGCCGCGCTGGCGCAGCGTGCGCACGCTCAGCGAGTCGTTTCGCTTGGCCAGGCGGCGGCCGTTCGCATCCACTACCAGGCAGCAGTGAAACCAGGCGGGGTTATTGTATCCCAGGGCGCGATTGAGCAGGATCTGGCGGGCGGTGGACTTGAGCAGGTCGGCGCCGCGCACCACTTCCGTTATTCCCATAGCCGCGTCGTCGGCCACGCAGGCAAGCTGGTAGCTGGGCACGCCGTCGCGCCGCCAGACGACAAAGTCTCCAAAGTCGCGGCCGGCCACAAAGCGCTGCGGGCCGAGATTCCTATCCTCGAAGTCGATGGCTTCGCCGTCGGGAACGCGGAATCGCCAGTTGATGCCATCCGGGGTTCCGATCTCGTTCGCGGCGGAGCAGGGAAGTCGAGAAGTGACGTTCTCGAGGCCGCTGCTGGCGGCGGGCCGGCAGGTTCCGGGATAAACCGGTTCGTCGTCCAGCGGCTCAACTTCCCCGTTGCTCTGCGAGCCTGCCGGACCAGCCTCATGCGGCGCGGCGAGCGCGGTTTCAAGATCCTTGCGCGAGCAGCGGCAGGGGTAGAGGAAGCCGCGTTGGAGCAGCTTGCGCCATGCGGCAAGATAGAACGCCCGGCGGAGACTCTGCGCGTAAGGCGCAAAGACTCCTTCCTCGTGAGGACTGGCCGGGCTGCCTGAACCCTCTCGACCGGGGCCTTCCTGCCAGCGGATGCCCAGCCAGCGCAGGTCTTCGATTGCCGCCTCGGCATAGGAGCTTCGGCTGCGATCGGGGTCCAAATCCTCCATGCGCATCATCAGCGTGCCGCCCGCGTCGCGCGCCCGCTCAAAGGCCGTCCAGAAGGTGCGCGCGTGGCCCACATGCAGATAGCCGGTGGGCGAGGGCGCAAGCCGGCCGCGATAGCCCGATGCCGGCGATGGAGGTAGACTGCCCATGCTGGTTATCAGTGTAGCCAGCCGCAGCCGCGCCGCGCAGCAAGGCTTCGGTTCCCGGCGGAAGCCGTAGCAACGTACCCATGACGGAGGACTGGGATGCTGGCCTTCCGCGGCGCCTATTCGATAATCACCACGTTCATGCTCCACGGGGCAAGAGTCAGAGTTAGCGGCAGGCTCTGCGCGCCCAGAGTGGTGGTGGTTGGCCCAGCCCAGGTGCTCGTTCCCGCCGGGTCCGGTGGAGTACCCGTTGGCGAACCCGACAGGTCATAGATGGCCTTGTCGTAGGTCTCCACTGTGACGCCTGAAGAGGAGGTTTTGCCCGAAAGCGTGACCGTAACCGGCTCGCTCGTGGTTTCGTTCAGGTTGAACAGCACCAGCGCTTGGCCGCCGCTATGGGTAGCCGCGTAGGCGCGCACATCCGTCGTATCGCCGCTCACGCTCGCGGTGAGTACGTTTTCGCCGTTTACGGCCACGTTTTGGAAGAGCGAAAATGCTTGCGCCGTGGGAGACATGGTGCCGATGGGGCCCGCACCCGGACAGTCGGTATCGGAAGGCCCGTCGGAGAAGACATTGTAGGCTCCAAAATCTTGCCACCCATAGAGCGAGGCACTGAGATTTGCAGAACCACTAGGGCTGCCGGTGCCGTTGCAGTTGCCGAATCCAATCCACCAGGTCAGGCGCGAGACTCCATCGTTCATCATCTCGCCCAGCACCTGTCCAGCATACAGACCCTGGGTAATCGACCAGCTCTGCTTGCCCGGATTGCTATATGGCCCTCCGATCTCGCCCACGTAAATGGGTGTGTTTGGATTTCCGGCCGTCTTCAGTTCCGCCTTGATAGTGTTGATGTTCTCGGTCAACTCCTGCGCCGCCTGCTGGGTTATGAAGGTGTCGCTTTCACTGCCCGGCGCCTCCGGATAGTAGTGGTATTCCACGAAATCATAGGGCGCGTCGGCAAGCACGGTCGGGTCCCACGCCGGAGAGTTGCCGGGATTGACGGACACGCCAACCAATGTCTTCGGGGAGGCCGCTTTGATCAGCGCGTAGTAGCCGGCTGTTCCCGCCGTCGCGGCGGCGTAGGTTGCCGCGTTGTTCGCAGGGGTGTGCAGGTCTTTCTCCCAGGTTCCGTATTCCTCGTTGCCCACCGTCACATGGCTCACCGTGATGCCGAGGCTCAGCGCGTTGGTCACCCATGCAGCAGCTTCGGAAGGCTGGCCTGGTCCGGTGCAGGCCGCGTCCGTGCCGTAATCGGCCGTGAGCGCCACATCGAGCCCGGCTGGAACGGCGAGGTCGTTAACGAAATTTGAAAAGGTGGAATTCGCATCGGAATAGCCGCCACACACTGTATTGGTGGTCCAGTGGTAGTCGTCGGAGGTCGATCCGCCCGGCCAACGTACCGCCTTGATGCCGGCGGCCTGGAAGGCATCGAGAACTCCGGCTTTGTTGGTCACGATGTCGTACCAGACGGCCATGTTCATGCCGAGAATCTGATCGGTCACAGCCGGGCCGGTATTCGACAGGTTCACCGTCACCGCCGCACTCGCCGCAGTGACCGCGGCGGAGCCCGAGGCTTTGTTGTAGGTGGAGGAACTGGCCGTGTCGGGTGTATAGGCGGCTGTCAAGGTGTCGGATCCCGCGGCCAGCGAATTGGCGGGGATGGTGATCTGCGCGCTGCCGCTGGTGAGCGTTGCCGCCGCCGAAGTGTACGTTCCGCTGCTCAACGTTACCGAGCCGGTGGGGGTAGGGTTGCCGCTGCCCCCGCTGACGGCGACCGTCACGGCCAGCGACTGCGCGACTGTAATACTCGATGCCGCGGGGGTGACGGTGACCGTCGGAGTAACCACCGTCGCGACGTAGTTGGCCGTGACCGTCATACTGCCGTTTAACGTTACACTGCAAGTGACGGTGGTGGCCGTGGTGCAACCGGTCCACGAGGAAAAGGTGTTGCCGTTTGCGGTGGTCGGCGCGGTCAGCGTGATCGACGCCCCCGAATCATAAGTTCGCGTAAAGCTGGTCGTTCCGTTCGTGGCGCCGTTGCTGTCGGCGGGAGACACGGTGATGGCCACCCCGCTGGCCGGATTCGTCGAAGTCACGGTGAGCACATAGGTTGTTGGAGGGGGCGGGACAGTGGAGCCTCCGCCTCCGCAAGCCGTCATAAACAGGCTCAGTCCGATTCCGATACAAATTGCCGCGTCGCGCCTCAAAGTGGACATACCGCTGCTCCTTGGTTCCTCAGTTTCCGGTTGTCTCCAAGTCTGCTCCTCAAGACGACCCCTGCGCAAGCCTCTCAATGAGCCGCGGCTTCGGGCGTGGAGAACGATCTTGTTCGCTGCGAAGTACGCAAAACGGAGGCGGGCTCGCGGGAATGCGGCGAGTTTGTGTCTGAACGAAGATTCCCGGCCCGGCGCCTTCCTTGCGGAGACGGAGAAGACCGAGGCTCGCGCTTAGAAAAGATCGGGGATGTTATGGAAGGCGATGCGGGTGGGCGCGGCCTTGAAGGCGGTGAGCATGGTGGCGGGAGCCAGTGTGCTGAGGCCGTATTTCGAGTTCAGCGCGTCCATGGCTGCCAGCAAGCGCGCCCGGCTCTGCTCGTCCTCTGTCGCTTCAAACAGGTTCAGCGTGTGCAGGCGGTCGGGCACCAGGCCGCCGAGATGCACGCCGATGAAGTAAGGATGGTCGAATTCGCGCCCTGCGGGACGGCTGGCCCACAAGCGGCTCAGCGCGGCGATGAGCGTCTGATTGTCCTGGCATTCGCTCAGGCGCAGCTCAGCCTTCCATCCCCGCGCGGGCACGCCGAAGCGGCTCACCGGGGTGGCCAGAGGCAGATCGTCGCCGCTGGGGTGGTTGGCCGACTGGGTACTTGGCGGCTCGGGGTCACCTGGCAGCGACTCCTGCTCGCCGGGCTGAGGGGGCAGGTCTTCACTGCTGGGACGGCTTGCGGGCGTCTTGCGTCCGCGCGGGACCGCAAAGCCGATGGCCAGCCCGATGCTGCCTGCCCATAAGCCGCCCGCGCGCAGCCGCATGGCGGCCTTGTGGAGCAGCTTGTGCGCCACCGCCCAGGCTGCGTCCGGGGTGCGCATATCGGGCGCGAGCACGTGCTGGTGGCTCATGGACTTCAGATGCTCGGCCTCGGTCCAATCGAAGTCCTCGCCCCGCAGCCAGTGCCACAGCCGCTCGCCCCACACCGAGCCCCAAAGCCGGCCGGCCTGCTCGCAGTCCAGCGCCAGCAGCTCCTCCATGGTGTGGATTCCGCGCTCGTTCAGATGCTTCTCGGTCCGGGCTCCGATGCCGGGCAGGTCGCGCAGCTTGAGCTGGCGCAAGGCCTGGGGCAGAATGTCCAGCGGGAGCGCAACCAGGCCGTCGGGCTTCTCCATGTCGCTGGCCACCTTGGCCAGATAGCGGTTGGTGGCCAGGCCGACCGAGCTGCGCAGCATGGGGCCTACGTGCTCCTGGATGCGCGCCTTCACCCGCCGGCCCATCTCCAAGGCTGCCAGCAGGGGGCGTTCGCGGCCGATCAGCCGGCAGGCCATCTCGTCGATGGAGAGCACGGCGGTCACCGGCAGGCAGCTTTCCACGGCCTCGACGATGCGGCGATGGAAATCGACGTAGACCTCGTGGCGCGCCTCCACCAGCACTAGGCCGGGGCACATCCGCTTGGCGTCGGCGACTATGGTCCCGGTCTTGACGCCGTAGGCCTTGGCCTCGTAACTGGCGGCAATGCAACAGGTTGTGTCGGCCATCATGGGCACAATGCCTACCGGGCAGCCGCGCAGCTCGGCACGAACCTCCTGCTCCACGGAGGCAAAGTAGGAGTTCAGGTCAACGAAGAGCCAGTTCAGGGTGGAGCCCCGCGCTTGGCCGTCCGCAGGGGCCTTCTCTGGTTCATTTGAGGCAGGCTCGGCTTCCCAATTCGGGGTATTGAGTTCCCGCTGCCCCTGGTTCATCATCGGGTTCAGCGGCGAATTCGGACCGTTTGCCATGTGAGAACTATGTTCGCTTTTTGTTCTCTATATTGCAAGAGGCACCCGAAAGAATTCACTGATCGATTCTGAATTCTGGCCGTTAATAGACCTATTGAGCGAGGATGCATCCAACTCAATAGCGAAGAATTGCGCCGCAATGGCCGCATTGCTATGAGGTTTTGGGTTCCTTGGGGATCGGATCGCCAAGTATGCAGGACCTGATCGATTGGTTGGTGGTGAACGAAACTGTTCTCTCCGTTCTAGTGACGGTGGGCGTGGCGGTTTTGCTAGTCAGCTGCCTGGAATGCTCGAATTGCCGCAGCCGCGACAAGGACGACGTTTTCAGCCGCCATGAACTGTAAGGGCTTGTCGCTCTTAGGCTCAGGACGAGTGCGTCCCTTGGTGGAAGCGCATCCGCCACTCGCCTGATTGATTTGTCCATAGCGAACTGCGCAAGGCCGTGGCAGGCTGGTGCGTCAGTGGATCGATGCGCACGCTTCGGTAGCAGACCAGTGCAACCCCGTCCGCAATCTGGTGACACTCGAAGTCTTCCATCGACAGCGGCTGCGACGTCTCGGTCGCGAGTAGGTCTAGAATCTGCTCCCGCGTCCACACTCTACCCGAGGAACCGAATTCCTGAAAGTCCTCGGCCAGCAGGGCGGCCACCCGCGCTCGATCACGGCGGACTGCCGGGTTGAGGAGGGACTCCTCGCGGCTGCGCAAGTGGGCCGCGAGTTCGTTGTCGGTCAGCGCCATGCAAAGCCTCCTTCATTGACCGGCAACAGAAGAGACCGCCGGCTTCAGATACTCCTCAAAGTGGGCCAGAATGCGGTTGTACAAATGCGTCCGCACATCCGGGCCAGTGATGGAGTGCGTTTTGCGCGGGTAGATTTGCAGGTCGTAGGGAATCCCGGCCTCGATCAGCTTCTGCACATACTGGACCATGTTCTCCATGTGCACATTGTCGTCGCCCGTCCCTTGCGCCAGCAGCAGACGCCCCTTCAGATTGGCCGCCCAGTTGACCGCAGAGAAGTCGCGGTAACCGGAGGCAAACTCCGCGGGCTGGCTCATGTAGCGCTCGGTATAGATCGAGTCGTAGTTGCGCCAGTCGGTTACCGGGGCAACGGCAACCCCGGCGCGGAAGCGGTCGGAGTGGGAGAGCGCATAGAGCGTGAAGCTGCCGCCCCAGCTCCAGCCCCACCAGCCCAGGCGTTTCTTGTCCAGTTGCGGATACCGGGCCAGCACAGCATCAAGTACCGTGAGCTGATCCTCGAACTGGACGGAACCGAAGTTACGCCAGGCCGCCTGGGCAAAGTCGCGCCCGCGATTGCCGGTGCCGCGATTGTCGGCGTGCAGCACCGCAAAGCCATGCTGGGCCAGCAGCTCGTCGAAGAGCAGGCCATTGCTCCAGCGATTGGCCACCGTCGGCTCGCCTGGGCCGCCGTAGGGATTCACGATCAGCGGAACCGATTCTGGAGTTGCGGCGCCCTCGGGCAGCAGCAGCGTGGCGTAGAGCGTGCTGCCGTCGTGGGCCTTCACCTCAATCTGCTCCGGCGCGCGCAGGCGGTAGGGTTCGAGCGCCCTGGTCTGCCAAAAGACATTGCACTTGCCGGGGGCCTGGCAGAGCCGCAGAGTGGGCGGATCGAGGCGGGTGGATTGTTTGTCGGAGAATGCGCCGCCGGCAGGAGCGAAGGTGCCTTCATGGCGTCCCGCGCCGGCGCTCAACTGCTTGCGCTCGCCGGCAAAGCTCACCTGCCAAAGCTGCTGCTCCAGCGGGTTGCCTTCGTTCGAGGCGTAGTCGATGAGTTTGTCCTCGAAATCCACGCGCAAAACCTCGCCCACCTCGAAGTCGCCCCTGGTCAGTTGCCGCTCCAGCTTGGCCTCGGCCGCAGTTGGATTCCCCTGGTCGTAACTGTAGAGATAAAGATGGTTGTGGCCGTCGGTCCAGTTGGTCAGAGCGATCGTGCCGGAGCCCACCCAGACGTCGTAGTTTTCGTCGACAAACTTATCGTCCGCGATTTGGAGCACTGGACGCGCCCGGCCCGTGGCGGCGTCGGCAAAGTAGAAATCGCGGTGCTTGTGGTCGCGGGTGATGGTCTCGATCCACAGTGTCTTAAGGTCTGCCCAGCCAAAGCGCGGAATGTAATCCTGGCCCGCAACGATGGGCAGCTTGACCCACACCGTCTTGCCGCCCCCCGCGCCGGTCACGCCCACGCGCACAGCGGGATTGGGGTCGCCGGACTGCGGAAAGCTCTGCAACTCGACCTTCGCGTGCGTGGGAATCCAATCTTCAATGGGATACCGCGGCACATCCGCCTCATTCATCTGCAGGTAAGCCAGCTTCTTCGAGTCCGGCGACCAGAAGTAATTGCTGCGTGTATCCAGCTCTTCTTCGTAGACCCAGTCCACCTCGCCGTTGAGGGTCGTCGAATTGGGCGCCGGGGCCACCACCGCCGCGGGGCTGCCGGGATCGTGCAGCCGCACGGCGAAAAGGCCGTGGTCGCGAATGAAGGAGATGAACTCGCCGTTGGGCGAAAACTTGGGGTCGTCGCCGGAGGCAGCTCCGGTAAAACCGACCTCCACGCCCGTTCCGTTGCGCAGATCGTAGAACCAGAGCCGCCCGTTGGAGTCGAAGAGCAGATGCGCCGAGTCCGGAGCCCACAGATAGCTGGCCATATTGTAGCGATCGCGATGGTCGCGATCCGTCTCTGAGTCGCTCGCACCGGCCAGCGATGCCAGCTTGGCGCGGCTCACCAGCACGTGTGGCTTGAACTGTTCGGAATTCAGGCCGGGGTCCAGGTCGATCAGCTCGCCGCCATCCAGGTAGGTCAGATGCTTGCCGTCCGGCGACCAGGTAAGCTCGTCGGGCGGGGTGCCGATCAGCGGGCCATGGGAGAAGATCGCCTCCACAGTGAGAGGTTTCGCCGGCGGTTGGGCGGCTGAAATCTGAGCCGCAATAGGAGACGCCGCGAGTGCAAGGGCAACGACGGCCGGAAACAAGAGCATCGATACGCGAGTCACAGGATTCACCCCTCCCGATGCGCAGCCTAGCCGAGGCCGCCAAGCCGCGATCTTCAAAGGCCCATATTCTGCATCCGGCTGTGCCAAACTCCTAAAGAAGCTGTTTCAATCTCCTTGCAACTCAACTCCTTAGCGCAACGCGAATGTGCAGCTCCTTCAACTGCTGGTCGGTGACGGTGGTGGGGGCTTCGGCCATGAGGTCGATGGCCTTGGCGGATTTGGGGAAGGCTATGACCTCGCGCAGGCTGGACGCGCCGGCCAGCAGCATGACGATGCGGTCCAGGCCGAGGGCGATGCCGCCGTGGGGCGGGGCGCCGTATTCGAGGGCTTCGAGGAAGAAGCCGAAGCGGGCGTGGGCTTCTTCGTCGCTGATGCCGAGCGACTGGAAGATTTGCCGCTGCACGTCTTTGCGATGGATACGGATGGAGCCGGAGCCGAGTTCGAGGCCGTTCATGGCCAGGTCGTAGCAGTTGGCGCGGACACTGGCCGGATCGCTGACCAGGTTGGCCATGTCGGCCTCGTGGGGCGAGGTGAAGGGGTGGTGTGCGGGCATCCATTTGGCGGTGGTCAGGTCGTACTCGAACATGGGAAAGTCGACGACCCAGATGGGCTGAAAGGCGGCTGAGCCGTCTACGGCACTCGCGGCCTCACCGCGCGCGGCAGCCTCCTGGACTGTCTTTCCGGTTACTCCGAACGCTCCATGCCGCTCGGCGTACTTCTTGGCCAACTCAGTGCGGAAGTTGCCGGCGGCCGAATAGACGTTGATCTCCCGTTCACTCAGGCGGCCCTCGAACTTGGTGTCGCTGGCCTTGATGTGGTGCGCCGGGTCGCCAGCCACGATGAGGACGAAGTCGGCGTCCGCCGCCCCAGCCAGCTCGCGCACCGTGACCGCAGCCTCCGGGAAGCCCTTGGCCAGGCGCTTGAAGTCGTCGATGAACTTGGCGCCTTTTTTCAAGTCGAAGAGCGGATGGTTGTCCTCGCGCTCCTTGCGGCTCAGCTCACCGACGTTGGGAATGCGGAAGGCGACGACGGGCAGCGCGGGGTCGATTTGCAGCGCGGCGAGGTTCTCATCCGTGAAAGCGGAGCGCACATCGGCGAGGCCGGGCAGGCGCAGGTCGGGCTTGTCGCTGCCGAACTGCCGCATCGCATCGTCGTAGGTGAGGCGCGGGAAGGGCGTGGGCAACGTGACCCCCGCGGCGGCAAAGCCCGCGGCCAGGAACTGCTCGACGACGGTGAAGACGCTCTCCTGGCGCGCGAAGCTCATCTCCAGATCGACTTGCGTGAATTCGAGCTGGCGGTCGGCGCGCAGGTCCTCGTCGCGGAAGCAGCGGGCGATCTGGAAGTACTTGTCGAAGCCGGATATCATGAGAATCTGCTTGAAGATCTGCGGCGACTGCGGCAACGCGTAGAACTCGCCGGGATGGACGCGGCTGGGCACCAGGAAGTCGCGCGCGCCCTCGGGCGTGGACTTGGTAAGAATGGGGGTTTCGATCTCCAGAAAGCCCTGGCGGCTGAGGCTCTCGCGGATGGCGAGCGTGATGTCGTGGCGCAGCCGGAAGTTGCGCTGCATCTCCGCGCGGCGCAGGTCCACGTAGCGATACTTGAGGCGGACTTCTTCGTTCTGGATAGCTTCTTCGGCGGGCGAGAAGGGAGTCAAGCGCGTGTCGTTGAGGACCAGCAACTGGGTCGCTTCGATCTCGATCTCGCCGGTGGGCATCTTGGGGTTGATCGCATCCTCGTCGCGCAGGCGTACCTTGCCGACCGTGGCAACGACGTACTCGGGGCGGACTAGTTCACCCTTCAGATGGCCGTCGGGGGTCAGCTCCTTGTCCAGCACAATCTGGCAGATGCCGGAGCGGTCGCGCAGATCGAGGAAAATGAGGTTGCCGTGGTCACGGCGGCGGTTGACCCAACCCATGAGTACCACCTGCTGGCCGGCGTGCGCGGCGCGCAATTCGCCGCAGAGATGCGTTCGTTCGAGAGTTCCTAGAAAATCGAAGAGTTCCTAGAAAATCGAGCACTACCTGTGTCCTCTTGCTTGTTGGTTACTAGTCCTAACTGCGGGTGCCCCATCCTTCGCGCCCTTTGCGAAGGGTGGGATACCACAAATCTCAAACCACAAATCTGAACTCGTCGCCCTATCATTGGCTGAGAAACTCCGCCAGCTCCCCGCGCGGAACCTTTGTCTGTATGCCGGTCGAGAAGGTCTTCACCGTCAGAATACCGGATTGGAGTTCGTCTTCGCCCAGGATGACGATGCGGCGGGCGGTCTTGTCGGCGGCTTCAAACGATTTCTTGAGGCGGAAACTGCCGTCGCCCAACTCGATCCATAGCCCTTTGTGGCGTAGCTCTCGGGCCAGGACGAGGGCGGCGGCATTGAGGCTCTCGCCCAGCGGCGCAACGAACGCATCGGCCAGCACCGGCGTTACGGCGGACTCCTGGGCCAGCAGCGTAAGGACAAGCCGGTCGAGGCCCATGGCAAAGCCGATGCCGGGAGCTTTGGGTCCGCCGAGCATCTCCGAGAGGCCATCGTAGCGGCCGCCGCCGAGCAGGGCATTCTGCGCGCCGAGACCGCCGTGGGTGAACTCGAAGGTGGTGCGGGTGTAATAGTCCAGCCCGCGCACCAGCCGATGGTTGAGCGTGTAAGGAACGCAGGCGGCGTCGAGGGCTGCGGTGACGGCTGCGAAGTGGGCCTGCGAGTTTTCGTCGAGGAAGTCGGCGATTACCGGCAGCGTGTCGATGATCGGCTGGTCAGCGGGAACTTTGCAGTCCAGCACGCGCAGCGGGTTGGTGACGGCCCGGCGCTGGCAGTCCGCACACATCTGGCCGACAACCGGGACCAGCGCGGCACGCAACGCCTGATTGTAACGTTCGCGGTCGGCTGCGGAGCCAACGGAGTTTAGCTCCAGGGTCCAGCCGGCGATGCCCAGCTCGTCGAGCAGCGTGGCCAGCATTTCGAGGACTTCGGCGTCGCGCAGGGGGCTCTCGCTGCCGGCCGAGGGCGGGCCGAGAACCTCCGCGCCTATCTGGTAGAACTGCCGGTAGCGGCCCTTCTGCGGGCGCTCGCGGCGGAACTGCGGGCCGATGTAGTAGAGCTTCTGCAACTGGCCGGTTTCGCCGAGCTGGTGCTCGATGTAGGCGCGGACCACGCCGGCGGTGTTTTCGGGGCGCAGGGTGAGGGACTGGGAAGAGGCAAAGAACTGGCCCTGAAGTTGTTCGACAACAACTTCGAGAGGATCAACCCAAGTGTTCAAGGAGACAGAAGTCGGAACGACGAGCCTCGGAATAACCCGTGCCTGGAGCTCACGCAGTGTATCGGTTAGCACGAGATTTTTAGCCTGAATCAAGGCTGAAATCAGACTGTCTGAGACTTCGGGTGCAAAACGAACAAGCTCGAAGCAATGGCTCGGTAAAATCTGGCCCGGTACCGTAATTCCGCGCATTACGACGAGGTCAACACCTAGACGAAATAGTTCTCCCTCGATCCTCGGATGCTGGACATGGACTTTGTCTACCTGGACGTGGTAACCGTCTGCCCGATTCTTATTTAACCAATCGTCCTGCATCTTGCGTTTTTCAAACCGTTCGCCATCCTCCCAGGTATACATCTCCTTGGAGACGATGTCGGTCTCCTCGCCCACGCCGCGGGCAAAGAGAGCGGTGTCTTCAAGGACGGGCGTGCGAATCTCGCCGAAGTTGTAGCGGGCGAAGACGGCGCGGGCGGTTGCCTCGATCCGGTTCCAGAGGGTCGTCTCCGGCGGCAACAGGTCGCGCGTGCCGCGAACGGCTTTCAATGTGCTCATAACCTATACAGTCTAAATGCTCGATGGTGGTAGGCTGGCATTGGGCGTCCTGCCCTCGTACAATGGTCTGGCGCGCAATCCGGGGTCTCCAAGCTGGGCAATCCGGATTGCGAAGGAGCGTAACCATGATGTTCCATGTGGTCCTGCATCCCGAAGAAGATGGTTGGATTGTGGCCGAATGCCCCGCGCTGCCGGGCTGCGTGAGCCAGGGCAAGGACGAAAAGGAGGCGCTCGTCAATATCCGGGAGGCCATCGCAGGCTGGCTTTGGGCTGAAGATCAGAAGGCCGCGGACTCGTTGCCGGCGGGGCAGATGCCTGTGCTTGTTGCCGTGTAGGGGTATCCGGTCCTTCCACGACCTGCTTAGCGAGGCAATTGGACCGCGTTTTCCACAACCCACTCTTTCTAGAATACATAGAGTACGGGGCATGAACCATGGGAAAGCTCAGCAACATCTCAGGCAGAGACGCTGCGAAGGCCTTTGGAAAGGCTGGTGGCTGGCCCGTGGGCAAGCCGGAAGCCACTTGATCCTGACCAACGCGGGCGTCCGGGCAAATCTCACGGTTCCGTTGCATTCTGAGCTTGCCCCCGGCACGTTGCGCGCGCTGATTCGGGTCTCGGGCCTGACGGTTGATGAGTTCCTGAGCCTTCTTTAGGAGAATCTCTTGCTCTTTCCCCTGCAGTGCATCCTGCGCATCATCCCGTTACGATCTCGCTGAAGTCGGCGATGCCCGCTAGGGAGAAAAACACGCGGCGAACAAGAGCGAGCCGAGCTGCTCGGAGTTTCGGATCGTCGTGAAGAACCACTACTGGCTTATCAAAGAATGCGTCAACAGAAGGCCTCAGAGCTCCCACTAACCGGAGGGCCTCACGGTATCTCCTGTTTTCGATCAAGCCACGTAGTTCAATGACCAAAAGGTCTGCTTCTTCCAAAAGGCGCATACCCTCTGGTTCGACCAATAACTCGGTGAATTGCTCAGGCTCGCGAGACTCCTCGCCCCTTGTTTGTGCTTGGCGAATAATGTTCTTGATTCGCTTGAACGCGGAAGAAACGGCGAGGAAATCCGCAGAACCGCGTTCGTCGTTTAGCGATTCAACACGTGCAATTACATCTCGAATATCGTCCACACGTAAAAGGCCATAAACATTCCGCAAATCCTTAGCTAGGACCGCATTTACGACGTCATAACCGAACCCGCGTACATCCCTGAGATAGAAGCTGAGACGTTCGCGCATAAACTCGGCCACTTCTTCACTGCTTCGACCGGTCGATGTTAGCAGCGCCAAAACTGTGAGCGGTAGCTGCGACTCAGCCAGAATTTTAACAACCGCGTTCGCAGCACGTCTCAACGCGAACGGATCCTTCGATCCCGTCGGCGCATTACCGATTGCGAACATTTCGGTAATTGTTTGAATGCGATCCGCCAATCCAAGCAATTGGCCCTCAATTGTCGTCGGGATCGCGTCATCTATAGAGGCTGGCTTGTACTGGTCATAGATGGCTTGCGCTGCGGCATCGCCCAATTCCTGCGCTCGCGCGTACAGGCCGCCAATCTCTCCTTGTAGCTCGGTAAACTCCTTAACTAACTCGGTAGTTAGATCGGTCTTGGCCAGTTCGACTGCCTTGAGCAATGCTGCTTCATCGAACGCAACGCCGGCGGCCTTCACCACCGCGGCCAGCGCCTGCGCTACGGCCAGATTCTGCTCAGTCTTCCAGTAGTAGCTGCCCAATTCCTTCTGGAAGGTGACGTTCTTCAAGCTCTCCACGCGCTCGGTGAGCGGCGTCTTCTGGTCGAAGTCCCAGAAGAACTGCGCGTCCTTGAAGCGCGCGCGGAGTACGCGCGCATTGCCGTGGCGGATGATCGCCGCGCCTTCCTCGTCCACCTGAGTATTGAGCACGGCAAGAAAGTGCGGCGCGAGCTTGCCGTCGGCTCCCTCGACCGCGAAGTACTTCTGGTGGTCGCGCATCACGGTGACCAGCACCTCTTCCGGCAGGGCCAGGTACTCAGGCTCGAAGCCGCCCAGCACCACGGTAGGCCACTCGGTCAGGTGCACGACGGTTTCAATCAGCGCCGCATCTTCACGCCAGCGGGCGCCGGCAACCGCGCGCGTAGCCGCATCCAGCGCCTTGCGAATCGACTGCCTGCGCTCGGCCACATCCGCCACAACAAATGCCTTGCGCAGCGATTCCACATAATCCGTGGCCTTGGCCAGCACCACGGGAACCTCGCCGTGGAGCACGCGATGGCCGCGGCTCGTGTTGCCGGCGGCAATTCCAGCAATCTCCAGCGGAACCACGCTCGAGTCGAGCAGCGCCACCACCCAGCGCACCGGCCTTACGAATCGCTCGGGCTTGCCCGCGCGCCAGTACATGTTCTTGGCCCAGTAGAGGCTGAGAACCTCCTTGGGCAGCTCCGCGGCCAGCAGCTTCGCCGCCGCGCGGCCCAGCCGCTTCACCGTCGCGCCCACATACTCGCCCTTGGGGTTGACGACCTTTTCAAGAGCCTCGACGGCCACGCCCGCCTTCCTGGCAAATGCGTGAGCCGCGGCCGTCGGTGCGCCATCCTTGAAGGCAACCTTCCACGAGGGACCGGTCAGCTTTTCCTCGGTGTCGGCCTGACTCGCGAGAACATCTTCAACGAGCACGGCCAGCCGCCGCGGCGTCGAGTAAGTGGTCAGCCTGGCCGCGGCGCCGAGCAGCCGCTCGCGCGCGAGCAGATCGTTCACCCGCCGGCCCAACTCGGCTTCAGCCCCGGCAATCATGCGGGCCGGAACCTCTTCCAGCCCTATCTCCAACAAGAAATCCGTCATAAGCTTGAGTTTCTTTCCGTTAAATGCTAACTCGCTGACTCGCTGACCTGCTGCAATGCATACGCCTTGGCTACGCCCACCGCCAGCGCACGAATGCGCCCAATCACGCCCACCCGCTCGGTAACGCTGATAGCTCCGCGCGCGTCAAGCAGGTTGAACAGGTGCGAGCATTTGAGCGCCAGCTCGTAAGTGGCCAGCAGCGGAAAGCGGCGCTTCTCGACCGGGCTTGCGTCCTGGTTCGCAAACAGCACGCCGGCCTGTTCGATCAGCGATTTCGCCTCGGCCTCGTAAAGGTTGAAGTGCTCCCAGAGCTTGCCCACGTCGGCAAACTCGAAGTTATAGACCGAGAATTGAAGTTCCTCGGCCAGCCTGACTTCGCCATAAGTCACGGGCGCGCCCGTCTCCGGATCGACGGCCCACACGATGTCGTAGATCGAATCGACATCCTGCAAGAACGCCGCAATCCGTTCCAGCCCATAAGTCAGCTCGGCGCAGATGGGGTCTAGGTCGAGTCCCCCGCACTGCTGGAAGTAAGTGAACTGGGTAATTTCCAGGCCGTCGAGCATTACCTGCCAGCCCACTCCCCAGGCGCCGCCCGCCGGCCACTCCCAGTTATCCTCCTCGAATTTGAGGTCGTGCTGCGCGAGGTCGATGCCCATGGCTTCCAGGGATTCGAGATAAAGCTCCTGGACGTTGACCGGCGGCGGCTTGAGGATGAGCTGAAACTGCGTGTGCTTGAAGAGCCGGTTGGGGTTCTCGCCGTAGCGGCCGTCGGCGGGCCGCCGCGAGGGCTGCGCATAGCCGACGCGATAGGGCTTGGGCCCCAGCACGCGCAGGAACGTCTCCGGAGCCATGGTACCCGCGCCCACTTCAACGTCGTAGGGCTGCTGGAGGACGCAGCCCCGCGCCGCCCAAAAGCTCTGCAAGCGGAAGAGTAGCTCCTGAAAGGTGAGCGCGGCGGGCTTGGGAGCGGACACAACCGCGGACGATGAATCGATGGATGAAGGCACGTGGAAATCTCTCTCGTCGGAACTGAGCCAATTTTAGCAGCCCTTCGACGCTTATCAGCCGCCCAGCCGTCCCAGGGCCTCCGCCGAGCGCAGTTTGCGCTCCAGATGGCGCTCCAGGGCTTGCACGGTGAAGCGGCGCAGATCCTGCCCGCGGCGGCGCGTCCAGGCCTCGGCGGCAAAAGCCGTTGCCGGCGCACGGAGCATGCGTTGCGCCAGTTGCCAGGAATCGGCCGAGAGCCCACTCGCATTGCCGCCGCGATGAGCCGCACAGAAGAGGCCGTCGCCGAGGGTATTGAAGCTGGTCTCTCCGGCCGCAAGCGCCTCGCCGCAGGTGGTGCAGTGGGCGATGTCGGGCAACAGGCCCATCAGCCGAGTTATCCACAGGGAGAAATAGGTCAGCGGCATCCAGGGCTGTTCGACCGTGGTCTGGTCGAGGACCGCCAGCAGCAGCCGGAAGACCGTCTCCTGGGGATCGTGGTCGGGAAGCGCCTCGTCCAGCACCTCGGCAAAGAAGCTGAGCACCGTCATGCGCGCATGGTCCACGGGGGCCGAGAGCGGCGAGCGCACGATTTCAAGTTGATCCAGCCGAACGAGTTCCTGGCGGGGCCGCTCGGCAAACCAGGCGCGCGCAACGGTCATCGGCTCCAGCGCACCGCCAAAGCGCTTGCGGCTCCTCAGCGCCGACTTGGCCACGCCGCGGACCTTGCCGTAGTCGCGCGTGAAGAAGCTCACGATCAGGTCGGCCTCATGCACCGGCCAGGTGCGCAAAACCACGGCTTCCGAGGTGAGCACGCTCATGCGTCTATTATCTTCGCATTGCGGCCTGCGGCAGGACTCACTGCGCGGCAACTTTGATTCCATCGGCCAACGGGACCGCATACCGCAATGAAAAATCCTGGTGCTTCTTGTGAGCTTCAAAGAGAAGGGCGAAGTAGGCACCCCCTTCGTCAATCTTCGTGGCTGAAACGACACCCAGAATCCAAGTATGGCTCTCGCCGGGAGTTTTCATTCCGGATGAAACTCCGACCACGGGGCTGGCGGGAATGAAATCGGAAGCACTATCGTGCAGAGAGAAGTCGGCAGAGTACAACATGAGGGATTTGGCGGGCGACTTCCGCTTCAACACAACGATCAGGCCGGTTCTTGGATCGTCTTTCTTCCATGAGAGAGAGCTACCAGCCAACCCGTCCACGCTGTCCACCCGTTTCGCCGAGACCACCTCAAAGGGGAGCTGTTCTTTCTCAGCTTTCATTGCCACCGATTTTTGCGCTGCATTTACTGTTGCCGGCTTCGGAACCTGGGCTGCGGGCTTCGGGGTTTGGGCCGCCGCACAGGTTATTGCCAGAAGAACGGCTGCCATCTCCAATACGTGCTTCATTTGGTTTGCCTCCGAGATTTCAGGGAAGGCTACAGGATGGCCGGGAATCTTGTCAAGATTGTGCAAACATATGGAACACTTGGGGTTAGTTGATTTGGCTGCGCGAGGAGGGCAGCGTCTGGAGCGTTGTGCAAGAGGCCGAGCTCCCCCAGGGCGCGCCGGGGAGGCAATGCTGACTTTCCACAGCTTTCTGCCCAGGTCGCTGACCGCCTCAAGGGTACAATATAGGCAGAGGTATAAAATGCCCACCGCGATGGTCACCTTCAACGGCCGCATCACCCTCCCTTCCCACGTCCGCAAACAGCTCGGGCTCAAGACCGGCGACCGCGTTGAATTTGTAGAAATCGAGAAGGGGCGGTTTGCGATTGCGCCCGGCGCAGCAACGGTTCCCGGATCGACGGAAGATCCCAAAGGCTGGATTCCCAGGCTGGACTTCTCCTCCGCCGTAAGTGCGATGGACAAGACCGCGCAGTAAGCTGCCGCGGAGATCTGCCTGCCCCCGAGCGCCCGCTCATTCAAAATGGCCCCATAGCGCTGAGAAAGCAATGCGCATCCCTCGGTGCGGGATGCGCATCGTTATAAAGCTCAACCGCGGAACGAGCCTGGAAGCCGCTTAGCGTCCGAAATGCGCCGCGTTCTTCTCGGTAAAGCTGGCCCACTTCTCCGGCAGATCGTCTTGCGCAAAGATGGCCGAGACCGGGCAGGCCGGAACGCACGCGCCGCAGTCGATGCACTCGACCGGATCGATGAACAACTGGTCGCTCTCGGCGTGGCCGTCTTCGTCCTTCTTGGGGTGGATGCAATCGACAGGACAGGCGTCTACACAGGCGGTGTCCTTGGTGCCGATACAGGGTTCTGCAATGACGTATGCCATCTCTGAATTCTCCGGGGAACTGATACTTCTCGACGCTGATAGTAGCACAGGACCCCAAAGGGAAACATGGGCGCCGGACGGCGGCTCACAATGCAAGACGCACCCGGAGTTGGAAGAGGCGCAATGCTGTCAAGCAGGAAACGCTTCGCGCTCGTGAGAGCCTTTCACAACCGTGAAGGCTTCTCCGCCGCCAGCGCGGCCAGGCGGTCGGCGATGCGCTCGGCAGCGGCGGGGTGAGCCTGGTTTCGCGCCGCATCGGACATGGCGGCCAGTTGCCTCGGCGAGGTCAGCAGCCCGGTGAGCGTATTCAGCAGCTTGCCGGGAATCTTCAACTCCTGCTCCAGCAGGAAGGCGGCCGCCCCGGCATCCACCATGGCCTCGGCATTGCGCTTCTGGTGCCCATCGGCGGAGGCGGCAAAGGGCACCAGCAGGCTGGGCTTGCCGGCGGCAGCCAGTTCGGCCACCGTTGAGGCGCCGCTGCGCGCCATCACCAGGTTAGCCTGGGCAAAGCGCGCAGGCATGTCGTAGAGAAACGGCCACACCTGCCAGCGCTTGGGGTCTGCGCCGCTGGCGGCATAGGCTGCCTGGGTCGAATCGGCGTGGCGAATCCCGCTCTGGTGCAGCACCGTCAACCCCGGAACCGCTTCGAGAAGCGCCGCAATCACTGCGGGCAGATGGATATTGAAGATGTGCGCGCCCTGCGAGCCGCCAAAGACCAGCAGGTGGGGCTCGGCGCTAGTAGGGGGCTCAATCGCAAAGAACTCCGGGCGCACCGGAATGCCCGTGACCTCGCAGTTCCTGAACCACTTCGCCGCCGCGGGGAAGTTGACCGCTGCGGCCTGCACCCTTTTGCCAACCAGGCGGTTGGCCAGCCCCGGCATGGCGTTGGGCTCAAAGGCCATGGCGGGTGCTTTGAGCCGGAGCGCCGCCGCCATAGCCGGGCCGGAGGCGTAGCCGCCCACGCCGAAGACGACCGAGGGCTTGAACTCGCGGATCAGGTCCGTGCAGGCGGCAATGCTGCGCGGCAGGCTCAGCAGGGTGCGCAGCCTGGTCATCATCGATACGTTCTTGAGCGGGCCCACATCGATCAGGCGCAGGTTGAAGCCGGCCTCGGGCACCAGGCGGGTCTCCATGCCGCGCGCGGTGCCCACAAAGAGCACCTCGGCCGAGTGGCGCCCAACCAGCTCGCGAGCCACCGCCAGCGCCGGAATGATGTGGCCGCCGGTGCCGCCGCCGGCGATGAGAACGCGCAGTTGAGCCAAGTCCGTGCCTCTCAGGAGGGGTCGCTTTCTGGTTCTATGCCATTTGTCTTAGATTGAATTTCATTGCGACGCGAGAAAGCAACCAGTCCAGTAACTCCAACTGCCAACACAACACACGAGGGTCCAGGGAGAGATCGCCAGCAATGATAGCCTCCCATGAGGAAAAACAGAATATATGCCAGGCTTGCGGCAATCCCCCATCCCTTCGTCGATGGATTTTCATTCCTGAGCTTCCACCATGCCACTCCCCAGATGACAGCCAAAACTGGGAATATCACATCCAGAAGCAGAACAAGGAGCAGGATGCTAAGCCGCCGAAAAGTGTAGTGCCGATGAATTTGGTACAGAATGAGGCGAGAAGCCATCCAGATGCTCACCAAGGAAGTGACCGCGAAAACCCACCCCATGAACTTCCTGAGAGCTTTGATATTGAGTCTGAGCATAGAGTGATGCCGCCTTTCCGTGGCTGTTCGCCGCCACCTGATCCCTGTTGTCACTCGGCCTTCCTGGTTATGTTCAGCAGTATCCCGATCGAGGCCAGGGTGAAAAAGAGGGAAGTCCCGCCGGAGGAGATCAGCGGCAGCGGGATGCCTTTGGTCGGCACCAGCGACAGCACCACGCTGATATTGAAGAAGGCTTGCAGCAGGATGGTGGTGGTGATACCGAAGGCCGCTAGCCGCGCAAAGGAGTCCGGGGAACGAAAGGCCGCGCGCAAGCCGCGCACGCCGAAGAAAGCGAACAGCAGCACAATCAGGAGAGCGCCAACCAGCCCCAGTTCCTCGGCGATATTGGCGAAGATGAAGTCCGTGGACGGCTCGGGCAGGAAGAAGAGCTTCTGAATGCCCTCCATGTAGCCCCGGCCGGTGAGGCCGCCGGTGCCCACGGCGATGAGCGACTGGTTGATGTGGAATCCTGCGCCCTGCGGATCGGCATCGGGGTTGAGGAAGGCGAGCATCCGCGCCCGCCGCCAGGGAACCATGAAGAGCAGCGCGATCAGGCCGGGCAGCGTCGCCAGGAAACCGCCAATCAGGTACTTCCACTCCATTCCGGCCAGCAGGAGCATCATGGCCGTCACCCCGAGCAGAACCAGCGCCGTGCCCAGGTCGGGCTGCTTGACGATCAGCAGGACGAACACAACCGGCATGAGGACCGCGGGCAGCAGCGTGTGCCTCCAGTCGCGCATGGCGCCCAGCCGGGTATGAAGAAACCAGGCCAGAAACAGGACCATCACCGGCTTGGCGATCTCCGATGGCTGAAAGGTGAAGTGGCTGCCAAAGCGAATCCAGCGGTGGACGTTGTGCGAGCCGGGGATGAAGAAGACCAGCACCAGCAGCAGCGTGGTCACGCACAAGGCGGGATAGATGAAGCGCGGAGATTTGTAGAGGTTGAAGTCCACGCGCATCAGGGCCAGCATGGCCAGCGCGCCGGCCAGCGCCCAGCCGGCCTGCCTGCCCACATCGGCGAACTCGGAGTGATAGCGCTCCTGGGCCACCACGGCCGAGGCGGAAAAGACCATCGCCAGCCCCACCACGGTGAGCACCATGGTGGTGAAGAAGAGCCACTTGTCGATCCCGACGCGCGCTGGCATGCCTTCTATCCCCTCCGTTCGCTCACCAGTTGCTTGAAGACGCGGCCCCGGTGCTCGTAGTTCTCAAACTGGTCGAAGCTGGAACAGGCCGGCGCCAGCAGCACCACCTCGCCGGGACGCGCGGCCGAGGCCGCCGCGCCGACCGCATTCTCCAGCGTCTCGCAGGAGTGGATGGAGACCACCCCGCGCAGGTGCGACTCGATTTTGGCCGCCGCCGAGCCGATGGTGTAGACGGCGCGCACCCGCTCCCGCAGCAGTTGCGCCAGCAGGGTATAGTCCGAGCCCTTGTCCTTGCCGCCCAGGATGAGGTGAATGCCCGACTGGAAGGCGGCGACGGCCTTGGCCGTGGCGTCCACGTTGGTGGCCTTGGAGTCGTTATAAAACTCGACGCCGTTGACCGCGGCCACAAACTCCAGCCGGTGCTCGACCGCCTGGAAGCTCTCGATGGCGCTGCGAATGGCCTCCGCCGGCGCACCGGCCAGCCGCGCCGCCGCCACCGCGGCCAACACATTCTCCACGTTGTGCGCGCCCTTGAGCGGGATTCCACGCAGCGGCATCACCCGTTCCGTGGCCGCATCCCGGGCCGTGCGATAGACCACGAACCCCTCTTCCAGCCACGCGCCTTGCTTGACCGGATGCTCGACGGAGAACCAATAAACCTTGGCGGCGGAGCGGGTTGCGGCATCGGCGGCGCGCGCATTGTCGGCGTTCAGCACCGCGAAGTCCCGTGCGTTCTGAGCGGCAAAGATGCGCTCCTTGGCGAGCGCATAGTTTTCGAAGCTGCCGTGCCGGTCCAAGTGATCGGGCGTAATGTTCAAGATCACGGCAATGTTGGGGTGAAACTGCTCGGTGCTTTCAAGCTGGAAGCTGGAGACCTCGAGCACCGACCAGGTTTCGTCCGTGCTCTGGTCGATGAGCCCCACCACCGGCACGCCGATGTTGCCTCCCACCAGCGTGGGAAATCCGGCCTTCTTCAGGATCTCACCCAACAGGGTAGTGGTGGTGGTCTTGCCGTTGGAACCGGTAATGGCCACGGTGCGGCCCTTGAGAAAGCGCGCGGCCAGTTCCAGCTCGCCGATCACCGGCAAACCGAAGCTCCTTACCTGCGCCAGTTCGGGCGTATCCAGCGGCACGCCGGGGCTGACCACGATCAGGTCCTGGCGGCGGAAAGTGAGCAGACCGTGGCCGCCGGTCTCCACCATGATGCCCTCGTCGAGCAACGCGGGAATGTCATTGGCCAGCGTCTCGGCGCTGCGCACGTCGGAGACCGTCACGTAGGCGCCGCGCCGGCGCAAAAACAGCGCCGCCGCCAGGCCGGATTTGCCCAGTCCCACAACCAGAACCTTCTTGCCCTTGAGTTCCATCATTTGGATCGATCCTCTGGCTTCCGCGACTTCTTTATTGTGTACCGCAATGTGCCCGGCGCGGAGTGTGTCTAACGAAGTTTCAGCGTGGTGAGTGCAAACAATGCAAACACCAGGGCGCCGATCCAGAAGCGTGCAATGATCTTGGACTCGTGCCAGCCCAACTGCTCGAAGTGGTGATGCAGCGGGGCCATCTTGAAGATTCGCTTCTTGTTGCGCAGCTTGTAGCTGCCCACTTGCAGGATCACGGAGACCGCTTCCAGCAGAAAGATGCCGCCGATGAACGGCAGCAGCAGCTCCTGCCGGATGACAATAGCCACCGTGCCGATGGCTCCTCCCAGGGCCAGCGAGCCCACGTCGCCCATGAAGACCTCGGCCGGGTGGGCGTTATACCAGAGAAAACCGATGGACGCTCCCACCATGGACCCGCAATAGATAGTCAGCTCGGCCACTTTGGGCATGTGCTGCAATTCCAGGTAGTCGGCGAAGACCACGTTGCCGCTGACGTAGGTGAGAACGGCCAGCGCGCCGGCGGCGATGATGGTGCAGCCGATGGCCAGCCCGTCCAGTCCGTCGGTCAGGTTCACCGCGTTCGAAGAGAGCGTGAGTACAAAGATGACGAAGGCCACAAAGGGCACAAAGGCCAGCAACCCCAGGTGCGGGAGCGTGCTGGGCCACGCGTGCCATTGAAGGTCGGGACGCCACTGCTTTACGAAGGGCACCGTCAACCGTGTGGAGAAAACACTGAACTGATCCAGCGCCACCAGCGCAATCGCCACCGCCGCTCCGGCCAGCCCCTGATAAAGAAGCTTGGCGCGCGCCGTCAGGCCCATGCTGCGTCGCTTGGCAACCTTGATGTAGTCGTCGGCAAAACCGATGGCCCCGAAGGCCAGGGTCGAGAAGACCGTGATCCAGACAAACAGATTCGAGGGATCGGACCACAGTACCGTGGGCAGCAGGATCGCAATCACGATCAGCACGCCGCCCATGGTGGGCGTTCCACTCTTCTTCAGGTGCGACTGCGGGCCGTCTTCGCGGATGAACTGGCCGATCTGGAACTCGCGCAGCTTCTGGATCACCCACGGGCCGATGAACAGCGCGATCAGCAGCGCCGTGAGCGAGGCAAAGGCGGTGCGGAAGGTGAGGTAGCGGAAGATCCGGAACGGGTGAAAGAACGGAAACAGCTTTTCGTAGAGCAGCCAGTAGAGCAAAGGGCCTCCAGAGCCGGAATGAGGCGGGTTTCAGGTTGATTTTACAGGGCCGGCACTGCCGGCAGCGTGGAAATCGCGCTGGGGGAACCGGCTTCCCAACCATCTTTTGCTGCTGGGTGCCCTATCCTTGCCGTTCGCCGCAGTGTACGGAAAGGGTGGGATACCAAACCCTTCTCAGCGGAACATGCGCTCGTCGTAGCGAAACGGGTTAGGTGCGGCAAGCTGAACTTTACTGAAATCCGCGTGCCTCGGATTCAAGAGCACATTCCAGTCCCCGTCGACCACCGCCGACGGAACCCGGAGCGCCACAGAGCGCCCGCTGGTCGCCCAGCCGGTGCCAAGATCGCGGCACGCGAGGTTGCTCAGCTCGCGCCAGTCAGCGGGCAGCAGGTCAAGTTTCAGTTGCTCCACCAAGTCGTCGGGGATCGTGGCTTCCGCGAGCAGCAGATCGTCCGGCGCTTCGTTCGGCTCCAGATTGACGAAGAACTCCAGAGCCGCCAGCGCCGGCGAGGTTGAGCAGTAAACCATTACCGTGCCCAGATGATTCCAGCGCCTGGCCGCGTAGAGTCCGCCAACGCCCGTGAAGGCAGTCTCGCAAAAATGCTTCGGGAAGAGCCTCCATACCTTCATCAGCTATACATTCCATAGGCAATGGCGTAGAGAATCTCCTCCACCGAGCGCACGCCCAGCTCGGTATCGAGCTGATCGAATGGCCGCTGTCCGCCCAATGCACGGTTCGGCGCCACCATCCAGCGCGAGGCCTTGTCTTCCTTCCCCAGGATTTCATTGGCCAGAGCGACCACTCGCGCCATGCGAAGGGTTCTGTCCGACTCGTCTTGCGTCAGTCGCGATTTCGTCGCCAGCCTGCGGCTCAGCGTGCGGCCCGGAATGTTGAGGCGCTTTGCGACCTGCGCTCTCTGCATAGACAGCGCGTCCGCCAGCAGGTTCACAGTCGAAGCCGGAAGCCCCACGCGCACCTGGGCGACCAGATCGTCCGCCTTCCGAATGGGCAGCTTGAAGGTTTTCTTGCCGCCCAGCACTTCCACAATCTCAGCAATGCTCATGCCGGCCACCTGGCAACATTATCGCGCCATTTGGCACAAAGCGCAAGCCCCGCGGACTCACTGCTTTTCCGCCAACTGCCGGTTCAGCTCCGCCTCGAATGTCTGCTCTCGATCGGCGACGTAGTTCTTGTAGCCTTCGGGATCGATAAAGGCATCGCCATCGCCATGCAGCCAGCGCTCGTATTTCTCATTCAGCCCATAGTAGCTGCCGTGAGCGCCGAGAAACAGGTCGCAAGGCAGGCTCTTCAGCACCTGAAAACCATGATAATAATCATCCGCAATTTGCGGATAGACCTTGTTGTCCACCAGCTTGTACCCCGGATTCACATTCGGGCTTCCCACGATCACCGCGTGCAGTGTCCTGCCGCCCTCCGTCTCGTCCATGGTCCAGGTCGTCGTCCCTCTCGTGTGGCCGGCGGTCAGGTGTGCCGTCAAGACCGCATCTCCCAGCCGCACAGTGTCGCCATCGTGAAGCACGCGATCGACATGCGTGGCCGGAAAGCGCATCGCGGGGTCCGCGCCGTACTGAAAGTCCGCCTTGCCGCCCGACTCCACAACCGGCACATCCGCGTCCATGACGAAATACTTGGCGCCGGTAAGCTGCTTTACCTTCGCGCTGCCCGCGCAATGGTCGAAGTGCGCATGGCTGATGAGCAGTATCTTGATGTCGCTGAAGCGGAAGCCCAACTGCTCCACGCTCTTCTGGATGAGCGGAACGTTTGCCTCGGTGCTGCTGTTGATCAGAATGTCTCCCTGGGGCGTGACAATCAGGTAAGAGGCCAACTCCTCGCTGCCGACGTAATAGAGGTTGCCCGCGATGCGGAACGGCGGGAAGGGCTTGGTCCACGATGGGCTCTGCGCAGGCAGCGGAGCCGCGAATGCAAGCGCGGCGAGAAAAGTGGCGCAACCGGAAAGCCTTTGAAGATTCACTATTCCTCCACTTCCTCGCTTCCGCTCTTGATCGCCTCGATCGCCCGCTCCAGATGAACGCCGCGCGATCCCTTTACCAGCACAACGTCTCCCGGCAGCAAGGTCTGCTTGAGCCACTGGCCGGCGGCGTCGGCATCGGGCAGGAAGAGCGATGCGACTCCACCGCTGCAGGCCGCTGCAGCCAGATGCTCGGCGTTGCCGCCCACGCCGGCGACCAGATCGAGCCCGGCCTCGGCAGCGGCGCGTCCACAGGCGGCGTGCAGCGCGCGGCCGTGCTCGCCCAACTCAAGCATCTCCCCGGCTACGAGGATGCGGCGGCCTGCCGGACGCCCGGCCAGGGTGCGGATCATCGCGCGCAGCGCCTCCGGATTGGAGTTGTAGCTGTCGTTCAGAATCGTCGCGCCGCCAATCTCGATCACCTGGCCGCGCTTGTCTCCGGCGGCCAGCGACGCGAGCTCGGCCAGCGCCGCATCCAGATCCACGCCCGCCTCCAGGGCTACCGCAAGCCCGGCCAGCGCATTCAAGGCGTTGTGCGCGCCCAGCAATTTCAGCGTCAAGCTGCCCTCGCGCTCCCCAGCGCGAAAACGCAAATGCAATCCCGCCAGGTCTTCCTTCGCTTCCAGCAGCTGCGGATCGGCGCAGGGGCCGGCGCCAAAGTACACGGCGCGCCCGGCAAAGTCGCGGCCAAACTGCGAGACATACGGATCGTCGCAGTTGAGGAAGGCCACGCCGCTGGCCGGGAGCGCGTCCACCAGTTCGAACTTGGCGCGAGCCACCCCGGCCTGCCCGTCGGCAAAGTTCTCGATATGCGCCGTGCCCACATTGGTCACCACGCCCCAGTCGGGCGAGGAGATGCGCGCCAGGGCCGCAATCTCGCCGGGGTGGTTCATGCCCATCTCCACCACCGCGATCTCGTGCTCCGCTTCCAGGCGCAGCAATTGCAGCGGCAGGCCGAACGCGTTGTTCAGATTCCCCTGGGATTTGTGAACGTTGAACTTCGCGCCCAAGGCCGCGGCCACTGCCTCCTTGGTGGTGGTCTTGCCCGCCGAGCCGGTAACGGCCACCACGCGCCGTCCCCACTGGCGGCGCACATGCGCGGCCAGTGCTTGCAACGCGACCAGCGGGTCTTCGGCGATCAGCAGCGGCACAGCCAGCGCCGCGTCGGGCAAATTGGCCGCCCGCGCGCGCGATACCACTGCCGCAACCGCGCCGCGCTTCAGCGCCGCTTCAACAAAGTCGTGCCCGTCATGCCGCTCTCCGCGCACGGCGAAGAACAGCTCGCCCGCGCCCACCGTGCGCGAGTCGATCGAATAGCCGCCCACCTCCAGCGCGCCGGCGTCGCGAAGACTGGCGGGAGCCTCCAGCACCGCCCCCGCGCCGACTGCCGCCTCTGCCAGTGTGAGCTTCATTGCCCCTTACCATAGCCCAAATCAGCCAGCGCTGCCAGGGCAATCTCCGCATCGTCGAAGGGAATTGTACGGCCGGCCAGGATCTGCTCCTTCTCGTGGCCCTTGCCGGCCAGCAAAACCACATCCCCGGCCTTGGCTGCCTCGAGCGCCGCGCGAATAGCCGTGGCGCGATCCGGCTCAATGGTATAGCGAACGCCGCTGGCCTTCAATCCCGGCTCGATCTCGGCCAGAATCGCCAGCGGCTCCTCGGAGCGCGGATTGTCGCTGGTGGCCACTACAAGGTCGCTGCCCGCGCCCGCCGCCAGGCCCATCTTCGGCCGCTTGGTGCGGTCGCGATCGCCGCCGCAGCCGAAGAGCGTAATCACGCGCCCCCCGGATTGCGCCGTTATTTGCCGGGCCAGTGCCGTCAAGTTTCGCAGCGCGTCGTCGGTGTGAGCGTAGTCCACAATCACCGTGAAGGGCTGGCCGGCATCGACAGACTGGAAGCGCCCCGGAACCGGCTTGAGGCGCGGGACAGATTCGATGAGATCGGCAAACGGCACGCCGCGCGCATGGGCGGCCGTCAAGGCGGCCAGCAGGTTGAGAACGTTCACTTTGCCGGCCAGCCGCGAGTTAACCTTGGCCGAGCCGGCCGGCGTTTCCAGCTCCAGCGTTGTCCCGCCGGGGGTGAGCGCATAGCTTGCCGCACGCCAACCGCCCTGGCCGATTCCATAGGTGCGAACCTCCGCGCCAGCCCCGGCAGCCGCGTTGGCCAGACTCTCGCCGCGCGGGTCGTGCGCATTGATCACAGCCACCCGCGGAGCCGGATAGGCCGTGCCGTCGAAGAGCAGCCGCTTGGCAGCGAAGTATTTCTCCATCGTCCGGTGATAATCCAGGTGGTCTTGCGTGAGGTTGGTGAATACGGCCACGTCGAAGTTCACCCCCGCCGCCCGGCCCTGATCGAGCGCGTGGCTCGATACCTCGGTCACCAGCTCGGTGGCTCCGAGGCCCGCGCCCTCGGCCATCAGCTCGAACAAGTCCATCGACTCGGGCGTGGTGTGCACGCTGGGGCGCACGTCGCCGGCCACGTGGTACTCGATCGTGCCCACCAGCACGGTGGTGCGTGCAGCCGCATTGAGCAGCGCCTCAATGAGGAACGCCGTGGTGGTCTTGCCGTTAGTGCCGGTGATGCCGGTGGCCATGAGCTTGCGCTCGGGATGCCCAAAGAAAGCCGCCGAAGCCTGTGCCAGCGCGCGCCGGCCGTCTTCTACCTCGAGCACCGGCAGGCCAGGCTGAAAGACCAGCAGATGGTCGAACTTCGGCGCGGAGTCGGTGATAATGCCCAGCGCGCCGGCGGCGATGGCTTTCTCGACGTAGCGATTGCCGTCGGTCGAGCCGCCCTTCATGGCGATAAAGACCGAGCCGGGCCGCACGCGGCGCGAGTCGTATTCGACGCCGGTTACCTGGTGATCCGAATCGCCGCCCGCGCCGACGGCGGTCACTTCACCAACTATTTCTTTCCAGTTCATCTCGTGCTTGATTGTAGATTGCCGGGGGCGCTCGTGTTTCTCATGAGCTACTGAAAATGCGCACCTCCGGCCCAGGTCCGCATCCGAACAGACGGAAAACTTGAACCAAGGTTAGATTTCCAGCACCGCAGCATGGGCCGCCGATCCATTATTGAACAGTTCCTCGCACTTGACGCGAATTGTTGGTTATCGTTAAGTGTAATCATGAAAGATTCGCCGCGTTTTCTGTTCTGGTGGAGCTGGCTTCTCGTCGTCACATCCGGTGTGCTGCTCTTCGGCATTGCCATGTTCGCGGCGCCGGAACTGACCCGCCAGTCCTTTGGACTCCTTCTCTTCTCGTCTTCGGCGAGCATCGATAACTTTGGCGGACCCGCCGTCGCCTATATCGCTCTCGTTCATGGTGTCCTGGGGGCTGTGATGTGCGGCTGGAGCGCAGCTCTGCTATTTGTATTGCTGGGGCCCTTTCGCCGCGGCTCGAAAGAGAGTTGGCGCACACTTTTCATCTCATTGCTTGCTTGGTTCGTCCCCGACACCGTGTTCTCGCTCTGGTCGGGCTTCTGGCAGAACGCCGTGCTCAACGCAGTGCTCGCTGCACTCTTTGCCATGCCACTCGCCGCAACCCACCGTACCTTCGTTCCTTTTGGCGAGCGAGAACAATGAAGTTCGCGGAATCACTGAAGGCTTTTTGCACAGGCGCGTAAGCAGTTGAGGATTGACCCTCGGGCGCGGATGGCGCTAAGCGACTTGCTCGGACGAAACTCAAAGCAAAACTGGAGGGAGAAACCGATGGCTGAATCTGAGTTCGTGTATATGACGTATATCCGCACCACGCCGGAGAAGCTGTGGCGCGCGCTGACAGAACCCGAGTTCACCCGCCAGTTCTGGATGGGGACAACGCAGGAGTCCGAATGGACGCCCGGCGCAACGTGGCGGATCGCGAAGGCGGACGGCAGCACAGCCGACAGCGGCGAAGTCCTTGAGATCGAGCCGCGCAAGCGGTTGGTGATGAAATGGCGGAATGAACTCTTTCCCGTGATGAAGGCGGAGGGCTTTTCGCGCATGACCTACGAGATCGAAGAGAAGGGCGGGACCGTCAAGCTCACCGTCACGCACATCATGGAGAAGAGCAACTCGAAGTTCATCAAAGCCGTGTCGACCGGATGGCCGATGATCCTGGCGAGCTTGAAGAGTCTGCTCGAAACGGGCGAATCGCTGGAAGCAACGCGCCGCTGGCCGGAAGGGATGTAGCCGGCGTCCTCTCATCCTGTGCGGCGAAGCATCGTCCGCAAGGCGGGGGTCTCAGGATTTCTCCGCGGCCGCGGCTGAAGGCACGTCCGCCGCTTGCGGTAATCTCAACAGAAGAGCCCGAGGCCCAGCCATCATGCCTAACTCCGCCCCACTGCACATGATCGACCTCATCCGCAAGAAGCGCGACGGGGGCGTTCTGGACGCGCGCGAAATCGCCCTCCTCGTCGCCGGCGCGGTGGACGGGTCGATCCCGCCGGAACAGCTTTCCGCATGGCTGATGGCGGCCTGGCTGCGCGGCCTCTCGCAAGACGAAACCCGCTCGCTCACGCTGGCCATGCGCGACTCCGGCGAGAAGTTTTCGCCCGCCCGCCTGGGCAAAGTCGCCGTCGACAAGCACTCCACCGGCGGCGTGGGCGACAAAACCAGCTTCCTGGTCGCTCCCATCGCCGCCGCCTGCGGCTTGGCCGTGCCCATGATCAGCGGCCGCGCCCTCGGCCACACCGGCGGGACTTTGGACAAGCTCGAATCCATCCCCGGCTGCCGCACCGCCCTCACACTATCCGAATTCGAGACAGTTCTGGCGCGCTGCGGCGCGTCCATCGTCAGCCAGACCCCAACCCTGGTCCCCGCCGACCGCGTCCTTTATGCCTTGAGGGACCGCACCGGCACGGTCGAAAGCCCCGGCCTGATCTGCGCCTCGATTCTGAGCAAGAAGCTGGCCGCCGGCCTCGACGCCCTGGTGCTGGACGTAAAGACCGGCTCCGGCGCATTCTTGCGCAAGCGCGAGGACGCCGAATACTTGGCCGCCCTGATGGTTGCCACCGCCGAAGCCGCCGGAACCCGCACCGTGGCCCTGCTCACCGATATGGGACAGCCCCTGGGCCGCGCCGCCGGCAACTGGATTGAGCTGGCCGAGGCGGTCGAGCTGCTGCGCGGCGGGAGGCCGGCGGAGAGCGAAGACCTGCGCGAGCTGTCGCTCGTCCTTGCCGGCTGGATGATTCACCTGGGGGGAGCGGCGGAGACGCCCGAAGACGGCTGTCAGCGCGCAGAAGCGGCCCTCGCCGACGGCTCCGCCCTGCGCGCCTTCTTCTCGATGATCGAAGCTCAGGGCGGCGATATTGCGGTTTTCGACGATCCCGCGGCCTCTCACCAGCCGGGCGCGACGGCTGTGTTGACCGCCTGGGAGAGCGGCTATATCGCGGATATGGATACGACCAGGATCGGCTGGGCGGTCCAGCGGCTGGGCGCGGGGCGCGAGAGAGCCGGTGAGCCCGTCGATCCCCATGCCGGCATTCTCTTCCACGCTCGCCGCGGCGCGCAGGTCGAGGAGGGCCAGCCAATTGCGACGCTCTACGCCACTAACGCTGCGCTTCTGGCCGAGCCCATGGCGCTACTCCGCGAGGCAATTACGATCGCCAAGACTCCGCCTCGCGCAGTGCCCCTCGTCAGCCGCATCTTTACCCGCGAAGCAGCGGAAGACTATCTGCGCGATGCTGTAAGGTAGTTTTTAGAGATCAGAGATCAGAGATCGGAGCCGGTTGTTTCAGCTCATGCAATGAAGAATCCTGGGTGCCCCACCCTCGCGGCGTCTTTGTATTTGCCGCTAGGGTGGGTCCGCTAGCCGCTGAGGCCCGATCTCCAAGGAGCAACAATTTGGACCGATTCACCGGATTACTGGGGATTCTGGCCGTATTGCTGGCGGCATGGCTGGGCTCGACAGATCGCAAACGCATACGCTGGCGCACGGTGGCCTGGGGACTTGGCCTGCAGATTACCTTCGCCTTTCTGGTGCTGCGCTTCGACTACGGACAGCGCGCCATGAGCTGGGCCGGCGGCGTGGTCAAATCCATGCTCGCCTCCACGTACGCCGGCACCCAGGTCCTCTTTGGTCCGCTGGGCGTGCCCACTGGCTCCATGGGTTCCATCTTCGCCTTCCAGGTTCTGCCCACCATCATTTTCATATCGGCCTTCTTCGCCGTGCTTTACCACATCGGCCTGATGCAGATCGTCATTCGCGCCCTGGCCTGGATCATGCTCAAGACCATGCGCATCAGCGGCGCCGAAAGCATGAACGTGGCGGCGTCGATCTTTATGGGCCAGACCGAGGCGCCGTTGACCATTCGCCCGTTCCTTTCCAAGGCCACGCGCAGCGAGCTGATGACTATCATGACTAGCGGCATGGCCCACGTCTCCGGGGGCATCATGGCCATGTACATTGCGCAGGGGGTGGCGGCCGAGCATCTGCTCTCCGCCGTCATCATGACCTCGCCCGGCACCATTCTGATGGCCAAGATGCTGGTTCCGGAGACCGAAGTTCCCGCCACCGAGGACCGCGTCGTCATCCCCAAGGACGAACTGCACAAGGACGAAAACCTGATCGGCGCAATTGCCCGCGGCACCATCGACGGCGGCAGGCTGGCTTTCAACGTGGCCATCATGCTCATCAGCTTTCTGGCCCTGGTCGCCTTGCTCGACAGCCTGCTCGGCTGGACGCACGGACTGAGCTACATGCACTGGGTTCCCGGCTCCCTGGGGCAGATTCTCGGCTTCCTTTTCGCGCCCGTCGCCTGGCTCATCGGCGTGCCATGGCACGATTGCGGCGCCATCGGCAACCTGTTGGGCACGCGCATGGCACTGAACGAAGTGATCGCCTATATCTCGCTGGGCGCGCAGAAGGCCACGCTGGCGCCGCGCTCCTTCATCATTGCGACCTTCGCTCTGTGCGGCTTCGCCAACTTGAGCTCCATCGGCATTCAGATCGGCGGCATCGGCGCGCTGGTCCCCGAGCGGCGCAACGACCTGGCCAGACTGGGCGTGCGGGCCATGCTGGCCGGAACCATGGCCAACCTGATCTCCGCGTCAATCGCGGGGATGTTTCTGGGGTAGGCGCGGACAGGCGCGACTGGGCGCGGGTGACGGCCCCGCCTATTTGGCTGGACGGAGCTTGATCTGATAGTCCCGGTAGTCGATGGTCACGGTTGTCCGGCCGAGGAGGAAACTGTCCGATGTGGCCCGGGCATGTGTGGCCATTGAATAGCCATCGATGTTCACATACTGACGCATCACATGGGCGGGTTCGGTAAAGACAGAGACGCTCTGGGACGCGGTTCCCTCGATGCGGACGATGGAGCCGTCCTTGGCGTCTACCCACAAGGTTCCTTCAATCATGTTGGTAGCCTTGCGCTTTGGGACGATGGCCAGGGCAAGGCAATCCCTCTCATCCAGCCGCTCGACCACGCCGGACTTGAGCTTCATCTCGTAATTCGCTGAAGTGAACCAGGAGCGCTCCCGGTTGCCAGGCAGGTTGATCGTCTTCTCATTGTCGAGGAGCGGGGCCAGCACGTATTTGTGAATCAGCCCGGAGCCGGACTGGGAGAGGATGGTGTAACTCTTGCCTGTCTCCGCCTTGTATTCGGTTCTCACCGTCATTTCAGCCGCGGGATGGGTCTCGTCCTTGCCCCGGTAGACGGCGTAATGCTCGGTGACCGAGTAGGCCGCGATGTGGTCGATTCTCGCCTTCACCGCGGCGTCGACCAGTTGAATGACCGATGCGGCGTCCATCTGCTGGGCCGCGGCGGAGACGATTCCCAGGCACGCAAAGAGGGAAGCAGCCGCAACCGCTCTCGCCACGACCCATCGCCTTGAATGCATCATGCTGAGACTCCCCGCCTTGCGCTCTCTTCCAGAGTAAGGCATTTCACGCGTTGGACGGTCGCGCTTGAAAAAGCGGGTAATGGGTCAGTTTCCGAGTGGGAGACCCTACGACAGGAAACCGGAAGAAATAGTCCCATGGTGGCGTGAGAGCATTGTGTACATGGGTTGGGCGACACATTACATTGAAAAGCTCCGTGCTGGAGAGACCGTTTCGTTTCGCCCTCGAGGCGCATCGATGAAGGGACGAATCGAATCCGGCCACCTCTGCACGGTAGTGCCGGTCGATTGTTCCACTCTCTCGGTTGGAGACATCGTGCTCTGTAGGGTGCGGGGAGCCGAATACCTGCACCTTTTGAAGGCTATCAGCGGAGAACGGTTCCAGATCGGCAATAATCGCGGTGGAATCAACAGCTGGGTCGGAGCGAACGGCATTTTTGGAAGATGCATTCGCATCGAGCCCTGAACTGCTTTCTATCTCCGGGACAATCGACAATTCATCGAGCTGTGCCTGAATAACCCCCAACCGGAAACTGGCCCACCACCGAAAATCGCCCCGTCGCGGCAGGATGTTGAGGCCGGCAGGGCGGATCGGCGATCATGCGCTATGCTTGTCTGCGGCGAGAGGCGTGCCTTTGAGCCTCTTGCAAGATTCCCTTGAAACTGCAAGAAGTGTCAGGGCACGACTTCAGTCGTGCCGGAGAAGCAACAAGATCATGTTGGGCTTTAGCCCCTGCGTTTTTGTTTTCAGTAATTTGCAATTCCGCAGCGGCTAAAGCCGGGACCTAAACCGGCCATTTGCGGCACGACTGAAATCCTGCCCTGACGCAAATCATACCGCGAAGGCAATTCTGCGAGAGGCGCTCCTTTGGCTGAGGAATCCCATCCAAAACGAGAACTGCACGAAGTGCCGCCGCCGCTGAGGCGGGGCGTGGTCGTGCGTGGGGTGGTGCAGGGGGTGGGGTTCCGTCCGTTTGTCTACCGGCTGGCGCTGGAAGAAGGGCTGGCGGGGTTCATCGGCAACGATACGGACGGGGTGACCATCGAGGTCGAGGGGCCGGCGGAGCGGGTTGAGGCGTTTCTGCGCCGCCTGCGCGCCGAGGCGCCTCCGCTGGCGCGGATCGATTCCGTTGCGGCTCGGGAGTTGGCCGCGACCGGCGAGGCGGGCTTCCGGATTGTGGCCAGCGAGGTTCTGGGGCGGGTGAGCACGGGGATTCCGGCGGACGCGGCCACTTGCCCGGACTGTTTACGGGAGCTGCTTGACCCCACGGATCGGCGATATAGGTATCCGTTCCTGAACTGCACGAACTGCGGGCCGCGCTTCACGATTACGCGGCGGATTCCGTACGACCGGCCGCAGACCTCGATGGCGCAGTTCAAGATGTGCACGGCCTGCCAGGCGGAATACGACGATCCGTTGAACCGGCGTTTCCATGCCCAGCCCAATGCCTGCTGGGAGTGCGGGCCTCGGGTTTGGCTCAGCGGTGCGGATGGGGCCGAGATCGCCGCGGACGATGCCGTGGCCGCCACCATCGACCGCCTCTTGGCCGGCGAGATTGTGGCCATCAAGGGCATCGGCGGCTTTCATCTGAGCGTTGACGCGACCAATGAGGCCGCGGTGATGCGGCTCAGGGAGCGCAAGCGCCGCTACGGGAAGCCGCTGGCGGTGATGGTGCGCGACCTGGAGGCGGCAAGGGAGGTATGCGCGCTGACGGCGGCGGAAGAGGCGCTGCTCGCCACCTCGGCGCGGCCCATTGTGCTGGCGCGGAAGCGCGACGGTGGCGGGATTGCGGACGCGGTTGCGCCGGGGATTCCGTGGCTGGGGGTCTACCTGCCCTATGCGCCGCTGCAGCATCTTCTGTTTGCCGATGGGCGCGTGCGGGCGTTGGTGATGACCAGCGCCAACCTCAGCGAGGAGCCGATCGCCATCGACAACGATGAGGCGCGGGCGCGGCTGGGGGCGATTGCGGATGTGTTCCTGATGCACGACCGGGAGATCTTGCAGCGCTGCGACGATTCGGTGGCGGCGGTTGTGGATGGCGCGCCGCAGCTAATTCGCAGAGCCAGAGGGTTTGTGCCGCTGGGGGTGGAGCTGTCGGCCGCGCTGCACTTGGAAGCGCCGCCGCTGCTGGCCGTCGGCGGGCATTTGAAAAATGTCTTCGCGCTGGCTCGCGGGCGATTTGTCTATCAGAGCCAGCACCTGGGCGATTTGGAGAACCTGACCGGCCTCAACTTCTTTATCGAGTCGCTCGATCACCTGATGCGCACCTTCGAGATCGAGCCGGTGGCGGTGGCGCACGATCTGCATCCGGGGTACTTGTCGACCGAATGGGCGAAAGAGTGGGCGGCGGCGCGGGGATTGACTCCGATTGCGGTGCAGCATCACCACGCGCACGTGGCCGGGTGCATGGCCGAGCATGGGATCGGGGACGAGGTGATCGGTCTGGCGCTTGATGGCACCGGCTACGGCGCGGATGGACGGATCTGGGGCGGGGAAGTACTCATTAGCCGGCTGGACGGCTTCGATCGCTTTGCACATCTCGAGTATGTGCCTATGCCGGGGGGCGAGGCGGCGATCCGGGAGCCTTGGCGGATGGCGCTTGCCGCGCTGCGCTCGGCGGGTTTCGATCTGGAGTCGGCAGCTTCGCTTGTCCGCGCCAACGAAAAAGAGGCGCGTGTGTTGGATCGGATGATAGAGCGCGGGGTGAATGCGCCGCTAACCTCCAGCTTGGGCCGGCTCTTCGATGCCGTAGCGGCGGTTGTGCTTGGGCGCCGTCCGCCGCGGCGGATGGATTACGAGGCGCAGGCGGCCATCGAATTGGAGGGGTTGGCGGTGGACGAGCCGGATCAGCCGGGCTATGAGATGGAGATCGTGGACGCAGATTGGAGTCGCCGCGAACCGGTAAGGATCGGTGCGGGCCCGCTGTGGAGTACGCTGCTGGAGGATTTGCGGACCGGGGTGAGCAAGGCGCGGATTGCGGCGCGGTTTCATGCCGGAGTGGCCGCGGGTTTTGTGAGGGCAGCGATGCTGGCGCGGGCGGCTACGGGCCTGGATCAAGTTGTGCTGAGCGGCGGATGCATGCACAACCGGCGGCTGGCGCGGTTGTTAAGGGCCGGTTTGGAGGCCAAGGAATTCGGAGTCTTTCAGCATCGCCGCGTCAGCCCTGGGGATGGTGGGTTGAGCTACGGGCAAACGGTGGTAGCGGCGGCAATTCTGGCGAACCGGAGCTAGGACGCTCCACCCCTCCAAGGAAAGACCGGAAAACCGCAAACGCCAGCTGAGCAGCAACTTCAGTCCGCGAACGCCGCTTCCTCCACCTTCGCCCCCTCAAGCAGCTTCACCGGATAGTACGAATTCCGCGCGTACTGACTTACCATGCGGTTGGTGTTGAAGTACGACCCGTTGTAGGCCAGCGTAGTGCGCATCAGCCGGGCCCACTTCTCCGGCGCTTCCAGATACAGCGGAACCACGGCCGTCTCCAGCTTTTTATAAAGGGAGGCAGCCTCCTCCGCATCGCTGGCGCCGTCCTCGATCGCCCAGCCGGTCGATCCCTCAATGCACCCCTCGATCCACCAGCCGTCAAGAATCGATAGGCTGGGAACCCCGTTCATCGCCGCCTTCATCCCGCTGGTGCCCGAGGCCTCGTAAGGCCGCCGCGGCGTGTTCACCCACACATCCACGCCGGCCGTCAGCAGCGCGCCCAGATCCCATGCGTAGTTCTCCAGATAAACGATCTTGAGCAGGTCGCTCGATAGCCTTCCGGCATCCTCGACGACCTGCTGGATCAGCGCCTTGCCCGGCTCGTCCTGCGGATGGGCCTTGCCGGCGTAAATGATCTGCAACCCTCCCGCCGCGGTGGCAATCTCCACCAGCCGCCGGGAATCGGTGAAGAGCAGCGTCGCCCGCTTGTAGGTGGCTACGCGCCGCGCAAAGCCCAGCGTCAGCACCTTGGGATTGAGCGTCTCCCCGGTGCGCGCGGCAACCTCGGCCAGCAGCGCGTCCTTGGCGCGCGCGTGCGCTGAAAGAATCTCCTTCTCCGGCAGGTCGATCGCGTTGCGCAGGTAGAGATTGTCGCGCCGCCACGAGGAGAAATTCGCATCCAGAATCTGCTGCATCGGCTCGCAGATCCAGGTGGGCGCGTGAACTCCGTTGGTGATCGAGTCGATGGCAAACTCCGGAAACATCGCGCGGGTAACCTTGGCGTGCTGCATCGCCACGCCATTGGCATAGCGTGAAAACTTGAGCGCCAGCAGCGTCATGTTCAACATTCCGTCGCGATAACAACCCAGCCGTTCCAGCCGCGCGGTCCGGTCGCCTCCCAGAATGCGAATCGTCTGCTCGATGGAGAAGCGGTCATGGCCGGCCGGGACCGGCGTGTGGGTCGTGAATACGCACTTCTGCCGCACCAGGCCGAGATCGGCTTCAGTGGGCGCGCCGAGCGGCCCGCCGCCCAGCTGGCTCTCGATCAGAGCCAGCGTTAGCAGGGCCGCGTGGCCCTCGTTCATGTGATAAACATTGATCCGGTGGCCCAGCGCGTTGGCCATGCGCACGCCGCCCATCCCCAGCACGATCTCCTGCTGCAACCGGTAGTTCGAGTCCCCGCCGTACAGGTGATCGGTCAGGCCGCGATCCCACCCCGAATTCACCTCCAGATCGGTGTCCAGAAGGTAGATCGGCACCACGTGCCCAGAGCGGCCCACCAGGTCGTAGCGCCAGCAGCGCACCGTCACCACGCGGTCTTCGACTGAAACCGTGATCCGGGCCGCCTCCTCGGTGCAGAAGTCCGGCGGATTCCAGGGCTGAACGGTCTCGCTTTGCACGCCCCTTCCATCCAGGTGCTGCTGGAAGTATCCCTTGCGGTGCGCCAGCGTGAACGCCACCAGCGGAACTCCCAGGTCGGCCGCCGAGCGCAGCGTATCGCCGGCCAGAACTCCCAGGCCGCCGGAGTACGTCGGCATCGCGGAGTTCATCGCGATCTCCATCGAGAAATACGCCACCAGGCCGGAGGTGGGAAAGATTTCGTATGAGAACGGCTTCGATGCGTTCGACTGCATAGTTTTCATCTCTCCGCCGCGCTTCCTAACCCTCGAAGCGACGATCTGGGAATGGAAATCCGGGAAGCCAGCCCGGCAATACCTATCCTGCCCGGCCTTCATCGAGACAAACTTCTCAGATTTTAACAAGGAACGCTGCTCAAGAACCCTTGCACGAACGGGGCATTGGTCACCCCCATACAGACCAGACCAAGGTTACCCATGGGTTTGGAACAGCTCATTCATCCCGCGTAACTGCCGGCTGGGCGGATTCGCTGTCGCAAGAAACTCGGCCCAAAGAATACTCGTTTGAAGCCGTAACCGAGAGAAAGGATTCATTTTCCCAGCCGGTGAGCGCCCATCCGCAAAAGGCCTCAAAGATGAGGCGCGGGGCGCGAGGCGGATTGCCGGAAGGGAGAATACAGAAGCAGGAATAGGGCGAATGCAACGCACTCCGTAGCCGCGATGTACCAGGGCCATGGTCCAAGAAAATCGAGAAGCGACGCATTTTGAGGCTTGGCGCGGAGGTACATGTAGTCCGTTTTGAAAATGAAATCGAAGCCGCCAACGACGGCGGCAAAGATGTTCAGGGCCAGCATCGTCCTGCCCACCGACCCTGGCCGCGGCCACGCCTGCTTGGACCAGACGAGGTAGAGGGCGCCAGCCACAATGAGGCCATGGGCGACAAAGAACTGAACCGTCGTGAGGGAAGGGAAGGGCTCCCACAGGTTGGGCGTGAGCAGCGCCATCGTGGCTCCGCCCAATGCGCCGTAGTAAGCCAGATCGAAGACTGTCCGATTGAGGGTGAACAACGCGAGAATGACAAGAACCAGCGAGGCATCGCAAAGTTCCATGGGAAGACGATCGGGAAAAGTAAGCTGACCGTGTGCGGCCAGGTGGCCGTAATACAGAACCGAGTCCAATAGGAGCGTGATTGCGAGGCCGATTCGCAGACCTTTGAATCCCGGCGGGAGCCGCCGCTGGATTGCCGCAAGGATGGCGGCAAGAAGAGGAACAGATCCGAGGATGAGGAGGTGCGCCGGTCCGAAAAGGTGGAAATCGGTTGGCATGGGGTGGTATTCCCGATCATCCAGCGTGAGACTCGGTCTGCCCTGCCCGCCATGACCGAAGCCGGGTGCCGGGTGTCCCAGGTCTCGATTTTGAGACCTGGGACACCGAGTAAATCGGAAAACCTACGAGATGCGATGCGCGCCGTCGGAGGCGTGGCAGATGTGAATCTCCGGAGTGATCCCGGTCTTGGCTGCATACCGCTTGCCCAGCTCGGCGGCAAATGCCTTGGCCTGGCTCTGCTCCACCAGGTTGACGGTGCAGCCGCCAAAGCCGCCGCCGGTGAGCCGCGCGCCGATCAGCCCCGCCAGCTCGTTGGCCAGATCGACCATCAGGTCGGCCTCCGCGCAACTGCCCTCGAAGTCCTTGCTGTAACTGATATGCGCCTCGGCCATCAACCGGCCGACTTCCTTCATGTCGCCCCTGAGCAAAGCCTCCGACGCGGCCACGGTGCGCAGATCCTCAGTAATTACGTGCTTGGCGCGCAGGTATGACTTGGGCTCCATCTCGTGGCCCCATTTCTTCAGATCCTCGAGCGTAGCGTCGCGCAGGAAGGGCACGCCGCCGCGATGGCCGTTGATGATGGCGCAGGCCGCCTCGGACTCGCGCCGGCGTGTGGGATAGTCGCCGCCGGCAATGGAGTGCTTGACCATGGTATTGGCAATCACCAGCGCCACGTTGGCGGGGATCGGCGCCAGGCGGAAGCTCAAGTCGCGGCAATCCAGCAGCAGGGCGTGGTTCTCCTTGCCGTTGGCTGAGATGAACTGGTCCATGATGCCGCAGTTCGCGCCCACGAATTCGTTCTCCACGCGCTGGCAGAGCCGGGCCAGCACCGGCCCCGGATAGCTGGCCCCAATGAGCGACAGCACGGCCAGCGCCGTCACCACTTCCAAAGCAGCCGAGCTTGACAGCCCCGATCCCAGCGGCACGTCGCCCCATATGCTCAGGCTGAAGCCGGGAATCTTGTGGCCTTCGCCGGTCAGGATGGAGACGACACCCATAGGGTAATCGCTCCAGTGCTTGGTGGCCACCGGCTTGGCGGCGGCGTCGAAGGTCTTCTCTTCCGAGTAATTCTCGGCCCAGATGACGATCTTGCCGTCGGAACGCGGCGAAATGGCCGCGAGGGTGGCGAAGTTGATGGCCACGGGCATCACAAAGCCCTCGGCATAGTCGGTGTGCTCGCCGATAAGATTCACGCGGCCGGGCGCGACAAAGATCGCCGGCTCCGCCTGGAAGCGGGCAAGGTGCATCGAACGTAAAACTGCAGCATCATGCATTCAAGTTCACCCCTAAATGGATTCAATCTCAACAACCATGGGCCAGGAGAAGGATTCGCCTGGAGCCAGTTCGAGCGACCACGGGCCGGTCTTCGCCAGCGAGTCCACGGGGGCCGTGGACGGCTCCAGCGCAAAGCAGGCTTGCTTGGTTCCCGGACGGTCAGGCCAGCCGCCGTGGCAAATCCAGATTCCCAGGTACGGCGTGGCCGCGGCATCGAAGCTCACCTTGATGCGCACTCCCGCCTTGGGCCGCTCCAGCACGCACCAGTTCTCCGCCGCAGCGAGCGGGCCCGCAAACAGCTTGTCACCGATGCCCGTTTCCGGCCCCAGCGCCACGCTCAAGTCGGTCTTGCCTCCACTCACCAGCGCGGCCACCGGCCAGTTCACCTTGTCGCCGCCCTTGCCCAGCCTGCCGCCGCCGGAACCCTCCAGCAGCAGCGTAGTAACCGACTCCGGAAGTGTGACGCGGTCTCCCGCCTCCGACGCGTACGAGGTATGAGCGCACCATGACCACGGCGCGCGGAAGCTGCCGAAGTTGGTCACCTTGTAAGCCACGCTTAACTTCCAGCCCTTGGCCGTCTCGGTCAGCGTTACCGCCCGCTCCAGCGCCAGCGGAAGCGAGAAGCATTCTCCGCGAAAGGTTGCCGAGGTGGCGCTGGCCGCAATCTGCTGCCACTCCACGCGCCACAGGTCTCCATGATCGGGAACCAAGGCCGTGCCCGCCGCGGTCTTCACGGTGCAATCGGCAACCGAGGGCAGGCACTCGTCCCAGCCGCTGGCGTCGCCCTCTTCGAAGCGCATGGTCCGGGTGCGCGGCCCATACGGCGCAAGAGGAACTTGCAGCAGCTCATGATCGCCAACACGAATTGAGGCGATCTTGCCTCCCAGACGGGGAAGGAAGGTCACCAAACAACTCCCTGCCTTTATGAGAACGTTTTCTTCACCGGACTTGGTTGTACTCGACTCTGCCATGGTCCCTATTCTCCCATTACTTCCGCACAGGCTGCCGTCAGCCGCTGCCATATACTGTTCAGCCATGCTTCGTGTTCGGGCTTCATCAGCACCGAGCGCAGACAGGTAACCGTTCCGGCTTCAGCTCCGCCGCTTTCAGAGTTTCCAGATTGAAACCCCGCCGCCGGGCAAAACCATCCCAGCGGCAATTCTACAAGAGCCAGATGCAAATCTCGCGTGGCGCAGGCCATAAAAACTCTTTGCGCCAACTCCGAGGCCCGCAGCGGCGTCTCCGCACTCAGTTTCCACACCACAATATCCAGCTCCGGAGCCCCGGCGGCCAGCGCCTGGAAGCGTCCGCTCCTGTCCTGGCGCAGCCACCGGTCCAGTTCCAAAGCCGCCGTCCGGCCGCGAGCCAGCCCGTGCGCAAACTCGCCCCCTGGGACCAGCGGCAGAAGCTGCTGCGTGGCCCACAGCGCCACCGCCGAGGCTCCGGCGCGGGAGCACTCCAGGCTGATCTCCCCCAGGTGCAACTGCTTTGAAGTGAAGTAAGTATACGGCGAATCATGCTTGTAGAAGCGCCCCACCGCCGGGTCGCGAAACAAGACGCATCCGCACCCATAAGGTTGCAACCCATGCTTGTGCGGATCGATCACGATCGAGTCGGCCTCGCCCACGGCCGCGAAAGCCCGCCGCGCCGGCTCCTCCAGCGCCTCCGGGATCAGCCGGAAGTAACCGCCGTAAGCCGCATCCACATGCACCCTGAAGCCGTAGCGCTCCTTCAGCCGCAGCACCTCTTCCAGCGGGTCCACCGCGCCTATGGCTGTTGTACCCAGCGTGACCACCACCGCGCCCACATCGCCCTTGCGCAGCTCCGCCTCCAGCGCTTCCGTGCTCATGCGGCCGCGGTCGTCCGTGGCAATCTCCGCATACTCGAGCTTCAATACGGCGGAGATGCGCCTGTGGGTATAGTGCGCCTGCTCCGAGCCCACAATCCGCCGCCCCGGCGCCAACTGCCCGGCCACCCAAAGCGCCTCCAGGTTGGCCAGCGTGCCGCTCGAGGCCAGATGGCCCAGGAACTCCGTCCAGCCGAAGATTCCCGCGATCCCTGCGACCGCCTCGATCTCCATCTCCGAGCTCGCCCGCCCGCCATCGCGAGCATGGTTGTTGGGATTGATCTTCATGGCCAGCGCGTAGGCCGCCCGCGCCAGCGGATGCGGCGGCTTGAGCATCTGCCCGGCATAAAGAGGATGGAAGTACGGGTAGTTGTCGCCCAACCGGTGAGCCGTCAGCTCCAGAACCCGGGCCATCGCCACCGTATCGGCCGCGCTCTCCGATGCCGGCTCAAAGTCGGGCAAAGCCGCAAACTCCGCCTCCAGCGCTTCGGTCGTGCGCCGCAGCAGGCCGGGAATGGGATCGTTGAGCATGGCGACCTCTCACAGTATCACAGCCGGAGGCGCAGGAATGAGCCCATAAAACGGCAGGGGTTCCAGAAAGCCAAATCGCCCAATGAGACAAAGAGGCAAGAATTCATGCAGCGAATTTTCGAGAGGAATGGTACACTGTCGTCAGCGTTAGAGTCGAACCGGGCGTGAGCAGCAACTCGCCCAAACAAGCAAGATTCTGCCAGTGGTCGCTCCGATTCATCCAGCGCAATTCAATTCAGGAAACACGAACAAAATGGAACAAGGTACTGTGAAGTGGTTCAACGACGCGAAGGGCTTCGGCTTTATCTCGCGTCAGAACGGCGAAGATGTCTTTGTGCACTACTCTGCAATCAACTCAAGTGGTTTCAAGAGTTTGCAAGAAGGGCAAGCCGTGCAGTTCAACGTGGTGAAGGGGCCCAAGGGATGGCAGGCTGCCGACGTGCAGCCAGTTTCCTAACCGCCAGCCCGGATTCCGGCAGAGTCTAGCAAACACAAGCGAGGGCTGGGAGCAATCTCAGCCCTCGCTTGTCTTCTATGCGCTTGTTTCGCCCGCGCCAGACCAGTGCGCAGCCTGTCTGCGCTAAGCTCAGACCGATGCCGCAACGCGATTATCCCGATCTCTGACCCCTGATCTCCGACCCCTGGCATGTCAAACGTTCTGGCTCAATCCGTGGAGGTTTTCACCACCTTGCTGACCGTGGCCGGCATGGGCTATTTTCTGGCCGCCATGGTGGCCGCGCGCGTTTTTCTTGCCGCCCGTCGCGCCCCGCCGGCTGCTTTTTCACCCGGCGTCAGCATCCTCAAATCCCTCAATGGCCTCGACCCCGGCATGATCGACGCCTTCCGCAGCCACTGCCGCCAGACCTATTCGGGCGATGTGGAGCTGCTCTTCGGCGTTTCCTCGCTCACCGATCCCGCCGCCGCTGTCGTCGAGCAGCTCATCAAGGAATTTCCCGCTCAATCCATTCAACTGGTCCGGTGCCCCACCCGCCTGGGAACCAACGGCAAGGTCAGCACGCTCGTTCAGCTTGAAACCCAAGCCCGCTACAACTTCATCCTCATCAACGACTCCGACATTACCGTCTCTCCCCGCTATCTGGAGCGGATCATGGCTGACTTCGCTCCTCCGCCGGATGAACCTCTTCCCAAAGACGATCTCGGCCAAGCGCGGAAAGAGGTCGGCTTGGTCACCGCTCTCTACCGAGGCTGCGCTCAGCGCACGTTGCCCTCGCGGCTTGAGGCGCTGGGCATCGCCACCGACTTCCAGGCCGGCGTGCTGCTCTCCAGGATGATTGAAGGCGGCCTTCACTTCGGCCTCGGCTCCACGCTGGCCGTGAGCCGCAAGGCGCTCGACAAGATTGGCGGCCTCTCGCCGCTGCTCGACCATCTGGCCGACGACTACGAACTCGGCGTCCGCATTTGCCGGGCCGGCTACCGCGTCGCGCTTTCGGCCGAGGTCGTTGAGACCGCCATTCCGGCATACACTTGGCGCGGCTTTGCCGATCACCAGTTGCGCTGGGCTCGCACCGTCCGCGATGCCCGCCCCTGGGGATACGCCGGCCTCCTCTTCACTCACGGCCTTCCTTTGGCCCTGCTGAATGTGCTGGCCAGCGGCCTCAGTCCGCTGAGCCTTTGGCTTCTGGGGTTGAGTTTTCTTCTGCGCCTGGCCCTGGCCATGACGGTCGGCGCGGAGGTGCTCGGCGACCGCCAGGTTCTGCCCAATCTGTGGCTGCTGCCCCTGCGCGACCTCATCGTCATGGGCATCTGGACGGCGGGCTTCGCTGGAAACACCATCGTCTGGCGTGGAGAGCGCTTCTTGCTCAAAGGCGGAAAACTTGAGCCGATCGGTGGCTGAGGAGGCTCTCCAATCCGCCCCTCCCGGAACGACATATTCGACGACCGGCGATGCATTCGATTCATTCCGTGAAGGTGCGCTACACTAACACTCTCGCGGGTGGAAAAGATCGTGCAGGCTATTCGCCGACGTTAAAGTAACCAACGACCTGCATCAGTAGGGAGCGCGCTCAGGGGCGTCGTAGGGACATGACGATCAGCGAAGACAATTCGTCCACCAAGACAGGCGTGCAGCTGGAGCGTTCTCACTTGGCGCTCTCAACGGCGACGAGCGACGTTGACGGAGCAGCGAGGCTCCTTCGCCTAGCTCAACTTGCAGAGGAATTGGCTTCGAGTCGAATCGCCGGGGAGGCAAGGGATCTTGCGAACCGGATCTCCGAGGGTCGCTTTTATGTTGCGTGCATCGGTCAGTTCAAACGCGGCAAGTCCACGCTGATCAACGCGCTGATTGGCGATCCGGTTCTGCCCGTTGGCTTCACTCCCGTGACCGCGGTTCCGACTGTCATCCGGTTCGGGGATCGGCGAAGAGCGCGCATCCAGGCGGGAGATGGCTCCTGGCAGGAGGTTTCCGTATCCGATCTCGACCAGTACGTATCGGAAGAATGTAACCCTGAGAACACCAAGAGAATCCGGGGCGTTGAGGTTTTTGTGCCAAGCCGGCTATTGGCGGGCGGGATGTGCTTCGTGGATACGCCCGGCCTCGGCTCGGTATTCACGGGAAATACGGCGGCAACTCATGCGTTCATCCCCCACGTCGACGCGGCGCTGGTTGTGATTGGGGCCGACCCGCCGCTGGCTGGAGAAGAGCTGGTGCTGGTGGAAGCCGTAGCGCGGCACGTTCAGGATATTGTTCTGGTTCTTAACAAGGCTGATCGGGCAACTCCGGAAGAAAGAGCCGCCGCGGTGAATTTTGCAGATCGACAGGTGAGGAAGAGGCTGCAGCGAGGACTCGGGCCGATTCTGGAGGTGAGTGCGGCGGAACGAATGAACAATCGCGGCCCGGAACGCGACTGGCAGAAGCTGGTCGATGCTCTTGGCGTGCTGGTTGATCAATCTGGGCGAAGGCTGATCTATTCGGCCTGTGAGCGAGGGATCGACCGGCTCGGTGAGCAACTGCTGGCAGTCATAAGGGAAGAGCGGGAAGCACTTGAGCGGCCCATTGAGGAATCGGAACGGCGGATTGCGACCATGAAGATTACGATCGCGGAAGCCGAGCGATCGATGCGCGAACTCACATTTCTATTCATGGCTGAGCAGCGGCACATCTCCGATCTGTTTGTGGATCGGCGTAAAGCATTTCTCGCGGGAGTATTGCCGGAAGCGAAGCAGGAGCTTGAAGAAGCTATATCGTCTCTGCCTTATGCGCTGGGCTCGCGCTATCGCCGCCGGCTGATGAAACGGGCCCAGGAAATTGCCCAGCGTTATGTGATCCCGTGGCTGAGACCCGAGCAAGAAGAAGCAGAGCATCAGTACCGCCGGGTCTCGCCCCGATTCGTTGAGATTGGGAATAACTTCCTGAAGCAGCTTGCCGAGGGAGGTGTCCCCGAGCTTGCGCGCATGCCGCACGCGCTCGACCCCGAAGCCGGCTTCCGTGTTCGCTCAGCCTTCACGTTCGCCGATTTCATCCAGCTCGCCCAGCCTGTCTCGCCTCTGCGATGGCTGGCTGACGCCGTCCTGAGTTTCATCGGTGCTCTGGTCTTTATTCAGAACGACACACGGGAATTCCTGGCGACACTGCTCGAAGTTAACAGCACGCGCGTGCAGAGCGACATCCTCAACCGCATTCAAGAGAGCCACCTGTACCTGGAAGTTGAGATTCGCAAGCTTCTGCATGAGGTCAGCCGCGTGGCGGAACAGGCCCTCTGGAATGCGAGAAGAGTTCAGCAGGAGGGGGCATCGGCGGTGGAGGCAGCACAGGAGAGAATCGCTGCGTTGGAACGACAGGTCGCCGAGCTTGGCGATGCGCCGAGTCTGTCTTGCGCGTCGGAATCGCTGCGATGAGCGGTTCGCCAAGTCAAGTCGCATATCAACTTGGATGTTGCTAACTGCCCGATCTCGTTTCCAGATTCGAACATTCCCAATCTTGCGGTTGCGGCCGGATGCTCGCCAATTCGGAAACTGCACCACGACTCGAAAAGCGGGTTTTCGGCCGCGCATTTCGCGACGGAAGCCGAGCGGGAAAACCATTCGGCAGGAACCAACTGGGCTTGGCGGGCGTCGTGCGGCGCGCTGAACCGATACAATCAGGGGTGAGAGTCCTCTCGGGGATTTCGCGCGTCATTCATTAAAGAAGGGTCGACAGCGGGGAATGGCAGGCCGCAGACGGAAGAGCGGGAATAAGAGGGGTTCTGGCGCGGCGGGAGTCTTGAAGGCGGCTTTCCTCGTAGCGTTGCTTGCGGCTGGCGCGGCGGCTTGGCTGCTTCTGGCGCCGTTCGGGCCGCGCAGCGAGACGTTTGTTGAACTGGCGCCCGGTTCTTCCACGGCGCGGATCGGCCTGCAACTGGAAGCGGCAGGCATTGTGCGCAGCCGGTATGTCTTCGATCTGCTGCGCTGGTTCAAGCGGGGAACGCTGCGGGCGGGGGAGTACCGGTTCGATCACCCAGCCCCGGTGATCGAGGTCTATGCGCGCATCCTTCGCGGAGATGTTTTTACCCGGACGGTGACCATTCCCGAGGGCGAAAACATTTACGAGATTGCGGCCCGGCTGGAGCAGGCGGGGTTTGGCGCGCGGCAGGAGTTTGTGGATGCCGCGGTGAAGCAAACGGGACTGGTGGCCGACCTGGACCCCAAAGCAAAGAGCCTGGAGGGCTATCTGTTCCCCGATACTTATCGCTTTCCGCGCAAGGACGGCCCAGAGCAGATTTGCGGGACAATGGTGCGGCGCTTTCGGGCGGTGGCCGGCCAATTGGGACTGAAAGAAAACGTGCATGCGGTGGTGACCATGGCTTCACTGGTGGAGCGGGAGACGGCGGTGGATGCGGAGCGGCCGCTGGTGGCGGGGGTCTTCGCCAACCGGCTGGCCAGGAACATGCCGCTGATGACCGACCCCGCAGTGATCTATGGGCTGGAGCTTGAGGGCCGCTGGCGAGGCGCGATCCATCAGAGCGATTTGAGCCGCGACACGGCCTATAACACCTATCTGCACACGGGCCTGCCGCCCGGCCCGGTGGCCAATCCCGGCGCACGGTCGCTGCGCGCGGCCATGGAGCCGGCCAAGACCGATTATCTGTATTTTGTGGCCGCTGGGGCCAATCCCCAGGGAAAGTCGCTGTTTGCCCGCACCCTGGACGAGCAGCAGCGAAACGTAGCCGGCTACCGCGAGGCCGTGAAGAAGGCAGGTGGCCGATGAAGGCTCGATGTCGCCTGGCGTCCATTGGCGCGCTGTTTCTTCCCATCCTGCTTGCCGGCTGTTCGCTCTTCCCCACGACGCGCAAGCTGCCGGTGCCCAAGCCGCCGTCGAATGTCCAGACGGCCACGCCGGAGGAACTGGTTGCGCGGCTCAACAACCGCTGGGATGGGCTGAATACCCTCACCGCCACCGTCGAGATTCAGGCCAGCGTGATCAAGACCAAGGAGGGCGTGGCCAAGGACTATCCCACACTCCGCGGCTGGATCCTGATGCGCAAGCCCGCCATGCTGCGCGTGGTGGGGCAGGATCTCGGCGTGCGGGTCTTCGACATGGCCAGCGATGGCAAGGAGTTCACGCTCTCCATCCCCCTCCAGAAGAAGACCATTCGAGGCTCCAACTCATTGAAGAAGAAGTCGGTGAACGCGTTGGAGAATATCCGCCCTGGGTTCTTCTTCGATGCCATGGTGGTCCACGGATTGGAGCCGGACGATTTGTACTCTGTGGTGGCGGACTCGGAGACAGTGGAGGACGCGGCCAGGAAGCACCTGAACACCATCCCGGAATACGTCCTGAGCATCAGCCGGCCCAAGCCCGGCAGCAGGCAGTTGACGCCCGTCCGCGTGGTCACCTTTAATCGCAACGATCTTCAGCCTTATCAAGAGGATATATACGACAGCGAGGGCAATGTCGAGACCCAGGTCTTCTATTCCGGCTATCGGGATTTCGATTCGGTCACTTACCCTTCCTCGATCGTCATCAATCGTCCGGTGGAGGAGATACGGATCGTTCTGAAGGTGGAGGAAGTGAAGGAGAATCCGCCGCTGGGAGACGACCAGTTCGTGGTGAAACCCGCAGAGGGAGCCACGATTCAGAACCTGGAGTAACGAGAAGCAGGGAAGAGAGGCCGGCAGAGCCGGCCGGCAAATCATAACTGCTAGCAATTCCTTCAGTTTTTGCCGATAATTGCCTCCCTTCGGCGCACAATTGAAACAACTGGAAAGAGCGTTGCAGCGCGCCTCTCCGCCCATCAAACTGATGACAAGAATCGCCGAAATGTCGTCCGCGGTGTCAGTCGTTTACGGACTTCGCCGACCTGCGGTGAGATAAGACTGTGTCCGCCTTCAGCCAACCGCTAACCTGCCAACCCGCTAACCCCGCGCAGCGGGGGCCAACTCGCTAAACTCGTTCGATCAATCCCGCACCTTTTTCCGTTTGGCTTGTTCAAATTGCTCTACTCGCGAAACAATCCGAATCCCGTTTTTTATCAGGAATATCCCGGGTCCAAAATGTCAGGTATGTGACCGGTCCGTACCCAACGGTACCCCCCCTATACCCCAAGGGGGTATATTTCCACTCCGGATTCTGTTGTAAGCCTATGCATGTGAATAGTTTAAGAATTACCCCTATCGACTGACTGGTAATCATTGCCTGCGGTTTCTTGCCGTCTTTCGCGCCCCGGAACGCGATTTTTCGGCCTGAAAACACAAGAAACCGCGTGCTCCTTGCCGCTCCTCTAAGAAACCTCGCCGGACCCGTAACCGATTGGATAACCGTAATCGAGTTTTACCGGCTCCAGCCATCGGTCTCGGCTAGGATTAGGCAAATGGCTGCCAGTTTGTACATTGTCGTCGAGGGGGAAGACCCCGGCTTCGACATCTTTGTGAACGGCCAGGCTCTGGCCCGCAACGAAGATGCCCTGGAGCGGTTGGCCGAACGGCTGAACGTGCGACCCATCCTCGAATTCTTTTCAGCCGATGAGAACTCGATGGCGCTGCTGCTGGAACAGGGCGCTGCCAGCCCCGACTGGGCGCGCCGCCTGCCCCAGCCGCAATGGTTCGACGCCCCGGACGGCCTGCGCACGGTGAGAACCCTGATCGATTTTCTTGCCAAGGCGCCCACTGCGCTGGGCTCCGAGACACAGCCTGTTCTAGGCGAACTGCGAGAGTATGAGCGCGTGCTGCACAAGACCGCCCGGCGCGGATTGCACTGGCACGTGGCCGTAAGCTGGCGCTGAAGCGGTCAGTCCGCGGCCGTCTCGTCATCCTTGCGATTGAAGACATTCCCCATGCGCCGAATCTGCGCGCCCACGCCGCGCAGCTTCTCCTCGATGCGCTCGTAGCCGCGATCCATGTGATAGACGCGGTCCAAGATGGACTCTCCGTCGGCCACCAGCGCGGCCAGCACCAGGGACGCGGAAGCCCGCAGGTCCGAGCACATGACGGCCGCGGCGGAGAGGCCGGCCGGCCCGCGCACCGTGGCGCAGCTACCATCCACTTTGATATTGGCGCCCATCCGCACCAGCTCCTGCACGTGCATGAAGCGGTTCTCGAAGATGTTCTCCTTCACCGCGCTCACTCCCTCGGACTGCGTGGCCAGCGCCATGTACTGCGCCTGCATGTCGGTAGGGAAGCCGGGATACTCCTCGGTGGAAATATCGGCCGCGCTGAGTCGTCCATCGGCGCGCACGCGAACCGTCTCGGGGCCGAGAATATCCACGCGGGCGCCGGCCTCTTCCAACTTGGCAATCACCGCGCTCAGGTGCGCCGGGTTGCAGTTGGCCACGATCAGGTCGCCGCGGGTAATGGCGCCCGCTATCAGAAATGTTCCCGCCTCGATGCGGTCGGGATTGATACGGTGGCGCGCGCCATGAAGCCGCTGCACCCCCTGAACGCGAATGGTCGAGGTTCCGGCTCCCTTGATCTTCGCGCCCATGGCGGTCAGCAGGGCAGCGAGGTCGGCAACCTCGGGCTCCCGCGCGCAGTTCTCCATCAGGGTTTCGCCCTCGGCCAGCACAGCCGCCATCAGCAAGTCTTCTGTGCCAGTCACCGTGATCTTGTCGAAGACTAGGTGCGCGCCTCGCAATCGATCTGCGCGCGCCTCCAGGTAGCCGTGCTCCTGGGTTATCGCTGCGCCCATCTTCTCCAAGCCCTTGATGTGCAGGTCGATGGGCCTGCCGCCGATGGCGCAGCCGCCGGGCATGGCCACGCGCGCCGTTCCCGTGCAAGCAATAAGCGGACCGAGCACCAGGGAACTGGCCCGCATGGTCTTCACAATCTCGTATTTGGCCTCCGGATCGGAGAGATTCTTGCAGCAGATGATGGTGCGATGCTGGGCGCGCCCGTATCCCAGTTCGACCTCCGCGCCCATTGCCGCCAGCAGCCGCCGCTGGGTCTCGATGTCGCGCACCTGGGGAATGTTCTCGAGCGTGACCACGTCCTCGGTCAGAATCGCCGCCGCCATGCAGGGCAGCGCCGAGTTCTTCGCCCCTGAAATGCGCACCGTGCCCACCAGCGGATTGCCGCCGCGAATGACAAACTTATCCATGAGGCTGAGGAGCTCCTAGCCTTCAAGTGTAAATCGGGCGCGGCCTTGCCGTGAGGGATCAAGCTTTATACTTGCGCCAGCGATTCCAGGTAGTTTTGGCCGCGATTGGAGAAGAAGCACGATGAGATGCGCAGGGAATTGGCGGAGTTTGGCCGGTTGTGCCGGGTTGGCGTTGGCGATGGTGGCGACGTTTGCGGGCTTGACCGCGGTGGCGCAAGCCGCGCCGACCGTTGCGGTCCCGGCCAAGCCGCTGCCCGCTATTGTCGAGAAGGATGGCCGCTACGCTCTGCTGGTTGATGGCGAACCCTACCTGATGCTGGGCGTGCAGGCCAACAACTCCAGTGCCTGGCCCGCGTACCTGGACAAGGTATGGCCGGCGGCTGAAGCGCTTCATGCGAACACGGTCGAGCTCCCCATCTATTGGGAGCAGATGGAAGCCACCCAGGGCAAGTACGACTTCAGCGTTGTGGACCTGATCCTGAAGCAGGCCCGCGAGCATCGTCTGCGGCTGGTGCTGCTCTGGTTCGGCACCTGGAAGAACGCCAGCTCCCATTACACGCCGGAGTGGATCAAGCTGGACCAGGTCAAGTATCCGTTTGTGCGCGACAAGGACGGCCGGACCGTGGATTCGCCCTCGCCTTTCTCTCCGGCGCGGCTTGAGGCCGACAAGGCCGCATTCCGCGCCCTGATGCGCCATCTGAAGCAAGCCGATGCCCAGCGCACCGTGCTAATGGTGCAGGTGGAGAACGAAGCCGGCGTTTGGGGCGGAGTGCGCGACTACGGACCGGAGGCGGAAAAGGTTTTTGCCGGCCCGGTGCCCGAGAAGCTGGTTACCGGCCTGGGCAAACAGCCCGGAAGCTGGCGGCAGGTCTTCGGCGACGATGCCGATGAAACCTTCCAGGCCTGGTACATCGCCGACTACATCGAGCAGGTCGCCGCGGCGGGCAAGCAGGAGTACCCGCTTCCGCTGTATGTGAATGCGGCGCTGCGCGATCCCTTTCACCCCGGCAAGGCGCCCAGTTATGAGTCCGGCGCGCCCACCGACAACAACATCGACCTGTGGAAGATCGCCGCTCCGTCCATCGGCATAATCGCTCCCGACATCTACATGCCGGAGTACGCCAGGTACATGAAATCGATCGAGTTGTACAAGCGCAAGAACAACCCGTTGCTGATTCCGGAGACCGGCAACACGGCCATCTATGCGCATTATGTGTACGGGGCCATCGGCCAGGGCGCCATCGGCTGGGCGCCGTTCGGGCTCGACCTGAGCCGCTACAGCAACCAGACCGAAGGCCCGGAGGCGATGGAGTCGGATGCACTCAAACCCGTTGCTCAACAGTACGAGTTGCTGGCGCCGATTGCGCGCAGATTGGCGAAGGGGAACCTGGAGGGCAAGCTGCGGGGCGCGAGCGAAGATCCGGACAACCACACCCAGACGCTGGCCTTCGAGAGCTGGCAGGCAGTGGTCAGCTACGGAATGCCGTCCTTCGGCAACGGGATGCAGCCCAAGGGCAATACCCCTCCCGATGGAGGCGTGGTGATCCTGCAATTGGGGCCGAATGAGTTTCTCGTCGCCGGCCATCATGCGCGGGTCGATTTCAATCCCGCCTTTGCGCCCGGCCTGAAGCGCTTCTGGCTCAAGGTGGAGGAGGGCGGCTACGACGGGGCAGGGAACTGGAAGACCGTTCGCCTATGGAATGGCGACCAGACCGACTACGGCCTGAACCTGAAGTCCGATGAGAATGTGCTGCTGAAGGTAAGGATGACGACGTTTTGACGATCTTGATCGCACTGTCGAAGCGATCCGAGGTGGTCTGAGCGTCGAAATCAGCCCGCACTACGATGGTGAACGCCGACAGAATTGCACTGGTGGCGGAGAAGCTATGAGCATTGTCAAACAGTTCTTGAAGCGGTATTGGAGTCTTTTCGCTGCGCTCTCGATCCCATTTCTCCAGTTGTACGCAGACCGGGTTCCAGGTGAGCTGGTTTCATATCAGAGCACTTCAATTGACGTTCAGAATGCGTCAAATGCCGTTCTGACCCTGTGTCTTATCCATGGCATTGGCGCGGTAATTTGTCTGGGCTTGGTGGCACATTCGTGGACGATGCAGCGCTGCTACGCGAAAAACAAGTGGAGGCTTGTTTTCTGGGCGCATGTTCTCATTTTTCCAGCATTGGCTGTTCCTGCGCTGGGACTCCATCAGATTCAGACTTACACTTACGAACTCGCCGCAGACTTCCAGAGATGGGGTGGTGGGCGCTGGTATCAAAGTCTGCATTTTTATGCAGAAGACGCGGGGGATAAGTTGATCTGGCTTGCGATGCTGGATGTTGTCCTGATCGTTCTCTGGGCAATCATCGCTGTTTTCAAAAACAAGCCGGGCAGGCCCGATTCCAGACCTGCCTGATGTTTTTCAAAACTCGATGCTTTGAATTATCTTCTGAGCCTTACAGCTCCTGCGCGTTGTCCTCGATCGCCAGCCGCACGTTGCCGTCGGACTTGGCCAGCCGCCGCACGGCTTCGGGCTTGTCCACCTTGGCCTTGAGCATTACCAGGGCCACGGGGACGCTGCGGCCGGCGCTTTTGATGGTCTGCACCGCGGTTTCGCGGTCGATCTGGCAGGCGCACATGAGGATGCGGATGCCGCGCTCGACCAGCTTCGAGTTCTGCATGTGCACGTTCACCATCAGGTTCTCGTACACATAGCCCAGCCGGGTCATGGCGCCGGTGGTGATCATGTTCAGAATCATCTTCTGGGCGCTGCCGGCCTTCATGCGCGTGGAACCAGAGATCACCTCGGGACCGACGTCGGCAACGATGGTGATATCGGCGGCTGCGGCCAAAGGCGTGTCGTGGTTGCAGGTGACAGCGGCGGTGTGCGCTCCGCGGGCGCGAGCGTAGGCCACGGCGGCCACCACGTAAGGGGTACGGCCCGATGCGGACACGCCCACCACCACGTCCTTGCGCGTGGGGCGCCGGCGGGCAATGTCGCGCTGTCCAAGCTCTTCGCTGTCTTCGTTGACCTCGACAGCCGATGCCAGCGCTTTCGGTCCGCCGGCCATGATGTACTGCACTTGCCCCGGAGCCGAGGAGTAGCTGGGCGGGCACTCCGAGGAGTCGAGCGCGGCGATGCGTCCGCTGGAGCCGGCACCGACGTAGATGAGCCGCCCGCCGTCGCGCAGGCTGCTGGCAACCTGGTCGATGACCAGAGCAATCTCAGGAATCGCCTTCTTGACCGCTCCGGGAACCTTCGCATCCTCATGGTTGATGATGCGCGCAATCTCGTGCGCGGACTTGGTATCGAAGCCCTGAGATGCTTCGTTCTGGCTCTCGGTGGTCAGTTGCTGAAGCAGGAAGGCGGGGTCCCTCTTGGTGTCGTCGACACGGCCGCCGGCCGTCTCCCGCATCGTCGAACTGCTTAGCATCGCGTCTGTCCCCAATTTTTCATTGTATCTGGAAAGTGGTCAACTGCCGATAGAATTCTTGACCGGGCGCGATCGGCGGGAACGCCGCAACCCATTAAAACGATTAAGCAAGATTGTCAAAGCGCTTCGCGAACGGCATCGTGAAAAGCGGGCCTGACCTCGCGGATGAGCTGGTCCGCCGCGGCGGGGCGGTCGGGCCAGGTGCGGTTGGAGAGCAGCGCAACGACAACCCCGGCTTCGAGGTCAATCCACAACGAACAGCCGGTGAAGCCCAAGTGTCCGATCGTTCGCGATGAAAAGTGCCGCCCGGACGAGGAGTTCTGAGAGGGCGTGTCCCAGCCGAGCGCTCGCGAACTGCCTTCGGGGCCCTGCCGCTGCGCAAAAACTCGGACCGTCGCCGGATCGAAGAGGCTCGGCTCGCCCGCTTGCGATTCGGTTTTTGGTCCGGCATTGAGAATCTCGCCTGCAAAGCGCAGCAGATCCGGCACGTTGGAGAAGAGCCCGGCGTGGCCGCCTGCGCCCTTGAGCAGCCAGGCGTGCTCGTCCTGAACCTCGCCCTGAATGCGGCGGAATCGCAGGGTTGTGTCCTCTTCGGTGGGCGGAATCGATAGACGCGCGGCGGGCGGAGGGCAGAAGCACGTGGCAGCCAGCCCGAGCGGCTGAAAGACCTCGCGGCGGACCCAGGTGGCCAGGTACTCGCGCGTGCAAACCTCCAGCGCCTTGGCGAGAAGAATGAACCCCGGATCGGAGTACTCGGCGCGAGCCCCCGGCTCCGCTTCAAGAGGCAGCTCCAGGCAGGCGCGGAACAACGCGGCGGGCGTGGCGGCGGTGCGAAAAAACTCGACGTAGCCCGGCAGCCCCGAGTTGTGCGCCAACAGGTGGCGCAGCTTCACGTGGCGAGCGCGCTCATCGGGAGCGCGGCCCACCACAAAGCCCGGCAGCAATTCGCCGAGAGGCGTATCGAGGTCGAGCAGGCCGCGTTGGCAGAGCAGCATGGCCGCGGCGGTGGTGGCCACTACTTTAGTGAGGCTGGCCACGTCATAAACCGTATCAGCGGCAACGGCGGGCGCGCCTTCATCATAGGTGAAGCGCCCCAGTGCGTCCTGGAGGACGATCTCTCCGCCGGCCAATACCCCAAAGGCGCAGCCGGGGAATGTGCGGGCGGCGATTGCATCGTTCAGAACGCGGTAGGCAGTGGCAAACCGGCCGCGGGGGCGGGCTGCGGAAGCGGCAGGCGGGATGATTTCGGTCTTCATCGCTCTCTTGCATCGTATCGCGGGTTGCTTCCCATCGCGGAGTCCGGAGGATTTTTCGTGGCTTGGCAGGCCAGTCAGGCTATCCTTGAATGCGGGCGAATCGTCTATTGCAATGAAGGTTTCAAGGGAGGGCTTCATGCGTTTGCTGCAAGGTAAGGTTGCGGCTGCGGTCGTGCTGGGTTTAGTATCCACGGCTTGCGGGTCTTCGTTTGCTCAGGCCCCCCAGGCTGCCCCCGCTTCAGACGCTGCTGCCAGCGCAACTGGGCAGGCGCCTGCTGCTCCGGCGAAGAAGATCTACACCGTCCCCGCCGGCACCAAGGTCTTGTTGCAACTGCGCAGCGGCCTCGACACCCGGAGCGCCAAGCCCGGCGACGGCGTCTACCTGGCCTCGACCTTTCCGGTGGTGGTCGGAAACCGGGTTCTGATCCCGGCCGGCGTTTACGTGCAGGGAGTGGTGGACCGCGTCGTCCGCGCCGGGCGCGTGAAAGGCAGGTCGCAGCTCGACATGCACTTCACTGAGATGATCTTTCCCAATGGCTCGGTGATCGAGATTCCGGGTATCGTGAGCGCTTTGCCCGGCGCGAGAAAGCAGTCGGTCAAGGATGATGGCGAGGGAACCATCGAGCAGCAAGGGGACAAGGGACGCAATGCGGGCAAGGTAGCTGAGGTCGCCATTCCAGCCGGAGGCACGATTGGTGCGATAGGCGGGGCGGTGGACGGGCATCCCATTGCCGGAGGCTTTGCCGGCGTTGGGGCGGGGCTTGCCGCTGTTGGACTGGCAACGCTATTTACGCGCGGCGCCGACGTCAATATAGAGAGCGGAACGCAGGTGGAGATGCTCCTGCAAAGGCCGCTCCTTCTAGAGGAAGAGAACCTCGCCGGCGGCCCGCCCGGCTCGGCTCCCGCATTCGTTCCCGTAGCCAACCAACCCAAGCCTATGGAAAAGCCCAACCGCGCCCGCATCCTCTGCCCGCCCGGTGGCCTCGGCTGCGAGTAATCTAAAGGAGAGATGCAAACGGTTCCTGACGACTCCCCAATACAAGCTCCCAACCAGCCCGCCGCTTCCGACGCGGACCCTGGCCAGCCGCAAGTCAACCCCGCGCCGCCCCGCAAATATGGAGGGCTCGGCCTTTTACTGCGCGATCTGCTCGTCGTCGCGGTTGCCTCGGTGCTGATCGTTACCTTTCTTTGCGAGCCGGTGCGCGTGGAAGGCACCAGCATGTTGCCTCAGCTCGTGGATTCCGACCGCCTGTTCGTCAACAAGTTCGTCTACCGCTTCTCTTCCATCGAGCGCGGCGACGTGGTGGTCTTCCACTACCCGCGCAACCCGGAGCAAAGCTACATCAAGCGCGTGATCGCCCTGCCCGGCGACCGGCTGCGAATCGACCACGGCGTGGTCTGGCTCAACGGCAAGCCGCAGGCCGAACCGTACGTCCCCGAGGAGTACCAGGACAGCGACTCCATGGCGGAGATCGTGGTCCCCGAAGGCAGCTACTTCATGATGGGCGACCACCGGTGCATCTCTTGGGATAGCCGCAAGTTCGGCCCCGTGGAACGCTCGCTCATCTACGGCAAGGCAGTCTTCGTCTACTGGCCGACGAGGGACGCGGGCGTGGTGCGGTAGGTCCGTGGGAAACCGCCCGGAATTCCACCGGCACAACCTCATCCAACCTGCTAGAATCGGTTGAATCCACTCCTCGGAGAGGCGATGCAGGCAATCTTGGCGCTCGAAGACGGGCGCATCTTCCGTGGCCACGGCTATGGGCACCCCGGTGAGTGCCGGGGCGAAGTCGTTTTCAATACTTCCCTTACCGGTTACCAGGAAATCGCAACCGATCCCTCCTATGCCGGACAGATCGTCGTTCTCACCAACCCTCAGATCGGCAACTACGGCACCAACCAGGCGGACAACGAGTCGGCCAGGCCCTATATCGAGGGGCTGATCGTCCGCGAGTTCTCGCCCATCAGCTCCAACTGGCGCTCCGAACAGGTGACCGACGAGTACATGGAGCGGTATTCCGTGCCCGTGCTGGCCGAGATCGATACCCGCGCGCTGGTTCGCCACCTGCGCACCCACGGCGTGATGCGGGGAGTGATTTCGACTGCTGAAAGCAACACAGACCTCCTTGTCCAAAAGGCGAGAAGCATTCGCAAGATGGACGGAACCGACCTGGCGCGCGTGGTCTCGACCAAGTCGGCCTACCCGTTCGATGCCTCCGACAGCCGCAACCAGTCGGGCGAGCCCCTGTTGGCGAATGCTCTTGTCCAAGACGCGAAACAGCGCAAGCTGCATGTCGTGGCGTACGACTTCGGGATCAAGCTCAATATCTTGCGGATGCTCACCCGCGAGGGCTGCCGGGTGACGGTTGTTCCCGCCGAGACCTCAGCCGAGGACGTGCTGGAGCTGAAGCCCGACGGTGTCTTTCTGTCCAACGGTCCGGGCGATCCCGAGCCGGTGGACTATGCGGTGCGCGCCATTCGCAAGTTTATGGGCCGCGTGCCGGTCTTCGGAATCTGTCTCGGCCACCAGCTCACCGGGCTGGCCCTGGGCGGACGCACCTACAAGCTCAAGTTCGGCCATCACGGCGGCAACCATCCGGTGCGCAACAACGTGACCGGCAAGGTGGAGATCACGGCCCACAACCACAACTTCGCCGTCGATCCCGACTCGATCGACGCCAACGAGGTGGAGCTGACCCACTTCGACCTGAACGACCAGACGCTCGAGGGATTGCGCCACCGGACGCTGCCGCTCTTCAGCGTGCAGTACCACCCCGAGGCCGCTCCCGGCCCGCACGACTCCCACTACCTCTTCCACGACTTCCGGCGAATGATGGAGGAGTGGAAATCATGAGCGGACTCGCAGCCAGACGAGAAGAGCCGGAGCCGGGAGCAATCATTATTCCCGAGTTGAACCTCTCTTCCTTCCTGCGGGCGCCGTTTCAGCTCGACCCTCTTGAACAGACCGAGATTCCCCGGTTAGCACGCAACCCTGCCGCGATGAACTTGCTGGAGCAGGTGCTGCCGCGTATACCAACCAGCCACTTTCTGGTGCATGGAGATGCACGCCAGATGCGCTCTCTTGCGCCGGAAAGCGCTCATCTGGTCTTGACTTCTCCCCCTTACTGGACACTGAAGGAATATGACGCGGCCGATGGACAACTTGGCCACGTCTTCGCCTACGATGATTTTCTTGCAGAGTTGGGTCGCGTGTGGCGGCGCTGTTTCGATTTGCTGGTCCCTGGCGGGCGACTGATCTGCGTGGTTGGCGACGTTTGCCTTTCGAGGCGGCAGAACGACGGCCGCCACACGGTTGTGCCTCTTCATGCATCCATTCAGGAACTCTGCCGCAAGATCGGCTTTGATAATTTGGCCCCGATCATTTGGCACAAGATTGCAAATGCCGTGTATGAGGTTTCCGGCGGCGGAGGCTTCCTGGGCAAACCGTACGAACCCAACTCTGTCATCAAGAACGATGTCGAGTACATATTGATGTTCCGCAAACCGGGTGGCTACCGCAAGCCCACCGCCGCAAAGCGTCTACTCTCCATCATCAGCGCGGAGAACTATCAGAGTTGGTTTCAGCAGATTTGGACCGGACTCACGGGAGCTTCGACCAAAGATCATCCGGCTCCTTATCCAGTCGAGTTGGCAGAGCGATTGATCCGGATGTTTAGCTTTGCTGGCGATGTAGTCCTCGATCCATTTTCCGGCTCGGGAACGAACGCGATTGCCGCGGCGCGAACCGGACGCCACAGCATCGGGTATGAAATCAGCGCCAAGTACCACAAAATGTCCGTTGCCCGTTTCTACCGGGAGACTGACGGACTCTTCTGTCAGCCGCTAATTACGGAGGTGGAGGAGCCATGAGTTTGCAGCCCTATTGGGAGGAGCGAATCCGCACTGCCGTCAGGCAGTTTTGGGCGACACGGGGGAATCAAGCTCAGAAGCAAGGTGCGAAGACCGGAGCAAGAGACGCGGGGAATCGCACGGCGGTTACGGGCGGGAAGCAGTTGGACGGGTTTGTCGAGTTGGTTCGGGATTATCTGCTCGAATGCAAGATCAGTTGCTCCGACATCTACTTCAGCAAGAAGGTCGAGTTGCCCGGATGGTTCCGTGCAGAGAAGCAGTGGGATTTGCTTGTTGTGGTGGACGGAAGGCTGATTGCGGCCATGGAATTCAAGTCGCAGGTTGGTTCGTTTGGGAACAACTTCAACAATCGCACGGAAGAATCGCTAGGAAGTGCAACGGATATTTGGACCGCTTACAGGGAAGGGGCATTCAGTCTCTCGCAGTGTCCATGGCTCGGGTATGTGATGTTGCTGGAAGAGGTTGATAGATCGCTCAACCCGGTCAGTGTCAAGGAGCCACACTTTTCGGTCTTCCCGGAGTTTCGCGACGCCTCATATGCCAAGAGGTACGAAATCCTCATGACAAAACTGGTCAGGGAACGCCTGTACGACAGTGCGGCTTTGCTCCTTTCGAGCAATGCCTCCGCAAATAATGGCGATTATCATCAGCCTTCACCAGAACTCAACTTCGAGAATCTCTTAACCTCGCTCAAGGCGCGAGCCATGGCAATCGCAGGAGCCGCAAGCTAAACCATGCCACGCAGAAATGACATACAGAAGATCCTGGTGATTGGCTCGGGGCCGATCGTGATTGGGCAGTCGGCGGAGTTCGACTACTCCGGGACGCAGGCCTGCAAGGCCCTCAAGCAGGAGGGCTATGAGGTGGTGCTGGTGAACTCCAACCCGGCCACCATCATGACCGATCCCGACCTGGCCGACCGCACCTACATCGAGCCGCTCACGCGCGAGTACGTTGAGGAGATCATTCGCATTGAGGCGGAGATGCTCGCCAGTGGGCAACCACTCCCTCAGGGGCTAAAGCCCCAGGACTTGGGGGGGGCGGTGAGCGGCACGACTGAAGTCGTGCCCTTTCAAGGCTCGGCAGGAAAGCCCGGCATCTTTGCTTTGCTCCCGACGGTGGGCGGGCAGACGGCGCTCAACCTGGCTGTGGATCTGGCCGACGCGGGCATTCTCGACCGCTACAACGTCGAGCTGATCGGCGCAAAGCTGGAGGCCATCAAGAAGGCCGAGGACCGCCTGCTCTTTAAGGATGCCATGCTGCGCATCGGCCTGGAGGTTTGCAAGTCGGCGCTGGTCAACAACTTGCGCGACGGCCTGGATTTTGCCGGCAAGCTGGGCTTTCCGGTGCTCATCCGGCCCAGCTTTACACTTGGGGGCACGGGCGGCGGCATCGCATACAACCGCGAAGAGCTGATGGAAACTTTGGCTCGCGGGCTGGACCTTTCGCCGGTTCATGAGTGCCTGATCGAAGAGAGCGTGCTGGGCTGGAAGGAGTTCGAGCTGGAGGTCATGCGCGACCTCGCCGACAACGTCATCATCATCTGCTCGATCGAGAACTTCGACCCCATGGGTGTGCACACCGGCGACTCCATCACCGTGGCCCCGGCGCAGACGCTTACCGACCGCGAGTACCAGAAGATGCGCGACGCCGCGATTGCGGTCATGCGCGAGATCGGCGTGGAAACCGGCGGCTCCAACGTGCAGTTCGCCATCAATCCCATCGACGGTCGCATGATCATGATCGAGATGAACCCGCGCGTCTCGCGCTCCTCGGCGCTGGCGTCCAAGGCCACCGGGTTTCCCATCGCCAAAATCGCCGCCAAGCTGGCCGTGGGCTACACGCTCGATGAGATTCCCAACGACATTACCCGCAAGACTCCGGCCTGCTTCGAGCCGACCATCGACTACGTGGTGGTCAAGATTCCGAAGTGGCAGTTTGAGAAGTTTCCCGGTGCCGACGATACGCTAGGCCCGCAGATGAAGTCGGTCGGCGAGGTAATGGCCATCGGGCGCACCTTCAAGGAAGCCTTGATGAAGGCCTGGCGGGCTCTGGAAACCGGCAAGAAGACCGGCGCCGAAGTGCTGGAGCCGCGCCGCCTGACGCAAATGCTAGTGACGCCGCGGCCGGAGAGGCTGGGTTATATTCGCTACGCATTCGAGCGCGGATTGAGCGTGCGCGAAGTGGCGCGCCTCACCGGCATCGATCCCTGGTTCCTGCATCAGTTACGCGAGATCACCCTGGCGCAAAGCGCGATCGCCGGGACCGTGCCGGAAGACATCTCGACCGAGAAGCTTCTCCGCCTGAAACGTCTCGGCCTGAGCGACGAGCGCATCGCCAAGGAGTGGAGCCTGGAGGGCCACGCCGGCATTCAGCGGGTGAGGGAACTGCGCGAAGGGAAGGGAATCAGGCCGGTTTTCAAGCTGGTAGATACCTGCGCCGCCGAGTTCGAATCGATGACGCCCTACCTCTACTCGACCTACGACGAAGAGAACGAGGCGCCGCCGACTCCGACACACAAGATCATCATTCTGGGCTCGGGGCCGAACCGCATCGGGCAGGGAATTGAGTTCGACTACTGCTGCTGCCATGCGGCTTTTGCCCTCAAGGAAGACGGCTACGAGACCATCATGGTCAACTGCAACCCGGAGACCGTTTCCACGGACTACGACACCAGCGACCGGCTCTACTTTGAGCCGCTTACGCTTGAAGACGTGCTGGCGGTCTACAACCATGAGTCGCAGTCGGGCGCCCCGGTGGGCATGATCGTCCAGTTCGGCGGGCAGACTCCTCTGAATCTTGCCCAGCGGCTGCGCGCCGCCGGCGTGCCCATCATCGGCACGTCGCCAGAGTCCATCGATCTAGCCGAGGATCGCAAGCGTTTCGGCAAGCTGCTAGACGAGTTGAAGATTCCGCAGCCTGCGGGCGGCACGGCTACCAGCGTGGAAGAGGCTCTGGCCGTCGGCGAGCGCATCGAGTACCCGGTGCTGGTTAGGCCCAGCTACGTGCTCGGCGGCCGGGCCATGGTCATTGCATACGACGCCGAGGCGGTGAAACTTTACATGCGCCAGGCGGTCGAGTACTCGCAGGAGCGGCCGGTGCTGGTCGATCACTTTCTGGAGAACGCCATCGAAGTGGATGTGGACGCGCTCTGCGACTCGGAAGACGTGATCATTGCCGGCATCATGCAGCACATTGAGGAGGCCGGCATCCACTCCGGCGATTCGTCCTGTGTGCTGCCCGCCGTGAGCATCCGCAAAGAGACGCTGGAGACGCTTCGCGCCTACACCCGCAAGCTGGCCCTGGCGCTCGAAGTGGTCGGCCTGGTCAATTTGCAGTTCGCCATCCAGCGCGACGCCGAGGGCCAGGATCACGTTTATGTGATCGAGGTGAACCCGCGCGCTTCGCGCACCGTGCCTTACGTCTCGAAGGCTACCGGCATTCCATTGGCCAAGGTGGCCGCGCGGCTCATGACCGGACGCAAATTGCGCGACCTGCTCCCGGCTCAGCTTGCCAGCGGCCTGGACCTGGGAACCGGCACGCATTACTACGTCAAGTCGCCGGTCTTTCCCTGGTCGAAGTTCGCCGGGGTCGATACGGTGCTGGGGCCGGAGATGAAGTCCACCGGCGAGGTGATGGGCGTGGCGGCCAGCTTTGGCGAGGCCTTTGCCAAGGCGCAACTCTCGGCCGGGCAGGTGCTGCCAGCGGGTGGTACGGTCTTCTTCAGCGTCAACGACCACGACAAGCTTGCGGCCATGGACCTTGCCCGCCGCTACGTCCATCTCGGCTTCAAGATCGTGGCCACCGAGGGCACGGCCAACGTGCTGGAGCGGGGCGGACTCAGCGTCGAGCGGGTCTTCAAGGTCCACGAGGGAAGACCGAACGTGGTGGATCTGATCAAAGGCGACCGCATTCAGCTGATTGTGAATACCCCGCGCGGCCAGGACACAATCTTCGACGAGAAGGCCATCCGGCGGGCTGCGGTGCTGGCGCGAATTCCCACCATCACCACCATTGCCGCCGCACAGGCCGCCGTCGAGGGCATCGCCGCCATGCAGCGCCGCCAGACGACGGTTTATGCTCTGCAACAGCTTCATGCGGAGACCGTCGCCTGAAGGCCGGGCGATGCGACGGCGCGCGTCACCCGTTCCGGGCGGACCGAGAAGACTCGGGTTCCGCAAGTGAGGTTCTACAATCGAACCATGCTGATTGAGGGCATTCTTGCCGCGGTTCCCACGCCGTTTTATCCCGACGAGCGGGTTTATTTCCGCAAACTTGAGGCCAATATGGCCCGCTATTCGCGCAGCCTCATGGCGGGAATGCTGCTGCTGGGGTCCACCGGCGAGGCGTCGATGCTGGACGACGCCGAATCCCGCGACGTTTTGCGCGTGGCAGCGGAGGCGGCGGCGCCGGAAAGGGTGCTTGTCGCCGGGGTGGGGCGCGAAAGCGTGAAGGCCACGGTGGAACTGGCCGAAGCGGCGGCGCGCTTCCGTTACGATGCGGTTCTGGTTCGCACCCCTACCTATTACGCCAGCCAGATGTCTCCGGCGGCGGTTCTGCACTACTTTCGCAGTGTAGCCGACCGCTCACCCTTGCCGGTGTTGCTTTACAACATTCCTCGCTGCGTGCCTTACACCATTCCCATCGATCTGGTTGCCGAGCTGGCCCAGCATCCCAACATCATCGGCATCAAGGACTCCAGCGGCAGCCTTGACAGGATTCGCGCCGCCGTCGAGGCCACGCGCGAGGCCCACCGGCGCACCGTTACCGTTACGTCCGTCTTTGAAGCGGTGACCGGGCGCATGTTGGCGCGCAAGGCGGATGCCGGTACAGAAGCCGGTGGCAGCTTTGTCTCCGCCGGAGCGCTGGCGGGCAGTGGCGCGAACCTAGCGGTGGCTGCTCCGGTTCCGCCCATCAAGACGCGGACAAAGGAGGTTGGCTTTCAGGTGCTCACCGGCTCGACCGCCGGGCTGCTCGAATCTCTTGAGGCCGGCGCAGCCGGGGCGATTCTCGGCTTTGCGGCCTGTGCGCCGCAAGCCTGCCAGGAAGTTTATCTCGCCTGGAAAGATCACGATTTGAAGCTCGCGCAAGAGAAGCAGCAGCGCATCACCGGTCCCAGTGTGCGAATCGTTGGCCAGTTGGGCATCAGCGGCGTCAAGTACGCCTGCGACTTCAATGGCTACTACGGAGGCCGCGCCCGGGCGCCGCTGCTCTCGGTCTCAGGAGCGGATAGGGCCGAGATCGAAGCCTTGCTGGCCGGAATTCGTAACTAGCGAGCCGGAGCCGCCCTGTCAGTAATGTCCGATAACAGATATTCTGTATACTCGTCCCATGAAAGATAGATTTGCCCTATGCCTTGCGTGCCGTTGAACCCGCCTTCCCTTCGCCGTGTTCGATATGATTCGAGGCCCGCTGGCGCAAATCCAGTACGATCCGCAGCGCATACACCATGATCGCGCATTCACACCTCCGCGTTTCCTCCAGAGCGCCGATCCGCTTCCAGCCACGTTGCGCAACCTGGCCGACAACCTGCTTCCGCTTGATAGCGACTCTGGTTCCGCTGTGACCTCCAAGCGTTCCCCGTCGCGAAGGATGCTCTCGCGCCTTGTGATCGTTCGATCGATTTTCGTTCCCGTTAAAATGAACCTGCCTCGTGATTCCCGTTAGGAAATTGCAGGAGGCAGATCATGCCAAAGACTTATCCAACGGGCTGCGATCTATCGCAGGTTCCTAATGCCACGGACGGACCGCCAACCGACGTCGAAGCACTCTTGAGCGTGGACAGTTCCAACCCATTCCTTCGCGAACTGCGAATTCAGCAAGGGCTTCTTAAACTCGAACAACTGCCAAAGGGATTGCGCGAGGAGATTCAACTCGACCGGTCCGAAGCCAAGGAGGAAGGCCAATGAGCTCTCATTCTGTGGACTGGCGCACTCGCTGGGGCACGTCCTGGCTGACCAAGGTCAAGAGTCAGGATGGCGGAGACTGCTATTTGTTTGGGTCTGTAGCACTCGTCGAGGCGATGCTTCGCATCGAACACAGCCTCTGGTGCTTGCGCTCGGAAGGCGATGCAGGAGACGCAATCTCCCTGTATTTTGGCACTCACGACCAAACAAAAGGAGGCAATCCAGAGCAGGTATTGAACTGGATCGTTCAGAATGGCATAGCCGATCCTGGCAGTTGGCAGACGCGTTTATCGGGATCGCAGGATGTAAACCTCCTGGTGCCGGATGCCCAAGCGCCTGGCGGCAATATTCAGGAAGCCATTCAGGTGGCCATGCCGACGCCGGATCGCCCCGGCCGGGCCGCGAAGCTGGATAAGTGGCAGCATCTACACGGAAGCGCTGCCCAACCCATTCACGACAAGATGAAACAGTGGATCGACGCCGCCGGTCCAATCACCCAATGTTTCGCTTGCCACGACGATTTCCAGGATCCCAATGCCTACCCGAATAGCTGGATCAACGGGGTCTACGTCTGCTCCATGGACCCGCACAATCTGGCCAGCGGCGGCGGCCATTGCATTTTGATTGTCGGATACGACGATAGCAAACAGGCTTGGCTGATCCGCAACAGTTGGGGGGATGGCTGGGCTATGGGCGGCTATGCCTGGTTCGGGTATGGACAGGGCGAGCACGGCCTGGAGCACAAAGCCCCGTGCGCCGTCCGGGGAGACCATACCAATCCCGACCCGTGGTCGAAGCGGCGGATGCACAACGGCAATTTCTATGAAGACGGCAACGGACCGACTCATCGTAACTTCGAGGTTTGGGCGCCGGGTCCGGGCCACGTCATTCACCAGTACTCCCGGAACGACCAAGGGCTTCCATGGTCTTCGGCTCCAAATTTGCCGGTGAACGATTGCGCCGGCGTTCCCTCGGTTCTAAGCTCGACTTATTTCCGGAATTTCGAAGTCATTTACCAAGGCACGACGGGGCAATTGCACCACTACCTCTATGATCGGCTCAACTCAAGTTGGATCGACGGCAAGGTATTCGGGCCAACCGATACGGACGGGATTCCCGGGTTCATTCAGATCAATGTTGGAGCGCCGGGAAACTTTGAGGTGGTGGTGCGGCGCTCCAGCGGCGTTTTGGAAAACTGGTGGCGCGACAACGTCGGCAGCACCGGCTTGTGGGCATTGAAGTCCACCTTTGGCAGCGACATTCTTTTCAGTGGTGCGACCCTGATCGAACGATGGGCGGAAAAAGGCGCGCCCAACGCCAACATTCCGGCGGGACTCGACCTGGTTTGCGTCACCAAGGACAAGACCCTGCAACGCTGGTGGCGGGACGATCCCAAGACCCAGGATTGGGTGGCTTGCGAGACATTCGGCACCGGCATCGACAGCCCGCCGGTGATGATACGCTCGAACTTCGTAACGACCAATGAAACCGAGCCGGGCAACTATGAACTCTGCGTGGCCGTCAATGGGCAGATTCAGCACTGGTGCAGGGGCGGAAACCCCGAACCCACCGCCAGCGCCAAATCCACCGATTGGAAACTGAGCGCCACCTTCGGCGCCAATGTGAAGCAGCTTCTCGGCATGATCGAATCCAGTTTTGGCTCTGACCTGGAATTGATCGCCCTGCTGCACACCGGCAAACTCCAGCACTTCTACCGCGACTCCAGGACCGCCGTTTGGTATGCCGACCCGGCTGCGATCTAGCATCGGGCCTACCGACGAACAAATGTCCTGGGGCCGCCAAGGCGCCGATCGGGGGTGAGCCGGCGGTTCGGTTGCATTCCACCCCAGCAAGCAATCACTTCTTGCTGGGGACTCCGGCTGGATTTACGCTCCGGGCAAGACTGGCAACAGATCGAGGAGCGCGGTTCGCATGCGGGGCAGTACGTTTAGCGCAGAACCAGAGTAAACGCACCCTAAGGGAGTGACTTCACAGTAGCGTGGCGGCGGCTTTTCACCCTACAATCCACTCATGCCGCACGTCTCCAAGTCCGCCCTGGTTCTGAGGCATATCGCCTTCGAGGATCTTGGTACACTCGATTCCCCGCTTCGCGAGCGCGGCTTCTCCATAGAGTGCGCCAGTGCATCCACGACGCACTTTCCTCTGTCGCAAGCTGAAACCTGCGATTTGCTGGTGGTGCTGGGCGGCCCTATCGGAGTCTACGAGCACCAGGAGTATCCGTTTCTGACCGACGAGATCGCTGTGATTCGGCAGCGGCTGGCGGCGCGCAAACCGATCCTGGGCATTTGCCTGGGCGCACAACTCATGGCGGCGGGGCTCGGCGCACGGGTCTTCCCTGGCGAGAATGGCAAGGAGATCGGCTGGTCTCCGATTCAGGCTGCTCCCAATGCGCAGACGCCGCCGTGGTTTGCCCCGCTGCTCAGCCCTGGATTATCCCTCTTCCATTGGCATGGGGACACGTTCGACATGCCAGCCGGCGCGCTTCCCCTGGCAAGGACCGAAGCCTACCCAAATCAGGCGTTTGCAATGGGAGATTCCGCGCTGGCGCTGCAGTTTCACCCCGAAGTCACAGCCGCCGATCTGGAAAGCTGGTACGTGGGCCATGCGTGCGAACTGCACCATGCCGGAATCACTGTCGAGAGTCTGCGCTCTGCCGCCCGCGAACACGCGCCCGTGCTGGAAGCCGCTGCGGCGCGGTTCTGGAATCTCTGGCTGGATCACATCTTATCCGCCGGCTCATGAGCCCTCCGCTTTATGGGCTTTCATCTCGCGATGCTGTTCCAGGAACTCCCAAACTGCCAAGCAACCATATAGAGTGCAAACGATTGAAGTGATCCAAACAGCAAGACGGTCCCCATGCGAAAGCAAAGAAAGAATCCAGAAGACGCCCCAAAGTAATGCGACTTGCAGATACCGAACAGCACGATTGCGCCTCAGCCGTTCAGGCCCAATAATGAAGAAAAGGGCAATCAGGAAATACGTGATCGAGCCCAGAACGATTCCTGCGGCGGTGACTTGTTTGCACAGTCTTTGAAACTCAAAACACAATCCTACAAACCCGCCTCCAAGCATGAACGCGGCGAGAAACCTCGTCGCCAAATCTCTGCTTTCTTCATCCATGTCGAATCCTCCCTCGGCTACATCTTGTAGCGGCCCAGGTCCTCGTCGTTCAGGCCTTCGAGCCAGCCGCGCAACTGTTCGGCGGTGGGGCCTTCGGGCGGGCCGGAGGTATTCAGCTTGGCGGTCTGCATCACCTGCTCGGAGACGTAGATCGGGCAATCGGCGCGCAGGGCCAGCGCGATGGCGTCAGAAGGCCGGACGTCGATGGCCAGCGGCTCATCGCCCTGCTTGAGGAACAAAACCGCCAGGAATGTGTCGTCTTTAAGTTCTGTAATAACAACACGTTCCAACCGAGCATTCAAGTTGCGGATGAGGTTCCTGGTCAGGTCATGGGTCATAGGACGCGGAGCCGACACCTTCTCGATCTCGATGGCGATGGCGTTGGCCTCGAAGATGCCTACCCAGATCGGCATCACCGTCTCCGATGCAACGTCCTTGAGCACCACGATGGGCATATTGGTGGCCGGGTCCATCATCAGCCCGCGAATTCTCACCTCAATATCCATGCTTACCTTCTTCCCTGCGCGCATTTATCTTAGACGGCTTCACCCGCCAAACTGTTTGGATGCGAAGCGGTGATTCTCACTTGCAGGTAGCTCACCGGAGCCGGTGCGATGGGTTGCGCGCAGATAAAGTTGACCGGCTTGTTCTGGCTGCTGCGTCCGATAACCTGTCCCCGCGCCGGATTATGGCCTTCGACCATCACCTCGATCGTCTGCCCTATATGCTTGGCATAATTGACCCTCTGAATTTCGCGCTGGCGGTCAAGCAGCACTTGAAGCCGGGTCGCCTTCTCCGCCTCGGGAATGGAATCGATCATGGTCAAAGACGGCGTATTGGGCCGGGCCGAGTACTTGAAACCGAAGACGCAATCGAATTGGACCTGAGCCAGAAGGTCCATGGTCTGGATGAATTCGTCCGGGGTTTCGCCGGGAAAGCCCACAATAATGTCCGTCGAAATCGAGATGGTCCGCCGCGCCGCCTTGATCCAGGCAATCCGCTCCAGGTACCACTCGGGCGTGTACTCCCGCGCCATGAGCTTGAGAATCCGCTCCGAGCCTGACTGCACGGGCAGGTGTACGTGGTCGCAGAGCGCCGGGTTGGCGTCGATCGCCTCGACGATGTCGCGGGTAAAGTCGCGCGGGTGGCTGGTGGTGAAGCGCACGCGGCGGATTCCGGCCACCCGGCCCACGGCGTTCAGCAACTCGGCAAAGCTGCGCTTCCCTTCCGGGTCGCGGTAGCTGTTCACATTCTGGCCCAGAAGTTGAATCTCGGTGTAGCCCAGATCGGCTATCCGCCGCGCCTCAGCGAGCACCGACGACGAACTCCGGCTGCGTTCCTTGCCGCGCGTGTACGGCACCACGCAGTACGAGCAGAACTTGTCGCAGCCTTCGATGATGGTGATGTAGCCACGGTACGGGCTCTGGCGGGCGGTGAACTCGGTTTCAAAGGTCTGGTCAGTCTGGCGGTCGTCGAGGCCCGTAATGCGGGTTTCGCCGGCTTCAAGCCGGGTGAGCATCTCAGGCAGCTTGCGGTACGAGGCCGAGCCCGAGACCAGCGATACGTACGGCGCTCGCACGAAGATCTTCTCGCCCTCCTGCTGGGCCACGCAGCCCAGCACGGCGAAGCGCTTGCCCTCCCGGTGCTGGCGCTTGTACTCGTCGAGCCGATGGAAGACCTTCTGCTCCGCCTTGTCGCGGATGGAGCAGGTGTTGTAGAGGATCAGACCGGCGTCTGCTTCCGATTCCACCTGCCTGTAGCCCTGCTGCCGGAGTGTGCCAATTACCTTCTCCGAGTCATGGGCATTCATCTGGCAGCCGAAGGTCTCAAGATAGAAGGTTTTTTCGGTTGCCATAGCAATATCGAGTATACCGCGATCCGTGCGGAACCAATCGCTTGGCGCCTTAGCCGGCAGGGCAATCGCGCGAACCAATAATCGACGGGAGAAACAGGGTTTTCAGACAACAGAGTATGGAGTGAATCCCGCCAACTCACTCCATAATCCTGTCAATGATCGTCTTGGGAGCCGCCTGGCTAGTTGCATTCTTGCCACATCTCACTCATGCGATTGTTCCGCCTCGGCCGAAGCCGCCGCTGCAATGGTTGTCCGCCTCATCCAGATTTCGACTCGCCGGTTCTTCTCTCGGCCTTCATCGGTGTCGTTTGAAGCGACCGGCAACTCGGAACCGAACCCGCGAACAACAGCGGGCTTTATGCCCCGCTGGATAAGCTGGTTCGCGATCAACCTGGCGCGGTTCAACGACAAAGCCTGATTCACTTCAGGAGCGCCGGTACTATCCGCAAACCCGAAGAGCAGAATCCCATTCCCCGCGCTCCCTCGATCCGCAATCATGGAAACGACCCGGTCCAGGTCGGCCAGAGCCTTGTTGTCCTGTTCCGCCTTCCCGGCCTGGAACCGAAAATCGAGGGACAGCCGCTCCGCGTTCCGTGTTAGCTGCTTGTACGCGTCCGGAGCCTGTTCAGCGACAGCCGCCGACGCCAGTTCAACGTTCTGGGCGACGAATCCGTTGGCGGCGACCACGTCCTGCCCCTGCTTGGAGAGAGCAAACTCGACAAACATTCGCATGAATTTATTGCGCGCGGTCGCGGGCGTGTAAAGATAAAGCCGCCTGGAAAGGGAGTAGTCTTCCGTTGCGACGGTCAGCCGGGTTGGTTTCAGCGCGCCAGCCCCTTTCTCCGAAACGGCGATGGCCTTTGCGTTATGAATGAACGGAAGTCCGATGAAACCGATGCCATTTGGATCGCCGGACACGGCGTCGGAAAGCGCATTGCTGTCCTCGAACCTGCGCGCCGATGCAACCAACGGCGCCCCTGTCAGCACAATGCTCTTGAACGAGTCGAACGTTCCCGACTTGTCGTCTCTGGCGTAAATCTCGATCGCTCCGTGGCCGGTTCCGACCTTCGACCACTCGGCAATGTCTCCGGTGAAGATACGCTTGATTTGGTCTTTGCTCAGCTCGGCCAGCGGATTAGAGGCATTGACGATCACGGCGATGCCGTCGAGCCCCAGGATGTGTTCGTTTCCAGCTGAAGTCATATCGCCAAGCGAAGAGAGCTTGGCCTCTTCATCGGGCTTGATTCTGCGAGAAGCCATGCCTATATCGCAGCTCTTGTCGGCCAGAGCGGTAAACGCTGTCGCGGATCCGTGCGCCGCAATCGTAATCGTGGAGGGAAATCCATCGCCGGGCAGGACGCCTTGAACGATCTTTTCCTGCGGACTTGCACCAGGGAGAATCCTGACATCGGTCGCGCCCTGCGACCTAAAAAAGTCCTCAGCCAGCGCAGGCACAAGCGCGTCCCCAATGGTGTTCGAGCCGGCCAAGCGAAGAATGATGTTCTGAGCGCTGTTCGGCGCCGGGGCCGCTGCGCCGCGCTTCCCCCAAGTCGATACGCCTCCAAACCCCGTGACAAGAAAAACCAGCGGAACCGCAACAGCAACGATGAGAGCTGCTACCGCGACAACGAGAGCTGCCGACGGCTTCTTGACTCGCGCGGCAGGAGCCGTAGCAGGAGTCGCGCCAGGAGCCGCGGGAGAAGCTCCAGCAAAAGCCTCGCTGGGAACATCGGCGCCCTCCTGCTGTAACGCGCCTCCGCACTCGGGACAAACAAACGCGGTTCCTACTGGAATTGGGATCGGTTGCCGCTGCTTGGCATCCCTGCAATTCTTGATATTTGTGCACCTTCCCCACTGGACCGTCATGGCTACTCCCCTTTTCTTTTGGCTAGTAGATGACGCGCTCCGGCCCAGCCTTGAACGAGCTGAGAACTCGCGGTTCTGATTGTCTTGAATCCAAGGACAACGATTACAGCAACTTGCCGTCAGAGTCGAGTCAGAGGCACGGGCGCGACCATCTTGTTTTTAGTAGCAGGGTAACCAGCGAAGCACACTATAGTCATCAACGGACGATGAAAAGCGGATACCCTCGCACTCTTGAGGCTCGGCAATCCAACAGATCGCAACGATCAGCGCAGCCCAGTGTGCAGATAGGCCAGTAGGGCCGCCATCTGCTCCCCGGTGAACCGGCCGGCGAAGGCGGGCATCATTCCCTTCCCTGTCAGCACATTCTGCCGCACCGCCTCGTCGGTGGCGGGAGCGCCGCTGGGTAGCGCCTTGCGCGCAAAGACGCCGTGCAGGTCCGGCGGAATCTTCTTGAGGGCTAGGTCGTTGTCCTCATGGCAATGGGCGCAGCGGACCCGATAGAGGCTCTTCCCTTCCGCTTCCTGCGGAGTGAGCGTCGGCGTCGTCTGGCAGGCGGCCAGCCCTATGCTCAGAATGGCCACAACTCCCGCATATGTCACCGCCCTACCGCTCGCCTCAGAGATCATTCAACCTTCAATCCGACTAATCCTTTCCGGCGAACTGGCCGCTCACGTAATCCCAGTTGAGCACCTCGAAGAACGCCTTCACGTAGTCGGCACGCCGGTTCTGGTACTTCAGGTAGTAGGCGTGTTCCCACACATCGACGGCCAGCACCGGTTTGTGGCCCAGGGTCAACGGACTGTCCTGGTTCGGTGTGGTCTCGATCCCCACGGTCCCGTCCGGCAGCTTGACCAGCCAGGCCCAGCCGCTGCCGAAGACGCTCAAGGCCGCCGCTGTGAGCTTATCCTGGAAGGCGGAGAGCGAACCGAACTTGGCGTCGATGGCCTTGGCCAGCCCGCCGGTGGGCGCCGCGCCGCCCTTGCCCAGCGTGGGCCACCAGAAGGAGTGGTTGGCGTGTCCTCCGCCCTGGTTGCGGACGGCGGTGCGGGCCGAATCTGGCCAGGCGCTCAGGTTTGCCACCAGCTCATCCACGGTCTTCCCTGCCAGCTCCGGATGCGCGGCCACGGCAACGTTGAGGTTGTTCACGTAGGCCTGATGGTGCTTGTCGTGGTGCAGATGCATGGTGGCGGCGTCGAAGCTGGGCTCGAGCGCGTCATAGGCGTAAGGCAAAGGCGGCAAGGTGAATGGCCCGGTTGGTGACGGGGGCGCGGCAGCGGTTTGGCCGTTGGGGAATCCCTCGGCACGCAGGGTTTCAGTCAAAAGCAGCACGCTTGCCGCGCCGCCAAAATGCTTGATTGCAGTTCGTCGGTCCATCATGATGGGAAGAACCTCCGTAAGGTTCGATGCGGACGGGCAGAGAAAGTCTGCGCGGAAATGTGCCTGAATGCCCGAGATTGTGGGGGAAACCCGCGCTCGGCCCTCGGGAGGGTTCTCAAGCGTTGTGGTGAGGCAGGATGCGCGACTCGGGACGCTGCGGCCGACCAATGATCGAGAGCGAACCAGCAGGGCTTCAAGGCATTTCCAGTTCGGTGAAAGAGTAAACGTCAGCAATGATGGCTGGAATTCACGCCTGCGAGTCCGCCCGCTTCGCGATATTCCGGAGGGCTTGTCCCTATTCCGGCGTGTGAAAACATTTTCCCTATTGTCTGCAATGTTTTGCATTTTTTCATCAAGCACCTCCCGTAAGTGATTGAGTATAGGTCATCCTGCGATGGACCTGGACGTGCAGCAAGAAGACCAATCGCCTTTCGGGATGAGCAATTTGCTCGGTTCCCGGGCACTCCCTTGACTGCTTCGCGAGTCCGAGGGATTGGATTCGTCAGGCAGGCCAGAGGTCAACAGGTATTCCGACCGGGACGGCGTCGTCCCTAAGAGAAAAAGAAGGATTCTTTCCAATGGGGTTTTTCGGGAAAAAGTGGGCAAGATTTGCAGGGATGGTGTTGATTGGCGCCGCTGCTGCTTCCGCGTTATACGCCGACAACGTCGTGGTTACGTATGAACCGGCGGGAATCCAAGCTCCCAATACGGCGGCATTGTGCGCTGGGGCCACGAAATGTTGGATCGGCGAACAGACTTTCGATACGTCGTCTGTGCCGGCCTCCGGGGCATTTCCTGTAGTGGCGACAGTAGGCAGTCCGACAGGAACGATATCGGGAAGCTACTCCGGGGGACTCATCATTTACAGCGCCGACGTTTACGGGGGCGCCGGAGGAACCGGCTATTATCCGGAGTTGTTCGCTACTGGCAACGGCTACACGCTCGCGCTGACCACTTCTGGCAACATTCCCGGCGTCAACTACTTCGGCATGTGGTTTTCGGCGCTTGACGCCGGAAACGAACTACAGTTCTACGAGGACGTAGGGACAACCGATACCCTCGTTTATACCTTCACGCCGCAGGAGTTCCAAAGCCTAGTTGGCGCCTGCTCGGGCAGCAACCCATTTTGCGGCAACCCAAACTCACCTTTTGCTGGGACAGATAATGACGACGCAGGTGAGCAATTTGCTTTTCTGAATTTCTTCGATACAAACGGCTACTTCAACACGATCGCCTTTACCGAGGGCGGCGGCGGCGGATTCGAATCCGACAACCACACGGTCGGTTACCAGAATCCCATAACACCGAGCGGCACAGTGATAGGAGCGACTCCAGAGCCGGGAACTTTGGCGCTCTTTGGCACCGGCCTGCTGGGGCTGGCCGGTTTTGTGCGCCGGAAGATTGGCCGCAGCGCATAGATTCTTCGACGATTTTGCTCAAGACGAAAACCCCTGCCTTTCGGGCAGGGGTTCTCTGTTGGGTCCGTTTCATCGCGACTGACTGTTGAGGTTCATGCCGTACTTTGTGCAAAGATGTCTGTGAAGGACCTGTTTCGGCTCTTCCCCAATCTGCAATGCTGAGGAACGGGGGCCAGGGCCGCAGGCTCGAAGTCGCTCGGTCCATGCGCCGGAAGCTCAAGATGCAGCTTCTTCGACTCTGGTCGCCGCGGCGGCCTTCGGTCGAAGTGACCGCGTGGATAGTGCCCGGAGAGCTGGATTCCAGCGGAAAAGACGATGAAAGCATCTGGCGAGAATCTTACCCCGATGGCCCGCGCGGCCCAGAACCGGTGCTTCGGCTGCGGCCCGGCCAACCCAACCGGCTTGCAACTGGAGTTTCTGCTTGCGGAAGACAGATCGGCGGTTTGCCTGACGACGGTTCCAGAAGGCTTTGATGGCCATCCCGGCTACCTGCACGGCGGCATCATCGCTGCGCTGCTGGATGAGGCCATGAGCAAGGCCGTCCGCGCCCGCGGTTTGACGGCGATGACGGGCCGGATGGAGATCGACTACCTGCGCCCGGTTCCCTCCGGCGCGCGCCTGCGCATGAAAGGCCGCATCGTTCGCAGCCAGGGACGCAAGCATTGGACCGAAGCGAGAATCCTGAACGCCAGAGGAACAGCGCTGGCCGAGGGCAAGGGGTTGTTTATCGAAGTGCGCCCCAGGTAGCCGCGAAGAGCGTTGCGGACGCCCACCCTTTCCGGTCGCCGCGGTTCGCCGCGGCGAACGGAAAGGATGGGACACCCCAGCCATGCGAGGCGGCCCGAGGACCGCCCCTTTCTTGCTTAATGGATCATGTTGATGGTTTCCTGGGTGATGGTGTCGAAGGTGGTGATCGCCTTGGAGTTGGCCTCGAAGGCGCGCTGGGCGATGATCAGATCGGAGAACTCGGCGGAGATGTTGACGTTGGACTCCTCGATCGCCCCCCCTTGCAGGGTGCCCAGGCCATTCGTCCCCGAAGCGCCGATGGAGGCCGTACCGCTGGACAGAGTGGTTGCATATTCGCTGTTGCCCAGATCCTGCAAACCCTGGAGATTGGAGACATTGGCGAGAGCCAACTTGCCAACAGACTGATTCTGGCCGTTCGAGTAGGTCGCGGTGACGGTGCCATCTGATCCGATGGAGAAGCTCTGGTACTCGCCGCTTCCATAGCCGTTTTGGGTAGTCGCCGAGACCGAGGAAGTTGCATCGACCTGGCTGATGGTCGGCGTGCCGCCGGAGCCAAGGATGTCCCACGTCATGTTCAAGGCTGCTGCGTTATCGGAAAGGCCGGAGAAAGTGACCCCCGCTACGTTGGCCGCCGGGCTGACCAGGTTGCCGTTTGCATCGAAGGTCAGCTTCCCGATTACGTTGGCCGATGCCACCGGATCCTGGATCACGCTTCCGGTAGTCGTGATCCCCGTCCCAACGATGCTCAACTGCCCGCCGGCGGTAGACGTTACCACGACGCCGGTAATGTTAGCCGCGGTTACGGCGGCCTGAAGGGCGGTGGCATAAGTGGCTACCGATTCGCCGGCAACGACCGTGGGGGCCGTGATGGTGGCCGTCGCGGTAGCCGTCGGGCCGGTAATAGCCAGATTCGTCCCGGAGTTCACAGTGGCCTGCGTGACCCCGCTTGCGCCGAAGTTGTAAAGGTCGGTTGTTACGCCGAGCGCCGCGCTCGAGTTGGCGGTCAGCGTATCCGGCATCGTGACGCTATATGACCAGGCGTTGGTTCCTGTCTTCGTGTAGGTCACAGTGGCTTCATAGCTCTTGCCAAGCGAATCGTAGACCTGCACCTGGCCGGGCATGCTGGCACCCACTGCGGCAGCGGAGTCGAGGGTTGCGGTCATGCCAAAGGTCGTGGTCGCCTGGGGCGGCTCGACCTGGTTCTCGGGGATGTTGATGGCCGTGAGCGCAGCATTCGGGTTCACCACTCCGTTGACGGCCGGATAGCCCATGACGTTCAAGCCATCCGAGGTGATGAGATCTCCGTTCGAGGCCAGAGAGAAGTCGCCGGCACGGGTGAAAACGTTGCTGCCGCCGCCGCCGTTCAGAATGAAGAATCCATTGCCGTTCAGGGCCGCATCCGTGGCAACTCTGGTGGAATCGATCGAACCCTGCGTGAAATTCGTCGCGTTGGAGGCTACCTGCACGCCTTCACCGACCTGAAGCGCGTTTCCAGAGCCACTGGTTCCAACCTGCTGATAGAAAAGGTCGGAGAAGTTGGTTGCCTGAGCCTTGAAGGCCGTAGTGTTCATGTTGGATAGATCGTTTGCAATGGTGTTCAGCGCCGTTGAGTCGGCGTTGAGGCCGGTAAGCGGAATGTAGAAACTTGCCATGATGCTTCTCCTCTGAGTACGAGCTAACCTTGGCGCAGGCCATGGGGGCCCGCTGGTGAACGAGCCCTACTGGGCTTTGAAAAGCCCGCTTGCAATCGACTGCGCGCGGGACTGTCCATTCAGGGCTTGAGCCACGCGATTGGCCGCGGGACTGGCCGCCGGAATGGCGAGATTGCCCGCTGCGTGGTTGCTCAAGCTGCCCACCGTGGCGGCGGATGCGGCGGACCGCGCTGCCGCTGGAGCGCTTGCATTTTGCGCTGCCGGCTGAACCTGGGCGCCTGCGCTTCCGCCGGTCAGGCTGGACGGCGACGAAGCGACCTGGCCGGAAGGAGAGTTGCTGCCTGAACCGGTGGCCGAAGTCCCGAGGCTCGAAGACAAGGTCTGGTTGATGTCGATCAGTTGCTCCAGACTGTTTACATTAACGAGCTGGTTGATGTACTCGTTGGGATCGGTGTCCGCGGTCGGATCCTGGTTCTGCATCTCGGTCACCAGAAGCGTGAGAAAGTCGCTGGCCGAGATGGTGGCCGAAGAGCCGCTTGAGTCGCTTGTACTGCTCGAATCGGTTGCTGTGCTGGCCATCGGAGTTGCGCCCGCGCCTGTCAGTGCTTGCCCCGCCGTCAATTGGTGATTCAAGATTCCTGTCATTGCCGCCATCTTTTCCTGCCTTCCCTCCGCCGGCCTCTCTGCTGCCCGGCGTCTTTGTGACTTGATTTCCAGCTTGCCAGTCCCTTCGTTCCCGATTCGTCCCTGCCCTGCGGCTCGGTCCGGTTGACTCGCGGATCTCAGGCCATGACCGAGATGTGAAGCCCCCCGGGCCTCGCGCTCGGAACCGCCAGATCCCGGCTTCCTGTCTGAGCGAATGCCTCCAAGGAAGCTGCCGCGGTCAACTCCGGCGGAGTGGGCGAAGGATTCGATTGCGGTTCCGCGAAGGCGCCCTGCCCCGCATTTTTTCCCTGCCCCTGGTTCATTCCCGGGCTTGCGCCCTGATCCCCAGCCGATCCAGCCCATCTGCCTTCAGGAGCGGCCAGCGTGAGCGTCTCGACCGGCGTATGGTGCTCGGCCAAATAGGAGTTCAATCCCGCCATATGCCCGCTAAGCGCCTGGGCAGCGTCCGCCGAACCCGGAACCAGAGAGGCATGGACGCCTCCCGTGCCCATATCCCCCCGTACGCCGATCCAGCCTAGAGCTGGGTCCTGAAATCCTGCCTCGGCCCGCTGGGCTCCGGCGTGAATCCAGGTCGGGGTTCCCGGAGCGGCCTCGGAATCGAGCGCGGCAAAGGTCTCGCGGCTCACCGCCCCAGACGCGGCGCCGGTAGAACTGTCGTTGGCAGTGCTCATCGCCGCCCGCGCGCCCCCGGGATCCCGCGCCAGGGCGGATGCATCCGCGGCAGGACCGGCGGATCGCCCGTTCAGGAGGCGATTTCCATGCTCGGCCGACTCTCCGGTACCTGGTCCATGCGCCAGCCTGAGCGTGGCCTGCGTTGCGCTCCGCCCATCGCTGGCGAGACCCGGCTTCGCTGCGAGAGGCAGTACCGCCGGGGATTGGCCGGATTGAAATGCCGCAGGTTGGGCGGCCTCGGACCTCCGGCCCGCTTCTCCGCTCGCGACCGGCGCCGCGGCGGCTTCCAATCCTGGGCTTCCGAGCTGCGCCTGAATCTGGCTTTGAGCGTGTGCCCGAGTCGGCTCGTCAGCTTGGGGTGGAACCCGCCCCGGCGACATGGCCTCTTCGCTGCCAGCCAGCGATTCCGCTTGATAGGTAGCCGATACCTCAGTCCCGTCCGGATTCTCATCGGGAGACGCGCCGTAGACCGTAGGCAGCTGCGCTGCGTCAGAAGCCGGCGAGGCCATCCCGGATGGCGGATCTGTTCCAGCCGCAGCCTGATGCCCAACTGCTCCCGCCCTATCTGCGGCCGCTCGAGTACCATCTGAATGGAATGAGTGCGTATTGGCGGAGTCCGGAGCGAAACCGGTTGGCGATCCAGCGGAGCGATCGGCTAGCCGGTCTCGCTGCGGCGCTTCGACGAGTTTGGCAATCGGGCTTTCTATGCTCGGCGCAAGCACCGTCAGCGGGATGCTCCCAGCCGTTGCCGAAGCGAATGCAGTCGTTGCCGCGCCGGAGGCAGACTCCAGCTTCGCGCTCTTGCTGGGGTTGGTTGAGTGCGTAAGAGGTGCGGATTCTCCCGGTTGAGCGTTTGCCAGGCTCCCTGCCGCCGCAATGGCCGCTGTCTGCCGGGGCGCTCCCGATGCAGCGCGCTCAGCGGGAATCACGCATGGAGAGCGAACGAGAAACGGCATTTTCGCGCTGGCAGGCGACGCTCCTTGTTGGAGCACTCTTTGCGGCAAAGGCAGCGCCGCGCGGCCGGCAAAGGCCGCCGATGCCGTTTGAGCGGCCTCGGCCACAGCGGGTTCGCCGGCGGCGGAAACTGTCTTCGCTCCCGCATCTTCCTGGCTGAGGTTCTGCAAACCCGTGCCAAGAGAAGCCAGCATCGATTGCCAACTGGAGCGAAAGCTCTCTGCGCCGGGCGCTGAAGGTAACGAAGAGTTCGCGCCAGGCGCACCCGCCCATCCCGCACCTTGGGACTTGGCTGCAAGGTTCGCCGAAACCCGGCTCTGGCCCTGCTCCGGATGTCCGCCCACGACGATCTCGATTCCTGCGGCAACGCTCATGGCCAGGGTTAGAGCAGATGCCGTGCCAAAGGAGGCGGGCGCGGGTGAAAGCATTGTCACGAATGGGATAGTCGATCCCGATTCGGGATACCCACAGCCTTTCGCGTGGATTTTCGCTCAAGTTTTGTCTCTCGTGCAATCGCTTCCCCGCGGGGCGCCTTCAGGAGCCGCCGATTCAGAGGTTGCAAGCCTGGCCGGCTCCGCTTCAACCACCTCCCGATGCAGCCGGTTGCCGTACCAATCGTCGAGCGCCTGCTGGCTGTGCCGGCCGGCCTCGATGGCGTCTCGAGCCTCGGTCTCCCGGATCAGGGTTTCAACTTGACGGCGCTCGACTCTGCGATCGAGGAACTCCTGCCGCAGGGCGGCCACATCGAGCTCCGCATCCGCGATTCTTGGAGCCAGCGCCGTTCGGTGCCGGTCGGCCGCGCGCCCCTCCTCGAGACCGGCCAGACGATCTTCCCACTCCCCGGTGCGGGCGCTGATTTCGACCAGCCGCCGCCCACGGCGATCACGCTCAGCAGTAGCCGCCAGCGCGCGCTCCAGCCGATTGAGTTCGCCCAGCGCCGACTCCAGCGCCAGTCGGCTCTGTTCTTCCTCTAAATCCCGAACACGGAGCAGACGGCGCAGGGGGCGGGAGACGGGCATGGCCTACACCTCCGCGGCCAGCGTGGAAAGGCGGCGCATGCAGTCGGCAAAGCGAACTTGCTCGCGAATCTCCTGGGTCAGGAAGGCGCGCATCGCGCCGCGAGCGCGCAGGGCACGATCCAGGTCCAGGTCCGCACCCGGCTTGTAGGCCCCAATACGCACCAGATCCTCGGAGCGGGCGTAGACGGCCATCAACCGGCGCAGCAGCGCCGCCTGTTCGCGATGCTGAGGCTGGGTCACGGAGGGCATTAGGCGGCTGATCGAGTCCAGCACCTCGACCGGCGGATACCAGCCCTCGGCGGCCAGCGCGCGAGAGAGCACCACGTGCCCATCCAACAGCGACCTGACCGCATCCACAAGCGGATCCTGCTGGTCGTCGCCTTCCATCAGCACGGTATAGAAGGCCGTAATCGAGCCCACCCGGAACTGTCCGGCCCGTTCCACCAGCCGGGCCAGGCGAGTGAATACCGAGGGAGTGTACCCCTTGGCCGTGGGCGGCTCCCCGGCGGCCAAACCGATCTCTCGGGCGGCCATGGCGAAGCGGGTCAGCGAATCGAGCACCAGCAACACATTCTTGCCCTGCGCGGCAAAGAACTCGGCCACCGTGGCGGCGGCCAGCGCCGCCCTTATGCGCATCAGAGGCGACTGGTCGGAGGTCGAAACCACCACCACAGAACGGGCCCGGCCTTCCACGCCGAGCGAGTCCTCAAGAAACTCCCCCACTTCGCGGCCCCGCTCACCCACCAGACCCACCACGGTCACATCGGCTTCGGTATTGCGGGTCATCATGCCGATCAATGTGCTCTTGCCCACGCCCGATCCGCCGAAGATGCCGACCCGCTGGCCCCGGCCCACGGTCAACATGGCGTCAAGCACGCGGATGCCGGTGCCGAGCGGCGTGCGAATGGGCGCGCGGTCGAGCGGGGAGCGCACCGCCCCGTCCAGAGGCAGGAGTACGGAGACCGCCGGAGGCCGACCCGCGTCGATCGGCGCGCCCAGCGCGTTCAGCACCCTGCCCATCAGCGCCGGACCCACCTCGATCTCGGGACTCACGCCCAGAGCCGCCACCGGATCGCCCAGACGAATGCCGTCCGTCGTCTCAACCGGCATGGAGAGCACGTTCGAACCGCGAAAGCCGATGACCTCAGCCAGATGCGGACGGCTAAACTGGTCGTATATCTCACAGCACTCGCCCACCGAGGCCAGCGGCCCGGCGGATTCAATGGTTTGGCCGACCGACTCGACGACCAGCCCGCGCCAGCGCCAGGGCTGACCGCGCCCCAGCCGTCCGAAGTAGCGCGCCAAAAGCGGCGTGGGAGACCCCGTCATGGCTGAGTCTCCATGCCTCTGCCAGGCTCCTCATGCGCCACAGTGCCGGCCCCGCGCCCGCCGGCGCGGTCGAAGAAGCCGCGTTCGATCTCCCCCAACTGGGCGCGAATCCCCATATCCGCCGTGCCCAGCTCCGTCTCGATCGCGCATTCGCCGAGGCGCATCCCCTCTCCGGGGACCACCGTCGGCTTCACACGCAGCTTGGGCAGAAGTGCGAAGGTTTCAGTCCACAAGTCCAACTCGGCCGGAGGCACCAGAAGCCGCACCTGGGTCGACGCGGAGAGCTGCCCCAAAGCCACCCGCACCGCGCCAGTCAACAGCAGCGGGTCCATCTGCGCCTCGCGGCGCAGAATGCGGGCGGTTACCGCCAGAGCCAGCTCCACCACCTCGTGCTCCACTGCGAGCAGATACCGGTCGCGTTCCAGGGCAAAGCTATCGATCAGTTCGGCGGCCTGGTGAGCCCGCCGCTGTTCGGCAGTTGCGTGGGCCGCGGCCTGTGCCTCGCGCTCGGTCTGACCGCCCTCCATCCGGCCCTGCTCGCGACCGGCCTCGAAGGACCGGCGCGTCTCCCCGGCCAGCCGCTGGTCGAATTCAGTGCGCACGCCGGCGTCGATCGCTCTGTGAGCGTAATCGCGTGCCGGCTCTCCGGGCGTGCCGGCTGCGCTTTCCATCGCCCAGCCCTCCCAGGCCGGCAGCCGGGGCGCATCTGGGCCAGCCGGATACTCGAAGACTTCGACGCGCCCGGCTGCGCCGATTCGATTTGTCGATCCTGTCTCCGGCAAGGATTCCCTCTCGTTAAGGGGCAGAGATCAGTTGCCCGCTCGGCCCCTGATCTCTGACCCCTGATCTCTGATCCCTGTTCACGCGAGCATTTCGTCGCCGGTCTCCAGCTTGAGAACCACCTTGCCCTCGGTCTCCAGACGCCGGGCCAGGTTGAGAATCTCCTGCTGGGCTTGCGCCACTTCGCGCGAGCGAACCGGACCCAGCACCTCCATGTCTTCCTTCAGCATCTCCACGGCCCGGGAGCTCATCGACTTGAAGATCTGGGCGCGCAGTTCATCGTTGGCGCCGCGCAGAGCCAGCGCCAATTGCCTCTTGTCTACTCCGGAGACGATCTCACGGATGGTGGCCGGCGGCACCGTGACCAGATCTTCAAACGTGAACATCAAGTTGCGAATGCTCAGGGCCAGTTCCGGCTGCCCGTCTTCGATGGTCTCCAGAATCTTCTTCGACTCCTCGGCATTGAGCCGGTTCAGCAGGTCGGCCACCGCCTTGAAGCCGGAGTAGCTCTTGCGGGCCGTGTCGCCCACGTTCTCCAGGCGGCGATGCAGAATATGGGCTACCTTCTGCGCCATCTCGGGCGAGAACTGGCGCATCTCAGCCAGCCGCTGGATGGAGACCACCTTGTGGTCTTCGCTCAGGTTGTCCAGCACCAGCGAGGCCCGCCGCGGATCAAGGTGGGCCAGCACCAGCGCGATGGTCTGGGGATGCTCGGTGTCGAGCAGCTTGCCCAGTTGCTGGGGATCGGTGCGCTGCAGCTTGGCCAGATTGCCCTGGGCGGCCTCCTGAGAGCGGCGCACCAGCATCAGCAGGTCGTCGGCGCGCTCCGCGCCGAAGGTTTCCTTCAGCAGGCGGCTAGCGTAGTCCAGGCCCCCGTGAATCATGAAGTTCTGGGTTTCAAGCAACTGCCAGAACTCTTCCAGTACCTCGGCGGAGAGTTCGGGCGTTATTCCGCGCAGGTCGGCCAGTTCTTCGGTGAGGCGCTGCACGTCCACCTCGGGCAGCACGCGCAGAATCTCCTTGGCCGGTTCCTCGCCGACGGCCACCAGCAGAACGGCTGCCTTGCGCACCCCGGACAAATTCGCCGACTGGCGCCGTCCCGCTCCGTTCTCGCTCCCCTGATCGGCCAAGGCCCGGTCCTTTCGCTTCCTGCGCTCGCCTTCTTGCTACTCCCTGCCGCGCTGCACGTGTAACCTCCGGCCTCGCCTGCTTCCCGCGGCTAATCGGAGTGAATCCAACTCTGCAACAGGCGCGAGCTCTGGGTCGGTTCGCGCTTGAGGTGCCCGGAGACCTGCTCGAAGATCACCTGAGCCCTGATTCGCTCAGGATCCAGCTCCACCGGCTCCGCGGGTTTCAAGGCTGGTTGAGCGGCCCCGGCCGGCAATGCCCTGCCTGCCCCTTTGGCTGCGTCCCTGGGTGCAAGCCGGACACGGCGAAGGGCGGGGCGCAAGCCGAAGGCCAGCACCACCAACAGGCCAATCAGCAGAGCAGCGTACTTGACCAGCAGCGGCGAGTTCTCCGCTCTCGCCAGCGCCTGGTCAGGAAGCGAGACCGGCGGTTGGGGGCGGTTCTCATCGAAGGCCAAATCTTGGACCGTCAGCATATCCCCGCGCGCCAGATCAAAGCCCACCGCCGCCTGGGCCAGCGCCGTCAGGTTGCGCAACTCATCGGCCGAGCGAGGCTGCCAGACCGCCGCCTTGCCCTTCTCGGCAACCTGGGCCAGCCGGTCGTTCACCACGATGGCCGCGGTCAGCCGCCGCACCCTCCCTGGATTCTCAAGCACGTGCCGCACGGTCTTCGAGGAGGCGTAGGTTCCCGACTCGCTCTTGGCGGTTTGGGGGGGCGCGGTCTGCTGCGGGTAGACCGGCAGAGCTTGCGAGTTGGGCGCGTTCGAGGCGGTGCCGGGAACCCCGGCGGCCACCGGCTGAGCCCCGGTCGCCTGCTCGGTGCGCTGCATCGATAGGGTCACCGTCTGGTCCGGGTCGTAGCTCTCCTCGGTCTCCTCGGTCTCCGCCGGATTGTAGGCCAGGGTCACCGAGGCGCGCACGTTCCCCGCCCCGGTGACCGGCTCCAAGGTGGCCACCAGTTTCTCTTCGAGGGCCTGCTCGGCGCTCAGACGCGCCGCGTCGGCGGTCTTTGGACCCAGCGGCAGATGGCCGGCCGCGTCCACCAGGACAACCCGCTCCGGCGCCAGCCCATCGACAGCCGAAGCCACCAGGTTCCGGATCGCCTCCGGCTCGCCATCGGCCAGGGAGCGATGACGCAGCTTCAGCACCACCGAGGCCTTCGCCGGCCGCTCGGCATCGCGAAACAGCGAGTCGTGAGGCAAGACCAGGTGAACCCGAGCCGACTCCACATCGGCGAGCGAGCCCACGGTGTGCTCAAGCTCACCCTCCAGAGCCCGCTGGTAATTCACCTGCTCGTCGAACTCCGAGCCTACCCAGTTGGGCTTGTCGAAGATCTCAAAGCCCAGCCGGCCGCTTTTGATGCCTCCCTTGGCGGCGGTTGCCAGCCGGGCCTTGTCCAACTGCGCGGCGGCCACCCGGATGCCGGTCCCGTTGTCGGTCGTCTCGAAGGGAATCTGCGCCTGGGCGAGAATCTGGCCGATCTGGCGCGCGTCCGCCGGGTCCAGGTCGGCATACAGGATGCGCCAGTCGGGGCGCAACATGTACCACAGCAGGCCGCCGACGAGGCCCGTGAGCAGCAGCGAGGCAACGAAAGCCCAGCCGCGCTCCGCAGGCTGCATCCTGGCCCAGCTTACCCGCCCCCGCGCCCACAGGCCAGCCACGCGGTCCGTCCACTGCGGTTGGCCGGGGGTAGCCGGCGCGCTCTTCTCCAACTGTGTTCCGGTGGCCATGGTTCCCGTGCCCCGCCGATCTTCCCGCCGTTGATCCCGCGCTGTTCAGAAGCTCGTTCTCGATCGGACCCTGTCTTCTCTCCGGCCCGCTTGTCAACTCCGCTCGCGCGCCCGCCCGACAGCGCCCCTTAAAACTGCATTCCAATCACCTGCTGATAGGCTTGGACCGCTTTGTTGTGCACCGCCAGCGCCAGTTCGAAGGCCATGCTCGCCTTCTGGGTGGCGATCATCGCCTGATGCACGTCCACACCGGTACCGGTCATCAGCCCGGCGACGGCCGCGTGAGCCTGGTTTTCGAGTTGGCTTACCTGGCCGACCGCATCGGTCAGCAGATCGGAAAATGGGGCCGGCGCGGCACCCTGGCCGGCGGTCGAAGGCGAGGCCGGCAGCATCCCGCCGCCGGCCAGATTCGAATGTAACGAAGCCACGGCGCCTATGAGGTTCATTCCCGGTTGCATCGCTCCTCCATGACCGCCCGGCTTATGGAGGCGATGGCTTGGCTCATGGCTCTCCGCTTACGATCTGGCGATCTCCAGGGCCGCCGAGATCATGCCCTTTTCGGCCTGCACGGCGGAACTGTTAAGACCATATGCACGCGTCGCCCCCATCAAGTCCACCATCTCTGTGAGCGGATTAATGTCCGGATACGCGACATACCCATCTGGCCCGGCATCGGGGTGACCGGGATCGTAGCGCCGGAGCGGGGGCGAGGGGTCCTCGACCACCTGCGCGATATGCAAGCCGGGAGCCACCGGCCCAGGGCCGACGGAATTCAGCATGGGAAGAACCGCCGAAGCGAGAGAGCCTGAGGCCATGCCGCCTGAAGCCGTGCTCAAGGAGTCGAGAAACCCGGGATCGCCCCGATTGGCGGCGAAGATGACGTGCTGACGGTGGTAGGGTCCGCCGGTCGCGGTCCGCGTGGTTTCTGCGTTGGCCATGTTGGCCGCCACCACCTCGGCGCGCATCCGCTCGGCCTGCATGGCCTCGCCCGAGGTCTCCATCAATCCAAAAAGGTTCATTCGGCCTGCTCCCTCCGTCGTTCCCGGTTATTTGCCGTCGGCATGGATGGCGTCCAGAACGCGCTGGTACTCCAGGCGAAGCAGGGCGACGCCGGTCTTGAACTTCAGTTGCGCCTCAGCCAGGTTCAGGCCTTCGCGGTCCATGGAGACGTTGTTGCCGTCGGGCCGCGAGATCAGCCCGTCCACGGCCTTGACGCGCACCGGCCGGGACGGGCGTCCCCGGTCCGCGCCATCCATGGCCTCCCGCATCTCGGCCTCGAAGTCCATGCCCACGGCCCGGTAGCCGGGAGTATCGATATTGGCCATGTTGGCAGCCGTCAGCTTGACTTCGCTGGTGGCCAAATCCAGGTAACGGGCCAACTGGTCGCTTAGCCGGGTTTCGATCTCCATGCCCATTCGAGCCTCCCTCTAGGCGGATCGCTCAGTTCACCGTGAATCCAAAGTCGATATCCCCGGCGGTAAGGACAGCCTCATCGCCGGCCAGAATTGCGCCCCGCTCCAGAACGTGCTCCAGTTCGCGCACATTGCCCGGCCATTGGTGGGCGGCGAGTTTGGCCAGAGCCCCCGGATCCAATCGCTTGACCGGCGCTTCGCGGCCCATTCGCTGCATGAAATGGTCCACGAGCAAGGTCAGGTCCTGGGCGTGCTCTGCAAGGGATGGGGTGCGGATGAGGAAGACGGCCAGCCGGTAGTAGAGGTCGGGGCGGAAGTTGCCCGCCTGGGTGTCCTGGGCCAGAGGCCGGTGGGTCGCGGCCACGATGCGCACGTCCACCTTCAAGGTCTCGTTGTCGCCCACCCGCTGCAACTCGCCGCATTCGACAAACCTCAGCAACTTCGCTTGCAGGGCCAGCGGCATCTCGCCGATCTCGTCCAGAAACAGGGTACCCCCATCGGCGGCCTCGATGCGCCCCACGCGCCCTTGCACCGCTCCGGTAAAGGCGCCGCGAGTATGGCCGAAGAGCTCGGCTTCAAGTAAAGCTTCTGGAATCGCCGCGCAGTTGATGGCAACAAATGGGTTGCGGCTTCTAGGCGACATGCGGTGCAGGGCCTCTGCCACCAGCTCCTTGCCCGATCCGGTCGGCCCCTCGATCAGTACCGGAGTCATGCGCGGGGCAACCCGGCGGACGCGGCGTCCGACCTCGAGCATGCAAGAAGCGTTGCCGATCAGTTCCGGCAGCCGGTCGCTCGAAGCCAGTTCGGCCCCACGCACGGGCAGCACCGCCAGATTCGGAACGGTCGGAGAAGAACCCGGCTGTCCGTGAATGGGGACGATCGCGGCGCTCCGCGGTGAAGAGGCTGCCGGGACTGCCTCAAGATGAAACAGGACCGGCAACGGCCCCGGGCGCACACGGCTGGACGCCAGCTTCGGTATCGAGAGTTCTGGCGCCGTGTTCCAAGCCGCCGTATCGGTGTCCTGGCTGCGGCGAAGCGCGTACAGCAGTTCCTGGCGATAGGGGCCGCGCGGGCTTTCCTGGGCCGGGGAACTGCCGGCGGTCACCAGGTCCACCTGGGGAAAGCTGCCGCGGAAGTCCTTGAGAAACTCGGCCAGATCCAGATCGGGCAGCCATGAGTCGACGATGATGGCTTCCGGCGGGGTGGCCTCTGCCTCAGCCCACGCCTGGGCCCCCCCCTCGGCCTCGCGCACCTGCCAGCGCAGGCCGGTAAGAATCTCTGCGAGCCGCTGGCGGAAGCTGCTATCGGCGCTGGTCACCAGCGCAGTGCGCGGACGGACACGGGTGGCGGAGGGAACAACGGAAGCCGGAGCAAGCTGCATGGGTATTCTCCTAATGGCAAAGCGGGCTGATGGAACTCAATGCACTTCAGAGACCGGAGCGATGGCCGCCAGTCTGATTGGAGGTATGGAAAGGGCCGCCACAGGGGCGGCGAGGAGCAGATCGGCCTCGGAAGGCACCACGTAGCCCTGCCCGCGCACCGTTCGGATGAGCTGGCCGGGGGGCGGATCCTTGAGCTTGCGGCGCAGATAGTTGATATAGACATCCACGATGTTGGTGGTCTGCGCCGGCTCCAGGTTCCAGACCGACTCCAGCAGTTCCACCCGCGAGACGCACTGCCCGCGGTTGAGCATCAGGTGTTCGAGCAGGGCAAATTCCTTGTTGGTGAGCAAGATCGGCTGGGCTCCGCGGCGGGCCGAATGGTCCAGCCGGTCGAGCTCCAGATCCCCGGCCCGCAACTGCAGCCGCGCCTCCCGCTTGCGCCGCAACAGCGCCCTGCAGCGCGCCCGCAACTCATGCAGGCTGAATGGCTTGATCATCAGGTCGTCGGCCCCGCGGTCGAGGCACCGGACGCGCGTTTCCACCTCCTGCCGGGCGGTGAGCACCAGCACCGGCAGGTCGGCATCGAGGGCCCGAACCTCTTCGAGTACCTGCTCTCCGTCCTTGACCGGCATGTTCAGATCGAGAATGGTTAGATCGGGCATATCCTGTCGAAACGCCTCCACCGCGGCGCCTCCATCGCAGGCCAGGCGAACGCGATACCCGTCCGCCTCCAGGCCGCGGCGCAGAAACAACCCCAGCGCCTTGTCGTCTTCGGCGATCAATAACCTCATGACAGCCTTTCTGTTTGCCAGCGTCCACAACTTGCGGCGCTTGCCCGCTCTCGGTTCCGTCTTGCCATCCGGACACTCGTCAACCGGGGCTACTTCTCAACCTTCCGGCAAGATGAAGAGAAACTCAAGATTGGAAGGAGGAAAGAAGGCGGCCGATTCCGGGATCGGCACAATCGGGAGGGATGTCCCGAAACGAGACACGCGGGCCGCCAGCTCGTCTGCACCGCATTTCCTCTTCCGCTGACGGCTGCGCGGCAGGTGGCGAAGGGGATCTCGCGGTCCGCGGCCGGTCTTATCGCTTGGATCTGGTTTCATCCCCGCGGGAGGCGGCCTTGTTCCTGTACATCGCGGCGTCGGCCCGGGCTAGAAGCTCTTTCATGGTCTCGTTTGGCAGGTGCTCCGCCAGGCCGATGGAGGCGCCGACGCGCAGCTTCCCCGGCCCGGAACTGCCCTGCACCGCGTAGCTCCCGCAGACCCACTCCCGGATTCGGTCGCTCTGCGCCTTTGCGTAGGCGAGCCCGCAATAGAGAACGATGATGAATTCGTCGCCTCCCCAGCGGCCGATCAGGTCCGTGGAACGGCACGCCGACTTCAATTTGTCGGCAAACTGCCGCAGCAGCTCATCGCCGGCCAGGTGTCCATGATCGTCGTTCACTTGCTTGAATCCATCGATGTCCACAACGGCAACACAGAATGGCAGTCCGGTCTTGACCCGGCGCTCGATATGTCCTTCAATGGAAAGCCGGCTGCGCAAGCCGGTGAGTGAATCGCGGGAAGCGATCTCTTCGGCGGCTTCCAGCCTGGCCTGATAGCTAGATATTTCCAGGCGGAGTTGATCGAGGACGGCCTTGCCTTCGGCGGTCATCCGGTCGATCGAAGTCTTCAACTCCGACGCGCTCTTCTCGATGGACGCCCGAATCTCGGTCAGGTCTTCCAGGTTGGCAATGCTCTTCAGCCGGGTCGTCACCTCGCCGATCTGTCGGGCGCACCGCTGGTCTCTTTGGCCCACCGACTCGGCGGTGCGCGCCATGACCAGCAATATCTCCTTCACTTCACAGGCTTGCTGCCGCTGGTGCATGGCGGTGCGCCGGCCCCAGCTCTGCAACTGCTGTTGCGCGCCGCTTCGCGCGGCTTCAACGGCTTCGGCCGTAACCCCGGACGAAAGGCTTTGTTCAAGTTTGCAGAGACCCTGCTTCAGCTCCGGCCCCAGCGTTGGAGAGGCGTCCAGGCTGCACAGGCCCATCTCGACCAGAGCGGAGCGGTACGCGGTCATGGCCGCCGGGAGAAGGGCGTTCCCTTCAGGGGCGCCCTCACTTCGGCGAGCCATTCCACCCGTTTCGCACGGCGCTTCCAAGGGGGCCTCTTCGGTATCGAGATACTTTTTCAGCGAGATCATTGGCCCTCAGAACTGCGGCAAGATCAAGGCAGTGGATTGTGGGCAAGCCACCTTTGACTATCGGCAGAATCCGGCATTTCCTTCAGTCTCGCTTTGGCCTCCGCAACCGATTCTCAGCTTCGCAATCGCGGCTGCCCGCAGCTGTTGCAGGCCCGGGGCTCAGCCCGGCTGCAAGGGAGAATGAGCCGAAAGTTCCGTGCTCGACTGTTACATTCCCGCGCCTCCGCTCCGGAGGAAAAATCGAAGAAAGTACAAAAGATTTGTTGCAATTCGCTCTTTATTCGCTATAATTCGCGCATGGCTGTCACACGAAGGCAAAAAGAGGTTGTCGACTTCCTGGAGTCGTTTGTGGCCCGCAACGGCTACTCCCCGTCGTTTGAGGAGATCGCGCGCGGAATGGGGCTGAAGAGCCTGGCGACCGTCCACAAGCACGTCACAAATCTGGAGAAGAAGGGGCTGCTGGATCGCGTCCACAACCGCAGCCGCTCGATCGACCTGCTGCCGCCGGGCGCGCGCAACCGCTCCAGCGACCGGCTGCCGCTGGTCGGGCGGATCGCCGCTGGAGCTCCCGTCGAAGCCCTGGAGACCTCGGAGAGCATCTCGCTGCATGACGTGGTGGGCAACCGCGATGTCTTCGCCCTCGAAGTACGCGGAGACTCAATGCGCGACGAGCACATTATCAGCGGCGATTACGTACTGGTGGAGCGCACACGGACAGCCCGCCAAGGTGAGATCGTGGTGGCCCTGCTGCACGGCGCCGAGACCACGTTGAAGCGCTTCTATTCCGAGGGCAGCGTGGTGCGCCTTCAGCCCTCCAATATGGAGATGGACCCCATCCGCGTTCCCGCCACGCAGGTTGCCATTCAGGGCCGCGTGCTGGGCGTGCTGCGCAAATATAGGTAGCCTTCTCTACTCAGCGCGCTTACATGCTTCTGCAGCTTGGATATTGGCCCGGTGGCGTTGCGCCTCTATTCGACTGGAATCTCGATCTTGTCGCCGGCGAGAGGTACCTGAAGGTTCTGCTCGGCGGGGCTGCGCACCTGGCCGCCGGGGAGCGGGTGCAATTTGAACAGCACCAGCAGGTTCCGGTCCGGATCGTCGAAGGCGCGAAAGCTGGCTACCTGTTCGAGCGAGAAGCGGCTATGAATATCCTCAAGCGTGCTGGGGTCGAGGTTGTTCCAGGTTGCAAACCAGCCGGGCCGATAGTAGGCGAGCTTGGCGGGCAGGTCGGGCATGGAGCCCCCGGGGGCGCCGAAATCGTCGCACAGAGCAGGCAGGTGTGTAACCAGCGTGATCTGGTCGCCGCTGATCGAGAGCAGCAGACGGTTTCCGTTAGGGTGCTTGTCGATGTACTGGGTCAAGCGGTTGGCGGCATCGACAAACGTATATTCCGGATGGAGGGCGTAGTTCAGGGTCCATGCGCCGTTGACTGCGGCCGCCAGGGCGGCCAGTCCGACGACAGCCCAGCCCAGAAAGCGCTCCGGGGGCCTGGGCTCGTCGGGCACGCGCGCCGGAGCCGTGTGGCCGAGCAGCGCCCCTGCCCCCTGCGCTACCAAGAAGAAGCTGAAGAAGGCCACTACGGCAAAGTAGCGCGGCTGCGGATGGTTCTGGCAGGTCATGAAGAGAACGTAGCCGGCGACGGCCAGGATGGAGGCTCCGAAGACGGGATCCAGGAGCAGGTTGCGAGCTGCGGCGCTGCGCCAGGCCAAGGCCGCGCCCAGAACGACCGCTCCCGCCAGCGGAATGAGGATGTGGTCTACCCACAGTCCGCCGTGAAACGACCACCAAAGACCGATCAGCGGCCAGTAGAACTCCGGTGGCTTGTCCCACCTGTTCACAATGAACAGGTACTTGAAGTCGGAAAGCAGGCCAAAGCGAATTACGAGCGTCATCCACAGGCCATACGCGACGGCAAAAGCGCCCGCGGCGGCCAGAGCGCAGCGCACGAATGCCCCGCGGCTCTGCCATAGCGGCAGCAGCATCGCCCACCCCAGCGCCGGTAGCAGAAAGACGGCGGTAGTCTTGGTGAGCACCATCAGCGCAAAGAGCAGGCCGATCCAGAGCGAAGCCCAAACCGGGCGGCGCAGCCGGGGCAGCCGAACGGCCAGATTCAGCGCTCCCAGCGTGAACGCAATCAGCAACGGCTCCAGAATGGCCAGGCGGCTGAAGCAGTATAGGAATGGGCTGGTCACGAGCAGCGTGAGCGCCAGCAGCGCCATCCAGCACGAGCCCCTCGACCGGAGCAGCAGGTAACTCAACAGCAGATTGGCAAAGAAGAACGCCACCGCCAACCCGCGCGCGGCCTGAAGCGTGACCCCGGTAAAAAAGAACAGCAACCACTCCAGAAAGGGCCACACCGGCACTGCGGGCGCAGGATTGAAGTCCCCCGGCAGATACCAGCTCCCGGTCAGGTGGGCGCGGATCGCCGCGTTCCCATACCAGCCCTCATCGGTGTACTTTGCCCAGTCCATGTACCACGGCGAATGGTTGGGGAAGTCCGCGCGCAGATGGAGCGCGTGCAAGACCGCGAAGCCTCCGATCAGGACCAGCCAAACGGCGTAGAGCCAGCGCTTGGAGGAATTCGTCAATGTTCGCTGCTCTCCAAAGGAAACTCCTGCGGACGACGGATGAAGGAAAGTCACAGCAACTGGAAAGACCCGCTTGACGGGAACGAAAGCGCCTCAGAGGAGATGCTTCGAGTATACGCGGAGCTCCGGATTGCGCGCCGGTTCCGGCCTGCAAATGGCGGGAGCGAGGCCCTGGGCTGCGCAGAATCGCGGTTTCCTGGATTGTGAAGTGTGCATGACGCGCAAAAAACGGGAAAAAACCGCAGGCAATGATTACCAGTCAGTCAATAGGGGTATTCACATACATAGGCTTACAAGAGAATCCGGAGTAGAAAGATACCCCCTGTGGGTATAGGGAGGGGTGGGGGTAGTTGCGGGGTACGGACCGAGCCGATGGCTCACGGCTCGACAAGAAGTGGCAGGGGCGCATATTTTCATTTTGCGCTGGAGGGTGGTAATTCTCTGCAGCGGGTAGAGGCGGTGCTGTTCCCAAGGGGTTCAGGAGCTTGTTCGATGGCGAAGACGATTTTCCTAGGAAAGGCTCTCGTTGATCTTAACTGGCGTCGATCTTGGACAATCCACGCGCAACCAACTGGGCAATGTCAAGCAGTTGGGGCGCGCCATTGCCGGTGGCTGCAAGGGCGTCCCGGAGCATGGTATTGCAGAAGGGGCAGGCGGCGGCAATGGTCTCCGCGCCAGTGGCGGCGAGTTCCGCGGCGCGGTTGTGGCTGACGCGCTCGCCGGTCTCCTCGCCGAGAAAGGCCAGGCCGCCGCCGGCTCCGCAGCAGAAGCTGCGCTCGCGGTGGCGCGGGGCCTCGACGAGCTCACCGGCCAAGGCAGCGACCGCACGCGGATCATCGTAGACGTTGCGATAGCGGCCGAGGTAGCAGGGGTCGTGGAAGACGATTTTCTCGGGGCTGGCAGCTTTGCCCGCAGGGGCTAAAGCCCCCGGTGTCTTGGGGTGAACTGAATGTACGGGCTGAAGCCCGTACCCTTCACGGGTTGCTTCCGGGGCTAAAGCCCCTGCTTGTGCGGCGGGCTTTATGCGGGGGTTAAAACCCCCGTCTCCCTCCGACGAATGCCCGCCTCTCTGCGACGAGAGTTTGTGGGCAAAGCGGGCGAGGAACTCGCTGTGGTGCTCGACCTCGGGCGGTGTGCCGTACTCCTTCCAATCCTCCTGGATGGTGCGGACGCAGTGGGGGCAGATGGAGACGATCTTGCGCACCTTGTTCTGCGCCAGGGCTTCGAGGTTGGCCTCGGCCAGCTGCTGGAAGAGCAGGTCGTTGCCCAGGCGGCGAACGGGATCGCCGGTACACTTCTCCTTGCGCAGCACGCCGTAGCTTGTGCCCAGGTAGTTCATGACGCGGGCGAAGGCGGCGACGATTTCGCGGCCCTTGGGATCGTAGCCGCCCATGCAGCCCAGCCAGAGGCAATACTCCTGCGTCCCGTCGAAGAGCGGCAGGGCTGCCTTCTCGATGAACTTGTCGCGCTCGGTCGCGCTCAGGCCCAGTGCGTTCGAGCCGCGCTCGAGGGCCAGGAAGAGCTTTGTTCCCCGGCCGTCCGCCCAGGACCCGGTGTTGACCGCGCCGCGGCGCAGGCCGACGAGGATGGGCAGGTGCTCGATGCCCACCGGGCACTGAAACTCGCAGGCACCGCAGGTGGTGCACTGGAAGACGGCTTCCTGCGAATTGTATTTGCCTAGCAGGGGCTCGGCGGAGGCTGGGCCAAGGTCGTTCAGGTAGCCGCGCAGGCCGAGGACGATCTCCTTGGGGTTGAGCAACTTGTCGGTCGCGGCGGCGGGGCAGTGCTCGGTGCAGCGCCCGCACTCGACGCAGGAGTAGACCTGAAGGCTGACCAATTGCGTGAGGTCCGTGCCGGCGACCAGGCCGAAGTCGTCGTCGCCAACGAGGGGAGGAATCCGGCTGAAGCCGCCGCTGGAGAGAAAGACCGTGGCCGGGCTGAGGAGCAGATGCAGGTGCTTCGTATGCGGAATGAGCGGCAGAAAGACGAGCAGAGCCAGAGTGTGAATCCACCACAGGGTGCAGGCGGAGGGGTCCGAATCGGCGACGAAGAACGAGGCCAGGTAAGTGGCCATGAGGACGAAGATCAGCAGGGCGATGACGCCCGACTGGTAGGAGAGCTTTTCTCCGAGCCATTTGGGGCGGACAAGGAAGCGGCGCACGAAGAGGCCGAGGATGCCGGCGGCGCAGGCCAGGGCAAAGATGGCGGCGAAGTAGAAATAGAGGCGGCCGACTGCGCCTTGGGGCGAGAGAAAGCCGAGTCCCAGAGCGACGGCACAGTGGTTGAGCGTGACCAGGGCAAAGGCGCAGAAGGCCCAGAAGACAAGGGCGTGCGCCAGGCCGGGCAGCGGGCGCTCGCGGATGACCTTGGCCTGCAAGAGCACCTCCCAGACGAAATCGCCGATGCGCTTGCCGAGGGGGAAGAGGCTAAAGCCGGGGTCCTTCTTCGATTGCAGGATTTTGCCGAGGATTTTGCCGAAGCGCCGCCAGAAGCCGTAGACCGAGGCCGCGGCCAGCCAGCCGAAGAGCAGCTTTTCGAGGAGCGAGAAGTCCCGAGGCTCCGCCAGGGTTGGGAGATGCAGGAGCATATTCGAACGAAGCTAACGATACAGCAACGGGTTGGCGACTGTCGTGGGATCAGGATCAGGCGGTCCGCTGAAAGCAGATGCCGAACCCGCCGGGGGCTTCGAGATAAGGCTGCTTCATTTCGCAGGGCGCGACCTTGAGTTCTTTCGCGTCGACGCCGTTGCCGCGAAGGTGGTTGTCCTAGCGGCGGCGCAGTGGAACCCGGCGAAATGTCAAGGACGGTATAATTCATACGGCTCAGAGCCGCCAACGGAGAACGCAGTCTGAATGCGGAACACGCGCAGAGTATGGCTCTTGGCCGCTGTTATGGCGCCGGGAGCGGTCTTCGTTGCCGCCCGCCCACGCGCTTGTCTCTCCTCTAACTGCTCGCCCTTAGGATTCCTGAACAACAAACGTCTGTTTGGATCGGAGCATACGTAGTGCGCCATTTCTTGCGAGACTTGTTTGCCAGCAAAGGATCGGCCGAACGCCGCCGGGAGGCGATTGACGCGATCAATGCGCGCCGGCGCGAGTTACGCCGGCAATCCGGCGATGAGTTAAAAGCTACAGGGAAGCGCGCTGAGACTCTGACGGAGACCGTCGCCGCCGCCGCTGTGGCCGCGGAACGATTGCTGGGCCTGGATATGTTCGACGTTCAGCTTCAGGGCTCGCTTGCGCTTTGCGATGGGATGATAGCGGAGATGCAGACTGGCGAAGGAAAGACGCTGGCCGCGGTTCCGGCAATTGTCTGGTATGCGAAGGCGGGCAAGGGCGTCCATGTAATGACCGTGAACGACTATCTGGCCCGGCGGGATGCTAACTGGATGGGACCGATCTATGAGTTCTTCGGCCTCTCGGTGGGCTGCATTCAGCAAAGCATGAGCAGCGAGGAGCGCAAGCAGGCATATCTCTGCGATATCACCTACGCCATGGCGAACGAGGTCGGCTTCGATTCCTTGCGCGATCAGATTGCTCTTTATCCGCGGGATCAAGTTCATCGTCCATTTGCCGCCGCGGTTATCGATGAGGTGGACTCGATTCTGATCGACGAGGCTCGCATTCCGCTTGTTCTTGCCGGCGGTCAGTCGGCAGACTCGGCGCTTGTCTACCGGGTCGATCAACTGACGCGCCACTTCAGGCGCGGCGTCCACTATGTTTTCGATCAATTTGGCCGCAGCGCGTCTATGACCGATGCCGGGATTCAGGCCGTGGAGCGGGCATTCGGATGCAGGAATCTCTTTGACGAAGGGAATCTGCGGCTGTTTACGGCGGTTCAGGATTCGCTCCATGCCCATGGCTTGCTGCGGCGGGACGTGGACTACTTGGTGAAGGACGGCGCCATCGGATCCGTGGACGAGTTCAAAGGGCGCATCGTGCCGGACAGGCGCTGGCCCGCCGGCCTGCAAAGCGCCATTGAAGCCAAAGAGGGAGTCGCGGCCAAGCCGCAGGGCAGGATTCTCGGTTCCATCACCATCCAGAATCTGATCGCGCTTTACCCGCAAGTCTGCGGCATGACGGGCACCGCCGCGACCCAGGCCGAGGAGTTTCGTTCCATCTATGGGATCGATGTCGAAGTTATCGCGACCAATCGGCCGGTGATCCGCGTCGACTTACAAGACAGGGTATTTCAGACGAAGAATGAGAAGGAGCAAGCGGCTCTTGCCGAGATCCTTCGCATCCATCAGACAGGACGGCCGGTGCTAGTCGGGACGGCGAGCGTGGAAGAGTCCGAGCGGCTGAGCGCCGGCCTGGGCGGCGTCCCTCACCATGTTTTGAATGCCCGCAATGAAGAAGAAGAGGCCGGGATCATCGCCCGGGCGGGTGAGCCGTGCGCGGTGACGGTCTCCACCAATATGGCCGGCCGCGGGGTGGATATTCGTCTCGGGACCGGCGTGGCGGAGTTGGGAGGCTTGCATGTATTGGGTCTCAACCGGCACGAGAGCCGCCGCATCGACCATCAACTGCGAGGCCGCGCCGGACGGCAGGGCGATCCGGGCAGCTCGCAGTTTTTTGTTTCGCTCCAAGACGACCTGCTGCTCAAGTACGGCGTCGATCAACTCAATTCGCCCGATGCTCCAGCGCGCATCCAGCGGCTCATCGAAGACCAGAATCTGCAGATCCGGCAGTTTCTTCGCAAGTACGAAGGCGTGGTCGAGGGGCAGCGGCAGGCGGTGCAGCAGCGCCGCCAGGCCATTCTAACCGGCGAAACTGCCTGCGCATCGGAACTGGAGAGGTTGGTCTCGCTGGCTACGATCGACGATCTCTGGGCGGAGCACCTGGCCGGGGTCGCCGGACTGCGTGAAGCAACGCAATGGGTCTCGTGGGCCGCCCACGATCCGCTGCACGAATACCTCAAGGACATCGATAGCATGTTCCAAGCCATGCAGGCGGCGGTTGCGGATGAGATTCCGAAGCGCCTGGCGCAGGCCGAGGCATCGGGTCTGAATCCATCCCAACGGGGCGCGACCTGGACTTATCTCACCACCGACATGCCGTTCGGGAGCATCGAAGAGCGGATCGTCAGCGGCCTGAGGCGGATGATCGGAAAAGCATAACTTCACCTAGTAACCAAGCAAGGTCTCTGACCGCGTGATTGGGTTCATTGCGATGGGACTGCGGCGGTCGCCCACCCTAGAGCATCTCTCCGTCAGGTGTACACTGTAATTGCTCTGGCCTTCGCGGCAAATCGAAATGGCAAAGGCCTATTCAAATGATCTTCGATGCAAGTTGTTGACGGCCTATGATCGCGGGCAG